>CAVTYO010000001.1:0-40283 GCA_963738915.1 uncultured Alphaproteobacteria bacterium
GGCGCCGCCAGTGATGCCGGCGATGAAGTTGTCGAGGAAGAAATTGTAGGCGATCGCCACCGGAATGCTGGCGATGAGCGCGCCGGCCATGATCTCGCCCCAATAGAAAATGTCGCCGCGAATGAGATCGGTCGCCACGCCGAGCGTGATCGGCTTTTGCGCCGACGACGATATGAAGGTCAGCGCGTAGACAAACTCCTGCAAGGTCAAGGTGAAGGTGAAGATCACCACCGTCAGGATTCCGGGCAGCGACAGCGGGAGCGCCATCTTGATAAAGGCGCCGAACAGGCTGCAGCCGTCGACGATCGCCGCTTCCTCGATCTCGGGCGGTATGGATTTGAAGAACCCCATCAATAGCCAGGTACAGAAGGGGATGGTGAAGGTCGGGTAGACCAAAACCAGCGACCACATTGAATTCTGCAAGCCGAGAACGGCAATGACACGCGACAGCGGCAGGAAGAGAAGCGTTGGCGGCACCAGGTAGGTGAGGAAGATGCCGATCCCCAAAGCCTCGCCGTTCTTGCCGGTCATTCGCGCCAGGCTATAGGCGGCCGGAAGCGAGGTGACGAGCGTGATGGCGACCACGCAGATGCCGATGACCAGCGAGTTCAACAGCCAGCGCGCGAACAGGGTCTCGTGGAACAGATACTGGAAATGCTTGAGCGTGGGCGGATCGTTGAACCAGAACGGGATATGCGCGACGTTGTAAAGATCGGCATCGGTCTTAAACGACGTGATCACCATCCAATAGAACGGGAAGGCAGCGAGGATGAAGAAGAACGCGACCGCTGCATAGAATGAGGTCTCTTGCGCGGCTTTGGCGATGGTGGCGCGTGGCATTTCAGATCTCCCGCCGCTTGATGAAGCGCAGCATCAAGACGACTACGACGAGCAGCACCGGCAGCATGAACAGCGAGATGGCGGCGCCATGCGAGACGTCGCCGGAAACGATACCGGTCTGGAAACCAGAATAGCCCAGCACCGTGGTTGCGCCGATCGGACCGCCCATGGTCATGAGAAAGACAATGGAAAGATCGGTAAAGGTAAACACGATGCCGAAAATGAGGCCGATGGCTACAATCGGCAGAATCATCGGCACGATGATCTGGTAGTTGCGCCGCCAGAACCCGGCACCGTCAACTGTCGCCGCGTCGAGCACATCCTGCGGAACCGCGGTGATGCCGGCAAGAAAGATGACGATGGCAAACGGAAAGAAACGCCAGGCATTGACGACGATAACCGACAGCATCGCCAGATCGGGGTTGCCGAGCCAGTTCGGCGCGTTCGCGCGGTCGATGAGGCCTAGCGCAATCATCGTCCAGTTAATGACGCTGTAGAGCGAATCGAACATCCACTGCCAGGCGACTGTGGCGAGTGCGACCGGCACGGCGAACGGTAATATGATGATCGCCCTGACGAGCTTGCGGCCGGGAAACGGGCGCAACAGCACCAGTGCACCAAATTTACCGAGGATGAGACCAAGGATCTGCGACCCGAACGTGAAAATGAATGTGTTGCTCAGCGTGTGCCGGAAGTCGGGATTTTCGAGTATTTGCTCGAAATTCGCCAGGCCGACAAAGCGCCAGGACGGATCGTAGATCGTGTACGCGCTGACCGAGTAATACACCGCCATCAGAAACGGCACGCCGACCAACAGCAGCACGTAGAGGATTGCCGGCGAGACGAAGATTGCACCGAGGACATCGCGCCGGTCGAAGATGAACCGGAAGCGCGAGGCTGGCCTTGGAACTGATTCGGCGATTGCGACCATCGTTGAACACCCGTCCTACTGGCGGCTGGCTCGTTTGCCGTCTTTGTCGAAATTGCGCAGCGCGCTGTTGCGCACGGCGAAGGGGTGCCACTCGCCGGGCCGGATGCTTTCCTCGGCGACGTGTGCCGGCGGCAATTTCGCAGTGATCACCTGGTTCGAATCGAAGCCTTCCATTGCGCCATAAACGATGCGCTCGGAGCCGAGATATTCGGAGCGATCGACGCGAAACTTGAATTCGGTAAAGGCTTCGTCGTCCATCATTTCCTTGGGCAGAAAGTTTTCCGGGCGGAAGCCGAGATAACCGCCGTTCCGCGAGACGATGTTCATCGGCGGCGCGCCGACAAAGGTCGCGACAAAGCGGTCAGCGGGGTCATCGTAGATTTCCGTCGGCGTTCCCACTTGCCGCACGATACCATGGTCGATTACGGCAATACGGTCGCCCATGCCCATCGCTTCGACCTGGTCGTGGGTCACATAAATGGTGGTGATGCCGACCCGCTGCTGGAACTGCTTGATCTCCAGCCGCGCCGAAGCGCGCAATTTAGCGTCAAGGTTGGACAGCGGCTCATCGAGCAGCAGCACGGTCGGTTCGCGCACCAACGCGCGCGCAAGCGCGACACGCTGGCGTTCACCGCCCGAAAGCTGGCGTGGCCGCCGATCGAGCAGATGCCCGATACCGAGCAGCTGCGACGCCCACTCGACTTTCTTGTCAATCTCGGCGCGAGGAACGCTCTGCGTCTTCAGCGGAAAGGCGATGTTGTTGCGCACCGTAAAGTGCGGATAGAGGCCGTAGCTCTGGAACATCATGGCCACGCCACGGGCGCGCGGCGGAATATCGTTGACGAGGTCGCCGCCGATCAGGAGATCGCCGCTCGTCTGTTTTTCGAGTCCGCAGATGATGCGCAGATACGTCGTCTTGCCGCAGCCCGAGGGGCCGAGCAGCACCATGAACTCTCCGTCCGGCACCGTCAGGCTGATGCCGTTCACGGCGGGAACATCGCCAAATTTCTTGACGATATCCCTTGTCAATACCGCAGCCATTGACCCTCCCAGAATTCAAAATTAAGAACGCGCCCCGCCAATCCCACAATCGGCGGTGCGTCATCCGTACCTCCCCTCGAACCGACAACCAATGGTGCCGGCACGACCCGGACCGCGCGCGAACGCGCGGTCCGGATTTATGCAATCAGGCCTTGCCAGCCCATTTCTTCATGATGGCTTCGCACTGCCCCGTGGCCCACTTGACCGCTTCTTCGGCGGTCGATTGACCCGTGGCCGCCTTCGCCATCATATCGTTGATGATGAACTGGTAGTAAATTTCGTCCATCGCCGGCGTCGCAGGTCCCGGATAGCCCGGGATGGCGGACCACTGATCCGAGTCCTGCAGGATCGACAGCTTGTCATGCGGGGTCGACGTCGGGTCGTTTGACAAGATCGGCATCGGCTTGGGCACGAGGCCGGCGAAGCACGGGTTATTGTAGCCCGAACTCGCCTCGAAGGCTTCTCGCCAGTTTGCCGAATAGTGCCTAAGGAATGCGAACGCCGCTTCCTTGTTCTTGGCGAATTTCCAGATGCCGTAGAATTCGGATGCGGCACCCATAATCTGTTTCACCGGGCCTTTCGGCGGCTTGATAACGTAGATGTCGTCGGCCAGCTTCTTGTTAAGCGTCTGTGCCGTCCGGTAAGCCGAGATCGGGTTGATGATGTATGAGCCTACACCGGAGTCGATGTACTGGTTGTTGCTGGAGTCGTTCCACGACAACACCTCCGACGTCATTGCTTCCTTGTATAGCGCGGCGGCGTACTTGGTCGCTTCAACCGCCCCCTTGCTGTTGAGAACGATGTTCTTACCGGCTTCGTCCTGGATGGAGGCGCCATAACACCACAACAGACCGCGCCACGCTGTGCTGGGGTCGTTGCTGTGCCCGAGCGACATGCCGACAGGATGGCCTTTCGCCTTCAGCTTGGCGCCGCCGATGCGCAGGTTGTCCCACGTGTCCGGCAACATCCCGATCTCGTCCCACAGGCTCTTCTGATACATGCCGGGGAAGTTGATGTAGAAATCGGGGAACGCAGACCAGCTGCCGTCGTCCGCATTGTAGCCGAGCTGCTTACCGATGGTGGACACCTTGCCGTATTTCTTCTCGGTTTCCTTCACCAGGTCGGCGACGTCGACAAAGAACTTACGATAGAGATGCGCGCCGCCCGACCCGTTGAATCCGAAAAGATCGTGTCCCGATCCGGCCGACGCTTCGGCGGCCGCGCGTGCGGGGATGTTCTGCACGGGAATGTGGTCGACGGTGACCGCAACTTTTTCCTTCTCGCCCCAGTCCTTGGCGAATTTGTCGAACCAGGTATCGTATGCAGGAACGAAGTGAGCCCATTGCACGATCGAGAGCGATTTGTCGGCGGCCAAGCCGCGCGACACAAACGGCGCGGAGAGCATTGGCGCTGCGGCAATAGTCAGGCCGGTGTCTTTCAGGAACCGGCGTCGCGTGACGGATAACCGTTTCGTCATCTGTTGTTCCTCCTCGTTATTGTTTGATTGCGTCCACTCCCACGATTTTCTATTTGTATTGGGACACAGCAGTCCCCGATGAATGGCCTGCCGCGTCCGTTAAGACACGCATTACAACCAATGATACACGCGGTGTAAAGTTACATAAGGGTCATGAAGGCCTCGCTTGAGTTATCGCCACCGGCCTGTGAGAGGGTGCCGTTTGCAACGTGCACTGCAGCAAATCCCGTAAGCGGGTCCCGGAGCCTGAGGCCCGTCACCTTGCGCAGCCAGTTTACTGTGCCGGCGGCTTTTCAGGGCCTTCATCGACCGGTAATCCGAGCAGCAGATAGCTCCACGACTTGCCGTGCGAATCGAGGTTGAGCGATCGATTGACGCCGCCCTCGAGAGCCTCGCGCATCACGAAATTAAGCCCGTGCAGGTGTTCCAGTTCGTAGCGCGTAACGTCGCCGCGAATGAGGTGCGGAAACGCGCGTTTAATGCGCTCGGAAGTGAGCGCTTTCTTCAACAACTCGAAGTTGGCCGGATCATACACCCAGACGCTTACGTTGGAGGTGTTGCCCTTGTCGCCGGCCCGAGCATGCGCGATATCGCGCACGATGCGGCGGGAGTTGCGGCTCGACGCGTTCATGCCACCAGAATCTCGACTGTCGGCTTGACGAGCTCCCGCTCGATCAACACCGATTTGGTCATCACGCAGGGGGCGATGACGCCGCGGAATCCGCCGCCGCCGGCCGGGCCGCAGCAAAGCAGCAACTCCACTTCCCACAGCATGACTTCCACCTCTTCCCGCCGCCGCGAACGCATGGCGACGTGCAGGCGCACGTCCTCGGTCTCGGCGGGGTACGCCCCGGCGCTCGTGAACAGGGAATTGACTCCGATGAGACTGACGCGCAGGTCGGGCTGCTCGCCGAGGAGTTGGCGAATTCGATGCCCGACAATTTCGACCGCGAGTCGGCCACGCTCGACCGCGGCAGCACCCGCATAGCTTACGCCCGCCTCGCCCTGGAAGCCGCCATCAAAACCAACCGTCACCTTGAGGCTGTCCGGCCGGGCGCTGCCTCCCGCATTCGACACACGCACACGATCGGCGCCGACATTCTCGACGACCACTCTGCTGAAATCCGCGGTGACGTCCGGCGTGATGTAGCGCGCCGGATCGTGCACTTCGTAAAGAAGCTGCTCCTTGACCGTAGCCATGTTGACGCATCCGCCAGCCGTCTGCAGTTTGGTGATGACTGCGCTTCCGTCCTCGGCGACTTCAGCGATCGGAAAGCCGCAGCGCGAGAGCCCGTCAACGTCCTTCATGCCGGGATCGGCGAAATATCCGCCGGTTACCTGCATGCCGCACTCCATCAGGTGGCCGACCAAGGTCCCGGCGCCGAGCCGCCGGAGGTCGCTGCCGTTCCAGCCGAAGCGGTGCACCAATGGCGCGAGGAACATCGAGGGATCGGCTAGCCGCCCGCCGATCACCACATCGGCGCCGGCCTCGAGCGCCGGCACGATGGCGTCGGAGCCAAGATAAGCGTTCATTCCGACCACCGGCATGTCAACGTCGGAGAGGTTGCCCGGCTCGTCCATGAACGGCTGGTCGCGCGGCATCACACGCGCGACGTCGTCGCCCTCGATGCATGCAACCTTGAGCCCCTTGAACCCGAGCTTGCGGGCGACTTCGATTGTCCGGGCGGCCGCGGCGCGCGGATTGGCTGCGCCCATGTTGGTGACCATGACGGTACCCGCCGCGCGGCAGGGCGGTAGCAACGCGTTCATTCGCATTTCGAGATGCGGGTTGTAGCCACGCGATGGGTCGACGATGCGGTCGCGGTGGCCAAAGGCGACGGTGCGTTCGCCGAGACATTCCAGGACCATGATGTCGAGATCGCCTTGCTCGGCGAGATCGACCGCCGGGTCCAGCCGATCAGCAGAAAACCCTGCTCCGGTGCCGATGCGAAACGCTGACCGGGCCGTCACGTTCGCTGACCCTTGAGCGCACTGCGCGCCCTTTGCGTCGTTGCCATGCTTTGGCGTGCTGGTCTTGCGGCGTCGGTCTCAACCGTTTCGCCGCCTGATCTGGAGTACCGTCCCATCGCCGCCTCCCGGGCTAAGGAGATCATCGTAGCGCCTCAAGCCGGCGCGCCGGAAGGGCAGCGATCGATTGAGGCGCCGCCCGATAGCGCAGCCGGCATCCCTCACCGATGCCTCGCCAGGGACACATCCCCCGGGAATGCGCTTTCAAAATGCGCGAGCGTCCCCTTTGAGGATTGTGCAGGACCCTTTCTGTTCGGTGAATTGCGCACAAATCTTGTTTTGCCTTGTGTCGCCATGAACCAATCCGACGGACTTCCTCCCACGGCCTGCCGGAAATCATGGTCTTGTCGCGGCTTGCTCAGCATGCCTAGCCACAGGACCATCAGGTCGTGCGCCGAAATAGCCGGCGTTCGCGTCTCCGCGACATGCATGGCAGCGTTTCGCGAGAGCCTCTCGCGGAGGTCCGGCGACGACAGTAGCCTCTGCAATAACGATCCGGCTTCCTCGATCGACTGCGCGACAAGACCAGTTTCGCCGTCACGTATAATTGCCTTCTCTGCCGAATTGTCCAAGACGATTGGAACCAACCCGAGTGACATCGCTTCGACAAGGGCGTTCTCGGCCGTGCCGTAGTGATTGCGTTGCAGCGGATAGAAAAAGATATCGGCGTCCGAAAGAGCGCTCGCAGGATCGGCTGTTGTGCCGCACAATTTGACCCGGGCCGGATGGCGCATGGCTCGCACACGGGCGGTTACCGGTCCCGACGGATCAAACTCGCCCCAGACCGAGACAAAAATGTCGTCATCGGGGAGTTCGTCAATGACATCGAAGAATCCCGGATGCATTTTCACGAAATCGACGGTTCCGAGATAGGCGATCGCGGGCTTTCTGTCGCGTTGTGGCGTGCGTCGTTGTCCGCCCGAAAAGCCAAAGCCGCTATTGATGACCCTGAGCCTGGCTTTCGCGGATTCGGAAAGGCTGGCAAGCGACGCGGCCTCGAGCGAGGCGCATGTCGTAAAAACAAAACGCATAGCCGCATCCATCAAGCCGGCTGGAATCAACGGCGTATCGAGGCCGGAAATGTGCGACCAGAAGACGCTGCGCATCGCCGGAAAGGGACAGCAGGCAAGGCATTCAAAAAGACGCGGGTGATTCCAGAATTCGAACTGGACAATGTCGGCCTCGCCCGCCAAGCCCGCAATCTCATGGAGAGCGCCAGCAACGAGCACGCGGGCCCCATGACGTTCGATAAAATCGGCGTAACGGCGATCGCGCGGCGCTTCAAGCAGTGTAAAGGTCCGCTCAACCTCGCGCGGCAAGACGCTCTGTATGGCCGCATGAGCCTTGCCGACGCCACCGCCGAGGTGCGGCGCGACGTGCAGGACTTTCATTCCGCCGCCACCGCCGTGAACTTGCGATTGACGCCGCCCGGCGGCTCTACGTCCGCGGTGACAAGCGCCTTGAATTTCGCCAACAGCGGCAATCGGTGCGCGTCGATATTGTCGGGCAGACAATGACTAAGCTGCCCGCAATTTCCGCAGACGCCGTTTTGCTTTCGGCGCCCCTCGAGATGCTGCAGGCGCAGCGCATTCATTCGCTCGGAATTCCAGATCTCCTTCATCGATTGCTGCCGCACATCGCCGATCACCAGCTTGCGGCCCCAATCGAGGAAGCAAGAGCTGACCAACCCGTCGGCGTTCACCGAATAGCCATAAAAAATGTAGGGGCAGGTGTCGGTTTCGCCGATGTCCTGCTGATAGATGCCCTTGCTGATCTTGACGCCGGTGTGCGCCTCGATATCGAATTCCGGCCAGCACGGCGCAAAGTTCTCGACGAAGATGCGGTCGCAATGATCGCCAAACGTGGCAAAGAACTCCTGGCGCTGGGCCTCGCTGATGAGTTCGCCTGGAATTTTGACCACGACCTCGCAACTACCCTTGTTGTCGTAAAGCCATTTGACGTTTTCGACGAATTTGCGGAAGTCGAATTTGAAGCCGGTGAATTTTATGTAGGTTTCTTCCGTCATGCCGTCGACGGAAATATTGATCTTGTCGATGCCCGCCTCGAGCACCGGCCCCAACCGCTCTGGCGACAGGAACGTGCCGTTGGTCGTGGTGTCGATGTAGTCGACCCGCTTGGATCGCTTGGCGTACGCGATCATGTCAGCCAGGCGCTTGTTGAGGAACGGCTCGCCATCCTTGTACATGCGCAGCACTTTGATCGGCTTGTCGAACTCGCCAAGGTCGTCGATGATTTTCTTGAAGACGTCGAATTTCATCACGCCCTGGTAGCGTCCGGTCTCCGCGATCATGTCGCGGTGACCGGTCGGGCAGAACGTGCATTTGAAATTGCAAGAACTCGCCGGGTCGGTGAAAATGATGAAAGGCGTGGCCAGCGGGATCACTGTTTCGAGCGGCGTGCGCCCTTGCAGATTGATTCGCGGTTCCAGCCGGGCCTTCATGGTGTTGTCCTGCGACGAGCGGCGTCAGCCTCTCGTCGTACAGAATAATGGTTAACAGGAGTTAACTACGCCGAGCGCGGCAGCATCGGCATAAATTGGGCCTCGCCTACAACGTTCGCGGTGCGTGCGCCAACGACACATGGCGGATCGGTGACATTGTCCGGCCGGGCGCCGAACTGGAGCAGGTCGCGGCGGCCGAATTCATCGGCAACTCGCTCGGCCAGCTCTCGCACGGTCGTGGCCGTGCCGGAGCAGATGTTGAGCGGCCCCTGTGCGGTGGTGCGCGCGGCTTTCACAATCATGCGGGCGGCGTCGCGGACATCCAGATAGTCCCGAATTTGCGTGCCGCTGCTCAGCTCGGCGCGCGCCCCCGCCCTCAGCCTGGCGCGCAGATAGGGCACCAGCCGCTCCTCGGCCTCGCCTTCGCCGTAGAGATAGAAAAGCCGGCACCAGACAAATTCGACGCCGCTTTGCGGAAGCGATTGCGAGAGTGCGCGGAAAGCTGCGGCTTTGGCTTCCGCATAAGGGGTCGTCGGCCGCAACGGCGTATCGATGCTCAAGCGCCCGAAATTCAAGTCATATTCGAAGCACGTGCCAATTCCGACAAAGCGCCGAACTTTGGCGCGGCTCGCCCCTTGCGCCAGCCGCAGCGTTCCCGCGAGACACTCAGAATTTATCGGCGACTGAAGATATTTGCCGGGCTCGGCGTACCAGGCAATATGGATGACCGTGTCGACGTCACGGCAGATTTCTTCCCACCACTCCGGCGTCTCGGCCCACATATCGGGTGTGGTCACGACTGTCTCGATGGCGCCAAAGCGTGGCACCTCGCTCTGCCTGCCCGTCCTGACCACGAGACGGAGACGGCTCTTCTGTTCGACAAGCTCGCGCAAAACATGGCGCCCGACAAAGCCGGTTGTACCGGTCACCAAGGTTAAGGCAGCAGCGGCCATCTGGCGTCCTTGTCGGAAATATCGGAGACGGCACGAGGCCAGGCGATCGACAACCTCGGATCGTCAAACCGCAGGCCGCCCTCAGACGCGGGTTCGTAATATGAACTCACCATGTAGAACGCCGTCGCGCCGTTCGTCAGCGTCTGATAACCGTGCGCAAAACCCTTGGGCACGTACATCATCAAACCATTATCGTCCGAGAGTTCGGCGCCGAACCAGCGAAGATAGTCCGGCGACTTTTCCCGCATGTCGACCACGACATCGTAAATCGCTCCTTTCACGCAGCGTACGAGTTTGACCTCGGCATGCGGTTGGCGCTGAAAATGCATTCCACGCAGCGTGCCGGCTTTGGCACCGGCGCTGATATTGGCCTGCACGAACGTGGTCTCCAGACCTAGGTCCGCAAATTCCCGCGCGCAAAACGCGCGCGCGAAACTGCCGCGTTGATCCACGTGCGCGTCAAGATGGATCAGGTACGCGTCCGATAGCTTCGTCCGGGTAAACCTCATCTCATCGCCGCAGCCAGACGCCGCGCTCCGCTAGCTGGACCAATCTCACAAGGCCAATGCCAGTTCCGAATTTGCAACCGCGTCCGGCGCGGCGGCTTCAAAATCGGAGATGTTTGCGTGGCACAATTGACGCGCGTCTGCACCCTGCTCTTGCGCGCGATACCACGCGATCGTCCATTTCACGGCTTGCTTCAGCGTCAGTCTCGGCGCGACCCCGAGTTCGGCCGCGGCTTTCGCGGCGTCAACCGCGAGCCAGGCGGATTCGCGGGGTCCTTCGCTGCCGTCGCCGTAATGCACGTCGCCTTTGCCGTAGGCGAGACGGGCCAACTCGACCACGTCGCGCACCGCCACGGCGTCAGCGCTGCTCGGGCCAAAATTATACGGTCCCGCTAAAGCCGGCCGCTGCCACAGGCTGTGCGCCAAAGTCAGGTAGCCGGCGAGCGGCTCAAGAACGTGTTGCCAAGGACGCACCGCTTTCGGGCGGCGGACCTCAAGCGGTTTGCCGGCGCGCCAGGCGCGAATTGCATCGGGAATCAAGCGATCGTCCGACCAGTCGCCGCCGCCGATCACATTGCCGGCCCGGGCGCTGGCGACAGCTACGCCCTGGCCCGACAGGAACGCATCCCGATATCCGGCGATGACGATCTCGCAGGCGGCCTTGCTGGCGCTGTATGGGTCGACGCCGCCAAGCGCATCGCTTTCGGCAAACGGCCGCGAGCCCGCGCCGACGTGATAGATCTTATCGCTCGTCACCATCACCGCGACGCGCAAGCCGTCGACGCCGCGCAGCGCCTCGAGCATATAAGCGGTGCCCATAACGTTTGTTTCAAGGGTGGCCAGCGGATCGCGATAACTGGCGCGGACCAAAGGCTGTGCGGCGAGATGGAAAACGATCTGCGGCTGCACGGTCCGGACGAATTCGGCGAGTGACGACGCATCGCGAATGTCGCCAAACACACTGTGGCAATCCCCGCCGACATTGGCGTCGATATAAAGGCTGGGCGTTGTCATAGGCGGCAGACTGATGCCGGTGACCCTGGCACCGAGCCGCGAAAGCCAAAGGGTCAGCCACGACCCCTTGAAGCCCGAGTGTCCAGTAATCAGCACGCGCTTGCCGGCCCAGAAGGCATGGCTCGCCGAAGCGGTCAGTGCCAGATCTTCCATGGCGCCTTTCCGGATGCCCAGAGCTCTTCCAGCATCGTCTTGTCCCGCAATGTATCCATCGGCTGCCAGAACCCGCGATGCTCGAAGGCCATCATCTGGCCCATGGCGGCGAGACGGATGATCGGCGAGCCTTCCCAGCTGCTGTCGTCGCCTTCAATCAGTTCGAGACAGCGTGACGACAGGACAAAAAAGCCGCCATTGATCATGCCGCCGTCGCCGCGCGGCTTCTCGGTAAAGGCCGTCACCAGGTCGCCATCGCGCTCCAAGGCGCCGTAACGCCCCGGCGGACGCACGGCGGTGACGGTGGCTAGCTTGCGATGGCTGTGGTGGAAGGCAATGGCCGACCGGATGTCGAGATTGCTGACCCCATCGCCATAGGTGAAGCAGAACGCCTCTTCATTTTCGATGTGTGCGGCGACGCGCTTGAGCCGTCCTCCGGTCAACGTCTGCTCGCCGGTATCGATCAGCGTCACGCGCCATGGCTCAACCTTGCGCTGATGCACGACCATGCTGTTGTCCGCCATGTCGAAGGTGACGTCGGACATGTGCAGGAAGTAATTGGCGAAATATTCCTTGATCACATAGCCTTTATAACCGCAGCAAATGATGAAATCGTTCAGACCATGGGCCGAATAGATCTTCATGATGTGCCAGAGAATTGGCTTGCCGCCGATCTCGATCATCGGTTTCGGCCTGAGATTGCTCTCTTCGGAAATGCGCGTCCCGAGCCCCCCGGCGAGGATAACGACCTTCATGTGGCTATCCGCACCGCTCAGACTCCAAGATCTGCGGCAAGCGCATTCGCGGGCTTCAACTCCAGGTTCGCCGTATTAATCATCGCGTGCCAGAATTTGTAATAGTTCTGCGATTTTTCGGCGGAAGACAACGCGATGAAGTCGCAAAGCTGCACCAGCAGATCCTGAAACGAAAGCCTTCCCGCCGACTGCAATAACCTGTCACGTAGTTTTTCGGCATCGTCGTTAAAACGGGATTCGAATTTAATCCGTCCATGCCCTCCAAAGCGGGCAAACATTGTCGAAAACCAGAGATCGGTAATCTGTTGACGCTGCGGAAGCGCCATTTTTGGGAACAAATCGGCATTGCGCACCAGGACGGCTCCCTCGAAGCCGCACAAAAACCAATGCAACGCGTTTAGGATGACGACCTTCATGGATTTTCCTGGCGCGTCGGCTCCCAAAACCGCTCGGGCGAATGGCGGCGCGCGATCAACACCGCGCCGCTGCTGCGCAGCTTAAATCGCCGTGCCATTAACCGATTCGGACTGACCGAATAGTAGCTGATTAGATGCCGCCCAATAAACGAATACCGCGGCTGACATCCCCCATGGCCAGAGGCGTTCCGGCCCCGTATCACGCCACCTTGAACTCGGCCAAATACTCGGCGTGGCCCGGCGCGGAATTGCGCTTGTTGACCACGGCATCCCAGAAATCGAAATAGCTCTGCGCCGTGTCCATGGAAAACAGGGCGATCAGACTGCAGATATCGGCCAGCATGGTGTCGAAGGTCTGCGGCGTCGTTATAGACCTCAATTTTACACAGAGTTTTTCGGCCTCATCTGTGAAAGGCGAGTCGAAGGTCAGCCGCGCCTGACGCGTAAATCGGGCAAACATCAGCGACGACCACATGTCCGCGATGGCTTGACGCCGCTGGATCGGCAAATCGGGAAACATATCCGAATTGCGCGCCAGCACGGCTCCCTCGAACCCGCACAAAAACCAGTGCAGCTTGTTGACGGCCGGATCCAATCCCGCAGCCGTGTAGAAATCGAGATCCCGCTTCTGCCCGGATTCTGGCGCTTCCCAGAGTCCGAGATCGTAGAGATAGATCAGTCTCGGGATTGAGATGAATTTGCCGTTCAGCAAATAGAGCAGACACATGATCTGGTCGTGAAACGAAAAAATGGCCGGCATCGCGCGCATGAAGGCAAAGACACGGCGGACCATGTCCCGCCGTTGCGCCGAATAGTTCAAAACGTTCGGTCCCGAATACTTCAGATATCCGTTGATGCGCGCCACGACATCGTCGGAGTCCACGCCTTGGTAGTTCAGGATCGCAGATGTTTTCGACGTTTCGACGCCATAGTGGCCGGTCACGCCGGCAACTGAAGCATCCTTTCCGAACTGCCTGATGGTCGAAGCCATCGCTTCGACGGCACGATCCACGCAGAGGTCGTCATCGGCTATGCAGAAGATGAATTCTCCTTTTGCCAGCCGGAGAAGTTCGGAAATATTTTGCAGCGCGTCGCATGCATCAGCGAAAATAATCTTGCAGTTGTCATGTCGGATGTTGGCCAACATGTCACGCTTTTGCACGTTGCAGGAATTGTCACGGACGATAACTTCGACGTCCGCAGACGCAAAGGAACAGGCTTGGACAATTCGAGAGCAGGCCAGCAGGTCGTGCCGGTGCGTGGGGAGCAAAACCGAAAGTTGCATGGGTCTCGTTTCTAGCCGGTGGCGCGATGGCCGGGCGCCCCACAGAGGACCGCATGAGGATGCGTGAATGACTGCAGATCCGATCGCAAAACCTACCTGATTCGTAGCCCTCCAGAAACGCCGCAAGGCTATTCAGGTGACGCTCGAGGTGGCAAAAGATTGCCAACCGATTCGCCGCACCGAGAACCGCTATTGCCGCATATGGCCCGATCGTTCGCCGCCCTGCCCGGCCTTGACCGGGCGCCGGCGCTGCTGGCCGAAATCGCAACCGCCCCATGCCGCTTTGCGCCGGCCACGACGGACGTCCCCGTCGCGCTCTATGGCGCCGGCAATCTCGGCCGGCTGGCGCGCGATTTTCTCAAAGCCGTGGGACAGGATTTCGTTATGGCCATCGACCGCAACGCCGACCGGCTGAAGGCCGATGCGGGCTGGTCTGGCGTGCCCCTTCTACGCCCCGACGAGGTCACCGACGCGATCAAGAACAGCGCCCGCTTGTCGATGTGTGTCGTCACCGCTCCCTATGTGCCGCTCGAGCGGGCGCTGTCGGCGCAGGGCTTCAATGACATCGTGCCGTTTTTCGATCTGGCCGAGGGCTTTCGTGACCGGCATCCGCTGTCGAACGGATGGTTCGCGCCGCCATTGACCCCGCAGGACCAGACCAAAACCGCGACGGTAATGGCGCGATGGGATGACGACATCTCGCGCGCGCATCATTTGCAGTTTCTGGCCTGGCGGCGGCTGCGCGAGGAATGGACGTTCGACGCCGCTCCAGTGCCGGGCGGCAATCGCTTTTTCGTCCCGGAGGTGGCGGATGTCCTGGGCCCCGCCGAGGTCTTCATTGACGCCGGCGCCCATCACGGCAGTGTCATCGAGGCGTTCATCATGCGGACCAAGGGCGCCTTCAAGCAGATCGTCGCCGTTGAACCGGACCCATCCAATCGCGCGCGCCTTGAAGAGAACCTACGGCGCTGGTTGCCGGACGATCCGCGGGTGACAGTGTGCGATTGCGTGCTTGCCGACGGCCAGCGCGAGGCCCCATTCCATGATGGTCTCGATTATGCGTCACAACTTTCCGCTACCGGCCGAATGCGCGTCATGACGCATCCGCTCGACGCGCTGGATTTGTCGCCCACTTTTGTAAAGCTGCACCTCGAAGGTGGCGAACTCGCCGCCTTGAAAGGCGCCCGGCAAACGCTGCTCACGCACCGACCGGTCCTGGCCGCCACGGTCTATCACAACGCGGATGGTATCTGGGAAACGCCGCACTGGTTGATGGACAACTTGCCCGACTATCGCTTTCTGTTCCGCGTCCATGCCTGGTGCGGCAACGGCGCCGTCGTCTACGCCATACCCCGTGAGCGGTTAGCGCCATGACCCAGACAAAGCCGGTCGATCCGCTCGAAGACTTCCACAATCTCTGCGTCCGAAACATCCGCAACGCCGGGCAGGACCGCGCCTTCATCGAATTGTCGAACACCTGGAACCAGGCCGCAATCCGGCACGGGTACTTCCAGAATTTCACCTGGCTGGGGCGGCCGGTCATCCAGGGTCCACCGGACCTCTATGCCATCCAGGAACTGATCTGGATCTGCCGCCCCGACCTGATCATCGAAACCGGCATCGCCCATGGCGGTTCGCTGGTGATGAGTGCGTCGATGCTGGCGCTGCTCGACTATTGCGACGCCGCCGAGGCAGGTTCCACGCTCGACCCGAAGGCCGGCCGCCGCAAGGTTGTCGGTGTCGACATCGACATCCGCGCGCACAATCGGTCGGCGATCGAGGCCCATCCGCTGCGCCGCAAGATTTACACTATCGCAGGCTCCTCGGTCGCGCCGGAGACCATGGAGAAGATCGCCTCCCTGGCTGAGGGCAGCGAGCGGATCATGGTGTTTCTGGATTCCAACCACACTCACGACCATGTGCTGGAAGAGCTGGAACTCTATGCGCCCTATGTCAGCAAAGGGTCCTATTGCGTGACCTGGGATACCGGCGTCGAAGACCTGCCGGACGAAATGTGCGCCGACCGCCCGTGGGGCAAGGGCAACAATCCAAAGACCGCGGTTTGGGAATATATGCGGCGATTGGACGCGCAGGGCCGCGTGGCGCGCGACGGCGGACCGCTCCGCTTCGAATACGATCACACGATCGAGCACAAGCTCATGATCACCGCCGCGCCGGACGGTTTTCTCAGGCGCGTCTGACGCAGACCGTCGACATCGGCAAAACCGGCAGTACCAATTTGTCGGCGCTAAAGCGCGCCCGACATGGCGACCTGGCGCGGGCGCGTATTCGCATGCGCAGCCGCCGCAAACCCCGGTTGCCCGGTCAAGCCGAAATGATCGGCATGGCCGCGCCAATCCGCGTGCCTGGCGAGGATCGCTTCGTAGCGCGCCATGTTGTCCGCAACCTTTGCCGCGTTGTTGCCGATCAGCTCGTAGGCCTTGGCGAGAAAATAATGCGCAAAAGCATGCTCGCGATAGCGCTCGATGACGTCCTCGAAACAGCGCGCGGCCACCTCGTAATCGCCGATCCGCATGCGCCGGTTATTGACGAAGTTGACGTCCAGATTCATCCGATACGAAATCTGCGGGAGACTTTCGGGGTCGAGTCCCGGCGCGCGGATGATGTAGGTGCCGAGCTCATATTCCCCAATTTTCATGTCGTCCGGGATGTATTTGTTCTTCACGCAGATATCGTAGAGTTCGGAGCCGCGAATGGGCGAAGCGAGGCTGAAACTTCCCCAATCCAATCCGACATCCTTGATGAATTGGGCGGTTTCGACGCGGTCCTGCTCCCGCTCTCCCGGAATGCCCATGACAAAGAAGCCCTGAACGAACAGGCCGTTCTTGTGCAGCAGCTCGACGACCGGCGCCACCTTGCTGAGCCGCAGCGGCTTCTTGATCACGTTGCGCAGCATGTGTTCGGTGCCGGACTCGATCGCCAATTGCACGGTGTCCATGCCCGCGGCTTTCATCAGCGCCGCCATTTCGTCATCGATGTAAGCGGCGGTCAGTCCATTCGGCGTCTCGACCCGCAGATTGTATTTGGACAGAATTCTGAAAAATTCCTTCGCTCGCTTGTGATTCAATAAAAGCTGATCGTCATAGATCGTCAGCACGTTCATTCCATAATTCTCGACCAGATCTTTGACGTGATCTTCGATGACATCCAGGCTCGAATAGCGCATGGAGCCGCCGTGCAAGGTCGGTTCCGCGCAGAAGACGCATTTGAACGGGCAGCCGCGCGAGGTGACGATGAAAAATTGTTTGACGTCTTCGTCTTTGGCCTTGCGGAACGGTGAGAACGCTTCGATCATTCCGTACTCGCCGGTATCGACGAGACTGTAGTCGATTGCGATGACGTCGTTTAAATTCTCCATCGTGATGGTTTTTGGCTTTCGCTTTTCCGCCATCGACTGACGGGTGACCCAGGGATCCGCAAGCAATTCTTTTTCCAGGTCGTCGGCGTCGAGCAACTTGACCAGCGCGAGTTCGCCCTCCGAATAGCAAAGCGCATCGACCGACGGCTGGTCGTCCAGAATAATATTCCAGGCTGTGGTGACCGCAGCGCCCCCCAGAAGGACCTTGGCCTGCGGATTTGCGGCCTTGCTCGCGGCCGCCAGCTTTTCAACGTACTTGTAGGATACGTCAAACATCACGGATATCCCCACGATATCCGGTTCAAAGTCGCCCAGAGTTTCCGTAAATTTCGTCAGGCCTTCCGCGACACCGTAACGATTGAGATCGATAATTTTTATGTCGTGCGCGCCTGCGGTTGCTTTCTTTATGTAGGTTGCGAGGCAAAGAACGCCGTAAGGAAAGGCAAAAAAGCTTCTCAATTTTCCCGGACGGATCGCTTCAATTTTGTCGCCAAGGTACGGGGGAATGACAAAAAGAACTTTATAAGCGGGCATAGTGCGACCTTTATGCTCGAAGTCCGATCTCGGAGCGGCCGGCGTCGGCCAGCCACGCAACGAGTATCAATTAGACAATGAGTGCTTAAGGTTGCGTTAACCATCACGCTCAGAGGCGACGGCGCCGTGAACTAGCGCGCCAGAACGCCGCGGACGATAACGTCGATCGCGTCGGGCAACTGCGCGGAGAAGCGACGGATTCTCTTTGCCCGCGCCATCACGAAATAGAGCAGCAAGGACAGTGCCGCCAGCACGGGCGTGGCTATAAACGTCAAGATATTGAAGCCGATCGTCAACCCCAGCAGCGAAAAATAAAGGACGCTCAGGCCGAAGGCGGCCAAGACCAGCAACTTGCTGTCCAGCCGCAGGCCGGTCTGCATGAACAGATCGTTCAAATAGCTATAGTGCGGGTTCTCGAAAGCGGAAAATCCGCGCTCGCGCTTGAGCGCCTCGAACACTTCCTGCGGGTTGGCGTTTTGCACGCTGAGAACGAGGCGACGATTGACCGCTTTCCTGTTGCGGCGGCCCGCGGAGAAAAACCAGTACGCTCCCTGGACCGCCAGTGCGGCGGCACAAAAGACGGCGAGGTAAATGGTCCAAAGCTCGTTCAACGTATTGCTCCGTTACAGCGATCGTGACGGGTCGAAATATTTCGCGGGCAGTTCTATTCCCAGCGCCTTCAGGTTCCGCAGAAAGAGCGGACGCACGCCGGTCGCCTGAAAGGCGCCGTGAATGCCGCTTTCGTCCGAGCCCTTCTTCACAAATTTGAAAACTTCATAGAGCTGGATGACGTCGCCTTCCATTCCGGTGATCTCGCTGATGCTGGTGACGCGCCTTTTTCCATCCGCCAGCCGCTGCAACTGCACGATGAGATTGATCGACGAAGCAATCTGGCTGCGGATGTTCTCGGAATTCATCGACACGCCCGACATCGCCACCATCTGCTCGAGACGCTTCAAGGCGTCGCGGGGCGTATTGGCATGGATCGTGGTCATCGAGCCTTCATGGCCGGTGTTCATCGCCTGCAACATGTCGAAGGCTTCTTCACCGCGGCACTCGCCGATGATGATGCGGTCGGGACGCATGCGCAGCGCATTCTTGACCAGCTCGCGCTGGCGGATCTCGCCCTTGCCCTCGGCGTTAGCGGGCCTCGTTTCCAGGCGGCCGACGTGCGGTTGTTGCAACTGCAGTTCGGCGGCATCCTCGATCGTGACCAGGCGCTCGTCCGCCGGGATATAGGCCGACAATGCGTTGAGGATCGTCGTCTTGCCGCTGCCGGTACCACCGGAAATCAAAATCGAGATTTTCCCGCGGACCGCGGCGCGCAGCGTGTCGACCATCGCTGGCCGGATCGACCCGATTTCAACCAGCGTATCCATCGAAAACGGCTTTTCGGAAAACTTGCGGATCGAGACCAAAGGACCATCGATCGAGACCGGCCTGATCGCGATATTGACACGCGATCCGTCGGGCAGACGGGCGTCGACCATGGGCGACGACTTGTCCACGCGCCGGCCGATTCCGGAGACCATTTTGTTCACGATGCGGAGCAGATGCGCTTCGTCCTTGAAGTGCACCTTGGTGCGCTCGAGCTTGCCAAACCGCTCGACAAAACAATGCTCGTGAGTGTTGATCAGGATGTCGTTGATGGTCGGGTCTTTAAGCAGCGGCTCGATGGGATCTTCCTTCTGGTGTTCGGCATCATTCAATTCGGGATGATCTTCTCGCTGCAAAACACAATGTTGAATGCCGCGCGCGAGGCCTCGCGCAGCATGGCCGTGCAGAGCCTGACCTCGGGCCAGGCACAAACGGTCGCCGTGAACTATCTCGCCCCTTACACGAATACATTTACCTACGCCATCCGCGACCACTGCCTGGACTCACCGAAAGTACAGGATGTCACGGTCACGATCACGACCAGCGCGGCGGCGGCTTCCGTCATCAACTACATGGGCCTGTTCACCGGCCAAAATCTTTCAGCCTCCGTGACCATGCGCAAGGAACTGGCCTGTTCGTGAGGATTGACGGCCTGCTCGCAGGAAGAAACTGAAGTGAATAGCGACCGCAAAACCCGACTTAAATTTAAAGACTTCCTGCGTGACGAGCGCGGCATCGCCGCCATTTACATGGCGGTATGTCTGCCGGTGTTCATGGGCTTCGCCGCGCTCACCGTGCAAGGCTCCTACATGATCTCGCAGCGGAACATGCTGCAAGTCACCGCCGAGGTCGCCGCCTTGGCCGCAACCGCGGCACTGCCGGATCCGAACGCTGCCATATCGGCCGCGCAGACTTATGCGGTCAAGAATATGCCCGCGGCAACTTACGGAAACGTTCTCGCCAGCAGTGACATCATTGTCGGAAAATGGACGCAAGGTTGCGCGGCCGGCGGCCAGGCCTGTTTTGCCGCCGGCGCGACGCCCTACAACGCCGTCAAGGTCACGACGCGGAGAGCCGCGGCAAACGGCAACCGCATGCAATCGTTTTACACCGCGGGCTTTTCAAGCTTCGACGTCGGCGCAACCGCCATTGCCACCTTCGGCGCCGGGACAGGCGCCGGCACGTGGAATGCCATTATCGTCGAAGACATCTCGCAGTCCTTTGCCACACAGCTGACCAACGCAAGGGCCGCCGACCAGGCTCTGCTCGATTGCATGCAGCAAAATGCCGCGACCGGTTCGAAATTGGGGATCACATTGTTTACCGGCGTGTCGCCGTCGCCGGCTTATCAAAATCGCATTTCGGTCAACGATACCACCAACTACAACACCCTGAAAAACAAGATCAAAGGCATCAACGCCTGCAACAGCGCCGGCATGCCCGCTTGCAGCGGCAGCAACGCCGCCGTCGGCATGAACTCGGCGCTTTCGCAATATTGTCCGTCGACGCCCTGTCCGTCCGCCGGTCCCGCCGGCTCACAACAGGCCATCGTCATCGTGACCGACGGCATCCCAAATTGCGGCAGCACGTCGAACTGTTCGGATACGGCGCTGAAAAACAATGCGGTATCCGCCGCCAACACCGCTTATGCCGACGGCATTGACGTCTACACGATCTATTACGGCACCAGCAGCAGCGACGCAGCCTGGCTCGCCACGTTGATCCGCGGCAACGGCACCGCGCTGAAAACGCCGACCGCGGCTCAGCTGCCGACCTTGATGCAGCAGATCTGCTCGCAGATGCCGCACCGGCTGGTCTGGTGAGCTAAAGGCCTTCCGGCGGGCGGCCCGAGGCCTTGGCCCCTTCACGACGCCAGCACCGCAACGCCCAAGCATCCGGTCTGGCTTATTCCCAGCTTTCGCCATATCTGTCGGTGGCCCTTCACGGGCGCCAAGTTCCGTTCCGGCCTGCGAGTCGTTCCGAAATGCAGAGCGAAAAAGAACAAGTCGCGCTGACGTCGATCGCGGCCTCCGCGGCGCTCACCGTCGCCAAAGCGGTGATCGGCGTGCTGACCGGGTCGCTCGCTATTCTGTCCGAAGCCGGACACTCGCTCATCGACCTTGGCGCCACCGTGCTGACCTATGGCGCTGTGCGCATTTCCGGCAAGCCCGCCGATGAGGAGCACCAATACGGCCACGGCAAGTTCGAATCGGTGTCGGCGCTGGCGCAGACGGCGCTTTTGTTCGGGCTCTCCGCCGTCGTCATCTGGCATGTGGTTGAACGGCTCCTCGGAGCGCCCGAGAACGTCGACGCCAATATCTGGGCCTTCGGCGTCGTCACGTTGTCGATCATCGTTGATTTTTTCCGCGCGCGGGCGCTGACGCGCACCGCCAGAAAAACCTCGAGCCATGCACTCGAAGCCGACGCGCTGCACTTCTCCTCCGACCTGTGGGCGTCGCTCGCGGTGCTGGCTGGGCTTGCCGGCGTGCGCTTGGGCTTTCCTCAGGCGGATTCGGTTGCCGCCTTGGTTGTCGCGGTGCTGATCTGCATCGCCGGCTGGCGGCTCGGACGCCGCACCATCGATACGCTGACTGACGCCGCGCCACGCGGCGCCGCGAGCCGGATCAGGACAGTTGCCGCGCGCGTGCCGGGCGTGGTCAGCGTCGAACACGTGCGCGTGCGCGAGGTGGGCGACAAGACCTTTGCCGAACTCGGCGTCGCGGTGAACCGCACGCTGCCGCTCGACAAAGTGAGCGCGCTCAAGGACCGGGTCGCCGCCGCCATCCGCAAGCAGATGCCGGGTGCGGAGCCCACGGTGACCACCGATCCGGTGGCACTCGACAACGAAAGCGTGCTCGACTGCGTGATGGTGATCGCACGCAACCGCGCGCTCGCGGTGCATCACGTCACCGTCCACGAAATCGAGGGTCGGTTGGCGATTTCGCTCGATCTGGAAGTGGACGGCAAGCTCTCGCTTCGCGCCGCCCACGAATTGGCCGACGGGCTAGAAAGCGCGATCGCTGCCGAACTCGGCGCCAACGTCGAGGTCGAAACCCACATCGAGCCGCTTGAGCCGCAGGACGCATCCGGCCGCGAGGCGCCGCCGGAGCGGGTCAAGGCCGTGGCTATTGCATTGTCGGAAATTGCTGGGGAGAGCGGCGTCGTCCGCGACATCCACAATGTCCGCGTGCGCGAAACCGACGACGGCGAGATCGTCAATTTCCACTGTTACGTCGATCCGGCGCTGACGGTGCAGAACGTGCACGAGAAGGTCGACGCGCTGGAGCGCAGCTTGCGCGAGCGTTCGCCCTCGATCAAGCGCGTCATCGGCCACGCCGAGCCGATGATCTGAACGCCCGCCACCTTCCAAATCCGCGCCGGACACCCTAGATCAAATGGCAATGCGAACTGACACCGCCCAACCCATCCGCCTCAAGGACTACCGCGAACCCGACTGGCTGGTGGAGACGGTCGCCCTCGATTTTTCGTTACACCCGAGCAAGACCAAGGTCCGCGCCCGGCTGGCACTCAAGCCTAACCCGCATGCGCCGGCGGCGCCGTTGTCGCTTGACGGTGACGGGCTCAACCTGGTGTCGGTCAAACTCGACGGCGCGGTTTTGCCAGCGGAAAATTACG
The DNA here is from genome assembly GCA_963738915.1 of uncultured Alphaproteobacteria bacterium. GTDB lineage: Bacteria > Pseudomonadota > Alphaproteobacteria > Rhizobiales > Xanthobacteraceae > Pseudolabrys. The sequence goes on from CAVTYO010000001.1 coordinate 22,787, forward strand.
TTGCGACGCCCGACAATCTGACTATCCCGCAGCCGCCTAACGGCGCGTTCACGCTTGAAATCGAAACGCTGGTCGACCCGACGGCGAACACCCAGCTCTCCGGTCTGTTCCGTTCCAGCAGCACCTATTGCACGCAATGCGAGGCCGAAGGCTTTCGCCGCATCACTTATTTCCCCGACAGGCCCGATGTGATGGCCGTCTATACAACGCGCATCGAGGCCGACAAGGCCGAAGCTCCCGTGCTTCTGTCCAACGGCAATCTCATCGAGAGCGGCGACCTCCCCGGCGGCCGCCATTTCGCGGTCTGGGCCGATCCGTTCAAGAAGCCGTCGTATCTCTTCGCCCTCGTCGGCGGCAAGCTCGCCCACATCGAGGACACGTTCCGCACCATGTCGGGACGCGATGTGGTGCTGCGCATTTATGTCGAGCCGGGCAAGCAGGCGCACTGCGGCTACGCCATGGAATCGCTCAAGCGCGCGATGCGCTGGGACGAGCAGCGGTTCGGGCGGGAATACGATCTCGATATCTTCATGATTGTCGCCGTCTCCGATTTCAACATGGGGGCGATGGAGAACAAGGGTCTCAACGTCTTCAACGACAAATACGTACTGGCGACGCCGGAGACCGCGACCGACGCCGACTATGGCGGCATCGAGGCGGTGATCGCACACGAATATTTCCACAACTGGACGGGAGACCGCATCACCTGCCGCGACTGGTTTCAGCTCTGTCTGAAGGAAGGCCTCACGGTCTATCGCGATCAAGAATTCTCCGCCGATATGCGCTCGCGCGCGGTCGAGCGCATCGGCGACGTGCGCGGCCTGCGCGCCACGCAATTCATCGAGGATGCGGGGCCTTTGGCACATCCGGTGCGCCCGGAGACGTACCGCGAGATCAACAACTTCTACACGACGACGATCTACGAGAAAGGCGCCGAAGTCGTGCGCATGGTGGCGACCCTGATCGGCGAAGAGAAATTCCGCGCCGGGATGGACCTCTATTTCGAGCGTCACGATGGGGAAGCGGCGACCGTCGAGCAGTTCATCCAGTGCTTTGCCGATGCGAGCGGCCGCGACTTTTCCCAGTTCATGCGCTGGTACAGCCAGGCCGGTACGCCCGAGGTCGCGGTCAAAACGCGCCACGACGATGCCCGCAAGACCTTCACGCTTGAATGCACGCAGCACCTTTCGCCGACGCCGGGCCAGCCGGAAAAGCTGCCGACGGTGATCCCGCTCAGCGTCGGACTGGTCGAGCCGGACGGACGCGACCTGCCGCTGTCGCTTGCCGGCGGAGCTCTCGAGCGCGGCGTGCTGGTGCTGACCGAACCGTCGCACACCTTCCAATTCACCGGCATTGCCGAACGGCCGGTGGCTTCGATCAACCGTAATTTCTCGGCGCCGATCAAGCTCAAGTCCGACCTCGAAACGAGCGACCTCGATTTCCTCGCCGCCCATGACAGCGACCCGTTCAACCGCTGGCAATCGCTGCAGACGATTTCGATAAGTCTGCTGATCGACAATGTCGCCGCCATTCGTGCCGGCCGCCGGCCATCGACCGACGAGGCGTTGCTGGCGGCGTTTGCCGCCACCCTCGCCGATGACCGCCTCGAGCCCGCTTTTGTCGCGCTGGCGCTGACGCCGCCGGGTGAATCCGACATCGCCCGCGAAATCGGCCGCGACATCGATCCCGACGCCATTCACGGCGCGCGCAAGGCACTGCGCGCCGGCGCCGGCGAGCGCCTCGCCGCCGCGCTAATGAAGACATATGAGCGGATGGCGGTCCCCGGCCCCTATTCGCCCGATGCGCAATTTGCCGGCCGCCGTTCCTTGCGCAATGCCTGCCTCGATTTGCTGGCGGCGACCGGCGAAGCCGATGCCTTCGCTCGCGCCGCGCGGCAATACGACCAGGCCGACAATATGACCGACCGTATGGCGGCGCTGTCGACCCTGGCACTGCACCACGCGCCTGAGCGCGAACGAGCCCTGGCCGATTTCTACACGCGCTACGCCTCCGACGCTTTGGTGATCGACAAATGGTTCTCGCTGCAGGCCCTGATCCCGAGCCCTGACACGCTCGCCAATGTGCGGGCGCTCACTGCCCACCCGGCCTTTTCGTTTGCCAATCCCAACCGCGTGCGCGCGGTCATCGGCGCCTTTGCCGGCAACCAGACGCAGTTCAACCGCGCCGACGGCGCCGGTTACGCCTTCATTGCCGACAATGTGCTGGCGCTTGATCCGAAAAATCCGCAGATCGCGGCGCGCCTGGCGACCGCTTTCCGCACCTGGCGGACCCTAGAAGCCGGCCGCCGCGCGCTGGCGGAAGCCGCGCTGACGCGCATCAAGGCCGCGCCCTCCCTGTCGCGCGACCTTGCCGATATCGTCGATCGGGCGCTCGCGGCGCCCTGACGCCGCCCTTTGCCGGCCTTTCCGCTGTGACTCAAAAACCCGGTGGGTAACGAATCTTAAATTATTGACTCGGCGACTCTCGACAAATCAGCGCCCATCGATTCCAATCGCCACTGATTCGGACAGCGATGCGGCACATCCTTTCCGGACTGGGTGGTAGGGGACATTCCGAACGGAGGCCTTCATGGCGCGCGCCGAAGTGGCGAGTGCGTCTGCGCGTTCAGATTCGATCAAAGGCCTCGCGCAATCGATCGCCAAGCCGGCGTATCTGCGCCTGTTGACGGCCGAGCCATTGTTGCGCCGCGCGGTGCCGGTGCTGATCATGGCCTTTCTTGCCACCATCTGCGTCGGCGCCGTGGTGCAGGTGCTCGACCACCGCCGGCAGACGCTTGCCGACATGACGACGACGCTTGAGGCGGTCGCCGACCTTGCGGCGGCGCGGCTGGCGCGGCCGCCTGCCGACGCGCTGGCCCGCCCGCAGGAGGTGTTGGCGCAGACGCTTCCAAGATGGGCAAACGCCGCCGGCCGCCGTTTCATGCTCACCAATGCCGACGGCACGGTGCTGGCGACGTCGCCCGCGCTCGACGCGACGGTCGGCTACCGCCTTACCGATCTGCTCGGCGCAAATCAGCCGCTCACCACCTTCGGCGCCGGCGCGGGCGTCCGCGAAATCATCCTGCCCGGCGATACCGATGCGCTTGCCACGGTGCGCACGCTCAACGCTCCCTTCGGACAACTCGCCGTGGTGCAGGCGCGCGGCCAGGCGCTCGCAGCGTGGTGGTCGCTGACCACGCTCACCATCACGCTGTCCGCCACCACCGGATTTGTCGTGCTCATCCTGGGCTTTGCTTTCCACTGGCAGGCGACACGCGCACGGGAGGCGGACGTCATTTACGAGACGGTGCGCAGCCGCATCGATACCGCGCTCAACCGCGGCCGCTGCGGGCTGTGGGACTGGGACCTTGCGCGCGGCAAGATATTCTGGTCGCAGTCGATGTTCACCATTCTCGGGCTCAAGGCCAAGGATGACCTGCTCACCTTCGGTGACGTGAGCGCGCTGGTGCACCCGGAGGACGTGCGCCTTTACGATGTCGCCGCCCAGCTTGTAGAGGCCAAGGCCACCGCGGTCGATCAGGCCTTCCGCATGCGTCACGCCGACGGCCACTGGTTGTGGCTGCGGGCGCGCTGCGAACTGGTGCGCCAGCCGGGCGATCCTTCGCTTCACCTCATCGGCATCGCCGTCGACGTCACCGAGCAGAAAAACCTGGTCGAGCGCACCGTCGCCGCCGACATGCGCTTGCGCGACGCCATCGAAACCATCCCCGAGGCCTTCGTGCTGTGGGATGCCGATAACCGGCTGGTGCTGTGCAATTCCAACTTCCAGGATCTGCATCATCTGCCCGACGAGACCATCACCGTCGGCGCGTCATACGAATCCGTGGTCGCCGCTGGCTCCCAGCCAGTGGTGCGTAACAAGGTCGTCACCGCCGGCCCGGCGATTCCCGGAGCCCGTACCTTTGAAGCCCAGCTCGATGACGGCCGCTGGCTGCACATCAGCGAACGCCGCACCAAGGACGGCGGCTACGTCTCGGTCGGCACCGACATCACCGCGCTCAAGACGCACGAAGAAAAGCTCGTGCATAGCGAAAAACGACTGATGGCGACGGTGTCCGATCTGCGCTCTTCGCAGCAGCGTCTCGCCGAGCTCGCGGAAAACTATGCGGTGGAAAAAACACGCGCCGAAGAGGCCAACCAGGCGAAGTCGAAATTCCTCGCCAACATGAGCCACGAATTGCGCACCCCACTCAATGCCATCATTGGCTTCTCGGAGATCATGGAATCGGGGATGTTCGGGCCGCTCGGTGCGGAAAAGTACCGCGAATATTGCAGCGATATTCGCGGCAGCGGCCAATATTTGCTGGAAGTGATCAACGACATTCTCGACATGTCGAAGATCGAAGCCGGCCGCATCCGCCTTGATTTCGAGGACCTCGAACTCGACACGCTGCTCGCCGATGCCATGCGCGTGGTCGATGGCCCCGCCCAGGAAAAGCAGCTCAACCTCGTCGCCAGGATATCGCCCGACCTGCATTTGCGTGCCGACCGCCGCGCCCTCAAGCAGATCGTGCTCAATCTCCTGTCGAACGCGGTCAAGTTCACGCCGGAAGGCGGCCGCGTCACCGTGCGCGGGCGCGCGTCAGGCGATTGCATCGTGCTGGCGATTGCCGACTCCGGCATCGGCATCGCTAAAGAAGCGCTCACCAAGCTCGGCCGCCCCTTCGAGCAGGTGGAAAGTCAGCTGACCAAGAGCCACCAGGGCTCGGGGTTGGGACTGGCGATAGCGAAGTCGCTCGCGGAACTGCATGGCGGCTCGATGCGCATCCGCTCGACGCTCGGCCAGGGCACGCTTGTGGTGGTGCGGCTGCCGCTGCACCCGCAATGCCTGCTGCCCAAGGACGAGGCGGCCTGAATCACGGACCGGCGCCGAGGATGCGTACAAAACTCGCCCGCACTTTGGCCTGCGTTTCACTCATGGTGGCTTCAAGCGCGGCGAAGTCCGGCACGTCGGCCGCGCGCGCCAGAAGCCGCAACAACCCTGCCCCGGCGGTCTTCGGATCGAACGGCCCGGCCAGACACAACCGCAAAATCTGCGTCACATCCTGATGGAGCTGGATCGCGGGACGCAGCACTTCGGCATCCTCGACGGCCAAGACGCCCAGCTGCCAGGCCTTATCGAGCGCGCGTGCTGTCGTCGTGTCGAGAATGCCGGGCAGCCGGTGCGCGTGCACCAATTGCAGATATTGCGCGATGAATTCGATGTCGATCAGCCCGCCGGCGGCGTATTTGAGATCCCAGCGCTCGCCGTCGCCTTTCTCCTTGGCGATAGCCGCGCGCATCTCGACGACATCGCCGGCGATCAGCGCCGCGTCGCGCGGCCGCCGCAATACGTCGCGAATCACCGTCTCCACTCGCGCCTTGAATTGCGGCGAGGCGGAGACCACCCGCGCCCGCGTCAACGCCATGTGCTCCCAGGTCCACGCCTCGGTCTCCTGGTAGGCGGCAAAGCCGTCGATCGGCGACGCCAGCGGCCCGGCGCCGCCGGAGGGACGCAGGCGCATGTCCACCTGGTAGAGAGCGCCGTAGTTGGTCTGCGCCGTCAGCGAATTGATCAGCCGCTGGGTGAGCCGGGCAAAATACTGCGCACCGTAAAGCGCGCGCTTGCCGTCCAATTCGGGCGCCTCCTGGTCGAAATCGTAAATCAGAATAAGATCAAGGTCGGAGGTTGCGGTCATTTCCAGCCCGCCGAGCTTGCCCATGGCGAGCACCGCCGTCTCTTCGTCGCGCATATGCCCGTAGGCGAGCGCGAAATTCTCCGCGACCGCGCCGTGGACGGCGCGGATCACCGCATCGGCAATGCGCGCGAAGGCCTCACCCGCGGCGCGTGCCGTCACCGTGCCGGAAAGAATGCGGACGCCGACGAGGAACATGTACTCGAGCCCAAACATGCGGATGCGCTCGAGCAGATCCTCGTCGTAGCGCGCCCGCGCCAGCGCCTTTTCGAGCCGGTGCGCGAGCGCCGCTTCATCCGGCAAGACACCAAAGAAACTCGGATCGACCAGCGCGTCGATCACCTCCGGATAACGCGCCAGCGTATCGGCGAGACGCGGCGCGGTGCCGAGCACCAGCGCGATCAGCGCAATCAGCATCGGGATTTGCCGCAGCAGCGACAGCAACCGGGCGGCGCCACGCAGGTTGCCGAGGAAATCGTCGACCCGCGCCAGCGCCGCGTCGGGATTGTTGGACCGCGCTACCTGTTCGAGCAGGACCGGCAATAGTTCGCGCAGGTACTCGCGCGCGATTTCGTTTTTCAGCGAGCGGTGGCTGCCCGCGAGCCAATGGCGCACCGTCGCGGACGCCTGCAGCGGCGCGCGGAAGCCAAGTTCGCCGAGCCGGTCGAGGGTCTTGCGGTCGTCGCTGTCGGCGGGAAAGGCAAGCGCCGGCCGGTCCGCGCCGGGCACGGCCTCGAACAGCCGCGCGTAATGCCGCTGCACCTTCTCCAGATGGCCGCGAAGCGTTTCGGCGAAGACGTCGCGGCCGGCAAGGCCGAGAAACCGCGCGAACCGTTCGAGACCCTCGCGTTCCGCCGGTAGCGTCTGCGTCTGCTCGTCATTGATCATCTGCAGGCGGTGCTCGACCGTGCGCAGAAAGACGTAGGCCGCCTTCATGTCGTCGCGCGCGGTCTCGTCGATCCAGCGACCCTTGGCCAGCTTGTCGAGCGTGGTCAGGGTATCGCGGTCGCGCAGGTCGGGATTGCGCCCGCCGGCGATCAATTGCTGGGTCTGCGCGAAAAATTCGATCTCACGGATGCCGCCGCGGCCGAGCTTGATATTGTGGCCCTCGACCGCGATCTCGCCATGGCCGCGATAGGCGTTGATCTGCAGTTTGAGCGCGTGGACCTCGGACACCGCGGCAAAATCGAGATATTTGCGCCAGACAAACGGCGATAGCTCATTGAGGATGGCGTTGCCGGCGGCGATGTCGCCGGCGCAAGGCCGCGCCTTGATCATCGCTGCGCGCTCCCAGTTCTGCCCGCTGCTTTCGTAATAGGACAGGGCCGCGGCGGCCGAGATCGCAATGGCGGTCGAGGCGGGATCCGGACGCAAACGCAGATCGGTGCGGAAGACGTAGCCGTCGGCGGTGCGTTGCTGCAGCAACTTCACCAGGCGCTGGGTCAGGCGAACGAAGTACGGCCCGGCCTCTACATCGCGCGGCACGATCGGCGCGGCGGCATCGAAAAACACGATGAGATCGATGTCGCTCGAATAATTGAGTTCGAAGGCCCCCATCTTGCCCATCGCCAGCACGATGTAGCCGCTGGCCTCTTGCGGCCGCGCCTTGTCGCGTGCAGCGTAGCGCCCGCTGCGGGCAAGATCGGCGAGGAGAAATTCGACGGCGCCCGACACCGCGGTATCGGCCAGTTGCGTGAGCGCCGCGGTTGCCTGCATGACAGGCCAGACCCCGCCGATATCGGCGAGCGCGATCAGCAATGCGGCCTCGGACTTCATGCGGCGCAAAAGCCGCATCGCCTCAGCCTCTTCCGTGGTTTCAGTCAGGGCATCGGCGGTGCCGGCGAGCAGCGCCGCAAGGTGCTCGTCCGGGTCCGATTGGAGCAGGCGCAGCAGGCGCGCGGGCTCGCGGCTCGCCAGCTCCCAGAGATAGGGCGAGCTTTCGGCGAGGCTCTCGATCAGGGTTTTGAGATTGGCGTTGGTCTCGAGGAGCGCCTTGAGCGGGGGCGCTTCGCCGCCGTCAAGCTGCGCCAGCCATTCGTCGACGCGAGCCTGCGCGGCGCGCGCATCGGTCAGCCGCGGCGCAGTGCCGATGCGCTCGGCGAGGCCACGGCCAGCGGGGGCCTTGGCGCCGCTTGCCGACATCTGGAGATACTTGCGCTTCGCCCGGTGCGCGGTCATCCGGCAATCTGTACCGGCCCTCCCCGCGGCAAGGCAATCACGCTTTTCAGCCCCGGGTGATTGTCCTCGAGCGTCAGTTCGCCGCCATGCAGGCGCGCCACCGCCGAGGCAAGGCTCAAGCCCAGCCCCAGGCCGGGCTGCGAGCGGCTCTGTTCCAGGCGCACGAAGCGCTCGACGACGCGCGAACGGTCCTCTTCCGCGATGCCGGGCCCCCGGTCGGCGACCGTGAGCAGGATGCGGTCGCCCTCTTGCAGCGCCCGCAGCACGATTTCGGGCTTGGCGCCGTTGACCTTGGCGGCGTCCGGTTCGCCGTATTTGATGGCATTGTCGACCAGATTGGCGACCGCCTGGCTCACCAGTTCGCGGTTGCCTTTGACCGGCGCGGCTCCGTCGGCCTCGACCGTAAGCGCGATGCCCTTCTCCTCGGCCAATGGCTCGTATAGTTCGCCGACGTCGCGGGCGATCTCGGCGGCATCGAAGTCGACCATGTCGCCGCGTGCGTGTCCGGCTTCGGCGCGGGCGATCATCAGCAGCGCATTGAAGGTGCGGATCAGCCCGTCGGACTCTTCGATTGTGGCATCGAGCGCGGCGCGATATTCGGTCTCGCCTTTTGCCAGACGCAGGGCCTGTTCGGCGCGGTTGCGCAGGCGGGTCAGCGGCGTCTTGAGGTCGTGCGCGATATTGTCGGAGACCTCCTTCATGCCCACCATCAACGCCTCGATGCGGTCGAGCATAACGTTGAGATTGTCGGCGAGACGGTCAAGCTCGTCGCCGGTGCCGGCCACCGGCAGGCGGTCGCTGAGGTCACCGGCCATGATGTTGCGTGTGGTCTCGGTCATGGCATCGACCCGGTGCAGCACACGTCGCGTGACGAAAAATCCGCCAATCAGCCCGAGCACGATGACCACGGCGATCGACCAGCGCCCGGCGGCGATCACGATGTGATAAAGCCGCTCGCGCTCCTCAAGATCGCGTCCGACCAGCAGGCGGAACCCGCCGGGCAGTTCGAACACCCGCACCAGCGCCTCGTGCTCGCCGCGCTCGCCGTTTTCCGGCTCATCGAGCCGGCGATAGCCGGTTTCGCTCCAGCCGGGCTTGTCGAGTATGCCCGGCGCCAGCGCGGTGACATTGCCGGCAAGCGCCTCGCCGGTGAAGGTGGTCACAAGATAAAGGCTCGAGCCCGGACGCCGCGCCCGCGCGTCGAGGGTGACGACGAGGCGGCGGATGCCGCCGATCCGGTACTGTTCGGACAGTCCGGTAATTTCGGCATTGACCGTTTCGGTGATCTGCTCGGTGATCAAGCGGCGGGTATTGAGCGCGAAGTAAGCGAGCAAGGCCGCCGCAAACAGCGCAAACACCGTCAAATAGACCAAGGTCAGCTTGAACGTGGTGGTGCGAAATAGCTTACCGAGCGCCGTCACGGATCATGTATCCCGCGCCGCGAACCGTATGCAAAAGCGGCTGGGAGAAACCTTTATCGATTTTCGAGCGCAAGCGCGAGATGTGCACGTCAATAACGTTGGTTTGCGGGTCAAAATGGTAATCCCACACGTTTTCCAGCAGCATGGTGCGGGTCACCACCTGACCTGCGTGCTGCATCAGGTATTCCAGCAGGCGGAATTCGCGCGGTTGCAGTGAGATTTCCTCGTGCCCGCGGCGCACCTGGTGCGACAGCCGGTCAAGCTCGAGATCGGCGATGCGCAGCACGGTCTCCTCGCTGCGGCTGCCGCGGCGGCGCGCCAGGACCTCGACACGCGCCAGCAGCTCGGAGAACGAATAGGGCTTGGGCAGATAGTCGTCGCCGCCGGCGCGCAGGCCTTTGATCCGGTCGTCGACCTGGCCGAGCGCGGAAAGAATGAGCGCCGGGGTTTCAATGCCTTTTTCGCGCAGCGTACCGATGACCGCGAGACCGTCGCGCTTGGGCAGCATGCGGTCGACGATCAGCACGTCGTATTGACCGTCGAGCGCCAGCGCCAGCCCATCCTCGCCGTCGGTTGCGCTGTCGGCGACGTGACCGACCTCGCGGAAGGCCTTCACCAGATAATCGGCAGCGTCACGATCATCCTCGATGATCAGGAGGCGCATGGTGATCCGATCCGGTTGAGCATCGGCCGTGCGGCCGAAAGCTTGCTGCCCTTGAATAGTGGAATAAGTGGGCATCGGTTACACCATTTCCAGTCAATTCGTCAGCCGGTCAATCGCCAGGCCGTTTCGCCCCGCTTGCGCCGCGCCTGCCATGCCCCCGTTCGTACGCGAGGGGGTGGCGGCTTTTGGACCGCCACCCCCTCAACGACCCCACCCCAGCGGGGGCGACGGATGCCAGGGTTGGAGTTCGGTGCGGAAGCACGCGACGAGTTCGCACTTCCGGGAATATGCCGGGACGGGCACGAGGCCCGTCCCGTTGGGACCACTCCGCCAGCGGGGGCGACGGATGCCGGCGGAACACCCCCAAACTTGAACTGCTCAGCCACGACCGACCGGCAGCGCGACGAAGCGGGTGTTGTCACCCGATTTCACGCGCAGCAGCACGGTGCGTTTGCCTTCGGTTTGCGCACTGGCGATCGTCTTGCGGACGTCGGCCGGGGTGGAAACGGATTTGCCGGCGACTTCCAGGATCACGTCGCCAGTCGAAAAGCCGTGCTCGGCGGCGACACCGGACGAGTCGATGCCGGTCACCACCACGCCTTCGCTGCCGGCACCCGCGACACGGGCAGCCGGGGCAAGCGTAAGGCCGAGCTTGGCGAGATCGGCCGAGCCGTCGTGCTCGCCGTTATTGTCGGTGTTGGCGTTCGCCTCCTTGGTGTTCGGCATTTCGCCGAGCGTCAAAGTGACGGTCTTTTCCGAACCCTGGTGCAGCAGCGCGAGCTTGACCGAGGTCTTGGGCGCCAAGGCGCCGATCTTGCGGGCGAGATCGCGGGCGTCCTTGACCGGCTGGCCATCAACCGCGGTGATCACGTCACCGGCGGCGATGCCTGCCTTCACCGCCGGGCTGTCGGCCTGCGGTTCGGCGACCAGTGCGCCCTCGGCCTTCTTCAGGCCGAGACTGTCGGCGATGTCCTGCGTCACCGGTTGGATCTGCACGCCGATCCAGCCGCGGGTGACCGAACCGTGCTCGCGCAACTGGCTGACCACGCTCTTGACCGTGTCGGCGGGGATGGCGAAGGCGATGCCGACCGAGCCACCGGAGGGCGAGAAGATCGCGGTGTTGACGCCGATGACATTGCCTTCGGTGTCGAAGGTCGGTCCGCCGGAATTGCCCTTGTTGACCGGCGCGTCGATCTGGATGAAGTCGTCATAGGCGCTGGCGCCGATGTCGCGGCCGCGTGCCGAAACGATGCCGGCGGTGACGGTGCCGCCGAGGCCGAACGGATTGCCGACCGCCAGCACCCAGTCGCCGATGCGCGGAACATTGTCGGAGAGCTTCACATAGGGGAATGGGCCGCCTTCGACCTTGATCAGCGCCAGATCGGTGCGCGGATCGGTGCCGATGACCTTGGCGTCGTGCGACTTGCCGTCGTCGGTGGTGACTTTGACGCTCTCGGCCTTTTCGACCACGTGGTTGTTGGTCACCGCGTAGCCGTCGGCGGAGATGAAGAAGCCGGAGCCCTGCCCCATGATGACGTTATGGCCGCCGCGCTGCGGCATGCCGTTCTGCGGCATGTTGTCGGGCATGCCAAAGCGGCGGAAGAATTCGCGCAGGCCTGGCGGAATTTCGTTATTGCCAAGTCCGGTAGTCTGCGCTTCGCCGCCGTCCAACTTGACGCGGACGGAGATCACCGCCGGTTTGACCTTGGCGACGATGTCGGCAAAGCCGACCGGGGCGTTGAGCTTGTGCGCCTGCTCGGTGAGGTTCTGCGCGAGCGCGCTCGGATAGCTCCAGTTCAGTTCCGGCGCAGCGACAAGCGCGGTAGCGCCGAGGACGGCAACTGTGGTGGCGAGAAGGACAAAGCGGCGTGCTGAAAGAACGCGCCGCTTCTGCGGCGGGGAGTTTGCACCAGGTGCAGCGGTCATCGGGAAATCTCCATCTCAATCGAGGAAGCGCGGTCGCGCGCTGTTTCAACGATCAAGATGGGGGGATGCGCCTTACAGCGTCCTGTCGAGGGAATTAATGTTCGGTAAGGTGGGAAATGAAGTGCGCTTAGAAACCGCCCAATATATCAACGTATTGGGGCCCGGGATGCGACCAAAGGCGGGCCTCGCCGCGGCGACTTTTCAGGCGCGCGCGAGCCGGCGTTCCGGTCGCTGCGGCCACCTCCGCCGCCTTGCCCAGCGTCGCGGCGTAATCGGCGCCGAATACCTTGCGCACAGAAGCGCCGCGCCGCGTCCACCTGCGACTGGCGGAAACTGCGGTCGGCATCGCCGGCGTGACGCAGGCCGTCGAGCAGCGCGCGGGTGCCGCTGTCGAGATATTGCTGCAGATCGGTGAAAGTCCGCTGCGTCATTTCGTTGAGCGCCAGTTCGGCGGCGAAATTCCGGCAGTTGCTGACGAACTCGACCAGCGCCTCGGTTTCCGTCACCTCGTCGGCGTCGAGCGTGGAATTGGCGCGGATCTCGGTCGACGGCCGCGCGCGCAGCAGCCGGCGCACGCGGGTCGGCACCGACTCGATTTCGGATTTGAGCAGCTCGGAAATATGCGCGCGTTGCGCGGCGAGCGTGCGGCCCCAGGTGCTGTCGACCGGCAGGTCGAGCTCGGTGCGCAGCCCGCGCGCGGCGTCATGGATGGTCTTGAGCAGCGCGCCAACCGCCACGCCGCGGCCGCTGCGCAATTCGGTGCGCAATTCGCCGATCAGGCGCTCCAGTTCGGCGAGCACGATGGTGACGGTCACGCCGTAGGGCGTATCGGCGACGCGCGCGGCGATATCGGTGCCGGCGGCCTTGACGCCGAGCCGGATCAATTGCCACGGCGCCGCAAGCCGGCTCATCACGATGAGCAGCGCGGGCAGGAATGTTTCACCGTCGAAGGCGACGGTCGATTCGATCAGCACCTTGGCCTGATCGAGACGGCCGTTGGCAAGATTGGTGATGTGCAGCGGCAGATGCGCGGCAAACGTGGCCAGCGCGTCGCGCGACTTGAGCGCGCGCATCAGGATGATGCCGTCCTCGTCGGCGCGCAGCGTGCCGATCTGCACCAGCAGGCGGCGGCGGATTTTTTCGTCGTCATCGGCGGCGGCAAAGGCCGCTTCGATCGCGGTGGCGGCGCGGTCCTGAAACGCGCGTGCGAGCTGCTCGGCCTTCGGCTGCGTTGCCGGCCAGCAGCGCGTCGTTCACCGCGTCGGTGAAGGCTTTCGCCTCCTCCGGCAGCAGGTCGCGGCGGACCCAGGTCCACAATTGTTCGAGCACGTTGCGCGCGACGCGGCCCGGATGCTTGTGGTCGGCGACGATCGTCGACGATGAACGGTTCGAGCGGCTTGAAGAACAGGCGCGCCGCACTGCCGATGCGCGGGCCGCCGTCGCGCTGCTCGCGGATGACCTGACGCAGCTCCTGCAGCACCAGCGAAGCGCCGAGGACCGGACTCGCGGCGGGAGCGTCGTCGCCGCGCAGCAGGCTGCGCTCGAGCTCGCCGATCAGGATCGATCGCGCCGCCGGCTTGAGTTCGCGCAGGTATTGCCGCAACCGCTCGACGGATGTTCCGTCGCCCGCCATGGCTTAAGGTATCCGCGTTTGACCGTGCGGTTTGATAGCCGTGCGGCCGTTAACAACCGATTAACCATGTTTCGCGGCGATTTAGCCGAGCGGCGTCCAGCTGCCGTCGGGATTGCGGCAGGCGGTGCCGCGCGCGGTCTGCGGCGTGCCGTCGATATAGATGGTGTGGGTGAAGGAGCGGCAGTTGCGGCCGGCATCGCACATAGGCGGGACCGGGAACCACGGTGCCGTAGCGGCCGGAGTCCGGATTGCGCCACGACACCGGCGCGCCCGAGGGGCCGCGCTTCGAGCGCGTTCATCTGCGCGGCATAGGCGCGCTGGCGGTCCTCGTCGTCGAGCGAGGCGCCGATGCGGTTGCCGATCAGGCCACCGAGCAGGCCGCCGACCGCGGCGCCGGCAAGACGATTGCCGGTGCCGCCGCCGGCGACCGCGGCGCCGAGCAGCGCGCCGCGTGCCGGCGCCGAGCAAGGTGCCGGTGTTTTCTTTCGGACCCGGGCCCATTCCGTCCGGGCTGCCGGCGCAGGCGGCAAGCGAGGCCGCAAGGCCAGAGCGTCAGCAGCAATCGTTGCGTTGTTGCAGCCATGTCGACCCCCGGGGAAAATTCTCTTGGCCAATGAGCTTAGCCAGAACGGAGGAATAGGGCAAAACCGGGGCTTCTGCGCCACGCCGGTCAGCCGCGGCAGGACGAGTTCGGCGCGCAAGCCGCCGGTCGGCGCGCTGCCGAGCTTGAGCTCGCCGCCGTAGAGCGCGGCGAGTTCGACGACGATGGAGAGACCGAGGCCCGAGCCCGGCTTGGTCTCGTCGAGCCGGCGCCCGCGCTTGGCCACCTGCTCGCGCTCCGACGGCGAGAGCCCGCGGCCGTCGTCGTCGACGACGATGCGCACGACGGCGGCCGCGCTCGCCGCATCGGGCCGCTCGCGCAGCACCTCGATCGCCACCCGCGACGCCGCCCATTTGCAGGCATTGTCCACCAGGTTGCCGATCATCTCCTCGAGATCCGGCCGCTCGCCGCGAAAGCGCGCCTCGGCGTCGGCGCGCACCTCGATGGTGATGCCGCGGTCGCGATGGATCTTTTCCATGGTGCGCGCCAGCGCGTTGACCACGTCGGCAACGTCGGTCACCGAGCCGACCACGGTGTGCCGCGCCGCCAGCCGCGCCCGCTCGAGATGCCGCGCGACCTGGTCGCGCATGATGTCGGCCTGCTCCAGCACCTTGCCGGCGAAAGGGTCGCGGCCGTGCGCCGCGGCCTCGTTGACCATCACCGACAGCGGCGTCTTCAGCGCATGCGCCAGATTGCCGACATGGGTGCGCGCGCGCTCGACGATTTCCTTGTTGGCGTCGATCAGCGCATTGGTCTCGCGCGCCAGCGGCGCGATCTCTTCGGGGAATTGTCCGGTCAGCCGCTCGGCGGTGCCGGAGCGGATGGCGGCGAGGCTGTCGGTGATGCGCTTGAGCGGCGCCAGACCGAAGCGCACCTGGAACATGGTGGTGAGCAGCAGCACCGCCGCCAGGATCGAAAAGGTAATGATGAGCGCCTGATCGAAGGAGCGCGTCTCCTGCGTGATCTCGGCGGCGTCGCCGGCGACGGCGACCAGATAATGGCCGTCGTCGCCGAGATCGATGTTGCGCTCGACGAGCCGCAGCCGCTGGTCCTCCGGACCGTCGACGTAGCCTTCGCGCGAGCCGTCGAGCGCGGGGCGAACGCCCATGTCCTGCAGATGCGGCAGGCCGCCGTCCCACAGCGAGCGCGAGGAGCGCACGTCGGGCTTGCCCGGATCGAGCCGCGTCACCTGCCAGTACCAGCCCGACAGCGGCAGTTCGAACAGCGGCTCGCCCAGCGATTGCGGAAATTTGTCGCTCGGCCTCCTCGGGCGAGGCGACGTCGGCCACCAGCGTGCGCAGATAGACGCCGAGCCGGCGGTCGAAGGCGCGCTCCACCGCCTGGCGGTAGAGCGAGGACAGCACGACGCCGGTGATCAGCAGGATGACCACGGCCCAGGCCGTGGCCGAGAGGAACAGACGCAGCGCGAGCGAATTGGCGCGCATCAGATCTCAGCACTGACTTGCGCATGATCTTCTCCGAAAACCGGTGCCCACTTTGCGGGATCATGCGCCGGGCTCGGCGAGCAGATAGCCGAGGCCGCGCACGGTCTGGATGATCTCGACGCCGAGCTTCTTGCGGATGCGGCCGACGAAGACCTCGATGGTGTTGGAGTCGCGGTCGAAGTCCTGATCGTAGAGATGCTCGACCAGTTCGGTGCGCGACACCACGCGGCCGGCGTGATGCATCAGATAGGCGAGCAGCCGGTATTCGTGGCTGGTGAGCTTGACCGGATTGCCGTTGACGGCGACGCGGCCGGTGCGCGTGTCGAGCCGCACCGGCCCGCAGGTGAATTCGCTCTTGGCGTGGCCGGTCGAGCGGCGCAGCAGCGCGCGCACGCGCGCCAGCACCTCCTCGAGATGGAACGGCTTGGCGACGTAGTCGTCGGCGCCGGCATCGAAGCCCTGCACCTTGTCGCTCCAGCGGTCGCGCGCGGTGAGCATCAGCACCGGCATCGCCTGGCCGTTGCGCCGCCAGGATTCCAGCACCGAGATGCCGTCCATCTTCGGCAGGCCGATGTCGAGGATCACCGCGTCGTAGGGCTCGGACTCGCCGAGATAATGGCCCTCCTCGCCGTCGAAGGCGCGGTCGACGACATAGCCGGCGTCGGTCAGCGCCGTCGGCGAGCTGCCGGTTGAGGTCGGGGTCGTCCTCGATGACGAGGAGGCGCAAAGGCTAAAGCTCCAGCTAGCGCCCGCCGATCAGCTCGCCGCTGGCGGCGTCAACGGTCGTGCGCACCACTTTGCCACTCCGCCCCAGCAGAGTCAGCACATAGACGAGGCCGTCGCCGCGGCGGCAAAGCCGCGCCCGCACCACTTCGCCATGATGGCCCTGCTCGCGCCGGGTTTTGATCACCTGGGCGAGCGGAACCGCCTTGTGCGCGGCGACGGCGGCGCGCTGTTCGGCCTTGTCCAGGCAGGCGTGGTCGGGAGGATCGGCGGCAAGCGCCGGCGCGGCGGCCGACAGCAGGCCGAGCAGAAGGAAGAGCAAGAGACAGGCAGTCGGGAAACCGGCATGGTGGGATTTTAGGCGCGCGCCGGTGAACGCGGGCTGAACGGGAGCGTAGAAATATACGGTCCCGTTACAGCTTTCAAATCCATCAAACGACGCAAAGGCGTCGAGCGGCTCGCGCGGGGAGCGCCAGCCGTTGATGGGGGCAGTTTCGTCGGCATAGCCAAGCGCCATGCCGGAATAGATCATCAGGTGATCGGGCAATTGCAGGAATTCGCGCACGGTGCGGTGGAACGACACCCAGGCCTGTTGCGGGCAGGTGTGCAGGCCGTGGCCGCGCGCCAGAAGGCAAACCGTTTGCAGATAGCCGCCGATGTCGGCCCATTGCGCCGGCCCGTGCGCCTTTTCGCGCGCGAAGAACAGCGCCACCGGCGCGCCGAAGAATTCGATAGTTGCGCGCATATTGCCGGTAGCGCGCCGGCTTGTCCTCGCGCGGAACGTGGATCGATTGATAGAGCAGCTCGCCGACCTTGAAGCGGCGCGCTCTTGTAGGGCTCGCCGAGCGGCTCGGGATAGATCGTGTAGTCGGTGCCCTCGCCTTTCGGCAGTTCGGTCGCCATGCGCGGCGCCAGCAGCGCCTTCAAGTTCCTCGACGCGCTTGCCGGCGATCGCATAGATGCGCCACGGCTGCATGTTGCCGGCCGACGGCGCGCGCGCCGCGCGCTCGACGATGTCGCGCACGGTTTTTTCGGGGACCGGCGTGGGCAGAAAAGCGCGGCAGGAGTAGCGCGAGGAAACGGCTTCGAACACGTCCATGGGGAGGCTCCGCGGGATTTGGCGCGGAGTGTGGCGGCCTCGGCGGCCAAGCCAAGCTTACTTCCTCGCCAAAATCCTTGCCACCTTCTCCAGGCTGCGGCCGCCGAAATAG
>CAVTYO010000002.1:0-286508 GCA_963738915.1 uncultured Alphaproteobacteria bacterium
TTGACATGGTAGGGGTCACAGGTTCGATCCCTGTCGCGCCCACCATCTTTCTCCGCAACGAAACCGTTTCTCGGCACAATCCACGCAAATGGCGCAAGCGCGACGCTGGCTTCTGGTCCTGATCGTGCTGCTCGCCATGTGCGTCGTCGCGGCCAGCATCTGGAGCCTCAAATCAGGCCTCACGCCTGAAGCTGCCGAAGCCTGGGTCGCCAGTTTCGGCGTCTGGGCGCCGGTCGGCTTTGTCGCGCTTTATTCACTTGCCACTATTGCCGTCATTCCCGGCGGCATTTTCGACGTGGTCGGCGGTGCGGTGTTCGGCCCGTATTTTGGCTCTCTCTATAACTGGCTCGGCGGCACGCTCGGTGCGGCGCTGGCCTTTCTCGTCGCGCGCTACGTTGCTCGCGATTGGCTCGAAGCACGCGCCGGGCCGCGGCTGCGCAGTGTCATGAAAAGCGTGGACGAGGAAGGCTGGCGATTTGTCGCATTCGTGCGTCTGGTGCCGATCTTCCCCTACGCCATCGTCAATTATTTGCTCGGCCTCACACGCATTCCGTTCCCCCGTTACGTCGCCGCCACGCTGGTATTCATGGCGCCCTCGACGGTCGCCTACACCTGGCTCGGCTTTGCCGGCCGCGAAGCCATGGCCGGCGATACGCACCAGATGCGTTATGCCTTCGTCGCGCTGGCGCTGCTCGGCGTACTCATCTTCGTGCCGCGCTTTGTTTTCAAGCGCATGAAGAAGAAACCGACTTAATTCTTCCAGAACTGCTTTGTCGCGATCGCGGCGCCGTCCGCCATGGCTTTCAGCTTGGCAAAGACCACGTCGGGATCGACCGCGGCCTGGCCGACCCATGTGCCGTAGCCGCAGTCGGAGCCGGCGATGACGTTCTCAGCGCCGACCAGGTTGGCGTAGCGGCCGATGCGCTGCGCGATCAATTCCGGATGCTCGATGAAATTCGATTTCGATTCGATCACGCCGGGGATCAGCACCTTTCCGTCGGGGAGCTTTACCCGCTCGAACAATGTCCATTCGTGGGCGTGGCGCGGATTGGCGGCTTCGAAGGAAATCGCGCCTGGCCGCGCCGAGAAAACGATGTCGATGACATCGGCGAGCGGCACGTCGCAATGATGCGGGCCTTCGTAGTTTCCCCAGCATAGATGCATGCGCAGTTGCTCGGGCGGAATATTCTTCAGCGCGTGATTGAGCGCTTCAACATGAAGGTGCGCACGCTTGCGGAATTCGGCGAGGCTCAGGTCGGCGTATTGGATGTGGCGGCCCATGCCGAGATCGGGGCAGTCGACCTGCAGGACGAAGCCGGCATTGGCCACGGCTTCGTATTCGTGACGCATCGCCTCAGCGATGGCGTAGATGTAGGTTTCGAAATCCTTGTAGTAATCGTTGCGGAAGAACAGCGAGACCACGCCGGGCGAGGCGGCGCTCATGAAGCCGCCGCGGGACGGTACGTTCGCCAGCGCGGTTTTAAGGTTGTCGACGTCGACCTGGGCGGCTTTGGCATCACGCACGCCGAGCGGTGCGTTGCATGCAGGCGTCTTGCGCCGCGAGCGGCCGGGATCGCCGAATACCCGCTTCTCCAGCTTGGGAAAGGCGGCGAGGTCCTGGTAGACGAAGGTATTGCCGGTGCCGCCGAAGCCTTCGAGCCGGTCTTTGACGTAGGTCGCATAGCTCGGCTTCGACATCTCGCCGTCGTTGATGAGATCGATGCCGGCCTCGGCCTGCTTTTTCACCACATCGGCGACCGCTGCGCGCACGCGTGCGGCGAGCGCCTCGGGATCGACCGGCACGCCTTCCTCCTTGGCGTACATCATGCGGATCAAATCTTCCGGCCGCGGGAGGCTGCCGGTATGCGTGGTCAGAAAGCGGTCGGTACTGCGCTGCATGACCTTGTTCCGTTGGGCGGGCGGACCCTAGCGCACGCCCGCGCCGCGTTGACAGGGCAAAGTGGGCTCACTAGAACCCCCGCAACCATCGCACCCAGAGATTGTCATGAAAGTCCGTAATTCGCTCAAATCCTTGCGCGGCCGCCACCGCAACAACCGCATCGTGCGGCGCAAGGGGCGCGTTTACATCATCAACAAGACCAATCGCCGCTTTAAGGCGCGCCAGGGCTGATTTCCTTCGCCGCCCGCGGCACCAATTCGATATTGCCGCAGATTTGCCTTACCCGGTGGAGGGATTAAGCTTCACCTATGCGCCGTCGATTCCCCATCGTCGTTCTTGCTACGCTGCTGAGCGCGGCTTGTGCTGCGCCCGCCCTGGCCGGACCGGGCGATCTGCCGCAGCCGCCGAAAAAACTCCCCTTCGTCCGCCACGGCGATCAGAATCACGACCTCAATTTCCTGTTCGGCGCGCTGAAAGCCGCGCCCGATGAGGAGACCGCGAAGGCGGTCGAGGAGCGCATCTGGGCGGTCTGGTCGATCTCGCGCAGCGACACCACCAATCTGCTGATGAACCGGGTGCGCACGGCGGTCGAGAAAAAAGATCTCGATCTGGCGATCAAGCTGCTCGACGCCGTGGTCAAGATCAAGCCGGACTATGTCGAAGCCTGGAACCGGCGCGCGACGCTCTACTACCTGAAGAAGGAATATGGCCACGCGCTGCACGACATCGCCGAAGTGCTGCGCCGCGAACCGCGTCACTTCGGGGCGCTGTCGGGACTGGGTCTCATCCTGCAGGATGTCGGGGACGACAAGCACGCGCTTGAGGCCTATCGCAGGGCGGTGGCGGTCTATCCGCGGCTGCAGCGCATCCCCGAACTGGTCAAGACGCTGACGGAAAAGGTCGAGGGCCGCAATATCTAGCGCTGCCTTGAGTCGTAAAACGCGCGCAGGTCGTCGTGTTTGAAAAAGTCCTGCCGATTTTTATTGCCGCGTTGACGCTCGCCCAGCTTGGCGCTGCGCCGTCGAAGGCTCTTGAGGAGCCGAAAATTGCCGGCGATGTCCTTATCCTCGAAGGAAAGATTGACGCCGGCGATTACAACACTCTGCGCAAGTTTCTTTCGGACAAATCGACCTTCGACAAGATCAGCGGCGGCGTCTTTCTCGCCTCGCCGGGCGGCAATCTGCAGGAAGCGGCCAAGATCGGCAGCCTGATCCGCTCGCTGGGACTGAGCACCTCGGCACCGTCGGGCCCGCCAACCGGCCGCAAGTTAGGCGAGTCGCGCATACGGCCGGAAAATCTGCGCAATCCCAACGACTATCTGTGCACCAGCGCCTGCTTTCTTCTGTTCGCTGCCGGAATTTATCGTGACCTCAACTGGTCCGGACGGCTGGGCATTCAGCGTCCAACCAGTCTGACAATCGACCTGAAAAAGCCGAGCGAAAGCCAACAGGCGCTGTTCGACGAACGCGCCCACCGCGCGGTCGAAGCGTATCTCCGGGCGATGAACGTGCGCATCAAATATCTGGATCTGATGTTTTCCACCCCATCCAGCGACGTGCGCTGGATCACCCAGGACGAACTGGACGCCGACCTGCAAGGCTTCATCCCGGAGTTGAAGGACGAGGCCGCCGCCCGCTGCGCCGAGCACATGCCGGTCAACTCGTCCGCAAAGGTCGCCACGGCCACGCGAGGACCGGACGACATCGCCAGATGCGAGGCGAAAGCTTTGGCGCAACTGCGCGCCGACCTGCCCGGCCAAAGCTGGCCGAAGGTATTCGGCGGCAAGTAGTCGTCAGTCCCCCGGAAGCTGGGCGCCGACATAGGCGATGCGCAACATGTTGGTCGCGCCAGGCGTGCCCAGCGGAACGCCGGCGACGACGATCACGCGCTGCCCGGCCTTGGCGAAGCCTTCCTTGAAGGCGATGCGCGTTGCCCGATCGACCATGTCGTCCTGGTCGTGGGCGTCTTCGGTGATAACGCTGTGGACGCCCCAGACCACGGCGAGACGGCGCCCGGTGACGATACTGGGCGACAGCGCCACGATCGGGGGTTTCGGCCGTTCGCGCGCGACCCGCAGGCCGGTCGAGCCCGACGAGGTCCAGCAGATGACGGCGGCAAGGTCGAGGGTGTCGGCGATGTTCTGCGCCGCATCGGCGATGGCGTCGGCGCCGGTCGGCTCCGGCGGCGGCTTTTGCGCGCCGATGATGCCGCGGTAGGTCGGATCGCTTTCGACCTCCTCGGCGATCCGGTTCATCATCGTCACCGCTTCCACCGGGTATTGCCCGGCCGCGGATTCCGCGGACAGCATCACCGCATCGGCGCCCTCGAAGATAGCGGTGGCGACGTCGGAGACTTCGGCGCGCGTCGGCACCGGCGAGTGAATCATGGATTCCAGCATCTGCGTCGCGATCACCACCGGCTTGCCGGCCGAACGCGCGGTCCGCGTCATCTGCTTTTGCACGCCGGGCACCTTTTCCAGCGGCATTTCGACGCCGAGATCGCCGCGCGCCACCATCAGCGCGTCGGCGAGCTCCATGATTTCGTCGAGCCGGTGCACCGCTTGCGGCTTTTCGATCTTGGCCATCACCGCGGCGCGGCCACGCGTGATTTTCTTCGCCTCGGCGATATCTTCCGGCCGCTGGATGAAGGACAGCGCCACCCAATCGATGCCGGCATCGAGCGCTGCCTCCAGGTCGGAGCGGTCCTTGGCGGCGAGCGCGGAAAACGGAATGGTCGAGTCGGGCAGGCTGACGCCCTTGCGGTCCGACAATTTGCCACCGACCTCGACGCGCGTGGTCATGCGCTTGGGCTCGGCGGCGGTGACGGTGAGACGCACTTTGCCGTCGTCGAGCAGCAGCGTATGCCCGGGGGCGACCGCGGCGAAGATTTCCGGATGCGGCAGGGAGGCGCGGGTGGCGTCGCCCGGCGCCTGATCGGAATCGAGCACGAAGGCGTCGCCTTTTTTCACCACGGCCGAGCCGCCGGCAAATGCGCCGAGCCGCAGCTTCGGGCCCTGCAGATCGACGAGGATGCCGATCGGCCGTCCGTTTTCTTCCTCGACGCTGCGGATCGCCGCCACCAGCTCTCGCATCTTGTCGTGGCTGGTGTGGCTCATGTTGATGCGAAACACGTCGACGCCGGCGACGAACAGGCGCGCGATCATCTGCCGGGCGGACGACGCCGGGCCGAGGGTCGCGATGATCTTGGCGCGGCGCTGGCGTCTCATTTTTTCGGGCCTGTGCTCGGGGGCTGGACCAAAGGCTGCCGGTTGGGACCGGGGATGCGCGGCGTCAGCGGCTTGTCGGGGGGCTGCTCGGCGGTGTCGGTGAGTTGCACCGTCCACGAGCGCTGCTCGCCGGTATCGACCTCGAAATATCCGGTGCGGTCATAGCCGCGGGCGAGGCAATTGTCGGTGCCGCGAATGGTGAATTCCTTTTCCCGCGAGCACATGAAGGCTTTTCCCGACCATTCGCCGCCGCGGTCGTAATCGACAGCGTAGATGTAATAGTAGCGCGCAACCAGATTGCCACGCAGCAGCGTTTCGCAGGAGCGCACCGACACGTTCCACCAGCCCTCCGTGGTCCAGCCCTCGTTGTCCTTATAGCCGATTGCCACGCCGACGCGGCTGCCGGTGTTGTTGCAGAGGCGGAAATCGGCCAGTGCCGCATGACCCGAGCATGCCAGGATCGCCGCGGCGAGCGTCGCGGCGATGCAGCGCGGAGACTGGCGAGACGAAGCGGTCACGATTGGCAGAGATTCGGTTGGGGTAAGCGTTGTCGCGTGGCCGGTCACGCCCTGTCAACGACGATGGCGCGGAAATCATTGACGTTGGTGAAAGTCGGTCCGGTTATGAGCAAGTCCTTAAGCGGGCCGAAAAATCCGGTTGAATCGTTGTCGGCAAGAAAGGCGGCGGGATCGAGGCCGAGTGCCTTGGCGCGGACCACGGTTTGGCCATCGATGAACGCGCCAGCCGGATCGTTTGCGTTGCCGGCGCCGCCATCGGTGCCGTCGGTATCGGCGGCGAGTGCCGCCACGGCCGGCATGCCGGCAAGGCCGGCGGCCAGCGCCAGCGCGTATTCCTGATTCGGACCGCCGCGGCCCTTGCCGGCAACGGTGACGGTGAGTTCGCCGCCGGACAGGATCACCGCGCTGCGTCCGCCCTCGCGCAATTCGCGGGCGAACCTCGCATGCGCGGCGCCAACATCGCGCGCCTCGCCTTCGAGGCTGTCGCCGAGCAGGATCGCCTCGTAGCCCGCCGCGCGCACGGCGGCTTCCGCCACGCGCAGGCTATCGGCCGGCCGCGCCGCCAGCGCGAAGCTGGTCTTGGTGAAAATCTTGTCGCCGGGCTTTGGCGATTCATTTTTCCCATCGTTGAGCGCGGCGGCCACGCTCGCAGGCATGTCGAGTTTATACTTGGCGACGATGGCGCGGGCATCCGCAAGCGTCGTCGGATCGGGCACCGTTGGCCCTGAGCCGATGGCGGAAGGATCGTCCTTGGGCACGTCGGAGATGGCGATGGTGGCAAGCCGCGCCGGATAGGCGCATGCGGCAAGCCGCCCGCCTTTGATGCGCGAGAGATGTTTGCGCACGGTGTTGATCTCGCCGATGTTGGCGCCGGAGCGCAGCAGCGCCCGCGTCACCGCCTGCTTGTCGGCAAAGGAAACGCCTTCCGCCGGTGCGATCCAGTTGGCCGATGCTCCGCCCGACATAAGCACCAGCACCAGATCGTCGTCGCCCGCGCCCGCTGCGAGCTTGAGTGCCTTGTCGGCGGCGGCAAACCCCGCCGCATCCGGGATCGGATGCCCGGCCTCGATCATTTCGACGACGCGGGTTGGCCGTCCGTAGCCGTGCCGTGCTACCGCCACTCCGGCTAGCCGGCCGGCGGGGAGCCCGAGCCGGTCGAGATAAAAGCTCTCGGCGGTTTCCACCATCGAGCCCGCCGCTTTGCCGGCGGCGAGCAGGATGAGCTTCCCGGGAGGCGGCTGCGGCAATAGCGGCGGCAGACAGCTCTGCGGATGCGCGGCGGTGACCGCGGCTTGGAACAGCGTTTGCAGAAACTCGCGGGACTGGGATACGGACCTGGACATTGCGACAATACGACGGGTTTTTGCGCCTATGGCAAGCGCTGCCGGACGCCACTATGTTGGGCCTTGGCAAAGGACCATGCCCATGGATGAGAAAGTCCGCACGGAACTGGAAGCCGCGGTCTATCGCCGCCTGGTCGAGCATCTGCGCTCGCGCAGCGACGTGCAGAACATCGATCTGATGA
Organism: uncultured Alphaproteobacteria bacterium; assembly: GCA_963738915.1. Lineage (GTDB taxonomy): Bacteria > Pseudomonadota > Alphaproteobacteria > Rhizobiales > Xanthobacteraceae > Pseudolabrys. Next base: position 7,170 of record CAVTYO010000002.1, read on the forward strand.
ATCTCGCCGGCTTTTGCCGCAACTGCCTGTCAAACTGGATGAAGGACGCCGCCGACGAAAAAGGCCTCGCCATGAGCAAGGACGAGAGCCGCGAGGCCGTGTACGGCATGCCGTACAAGGAATGGCAGGCGAAATACCAAAAGGACGCCTCTCCCGAGCAGAAGGCGGCATTCCAGAAGGCAAGCACCAAACACTGACGCTGTGCACAGGTGTGAATGTCGGGGGCTTCGCGGCGAAGCTACGCGCGTTCCCTCTGAATCTCCGTATGAATGGCGGCAAAGCGATCCCGTTCATTCAGGAGACCCCAATGCCTGCCACCGCCGCGTCTGCCACGGAAGAAACCTCGCACCGCTTCGCCAAGGACCAGCTCAAGGCCATCATCGAGCGCATCGAGCGGCTGGAAGAGGAAAAGAAGACGACCTCGGACGACATCCGCGACGTCTATGCCGAGGCCAAGGGCACCGGCTTCGACATCAAGGCGCTGCGCACCATCGTGCGCATGCGCAAGCAGGACACCGACGAGCGTCGCGAGGAGCAGGCGGTGCTTGAGATGTATATGAACGCGCTGGGGATGTTGCAGTAGGACGGCGCGGCTAGCGCATCGAGATCGCCTGCGGCCGCGCAAACGTCGCCGTCGCCAGGAACACCACGGCGCGGCCGCTGAAGCGGTCGGCCACCATCCCGTAGTTCGGATCGGCCGAGAACGTCATTACCAGCGACGTTGAAGGCTTCCTCAGCAAGGGCTCGAGCGCCTTGGCGTTGAAGCTTTCGCCCGCATGGGTCGCTTTCATGACGCCGCTGACGCTCGGGGTGAGCATGGCGGCGCGCAGCCACGGGCTGTTGTAATGAGCGCCGCCGCCGGTCAGCGTCGCCGTCACGGTCGCGCCGCCGGAGGCCGGAATCATCGTGGCCTCGACCGGCAGCCGCGGCAGGTTGGCGCCCATCGGCCGTACCCGCGCCGGCGCAGGCACCGGCATCGGCGTCTCCGCGGCGAAGGCAAGCGCAGTCGGAGCGGCTGAGGCAACTTCAACCGGGGCGGCAAGCTCCGCCTTCTCGATCAGCGCGGTCAAACTGCCCTTGACCGGCGTGCTGCCGAGCGAGGCGGTGGTGAAGGTCTGCTCATGCGTCGGCGCTGCCGCCGCAAGCACCGGCTTTGCCGCCGGAAGCGGGACAGCGGCGGCAACCGCGGCTGGCTTGGCTGGTTTTGGCGGCATCATCGGCATCGCCGGCATCAGGCTGGCGACAATGGTGCGGGCGCGCGACGGCCTGGGAGCGGCCGGCTTGTCCTCATCTTGGTCCGTCGCCTCGGTCTTGTTGCCGCGGCCGAACAGGCGGGCGAGCAGGGTCGGATGCTTCGGCGCCGCGATTGCCTTTTCCTCGTCGGCGGCGGTTATGACCCCGGCCTCGCGTGCGGCCTCAAGCGACACCTCCGACGGCACGGCGCCGTGACGCTCGACGTCGGCGAGCGCCAGCCGGTAGCCGGGCAGGGGGTGTCCGTCGGCGGGAATATGCACGGTGCGTCCGTCGGGGAAGATCTTCTCCAGCTCATTGCGCGCGATGCGCGGCCAGTGGCGGACGCTGCCGGTATCCAAGTGCACGAAGGGCGAGCCCGAGGTCGGATAGAAGCCGACGCCGCCGCGCTGGAGCTGTAGGCCGACCGCGCGGATCGCGGCGAGCGGCACGCCGGGAATATAGAAATCGATCGCCTGCCCGTGGGTGTGCTGGCTGAATTGCGCGACGCCGGTCGAACGCGCGCGCAACATGGCATTGGTGTCCGGCGAACGATAGCCGCAGACCACCTGGATCGGCTCCTTGCCGCCGACCTCGCGATTGGTTTCCCACAGCAGGTCGAACAGATGCGGGTCCATGTGGACTTCTTGTTCCTTGCGCCAGTCGCGCATGAACCAGTCGAGCTTCTTCAGCGCCGATTCGTCATAGCGGCCGTTCTTCTTGTAGGTGATGGTGATGGTTTCGTCGGTGTGCATGTGATGGAAGGAGATGGTGCGGGTGTCGCCTTCGGCGACCGCATTCTCCAGCGCATCATTGGCGCCGAACAGGAACAGGGCGGCAATGCCCAACCGGGCCGCGGCGCCGATCAAACACAAGGCAACAGAATGCCGACGCGCCGCACTCAACCGCACTGCATGATTCCGTGAAAGTCGCCGTCCCACAGTCGTCGCCACGTCCCCAGCGGCCGTCAGCGACGACCACGCAGTGTTAACTGGAAGGGTTAAGGCCCCCTTACCCGGGGCTCCCCCGCAACTCTTCTGGTACCCGGCGAAAATGGCCGAAAATGGCCGGCCGCTTGGTGTTGCCCGGGCTTCCGCAAGGAACTTTGCCGGTGAAATTCGGGCCGTGCAAATAGAAACGGCCGGCACAGCAGGCCGGCCATCGCTAGTCGCGTTTTGTTCCGCCGTTTCTAGCGGAAGATCTTTTCGAAGAACGCGAACGGGTTCTGCGCCTCGCGCCGCTCGACCCGGCTTAGGATTTCCTGGTTGGCCTTGGCGGTCGCGGCGTCGCGCTTGGGATCCGGGGGCGGCGCGATATCGGCAACGCGGCGCTCGTCCGAGTGCAGGATGGCGTGGATGCGCGCATCGAAGCCGTAGATGTCGTCGCGCAGTTGCAGCTTGTCGGCATCGTCGACGAAGGCCGTCTGATAGGTCAGGTACACCGAAGGCCGATCGACGAGCTTGTAGGTGCGCTCGGCCTGGCCGTATTGGGCGAAGATCTGCTGCGCGTTCGGCGCAGGCCCGTGCAGGCCAAGCTGCAGGATGATCTCGCCGAACTTGGTCGGATTTTCCACGCGCATGCAGCCGTGGCTGAAGGCGCGCTTGTCGGCGGCGAACAGCCGTTTCTCCGGGGTGTCGTGCAGATAGACCTGGAACTTGTTGGGGAAGTTGAACTTGATGCGGCCGAGTGCGTTGGCGGCGCCCGGAGGCTGCACCACGTTGATGTTGCCGTCGGCGCCGCGCCTCACTTCGAGGCCCATGCGGTCGAAAATGTTCGGGTCGCTGGCGTAATGCGGCAGCAATTCATTCTGGATGATCGACTGCGGAACGTACCAGGACGGATTGAGCAGGACGTTGTCCATCGAAGCGGCCAGCAGCGGCGTCGGTGTCTGCGGCTTGCCGGCGACGATCTTGGTGCGCCACACGACCTTATGCTCGTGCACGACCTTGAGCGTGTAGTCGGGGATGTTGACCATCACGTAAGTGCGGCCGAGGTCGCGCGGCAGCCAGCGCCAGCGCTCCATGGTGGCCGTCACCTTGTCGAGGTTCTGGCCCGGGCGCGGCCCGTTGATGGCGTCGAGCGTTCTGTTGTCGACGAGGCCGGTGGGCCCGATGTCGTTGTGCGCCTGCACGCGCCTGACGGCGTCGAACAGTTTGCGGTCGTAAAGACTATCGTTCGGCTTGCCGTGCAGGCCGAGCCGTTCGCGCAGCGCCGGGACGCGCGCGTCCCGCGTGCCGGGCCGGATCACGGCGCCGCCCGGAATGCGGTTGTCGGGCTCGGTGCTGGCGTTGGCGCGCAGCGCGACGAGCTTGTCCTTGAGTTCCTTGAAGCCCTGTTCCTGCGGATTGAAGGCGTCGAAAGCGGCGTTGACGTCGCCGGCCGTGGAGATTTTATTGAGAATGTCGGCCGGGTCCGGCGTGTGGTCGCCGTAATCGACTTGCGCGAACACGCGCAGCGGCGCGACGCGCCCGCTCTGCAGGTGGCGCGCAAAGGTGATGACCGAGGCGGTCAAAGTCACGTCGGCATTGGCGAGTTGCTCGGCGCCGTTGAGCGCGTCGAAATTCGGCACCGGATAATCGGCGGCATCGAGCCCGTCGGTGGCGGCGGCCTTGAGGCGTGCGATGGCTGCCTTGGCGCGCGCGCTCAGCGCGCCGTCCACGATCCAAAGCGGCGCATAGTTGCGCGCGGCATAGAAGCTCTCGACCGCCTTGCGTTCACTGGCGCGCTCGAGGTGCTTGTCGAGCCGCTTGGTGGCGATGAGGTCGCGCACCTTCTCGCCGATCTGGGCGTCGCTGGCGGCGAAAATCCTGTCGAGCGCGTTGCGCACGAAGCCGCCGGTCTCGGACTTTTCCGTCTTCGCCGGCGCCGGGCGCGCAGGCGCGGCGCGATCATTAAGCGATGGCGGCAGCGGGACCACGGCTTCAACGCGGGGCGCAGCGGGAGCGATGCCGGGCACACCGACGCTCAGCGCCAGCACCGTGCCGGCAAGCAGGCGATCGAACCGAAACTCACGCATACAAAGGCTCCGAATTCCAAACGCCACGGCAGGCGATGTAGCGGGGCTTCGCCCGTGACGCCACGCACACAGTTGCATCGCTATTATGCGGCGGTTCGCCGATGCAGACGAATGAAATTCGGCCGCTCTTAACGTTTACCTTGTGTCACGGCTAACGCGCGCGCGTGCATGGTTAAGCCGCCGCGTCGCGTCAATTCGCCGACACGGTTTCCTTGGTGTTGGCCGTCTCTTTGTCGAGTCCGAGCCCTTCCAGCTTGCGATAAAGCGTCGAGCGCCCGATGCGCAGGCGCCGCGCCACTTCCGACATCTGCCCGCGGTAATATGAAATGGCGAAGCGAATGACCTCGCGTTCGATCTCATCGAACGGGCGAATTTCGCCCGCGGCATCGATCAGCGGCAGCGACGGCGCGTTGATGGTTAACGATTGCCCCGACAGCGCCGGAGAATCCGCGACGGGCATGCCGGCGGCGTCACGATTGTTATCGCCGGTCTGCGCGGCGACCTGAGGGAATTCACCCGCCGTGATCTCCTCGCCCTCGGCGAGCACCACGGCGCGGAAGACCGCGTTTTCGAGCTGACGCACATTGCCCGGCCAGCGATGCGCGACCAGCATCCGCAGCGCCTCGGGCGCGATCGAGCGCACGGGCTTGCCTTCCTCGGCGGCAAAGCGGGCGAGGAAATGCCGCGCCAGTTCGGGAATGTCTTCTGCCCGCTGCCGCAACGGCGGCACCAGGATTGGAAACACGTGCAGGCGGTAGAACAGGTCCTCACGGAAGCGCGCGGTTTTCACGTCGGCGATCAGATCGCGGTTGGTGGCGGAGATGATGCGCACGTCGACTTTCACCGGCTTTCGCCCGCCGACTGCCTCAACCTCGCCCTCCTGAAGCGCGCGCAGCAACTTGACTTGCGCGGCCATCGGAAGCTCGCCGACCTCATCGAGGAATAAAGTGCCGCCGTCGGCCTCGACGAATTTGCCGGCATGTTTTTCGGTGGCGCCAGTGAAGGCGCCTTTCTCGTGACCGAATAAAATCAACTCGACCAGATTCTCCGGCATGGCGCCGCAGTTGACCGCAACAAAGGGCTTGGCCCTGCGCGCGCTTGAGCCGTGGATCGCACGCGCGATCATGTCCTTGCCGACGCCGGACTCGCCTTCGATCAGCGCCGGGATGTTGGAGGCTGCAGCCTTTTCCGCCGCGGCGAGCACCTTGTGCATGGCGGTCGACCGGGTGACCACGTCCGCCATGGTCATGGTGCCGTCGCGGCTGCGCGTGAGCCGGCGCAGTTCGCCGGCCAGCGCCTTGCTGGCGAGCGCGTTGCGCAAGGTGACCTGCAGCCGTTCCGGGCTTGCTGGCTTGACCACGAAATCACAGGCGCCGGCGCGCATCGCCGACACCACGTTGTCGATGCCGCCGTGGGCGGTCTGCACGATCACCGGGATGTCGAGGCCGGCATCGCGCATGCGCGCCATGACCCCGAGGCCGTCGAGGCCGGGCATCACCAGGTCAAGCACCAGGCAGTCGACGGCGCGACGATGCGGTCCAGTGAGGAGTTGGAGTGCGGCGTCGCCGCTGTCTGCCGTGACGGCCTGGTGGCCAAAGCGGCTGACCATGTTCTCGATCAGGCGGCGTTGCACCGGATCGTCGTCGACCACAAGCACTACGGACATGACCACCCCGAACCTTTGTACCGATTTGGAGCAATGTCGCCGGTCTTGCTTAATGGGGTCTTAAACGGGCACACCAATGACTATGTCGTGACGTGCGTGCAAAAAAGGTTCGAAATCCATGGCCAAGAAAGCTTTGAAAAAGCCCGCCAAATCGCGACCCGCCGGGGGCAAACTCGGCAGCCTGCCGGAATGGGACCTCGGCGACCTCTATCCGGGCATCGAGAGCCCCGAGATCAAGCGCGACCTCTACCAGTCGGATGCCGGCTGCCTCGCATTCGAGCAGGAATTCAAGGGCAAGCTCGCGCAGATGGCCGCGGGGCAGGGCGCGCCGCTCGCCGATGCGATGAAGCGTTTCGAGGCGCTCGATGACAAGATCGGCCGCATCGGCTCCTACGCGACGCTGGTCTATTCCGGCAACTCGACCGACCCGGCGCGCGCGAAATTCTTCGGCGACGTGCAGGAACGCCTCACCGCCGCTTCGTTGCACCTTCTGTTCTTTACCCTCGAGCTCAATCGCATCGACGACAAGGCGCTGGAAGCGGCCATGGCCGATCCTGCGCTTGGCCACTACCGGCCGTGGATCGAGGACGTGCGCGCGGACAAGCCCTATCAGCTCGAGGACCGGGTCGAGGAGCTGTTCCATGAGAAGTCGGTGACCGGCTATTCCGCCTGGAACCGGCAATATGACGACACCATCGCGTCCCTGCGCTTCAAGATCGGCGGCAAGGAGCTGACCATCGAGCCGGCGCTCAGTCTGTTGCAGGACGCCGACGGCAAGAGGCGCGAGGCGGCGGCGCAGGCTCTGGTCGCGACCTTCAAGGCGAACCTGCGCCCGTTCACGCTGATCACCAATACGCTGGCCAAGGACAAGGAGATTTCCGACCGCTGGCGCGGCTTCAAGGACGTCGCCGCGGCGCGCCATCTCGCCAATCGCGTCGAGCCCGAGGTCGTCGACGCGCTGGTCGCGTCTGTGCGCGCGGCCTATCCGAAACTCTCGCACCGCTACTACGCGCTGAAAGCGCGGTGGTTCGGCAAGAAGCGGCTGCCTTACTGGGACCGCAACGCCCCGCTGCCCAAGGTCGCGCAGCGCAGCATTCCCTGGCCGGATGCGCGCGCCACTGTACTCACCGCCTATGGCGCGTTCTCGCCGAAAATGGCCGAAGTCGCCGACCGTTTCTTCGAGAACAGATGGATCGATGCGCCGGTGCGGCCGGGCAAGCAGCCCGGCGCCTTCGCGCATCCGACGGTGCCCTCGGTGCATCCTTACGTGCTGCTCAATTACCAGGGCAAGCCGCGCGATGTGATGACGCTGGCGCACGAGCTCGGCCACGGCGTGCACCAGGTCCTTGCCGCGCCGAACGGCGCGTTGATGGCGCCGACGCCGCTGACGCTTGCGGAGACGGCAAGCGTGTTCGGCGAGATGCTCACCTTCAGAAAGTTGCTTGCTGCGACCACGGATAAGAAGCAGCGCAAGGCCATGCTCGCCGCCAAGGTCGAGGACATGATCAATACCGTGGTGCGGCAGATCGCCTTCTACAGCTTCGAGCGCAAGGTGCACCTCGAACGCCGCAACGGCGAATTGACCGCCGACAAGATCTGCGAGCTATGGATGTCGGTGCAGGCCGAGAGCCTGGGTCCAGCGATCGAGCTCAAAGACGGCTACGAGACGTTCTGGACCTACATTCCGCACTTCATCCATTCGCCGTTCTACGTCTATGCTTATGCGTTCGGCGATTGCCTGGTGAATTCGCTCTACGCCGTTTACGAGAAATCCGCCTCCGGTTTCGCCGAGCGTTATCTCGCCATGCTTGCGGCCGGCGGGACCAAGCACCATGCCGAACTGCTGGCGCCTTTCGGGCTCGATGCCCGCGATCCGAAATTCTGGGACGGGGGCCTAAGCGTCATTGCCCGGCTGATCGACGAACTGGAGACCTTGGGCTAGGCTTTGCGTCATGCCCAAAGTCTGGATCGAAGCGGCGCTCAATGGCGCCTGGACCCGCGAACGGCAGCCGGCGATTCCCGTTTCCGTCGAAGAGATCGTCGCCGACGGCGTTGCCGCGGCGAAAGCGGGAGCGGCCATCATCCATCTGCACGCCTACGATGCCGCCACCGGCCGCCAGCGCGACGACTACGACATCTACGCGCCGATCATCGAGGGCATCCGCGCGCAGATCGATGCCATCGTCTATCCGACGCTGCCGATCACCGGCTCCGGCTATGCCGGCGAATTGCGCAGCGCCGCGGAGCGCTACGTTCATCTCGAACGGTTGGCGCAGAATGGCCTCGCCGAATGGGGCGTCATCGACCCCGGCTCGGCGGTGTTCACCCGCTTCGATGAAATCGCCCGCGGCGAGCCGGGCTATACGTATTTCAATCCCGACGAGCATTTCCGCGAGGGCATGCGCATCGCCGAGCAATACGGCGTGCGCCCGAGTTACGCGATCTACGAGGCGGGCTGTACGCGGCTCGGTGCCGCGACCGCCAAAGCGATGCCCAAGGTTCCGACGCCGATTTACCGTTTCATGTTCGCGCAGGAATTCTGCTTCGGCTTTCCGCCCGAGGAGCGGTTTCTCGACGCACATCTGGCGTTACTCGGCGAGGTGGCGCCCGGTGCGCCGTGGATGGTCGCCGGTCTTGGCGTCGATATCCGGCCGCTTGTTCCGGTCGCGGTCGCGCGCGGCGGACATATTCGCGTTGGCCTCGAGGACCGGCCTTGGGGCGTGCGCGAGACCAACCGCGGATTGGTCGAGGAGGCGGTGCGGCTGGTGCGCGCCGCGGGCGGGGAGCCCGCGAGCGCAGCCGATGTTCGCGCGGAATGCGCGGCGGCGGACGTGGCGCTCAAGCGATGAAATCAAGCAAAAACAATGGTATAGAGCTAAGTTGTACAAATGTATAATTTATGTTATACGTTTGTATAACCTCGGAGCATCACTATGAATGACCGCCCCACATCACCGGACATTGAAGGCCATCTGCTGCTGATCAAGAAAATCGGCAATTCGCTCGGCTTTATCTTGCCGAAGGAGCTCGCGGCGCGCCTCAAGCTCAAGGAAGGCGACAAGCTTCACGTCGTCGAGCAGACCGAGCGCGGCATCAAGCTCAGCCCCTACGATCCGAAACATGCCAAGGCGATGGAGCTTGCGCGCCGTTCATTCCGCAAATACGCCGACACCTATAAGGCGCTGGCCGAATGACCGAGCCGGAGTGGCTCGATATCGACACGGTTCTCGATTTTCATGCCGAGCAACTGGCTCTCTTCGGCGGCGCCGACGGGCTTCGCGATCGCGGGTTGCTTGAATCGGCACTGGCGCGGCCGCTCAATAAGTGCGGTTACGGCGAGACGGAAATTGCCGTGCTGGCGGCGGCCTACGGTTTCGGCATCGCGCGCAATCATCCTTTCGTCGACGGCAACAAGCGCACCGCGCTTGCCTCGATGATCGTCTTCCTTGGCCTCAACGGTCTCGATCTCGATGCGCCGCCGGAAGCGGCAACGGCGATGATGCTCAGCCTTGCCGCCGGCGAGGTGGGCGAAAATGTTCTGGCGCGGTGGCTTGTCGATAGCGTCAGGCCATTCGAGGCTCCTGGCATTGCACCTTAACGTACTTATGTCTCTGGCGTCAGCCGAGTAACCATGCCTCCCGAGGACCGCGAGAAAAACCGCTTCTCCGCCCGCGCGCGGCGCTACGCGCGCGTCGGCTCCCAGGTCGGCGGCGTTGCCGCGCGCATCGCCAGCCAGCGTTTCCTCGGCGCGACCGGCAGCCGCGCCGCCAACGCGCTGGCGCTTGCCGCTGCGCTCGGCGGCCTCAAAGGACCGATCATGAAGGTGGCGCAGCTGCTCGCCACCATTCCGGACGCGCTGCCGCCGGAATATGCCAACGAACTGATCAAGCTGCAGAGCCAGGCGCCGCCCATGGGTTGGGCCTTCGTCAAGCGCCGCATGCAGGCGGAACTCGGCGCCGGCTGGGAGAAAAAATTCAAGAGCTTCGAGCACCAGCCCGCGGCTGCCGCTTCACTCGGTCAGGTGCACCGTGCCCGGGCGCTGGAAGGCGCCGAGCTTGCGTGCAAGCTGCAGTATCCCGACATGCAGTCGGCGGTCGAAGCCGACCTGCAGCAATTGCAGTTGCTGTTTTCGCTGCGCAAGCGCTTCGATCCCGCCATCGACACCTCCGAGATCGGCATCGAGATCGGCGCGCGCCTGCGCGAAGAGCTCGACTATGTCCGCGAGGCCCAGCATATAGCGCTCTACCGCGCCGTGCTCGCCGGCGAAAAATCCATCCGTGTGCCCAACGTCTTCCCCAGGCTCTCGACCGGACGCCTGCTCACTATGGACTGGCTCTCCGGCCGCAAGCTGCTCGAGCACAAGGACGCGCCGCTCGGCGTGCGCAACCGCATCGCCACCGCGATGTTCACCGCCTGGTGGTTTCCGTTCAGCCGCTTCGGCGTCATTCATGGCGACCCGCATCTCGGCAATTACTCGGTCTTTGACGATGCCAAGGGCAAACCCGCCGGCATCAACCTGCTCGACTACGGCTGCATCCGCATTTTTCCGCCGAGCTTCGTCGGCGGCGTGGTCGATCTGTACCGGGGATTGTTGCGGAAGGATGACGATCTTGTGGTGCGGGCTTACGAAACCTGGGGGTTCAAGCGCCTCAACCGCGAATTGATCGGCGCGCTCAACATCTGGGCCCGCTTCATTTACGGCCCGTTGCTCGACGACCGCGTGCGCACGATTGCCGACGGGGTGAGGCCCTCCGACTACGGCCGCAAGGAAGCGTTCCGCGTGCATCAGGCGCTCAAGCGGCTCGGACCGGTCACGGTGCCGCGCGAATTCGTGTTCATGGACCGCGCCGCGGTCGGCCTCGGCGCCGTGTTTCTGCACCTCAGCGCCGAACTGAATTTCCACACGCTGTTCAACACGGCGATCGAGGAGTTTTCTGTCGACGTCGTGGCCAAGCGTCAGACGGACGCGCTGGCCGCCGCCGGATTAAAGCCGTCCACTCCTGTTTGAGGGCGGCGTTGCCCTTCCGCCACAATTGCGCTAACCCGTTTATGGCCCGCCCATAAGCCTTTCGGAGACCCCCGCCCATGGCCGACCACGGCACCGTCGAATACGCAACCGCCACCGGCAATGACTATCCGGCGCATGTGCAGACCTACGAAAGCTTCGTCCATTTTGCCTATGTCGGCGTTCTCCACATCGTGTGCATCCTGTTCGGCCTCGCCATCGGCGGGGTGAAGGGCGATTGGCTGCTGGCCGCGATCATTTTGCTGATTGCCGTGTTCGGGATAATCCCCGGCCTGATGAGCCGCTCGCGGGCGTCCACCAACGTCGCCTTCGTCGTCTGCTTCCTGATTTTCGTTTATGCCGCGGTTTCGTAACCTCGCGGCCTGACGGCGGCGGGGCCGGGAGAGGCGCATGCGAGTTGCCGTAGCGCGTGAAACCGAGGCGGGCGAGCCGCGCGTCGCCGCTACCCCTGACACCGTGAAGAAACTCACCGCGCTCGGCGCCGAGGTCGTTGTCGCGCGCGGCGCCGGCATCGGCTCCGGGATTTCGGATGCCGACTATGAAGCGGCGGGAGCCAAGCTCGGCGACAACGTCACCCAGGACGCCGATGTCGTGCTCAAGGTGCGCCGCCCGGCCGCCGCCGAACTCAAGGACTACAAGAAGGGCGCGCTGGTCATCGCCATCATGGATCCGTTCGGCCACGACGCCGAACTCAAGGCCATAGCCGATGCCGGGCTCGTCGCCTTCGCCATGGAGCTGATGCCGCGTATCACGCGGGCGCAGTCGATGGACGTGCTGTCCAGCCAGGCCAATCTCGCCGGCTACCGCGCGGTCATCGATGCCGCCGAGGAGTATGGCCGCGCTCTGCCGATGATGATGACGGCGGCCGGCACCGTACCGGCGGCGAAGGTCTTCATCATGGGCGTCGGCGTTGCCGGCCTGCAGGCCATCGCCACGGCAAGACGGCTCGGCGCCATCGTCACGGCAACCGATGTGCGCCCCGCCACCAAGGAGCAGGTGGAAAGCCTCGGCGCCAAATTTCTCGCCGTCGAGGACGAGGAATTCAAGAACGCGCAGACCGTCGGCGGCTACGCCAAGGAAATGTCCAGGGAATATCAGGACAAGCAAAAGGCGCTCACCGCCGAGCACATCAAGAAACAGGATATCGTCATCACCACCGCGCTCATCCCGGGACGGCCGGCGCCGCGCCTCATCACCAAGGAGATGGTGGCCTCGATGCGCGCCGGCTCGGTGATCGTCGATCTTGCGGTCGAGCGCGGCGGCAATGTCGAAGGCGCCAAGCCAGGCGAAATCGCCGCCGTCGGCGGCGTCAAGATCGTCGGCCATCTCAATGTGCCGGGGCGGCTGGCGGCGTCGGCTTCCGCGCTTTACGCCAGAAATCTGCTGAGTTTTGTCGAGACGCTGGTCGACAAGAAAGACAAGAAGCTGGCGGTCAACTGGGACGACGAACTGATCAAGGGCACCGCGCTCACCCGTGAAGGCTCGATCGTGCACCCGATGTTCAAGCCGAAAACGGCGGCGTGAAGGAGAACCCCATGGAGCAACTCGCCAACGCGGTCGACCCCTTCGTCTTTCGCCTGTCGATTTTCGTGCTCGCCGTCTTCGTCGGCTATTACGTGGTCTGGTCGGTAACGCCGGCCCTGCACACGCCGCTGATGTCGGTGACCAACGCCATCTCCTCGGTGATCGTGGTCGGCGCGCTGCTCGCGGTCGGCGTTGCCCTCATCGCCAACGACAACGGCACCGTCCTCGCACGCGCGCTTGGCTTCGTCGCGCTCGTTTTTGCCTCGGTCAATATTTTCGGCGGCTTCCTGGTCACCCAGCGCATGCTGGCGATGTACCAGAAGAAAAAGAAATGAGTCCGAACCTCGTCGCGCTGCTTTATCTCGTCGCCGGCGTCCTCTTCATCCTGGCGCTGCGCGGGCTGTCGTCGCCGGATTCGAGCCGGCGCGGCAATCTGTTCGGCATCATCGGAATGACCATTGCGGTCGCCACCACGCTCGGTTCGCATCCGCCCGCCGATCCGGTCGCCTGGGCGCTGGTCGCCGGCGGCATCGCCGTCGGCGGCGGCATCGGCGCGGTGGTGGCGCGGCGCGTGCCGATGACCTCGATGCCGGAATTGGTCGCTGCCTTCCATTCGCTTGTCGGCATGGCAGCGGTGCTGGTGGCGGCGGGCGCCTACTATGCGCCGGCGGCCTTCGGCATCGGTGAAGAGGGCCACATCCACCAGCAAAGCCTGATCGAAATGTCGCTCGGCGCGGCGATCGGCGCCGTCACCTTCACCGGCTCGGTCATCGCGTTCCTGAAGCTTTCCGCGCGCATGAGCGGCAAGCCGATCACGCTGCCCGGCCGCCACGTCATCAACATCGCGCTGGGTCTGGCGCTGATCTTCTTCATCTACGGATTCTTCGCCTCGCAGAGCCCGATCGACTTCTGGCTGATCATCGCCATCTCGTTCACGCTCGGCATCCTGCTCATCATTCCCATCGGCGGCGCCGACATGCCGGTGGTGATTTCGATGCTCAATTCCTACTCGGGATGGGCGGCGGCCGGCATCGGCTTCACGCTCGGCAACACCGCGCTGATCATTACCGGCGCGCTGGTCGGTTCTTCCGGCGCGATTTTGTCCTACATCATGTGCAACGCGATGAACCGCTCGTTCATCTCGGTCATCCTCGGCGGCTTCGGCGGCGAGGTGGCGGGGCCCGCCGCCGGCGCCGAGCAGCGTCCGGTCAAGCTCGGTTCGGCGGAAGACGCCGCCTACATCATGAAGAACGCGCAGAAGGTCATCATTGTGCCCGGTTACGGCATGGCGGTGGCGCAGGCGCAGCATGCTTTGCGAGAGATGGCCGACAAGCTGAAAAAGGAAGGCGTCGAGGTCAAATACGCCATCCATCCGGTGGCCGGCCGCATGCCCGGCCACATGAACGTGCTGCTCGCCGAGGCCAACGTTCCCTACGACGAGGTGTTCGAGCTCGAGGACATCAATTCCGAATTCGCGCAGACCGATGTCGCTTTCGTCATCGGCGCCAATGATGTGACCAACCCGGCGGCGGAAGAGGACAAGAATTCGCCGATTTACGGCATGCCGGTGCTGCAGGTGTGGAAGGCGGGCACGGTCATGTTCATCAAGCGCAGCCTTGCATCAGGCTATGCCGGCATCGACAATCCGTTGTTTTACCGCGATAACACGATGATGCTGCTCGGCGACGCCAAGAAGATGACCGAGCAGATCGTCAAGGCGATGTAAAAGGGGGGAGATTTGCTGTGGCAAAAAAACGCAGGAAGCGTGGCGGCAGTTCCGATCGTGGGCTTATCGCGCTGAGCCAGCCCTATGAAGTGCGTTACTGGTCGAAGAAATTCAAGGTGACCCCGGCGCGGTTGCGCCTGGTGGTGCGCAGGGTCGGCCATTCGGCAAAGAAAGTCGGCGCCTATATCAAGCTGCAAAAGCACCGCGCCCGCGACCGCGCGCTGATTTCGCTGAGCCAGGCCTACGAAGTCCGCTACTGGTCGAAGAAGTTCAAGGTGACGCCTGCGCGGCTGAAGGCAGCGGTCAAGGCTGCCGGCCATTCCTCGAAGAAGGTCGGCGCCTATCTTGCCGCTAACAGGAAGAAGCGGCATTAAAAGGGGTCTTCCTCCCTTGCTTGTCTTTGCCCCGGCGGGGTCGTCCTGATCAGCCTTTCGCCTCTGCCGGCAATGGCACCGTGATATGCACGCGCGCGCCTTCGGCGTGATATTCGATCACGGTCGTCGCCCGGATCTGCGCCGGCAGCACGAAGTTGAGGAGCCGCGTACCGAAGCCCTCACGCGTCGATTTTTTCACCTGCGGTCCGCCGCTTTCCACCCAGACGAATTGCAGACTGCGCCGCGCCCCCTCGGTCATGACATCCCAGGCGATGTCCACCTTGCCGCCATACACCGATAGCGCGCCATATTTGGCCGAATTGGTGGTGAGCTCGTGGATCGCCATGGCGAGCGAAACCGCGAGCCGCGAATTGATTTCGACCTCGGGGCCGCTGTAGCGGACGCGGTCGTCGCTGCCGTCGTCGAAGGCGTCGAGTTCGCTGCGCAGGATCTGTCTGAAATCGATCTCGGCGCGGGCTTCGTCGCTGAGCAAAAGGTGAGTCTTGGCCAGCGCGCCGATGCGGCCGATCATCGCGGTCTTGAAGTCCTCGATGGTATCGGAGGAGCGCGCGGTCGAGCCCATGATTGCCTGCACGGTGGCCAGGGTATTTTTCACCCGGTGATGCAGCTCGCGCACCATCAGCGCCTGCTGTTCGTCGGCGCGCTTGCGCTCGCTGATGTCGATCAGCATGTTGACGGCGCCGATCAGGTTGCCGTTTTCATCGTGCAGCGGGGTCGGGTAGGGCATGAAGGGCACGCGTGAACCGTCCGGACGCTCGCAGGCGGCTTCGATGCCGCGCACGCAGCGATCCTCTTTCAGCGCCACCGCCATCGGGCACTCATCGTGGGCAAGCGGCGTGCCGTCCGCCCGGAACAGCTTCCATGAACCGCACCATTCGCTGGAGCCGAGCGGTGGCCGCTGGCCCCACATCTCGGCGGCGGAGTCGTTGTAATAGGTGATGCGGCCGTCGGCGTCGGTGGTGTAAACCGCGGCGGGCAGCGCATCGAGCAGTTCGCGGAAGCGGCGCTCACGCTCACGGTGCGAGTCCTGCTCGCGGTGCGAAAACGGAACGACCTTATCGCTGCCTGCAACCTCGCGGGTGGCGACGGCCCGCTCCAGCTCGGTCTCAAGAAAGCCCACGATTTTGTCCACTTTGACCCCTAGACGTCCCCCGACACGGGTTCTCGCCACACTTTCTACATAAATTATACGGTGAACCTCAAACGCGCCATTGTCACTTAGGTTTCATCGGCGGGAGAAAATATCGTCATAGCTCGATTTTTCGGAGTGCCGGCGCCGACTATATGAGGCTGGCACGACCGATCATTGAAAGTACCGACCGCAATGCCAGCCTCAGCAACTCCCAGGGTGCCCAACGCCAGGACATCGGGCACCTTCAGGATCGGCGGTAAAATCCCCGTCAATCGCCTCGGCTTCGGTGCCATGCGCCTCACCGGGCCCGGCGTTTGGGGGGAACCCGAAGACCGCGACGAGGCGCTGCGCACGCTCAAGCGCTTGCCGGCGCTGGGCGTGAATTTCGTCGACACCGCGAATTCCTACGGCCCCGATGTGTCCGAAAAGCTCATCCGGGAGGCGCTGCACCCTTACGTCGGCATTCTCGTCGCCACCAAAGCGGGCCTCACCCGGCCCGGCCCCGGCCAGTGGGTGCCCCGCGGGCAGCCCGACTACCTTGTCACCGAAGCGCGCATGAGCCGGGACAAGCTCGGCGTCGAAAAGATCGGTCTTTGGCAATTGCATCGCATCGACCCAAACGTGCCGCGCGACGAGCAGTTCGATGCCGTCCGCACGCTCATCGACCAGGGCGTCATTCAGCACGCCGGCTTGAGCAATGTTTCGGTCGCCGAGATCGAGGCGGCGAGCGCGGTGTTCCCGGTGGCGACGGTGCAGAATCGCTACAATCTCGTCGACCGCTCGAGCGAGGAGGCGCTCGATTACTGCGAGCGGCACGGCATCGGTTTCATCCCGTGGTTTCCGCTGGCCGCTGGCGATCTCGCGAGGCCGGGAACGAACCTCGACACCATCGCCAGACGCCACGGCGCAACGCCGGCCCAGGTCGCGCTCGCCTGGCTGCTCAGGCGCAGCCCGGTGATGCTGCCGATCCCAGGCACCGCGAAGGTCGCTCATCTGGACGACAATGTCGCGGCCGCGAGCATCAAATTGTCGGCGTTGGAATTCGCCGCGCTCGAAAGCGAAGGCAAGACTCAAGCCGCGCAGTAGCCCGTCACAGCGCGCGCACCATCACATGGGCATCGACCAGCCCGCGTGCCGGATGGGCGAAGACGCGCGGAAGGGTGCCGGCGATTTTGAATCCACAGGACTGCCAAAGCCGCACCGCGCGCTCGTTGGAGGCAACGACAAAATTAAATTGCATGGCGGAAAAGCCGCGGCTCTTCGCCTCGCCCAGCGAATGCTCGCACATCGCCCGCGCCACGCCGCGCCCTTGCGCGCCGGCGGCGACGATATAGCCGCAATTGGCCACGTGAGCGCCGCCGCCGCGCTGGTTGGCGCGCAGATAATAAGTGCCGAAGACGGTGCCGCCGTCTTCGGCGACAAAGACCGAATGTCCCGGCGTGCGCCAATAGGCCAGCGCCTCGGCGCGGGAAATATCGCGCGGGATCGGATAGGTCTCACCGGCGCGGAACGCCGGCTCGAGGATGCGCCAGATGGCGTCATCGTCGCCGGGCGTCGCTGCGCGTATTACGAGGTTGGCAGTCATCGCGCCTTGCCTCACATTTTTTTCAGACCCTGTCTGAAGCCGGGCGCTCTTGCAACTAAGCCGGGTTCGGCGCGTTATTCGACCGGGGCGCAAATCCATATTTTCGAGGGATTTCACGCATGACCCCGCTTCAAAGCTTCGGCATTATTGGTCTCGGCAAGATGGGCGCCGATCTGGCGCTCAACGGGCTGCACCACGGCTACGGCGTTGCCGGGCTCGATACCCACGCCATCTCCGGCGATCTCACCGGCAAGGGCTTGAAGGCCGCATCCGACGTCAAGGATCTTGCCGCGCTGCTGGCGCCGCCGCGTCTAGTCTTCGTCTACGTGCCGGCGGGTCCGCCGGTGGACGCGGTGCTGACCGAGCTCATTGAGGTCCTGCAGGCTGGTGACATCATCGCCGACGGTGGCAATTCGTACTGGGGCAATTCCATCCGCCGTCATGAGCGGCTCAAGCAAAAAGGCATTCATTTCATTGATGCCGGCACGTCGGGCGGGCCGGGCGGCGCACTCGACGGCGCCTGTTTCATGGTTGGCGGCGATGACGAACCAGTCGCCATGGTCGAGCCGGTGCTGCGCAAGCTCGCGGTCGAGGGCGGATATGTTCACGCGGGCCCGACCGGTGCCGGGCATTTCGTCAAGTTGGTCCACAACGGCATCGAATTCGCCATGCTCGAGGCGATCGGCGAAGGCGTCGATCTTCTCGTCCACTACCGCGACCGGCTGCCGATCGACGCGATCCTCACGTGCTGGCGGCACGGCTCTGTGATCCGCTCCTGGCTCATCGAACTTATGGAAAAGATGTATCGCGAGAAGGGCGGGCTCACGAGCGTGCCCTCCTATGTCGAGGACACGGGCGAAGTTAACTGGCTGGTGGATGACGCCCTGCACATGGAAGTGCCGATACCGGTCATCACGCAATCGGTAGTACAACTGCTTGCCTCGCGCGACAGCCAGCACGACTGGGCGCGCGCGATAGCGATGATGCGTCACGGTTTTGGCGGCCACCCCTTCGGCGCCGATGCCGGCATCGCCCATGAGCGTCATACCGGCCGCGTCGGCGGCTTTGTCGGCAACAGCAATGGAGTTTCGTCATGAAGACGCCTGTCGGGCGCTACATCTGGGCCATCGCCGAAGGCTACATTCCCCCGGCCTCGACCGGAAAAAGCCGTGAGCTCACCAGCCACGAGACGGTCTGCATTCTCAACGCCTCCGATGACGACGCCCGCGTGGAGATCACGGTCTATTTCGCAGACCGCGAGCCCGTCGGTCCCTATGTTTTCGACATCGAGGCGCGGCGCACGCGGCATCTGCGCTTCAACGACTTCAAGGATCCCGCGCCGATCCCGGTCAACACGGATTTCTCCAGCGTCATCGTCTCGACTGCGCCGATCGTCGTGCAGCATACGCGCCTCGACTCGCGCCAGGCGGAACTGGCGCTGCTCTCGACCATGGCCTTCGCCGCGGAT
Source organism: uncultured Alphaproteobacteria bacterium (assembly GCA_963738915.1). Lineage (GTDB taxonomy): Bacteria > Pseudomonadota > Alphaproteobacteria > Rhizobiales > Xanthobacteraceae > Pseudolabrys. The sequence goes on from CAVTYO010000002.1 coordinate 25,938, forward strand.
TAGCGCGGCTCCTGCTTGGGCATCAGCACGAGGTCCAGTTGCCCGGCGAAGGAGCGCAACCTGTCAGCGGAAATCGGCTTTAAGCGGCTCTGCTCGTCGAGCGTAAAAGTTGCAAAGCCGGCGGCGACAAACGCGTCCACCATGCCGGCGGCGGAAAGCCCGCCGGCGCGGCTCAGGTCCGGCGAATATTCAAGGATCACCGCACCGGTACGGGCAAGCGCGCGCCTCGCGCCGGTGATGACCGCGGGTTCGTAACCCTCGACGTCGATCTTGATGGCGGCGATCGGCCGTTCGCCAAGTCCCAACCGCTCCAGCGCATCGTCGAGGCTGGTCAACGGCACGCTGCGCGAGTCATAGCCGTAATCAGCAAGCAGCGAGTGGCGGCCGTAGTTCGACGACTTGTAGCGATGCAGCCGCGCGATGCCCGATTGCGCGCCGACCGCCTCACAGCAGACGACGGCCTTGTCGACGCGGTTGAGCGCCAGGTTGCGGTCGAGCAGCCAGGCGTTGAATGGGTCGGGCTCGAAGGCAACCACAGTCTCCACCGTGTGGTGCTGCGCCGCATGTACCGCGTGCCAGCCGAGATTGGCGCCGACGTCGACGAACAGGCCGGGCTTGGCGGTCGCCAGGTAATCGTCGAGCCAGCCGGTCGGGATCGGCTCGTGCCGGCCGTACTTGGCAATGTGGCGGCCGATGAGGTCACGGTGATGCACGTAAAACGACAGCCCGTCGCGCGCGCGCACGCGAAAAGCCGGCCGCCATGGCGCAAGCCAGGCGGCCAGAAACTTCGCAGTCCCGATTATTCGCGGCGTTTGCAACCGTCATCGCCCCTTTGAGCGATGGCTGCGATATCATATCCAGTCGGGAAATGGGCGGGCTTTGCGCTCGCGACGGCGCAAGGCTTGCGAGCGCGGCTAAATGCCGTCAGTCGTCGCCGCGCAGGGCCTTGCCGATCGCCATCATGCGCGCACCGCTCATGGTGGGACGCCGGGCTTTGGTCGAGGGCTGTGTCTCGTAGCAGTCGACATAACCCTTGTCCCACATGTAGCCAGTGCGGTTGTCGAGCAGGCGTTCCCAGCAGAAATCGCCGGTCGGCGGCACGAAGACAATCGAGCCGGTATAGAGTTCGTCGGTGCTGACGATCGGCGCAGCCACGGCCTCTTTGATCTTCGGCTTGAAGGTGAGCGCCTGGCGAACCGGCGACCAGTCGAATGGACTGAGCATCAGGGCTATCGCGAACACGGCCCAGACCGACAGCGCCAGCAGATCGCGCGGACGAAAGCGGCGACGGGATTCACTCAACGCCATGCCACAGGCTCCAACGAACGCGGGCGGCAATGCCTGCCCCTGCCGCAAAGCCTACCGGTGCTTGGTTAAGGGAGGGTTCCGCCGCCATGGCGCATGAACGGTGTCGCCAATAATGAAAATGCCGCTGAACTGCCGGCGGAGGGCCTGAAAAACAAAGCGCGGGCGTTGTTACGGCCCGCGCTACATCGCCAATTTGATTAAACGCTTAGAACCGCGACCCGCCGCCGCCCATACCACCGCCGCTGCGTCCACGTCCGCCCATTCCACCGCCGCCGCCAGGACCGCCGGCGCCGGGAACGACGCGGGGCTTCATCGGCAGCAGCCCTTCGCGCTGCAGTTTCTTGCGCGCGAGCTTGCGGGCCCGGCGGATCGCTTCCGCCTTTTCCCGCGCCTTTTTCTCTGATGGCTTTTCGTAGTGACCGCGGAGCTTCATCTCGCGGAAAATGCCCTCGCGCTGCATCTTCTTCTTGAGCGCCTTGAGGGCCTGGTCGACGTTGTTGTCGCGAACGAGAACTTGCACTGCTGCTCCTTTGTTGTGGCGCGGACGGGTTTGAAATCAAACGCCCCGCTAAAGCAGGGCGTCTTTGAGTCGGGCGGCTCTAGCAGAAATGGGGTTAAGAGTCCACAATCGCCAGCCTGGCGGGCCTTCCTATCGCCGGCCGGGTTTTGCCGTGGAGGCGTCGATGGTTGCAAGGCGCGGCCGTGGGGGGCCGCACCGTTTTGTAACGGCACGCCGGGACGTGCTGCGCCTGGGCGGCGGGCTTGCCGCGGCCCTGGCGCTGCCGGCGCGCCTTTCGGCGCAGACCTTTACCGCCAGTTCGATCAGCCAGGCCGCGCAGGATGCGCGGCGCGACGTCGGCAGGCTGTCCCGCCGCGCCGACGCCTTGCTGCGCGTGACCGTCGCCGACGGGCCAACGCGCGGCGCCGCCGCGGTGCGCCGGTTCCGCGCCGAACAGGTGACGCTGGCGCGCGATCTTGCCGCGGTGTTCAACGGCCGCGTCAGTGAAGACGACTGGCTGCTGGTGTCGCCGGTGCGCGAGCTCGATCTGGCGCTCACCATGCAGGCGCTGGTCATTCGCCTGGCGCCGTCGATCGAGGAGGTCGAGGCTGCGGTCAAGGCGCCGCTGCCGCAGGTCGAGCCGCTGGCCGGCGATAGCGCCGACGATGTGCTGCTCACAATCGTGCTCGCCGTGCTTGGTCTCGAGCGGCGCGTCGCCCTGTTCGAGCAGTTGCGCAACGACCGCGCGCTCGCATCGGCGCTCAAGGACGCGACCGCCGCGGTCAAGGCCGAGCGCTATGGGCTGGCCGCGCTCGAACTCGAACGGCTGATGCGGGTCATCGTGCTGCCCGACAACGTCCAGGCCATCGCCGAAAACCTCGGCAACGAGCAACGGCGCAGGCTCTACAAGTCGCTGATCCTGCGCTTCGTGCCCTTCGTCGGCTGGACCCTTTTCGACACGCTGTTGCTGGCAACGATCTATTACAACCGCGACACCACCGCGCCGGTGCTGCGCTAGGCGGCGCCGCTTTCCGCTTCCGGATCGCGCAGCGTCCAGCCGCCTTTGCGGCGGAGCACGAAGGCGTAATAGCAGACCGAAACCGCGACAATGACGGCGGAAACGATCAGGCTCGGCCGGCCAATGTCGGGATCTAAGGCGCTGGCGTAAAAAACGTAAGCCAGCGACAAAAGCCCGATCGCCGGCGCCAGCGGGAAAAAGCGGACCTTGTAGGCGGCGTGCCTGGTCGCCCCGGTGCGCCGGCCGATGATGCTGGCGATGCACATGCCGAAATAGACCAGCGCGATGCCGGTGCCGGTCAGCACCAGCAGCAATTGCAGCCCGAGAAAGCACGCGAGGATCGCGCAGAGGCCGGCGGCCAGCGTCGCAAACCACGGCGAATAAAAGCGGTCGTGGGTGACCACGAAGGCCTCGTTGAGGCGCGGGTGCCACGAGCCGTCGCGTCCGGTCGAGTAGAAGAAACGGGCGTTTTGCAAAAGCGTGGCCAGCACCGCGTTGAAGATGGCGAGCGCCACGCTCAGGCTGATGACGATGCCGAGCGCCCGCCCGCCCATCGTGGTGACGAATTCGCCGAACGGGTTTTCTTTGCCGAGCACCGCCTTCAGGTCCGGCGTGCCGAGAAGCGCGGCAATCAGCGGCACCAGTTCGGTGACCACCGTGATGGCAAGCGCCCACAGGATCGTCCGCGCGACCAGGCGCGGCGCCTCGTGCATCTCCTCGGCGAAATAGACCGCGGCGCCGTAGCCGCTATAGGCGAAGATCGCGACCGAGGTCGCAAGCCCGATCATGGCAACCGGCGTCGGCTGCAATTCGCCACCCGACAGGATGACGGGATGCGAGATGAGCTCGGGCAGCGGACGCTCGATGTTGAGGAAGCCGAGCGCGGCGAGCACCGCGAGCGCCAGTAGTTCGAGCAACAGGAAAATTCCGGTGATCCAGGCATTGGTGCGGATGCGCAGGATGCCGAGCAGCGTTGCCAAGGCGATCAATGCGATGCCGACGGCGAGCGGATTAAGCCCCGGAAGGACGACGGCAAGGTAGTCGCTGGTGCCGAGCGCGAGCACGGCGGTCGCAAACGTGTTGCCGGTGATGGTGAGGCCGAGTGCGGCAAAGCCCGAGCCGGGGCCGATGGCGCGGCCGATCATGGAATATTCGCCGCCGGCGACCGGGAAGGCCGACGACAATTCGGCATAGACGTAGGCGATCGAGACCGCGATCACGACGGCAAAGGACATGCTGAGGATAGCGCCGGTGCCGGCCTGGTTGATGACGCCGGGCACGATGACAAACACCGACGACGCCGGCGTGATGGCCGAGAGCGTGAGCAGCAGCGCGCCGGTGAGCCGCATGCTGCGCTTGAGGCCGCGCGGTCGTTTCTCGTTCGTCGGGGCTGCCGCCACGGGGTTGTCCCAATCGCCGGCGTCGCCGCCGTCCGAACGGACACTATGCACCAGATTCTGCGCACCGGCTCCGGCCCGGGTGCGGAATGCACACGGGTTTTTGGATGAGTGCGTGTGAGGTTATTCGAACGCGACGCCGAGCCTTTTGCCCTCGCGCCAAACGACCCGGCAATGCCTGGTGTTGGGCTGGCCGTCGATGGTCAGGCGAAAGACCTGCGGCACGCCGAAGCTGGTGCCGACGCTCAGCCCGGCCCCGCCCATCGTCAGGTCGTGGACGGTACATGCAAGCTCGGTACCTGCCGCGCCGAACTTGATGACCCCGCGCTGATTGGTCGAGGTCCGGATCTCGCGCCTGCGCTCGTCCATGATCCTGCGATCCGGGGTTTGCGTGTCCATTCCTGGTGCGTGCTCGATCCTGGCCGCGGCAAGGCATGATGCCCGTGCCGCCGGTGGTAAAATCTTCTGCGCAAAAAGTTGCGAAAGCGCTTTTGAATAACGGATATGGGCGGTGACCGCTTTCTGATCAATTCGCTGGACCGGCTAAACCAATCGTTATCGACAAAATGAGGCCGGGCAGGCCGGTTAAATCAGCGCCCCGGCCAGACCCGCGTCACGTGGCCCATCTTGCGCCCCGGCCGCGCCTCGCCCTTGCCATAGACATGGAGCGAAACGCCGGGCACGCCGAGCCAATGCGCGGCCTCGTCGATTTCGGCGCCGATCAGGTTGGTCATTTCGACGCGGCCAAGGCGCAAGGGCTTGGCCAGCGGCCATCCGGCGACCGCGCGGATATGCTGCTCGAACTGCGAGACGGTTGCGCCGTCGATGGTCCAGTGCCCGGAATTGTGCACGCGCGGCGCGATCTCGTTGACCAGCAGCATGCGCGAGCGTCCGCGCTTGACCACGAACATTTCCACCGCCAGCACGCCGACATAGCCGAAGGCCTTGGCGATGCGGGCGGCGATGCGCCTTGCATCGGTGGCAAGCGGCGCCGCGACCTTCGCCGGCACGCGCGAGGTCTTCAGGATATGGTCGCGGTGCTCGTTCTCGGTGACATCGAAACATTCGACCTTGCCGTCGGCGCCACGCGCCGCGACCATCGACACCTCGCGCTCGAAGGCGATGAAGCCCTCGAGGATGCACGGCGCGTTCTGCAGGCTGCGCCACGCCGCCGCTGGGTCGCCGCCTTTACCGATCTTGGCCTGGCCCTTGCCGTCATAACCGAAATGCCGCGTCTTCAGCACCGCCGGCAGGCCGACGGTTTCGACCGCCGCTGCAAGCTGCGAGGCGCTGTGCACCGATGCGTAGGGCGCGGTGGCGATGCCGAGTTCGGCGACGAAATTCTTTTCGATCAGCCGGTCTTGCGTGATCTCCAGCACCGTGGGGTCGGGCGCGACCGGCTTGCGCTTGGCGAGCAACGCCGCGGTTTTCGCGGGCACGTTCTCGAATTCATAGGTGATGACATCGACCGCGGCGGCAAAGCGCATCAGCGCGCGTTCGTCCTCGTAGGACGCGCAGGTCGACAGCGGCGTCACCTGGAAGGCGCAGGAATTCCGTTCCGGCGAATAAATATGGCAGCGCAGACCGAGCCGCGCCGCGGCGAGCGCCAGCATGCGTCCGAGCTGGCCGCCGCCGAGAATGCCGATGGTGGCGCCGGGCTTGAGCAATTGTCACTTTTCCTGGAGCATGATCTTGTCCGAAAACCGGTTCCCACTTTTCGGGATCATGCTCAGTCTTTTGGTTTCTTGGCCACGGACTCGGTCTGCCGCGCGCGCCAGGCGTCGAGCCGCTTCGCGATTTTTGCGTCCGACAGCGCCAGCACGCCCGCCGCCAACAGCGCGGCGTTGATGGCCCCAGGCCTGCCGATCGCCAGCGTGCCGACGGGAATGCCCGGCGGCATCTGCATGATCGAAAGGAGCGAGTCCTTGCCCTCCAGCGCCTTGGTGGTCATCGGCACGCCGAACACCGGCAACGGCGTCATCGAGGCGGTCATGCCGGGCAGGTGCGCGGCGCCGCCGGCGCCGGCGATCACCACCTTGAAGCCGTTCTTGCGCGCGTTGCGGGCGAATTCGTAGAGCCGGCCGGGCGTACGGTGCGCGGAGACGATCAAGGCTTCGTGGCCGATCTTGAGCTCTTTGAGAATCTCGGCGGCATGTTTCATGGTCGACCAGTCGGACTGGCTGCCCATGATGATGGCGACTGGTTTAATGGCTTTTGCCGCCATCGTGCTCCCCCGGCCTCGCGCCGGGGCCGGCGAAAGGAAGCGCTGGATTATAGGTAGGCGTTGACCGCTGGCAAGGCGAAAGCGGTACTCTGGCGAACCAAGAGCCCGGCAAAGGGTTGCATCGACGTGACCAAAACGAAGCCAAAATCCGCAAGCGGTGCAGGCACCGCGGCGCTGCTCGCCGAGATCGAGCGGCTCAATAACGAGTTGCTGCGCACCGAGTGGCAAATCGCCGAGCTTGAGGCGCGCGCCGACGTCGATCCGCTCACCGACATCCTCAATCGCCGCGGCTTCGATCGCGAACTCAAGCGCTCGCTGGCCTACATCACCCGCTACGGCACGGACGCGGCGCTGGTCTTTCTCGATCTCGACGGCTTCAAGGGCGTCAACGACCGCCACGGCCACGCCGCCGGCGATGCGCTGCTCAAGGCGGTGGCGCGCGAACTCACCGGCCGCGTGCGCGCCTCCGACGTCGTGGCGCGGCTCGGCGGCGACGAATTCGTCGTGCTGCTGTGGAACGTGAATGCGGCGCAGGCGCTCGCCAAGGCGCGGGACCTGGAAACGGCGATCGCCGCGGCCGGAATCGGCGCCAGCGCCGGCGTTGCGCCGCTCGGCCGGGATATGTCGCCGTCACAGGCGACGGAGGCTGCGGACGCGGCCATGTATGCGCGCAAGAAAGAGCGGCGCGGCTAGGCCGGCCCCGGCCACATTAATCTTGCGTTAACCATTTCGGTTCTCAATTTGCCTCTTGAGCGTTGCTGTGGCGCGGCCGTACCAGCCAGGGGGTCCGTATGCTGTCACTTAGCAGTCGCCTTGCGTGCTTTGCCGCGTTGGCGGCCGGCCTCTCGATCGGGCCGGCGGATGGGCGCTGGAAGCCCGAATATGCCAACGCCCCGAAGGCCGTGCAGGATTGGTATCAGAGCGCGGAACTGACGCCGAAGGCGCAGATGCGCTTCCCCTTCAAGAGCTGCTGCGCCCATTCCGACGTGGTCAAGACGAAGTTCCGCGTGAACAAGACCAACGGCGGCGATGAGTGGTACTGGCTCGACGGCGATGACTGGCGCCGCATCCCCGACGACATCATCCATTGGGGCGAGAACGCCCCCGACAAGCAGCCGACGCTGTTCGTCTATCGCGGCCGAGAAACCTGTTTCTGGCCGGGCGAGTCGGGGATCTGATAACTGCGTCAGGCATAGCGTCCGATCGCCGCCCCAACCTCCGGCAATACCTGCCGGGCGACCTCGCCATAGGCCGCCGCGTTGAGGTCCTCCCGCATTGATCAAGCCGCCGCTGCTGCGGGCGCGAACGAACGCAAGGCTGATCACGCCCGTAACGTCGATGCTCTTGATGTTACGCGCGGCCAATTCGCTTCGGATCTCGGCCACGTTGGCTGCCGAATTCGTGATGTGGTGCCGATCCTCGTTGCCTTTTGCGTATTCGACGAGCACCAGACGCGTTCCCCGCGCCACCGATTTCACCCGCGCCAATATTCCCGCGGTGCTCTCACCGTTGACGCCCATATTGACGACGCGCACGTCGTAGCCCTTGGCCTTGAGCAGCGCCTGCAACTGCGCGGGGTAGGACTCGCTTGCCGACAGCCCGCGTCCCTTCGAATTGCTGGTGCCTAGGCCACGACCGTGACCTGCGCCGCGCTCGCCGCCGGAATGCTGCCAATTAGCAGCAGCAGCGCGAGCAAGGCGCCGCGAGATCCGCTCCTGGCGGACATGAAATTCGACTTGGCCGCTCGCATGACCGTTCCCGTGGCCGTTCGTCAGGCAATAATGTCCGGCGTCAACTGGTCTTCGATTCGCCGTATCTTGTCGCGCAGCACCAGCTTGCGCTTCTTGAGCCGCTGCACCTGGATGAGGTCGGAGCCGGGCGAGGTCGCAAGCGCCGCGATCGCGGCATCGAGGTCGCGATGCTCCTGCTGCAGGCGCGCCAACTGCTCCCGCAACTCGCGTTCTTCATCGGTCGTCATTGCCACCGTCGGGTTGAGCCGTGCCACAGGCCGATACCGGCGGCCCAACCGCAATAATTATCGCGTTTTCCACAGGCCCCTTCAAGCACCCGAAAAAATCGCACATGGAACAAAGGGCTTGCTTCCGGATTTGCTGCGTTGCGGGGACAGGAGTACCGTAGCCTTGTGTTGAGTTTGCGCTACAATGACCTGCTCAAGGCCCACGCATTGAGGAGACATCCTACATGTCGATGCAATCGCACCTTGCGGAATTGGAAAAGCGGCATCAGGCACTCGAAGACGAAATCAACGATTGCCTGGCCCATCCCGCGGTCGATGATCTGAAAATCGTGGAACTCAAACGGCGTAAGCTACTGGTCAAGGACGAAATCGTGCGGTTGCAGCACACCCAGAGCGTCAGTCTGCACTGAGCTGCAACGAGGCATAGTTTAAAACCACCGCCGGCTCGCGGCCAGCGAGGCGGCGGTTTTGCGTTTTGCCGTTCGGCTTATTCGCCTGCGTTACTCGCCGCCGTTATTTGCTCCTGTTGGCGATTCGCTGGCGCTCGCCGTCCCCATGCTCATTTCGACGGCCGACAAAACCTCGGGCTGGGCCAGTACGTATTGCTCCTCGCGCACCAGCACGACGAAGGTGAGAAGCAAAGCGCTCACCACCATGAAGGTGTTGAAGAGAACGGTGACGACGGACTTCGTTTTGCTTTCGACGCGGCGTGGACGTGGCAAGTCAGTGGGCAAGGCTCTGTCTCCATCGGGTTGCCCGGCGCTTGAACTGGCGTTGTCTCTCCCCGAAGATTCGTTCGCTTTTTTTACGTCGGCCAGCCTGATCCGCGTTCGTTAAGGGAGCGTGACCGGGCGGTGGCGCAGAACGCACACCAAACTGCGCCGGAATATCGAAGCAAAAAGCGCGCCACCCGCGGCACGTTGCTTCTTTGCCGCCATACGGCCATATTGTCTTGGCCTGATTGCAGAATTCGGCAAACACATTCGAGGCCGCCATGAAGCTTCAGCTCGCCGCCGCCTTTGCTTTGGTCATTTTGGCCGCGCCCGTGGCGCACGCCTTCACCATCGATGACAAAAGCAACACCACCAGCAGCGGCGGCGCCCGCTACACCGATCCCGACGCGCGGTTTGACGGCGCGGGCTCCGGCGGCGGCTCGACCCTGCAGCAAGGCAATACCACCATCCGCTTCGGCGGCGCCCAGCAAGGCGGCACATTCGACCAGCGCTACGATTCGAACCGCATGTTCGATACGCTCGGCGGCCCCGGACGCGACGGCTTTCGCTGAGGTCAGGCGTTGCCGATCTAATCCGGTGCCGACAAGCAGGCGGCGCCCGAGTGAATCATGAAAAACGCCCTGTTGATGGCCGGCATTTTGGTGACGCTGGCGGGGCTCGTCTGGGCCGCGCAGGGGAGCGGCTATTTCCCGTACCCGGCGTCGAGTTTCATGATCGATGAATTGAAATGGATTTATATCGGTCTCGCCACGGCGGTCGCCGGCGTTGTGCTGATCGCGCTGTCGCGGCGCTGACGCCTAGACCGCCTTCGCCATCTCGCGCAGCTTGAATTTCTGGATCTTGCCGGTCGAGGTTTTCGGGATTTCGGCGAACACAATGGTGCGCGGGCATTTGTACGAGGCAAGGTGCTTCCTGCACCATTGCATCAGTTCGTCGCTCGTCGCTTTGCTGCCCGACTTTAATTCGACGAAGGCGCACGGGGTCTCGCCCCATTTCTCGTCGGGCTTGGCGACGACGGCGGCGGCGGCGACCGCCGGGTGCTTGTAGAGCGCGTCTTCCACCTCGATCGATGAAATATTCTCGCCGCCGGAAATGATGATGTCCTTGGAGCGGTCCTTGAGCTGGATATAGCCGTCGGGGTGGATGACGCCGATGTCGCCGGTGTGGAACCAGCCGCCCATGAAGGCCTTCTCGGTCGAGGCCTTGTTCTTGAGGTAGCCTTTCATCACCACGTTGCCGCGCATCATCACTTCGCCGAGCGCGGCGCCATCGCGGGCGACCGGCACCAGCGTATCGGGGTCGCGCACGTCGAGCGCCTCCAGCGCACCGTAGCGCACGCCCTGCCGCGCCTTCTTCGCCGCCTGCTCCACCGGCGGCAGCGCGTCCCATTGCTCGTGCCAGTCGTTGACCACCGAGGGCCCGTAGCATTCGGTGAGCCCGTAGAGATGCGTGACGTTGAAGCCCGCGTCCTTCATCTGCGCGAGCACGGCTTCCGGCGGCGGCGCGGCGGCGGTGAAGAACTGCACCACGTGCGGCAGCGGCTTCTTCTCCGCGGCCGGCGCGTTGAGCAGCGTCGCCATCACGATCGGCGCGCCGCACAGATGCGTCACCTTGTGATCGGCAATCGCGTCATACATCGCCGCGGCGCGCACCGCGCGCAGGCACACGTGCGTGCCGGCGGCGACCGAGATCGACCAGGGAAAGCACCAGCCGTTGCAGTGGAACATCGGCAGCGTCCACAGATAGACCGGGTGCTTGGCCATCGAACAGGTGACGACATTGCCGACGGCCAGCAGGTAAGCGCCGCGGTGGTGATAGACCACGCCCTTGGGATCGCCGGTGGTGCCGCTGGTGTAATTGAGCGCAATCGCATCCCATTCGTCCTCGGGCATCGACCAGGAAAAATCGGGGTCGCCCTCGCGCAGCAAATCCTCGTACTCGATTTTTCCCAGCCGTTCCCCGCCGCCGGAATATTGCGGATCGTCGTAATCGATCACCAGCGGCTTTGCCTTGCAGAGGCTGAGCGCCTCCTTCATCACCTTGGAAAATTCGCGGTCGATGATGACGATCTTCGTCTCGGCATGGTCGAGCGAGAAGGCGATGATGGCGGCATCGAGCCGCGTGTTGAGCGTGTTGAGCACGCCTTGCGTCATCGGCACGCCGTAGTGGGCCTCGATCATCGCCGGCGTATTGGCGAGCATCACCGAGACGGTGTCGCCGCGCTTGATGCCGCGCTTCGACAGGGCCGAGGCGAGCCGCCGCGTCCGTGCGTAGAACTCGGCGTAAGAGCGCCGCAACGGCCCGTGGATGATGGCGGTGTGGTCCGGGAACACGCTTGCCGCGCGCTCGAGAAAACCAATCGGCGTCAGCGGCTGGAAGTTCGCCGGATTGCGCTCGAGGCCTTCATCGTATGGCGTTTTTGCCATTTTGTTTCCCCCGGCGAGCAACGTTAGCGGCGAAAATTCGGCTTGTCATCGCCGGCTTGTCCCGGCGATCATGCGCTTGGGCAAAGCATTGCCGATCGATCGGGATGGCCGGGACGAGCCCGGCCATCACAATCGACAGGATGTCAGCCGTGCAATAGCTGTCCGCCGCCACTGTAGACCAAGGCGATCGAGATCACGAACATGATGACCAGCGTCACCTGGTAGAACAGCTTCTGCGGCGTGCGCCGCACCAGCCAGAAGCCGAGCTGGTTGGTGGCGATCGCCAGCGGGATCAGCACCAGCGAGGTCGCCAGCCCCCTGGCGGAGAATTGCCCGAGCGCGGCGTAGGGCACGACCTTGAGCCAGTTCATGGTGGCGAAGAAAATGGCGCTGGTGCCGATGAACACCATCTTCGACTGCCGCAGCGCCAGCACGTAGATCTGGTAGGGCGGCCCGCCGGCCTGGCAGATCGTGGTGGTAAAGCCCGACAGCGCGCCCCAGAACAGCGCCGGCGCCGATCTTGGCCGAGCCGATCTCGCGCTCGACGCGCTGGATGCCGATCCAGTTGTAGAGCACGAAGGCGATGGTGATGGCGCCGACGAAGACGCGCACCGCGGCCTCGGAGATGTGCGCGGCGAGCGCCCAGGCGAGGCCGATGCCGGCGAGCGCGCCGGGCAGCATGATGGCGATGACGCGGCCGTCCCACTCCTTGCGGTAGACCCAGACGGCGGCAACGTCCTGCACGATCATGATCGGCAGCATGATGGCGGCGGCCTCGAGCGGCGGCATCACCAGCGCCAGCAGCGGCGTCGCCATCTGCCCCATGCCGGCAAAGCCGCCCTTGGACAGGCCGAGCGCCACCACCGCGGGGACGGCCAGCGCGTAGAACAGGGGGTCGGTGATGATGGTCATGGCGGCCGCCACGTCCTAGGCAAAGGACACGCGCATCGCCAGCCTTGTTTGCGCATGGCTTGTTTGAATTTGGCCGACGCGACACAATCGGGCCCAAGCAAAAGATGGGAGGGCATCCATGGACGCCCGCACAAGCCGCTACCCCGACGTCTATGCGCGCTGGCAGCGCGATCCCGAAGGCTTCTGGGGCGAGGCGGCGCAGGCCATCGACTGGTACGAAAAGCCGACAAAAATCTTCGACAAGACGCAAGGCCTCTACGGCCGCTGGTTTACCGACGGCGTCGTCAACACCTGCTACAACGCGCTCGACCGCCACATCGCCACGCGCAACGACCAGGTGGCGCTGATCTACAATTCCCCCGTCACCAATACGACCAAGACCTTCACCTACGGCCGCCTGCTCTCCGAGGTGCAGCTGCTCGGCGCCATGCTGCGCGACTTCGGCGTGGCCAAGGGCGACCGCGTCATCCTCTATATGCCGATGGTGCCGGAGGCGGTGTTCGCGATGCTCGCCTGCGCGCGCATCGGCGCCATCCATTCGGTGGTGTTCGGCGGCTTTGCCGCCAAGGAGCTCGCCACCCGCATCGACGACGCCAAGCCCAAGGTGATCCTCTCGGCGTCGTGCGGCATCGAGGTCAACCGCGTGGTGCCCTACAAGCCGCTGCTCGATGAGGCGATCGCGCTGGCGAAACACAAAGTCTCGGCCTGCCTCATCCTGCAGCGCCCGCAATGCGAGGCGGCGATGACGCCAGGCCGCGACCACGACTGGCGCAAAACCTGGGAGCACGCGGTCGAATACGCCAAGACCAGCGAGTGCGTGCCGGTCGCCGCCACCGATCCGCTCTACATTCTCTACACCTCGGGCACCACCGGCATCCCCAAGGGCGTGGTGCGCGACAATGGCGGGCATCTGGTCGCGCTCGCATGGTCGATGCACAATCTCTACGGCGTCAAGCCGGGCGAGATCTGGTGGTGCGCCTCCGACATCGGCTGGGTGGTCGGCCACTCCTACATCGTCTATGCGCCGCTGATCCACGGCGCCACCTCGATCATGTACGAGGGCAAGCCGGTGGGCACGCCCGACGCCGGCGCCTTCTGGCGCGTGATCGCGCAGCACAAGGCGGTGGCGCTGTTCACCGCGCCGACCGCCTTCCGCGCCATCAAGAAGGAAGACCCCGACGCCAAGCTGATGGCGCAATACGACCTGTCGAAATTCCGCGCGCTGTTTCTCGCCGGCGAGCGCGCCGATCCGCCGACGGTCGACTGGGCGGAGAAGACGCTGAAGAAGCCGGTGATCGACCACTGGTGGCAGACCGAGACCGGCTGGTGCATCTGCGGCAATCCGCTCGGCCTCGGCGCGCTTCCGGTCAAGCACGGCTCGGCCACGGTGCCGATGCCGGGCTACGCCATGGAGGTCGTCGACGAGGCCTCGAAGCCCTTGCCGCGCGGCACCGTCGGCTCGCTGGTGGTGAAGCTGCCGCTGCCGCCGGCGGCGCTGCCGACGCTGTGGCAGCAGGACGAGCGCTGCGTCGAGAGCTACTTCGCGGAGTTTCCCGGCTACTACAAGACCGCGGACGCAGGCTTCATCGACGACGACGGCTATGTCTGGGTGATGGGCCGCACCGACGACATCATCAACGTCGCCGGCCATCGGCTCTCGACCGGCGGCATGGAGGAGGTGCTGGCCGCGCACGCCGACGTCGCCGAATGCGCCGTGCTCGGCATCAAGGACGAGCTCAAGGGCGAGGTGCCCTGCGGCTTCATCGTGCTCAAGGCCGGCGTCAACCGCGAGCATGCCGAGATCGAGCGCGAGATCGTGGCGCTGGTGCGCGAGAAAATAGGTCCGGTGGCGGCGTTCAAGCTGGCGATCACGGTGGCGCGGCTGCCGAAGACGCGCTCAGGCAAGATCCTGCGCGGCACCATCAAGAAGATCGCCGACGGCGAGGCCTGGACCATGCCGGCGACCATCGAGGACCCCAAGGTGCTGGAGGAGATTAGCGAGGCGGTGAGGGAGAGGGGCGTGGGGGGATAATTATCTTCGAAGAGCACCGGTCTCAACATAATGAGGGAGATGCACTTCATCTATGTTGGGCGCGTCCGAAACCTTAGCAACAGCCGTCATTACCGGTTCGTCTTTATTGATATATTTTTGAAAGATAGCCTTGGCGAAGCCGAACGTGATTTCTGAAAGATCGTTCGCCGTTGGCGCTAAGTCGCGCAACAATTTTTCATGCGCAGTATTTGTATCGCTCTCTTGGAGAGCTTGGGCGATCCCGTGCACAAAAACGTAATCAGACACGAAGAAGAATGTGTTGAGCAATGCTCGATCAAAAAAGATGCTCCAATCGATTTCCTCCCCGTCTTTGTTTGAGGCTGCCATCTGAAACGCGGCCTCCATTTGCTGTTTTGTAGGGTGATGAAAAGCATAGCTGTTTCGGATCGTATAAATTGGGCTTGATGCAAATCACTTCTTAAGGCGATTTAGGGAATCGCGTGCTGGCTCGTCGAGCAATGGTAGGTAATCGCGTCCAACCGTGCTTTTTAGGAATCCACGCTCAACTAAGAGCCATGCTTCCCAAATTATCCCAATAGTAAGTCGAACTAAAATCTGCGTTTTAGCCCCAGAAACACGTTGTTCAACGGGATCTGAAGGAGAAACAAATGCAGCGCCTCGCGGCGCTCCATTCCCCTCGCATTTTGCGGCGGGGGCAAAAGCGGGACTACGGCGTACCCGGCGCCGCTCAAAGAACACGGGCAATCCCGCGCGGCTGTTTGAAAAATTGTTTCGGGAGAAGCGGTGTTCGCGTTTTCCCTCTCCTCTTGAGGGAGAGGGTGCCCGAGCGGAGGGAATCCGAGCGAGGGCGGGAGAGGGGTGAGCTGCGAAAAAGGTACCCCTCACCCGGCTCGCGCTCGCTATCGCTCCGCGCTCGCCACCCTCTCCCTCAAGGGGAGAGGGAAGAGAGCTCGCCGCTCGCTTCACGAATTCAAAAAAGGGACCTGGAGAAAAAACTCAGAAAAGATTAGGCGCAAAAACCCTACTCGTCCTTGTCCTCTTCGTGCTTGCCGCCGAGCTGCTTGAGCTTGGCAAACACCGCGCCGACGTCGACGTCGGAGCCGCCGGGCTTCTTCTCGGCCTCGACGGCGGCGGCTGCTGCGACTTCCGCTTCCTTCTTCGCCGTGGTTTCGGCGGCAGGCAGCAGCGTTGCCCCGGTCGAGACCGGCGCCGGCTTTTCCTTGTTGGCGCGGTTCACCTCGAAATCGAGATCGGTCTGCGTCGCAAGCCCGAGCGTCACCGGGTCCATCGGCGCCAGCGTCGCCGCGTTCCAGTGGGTGCGGTCGCGGATCGCGGAGATGGTGGACTTGGTGGTGCCGACGAGCCGCATGATCGCCGCGTCCTTGAGTTCAGGATGGTTGCGCACCAGCCAGAGGATGGCGTTGGGGCGGTCCTGCCGGCGCGACACCGGCGTATAGCGCGGGCCCTTCTTGCCGCGCTCGGGGCCGGGAACGGCGACCTTGGGCGCGGTGATGGTGAGCCGCATGTCCGGGTTCTTCTCGGCCTCGCTGATCTGGTCGCGGGTCAGTTGCCCGGTCTGGATCGGGTCGAGGCCCTTGATGCCCTGGGCCGCGTCGCCGTCGGCGATCGCCTTGACCTCGAGCGGGTGCAGCTTGCAGAAATCGGCCACCTGCTCGAACGTCAGCGCGGTGTTATCCAACAGCCAGACGGCGGTGGCTTTGGGCATCAGCGGCGCGGGCGTCGACATGGCAATATCTCCTCTTGGCGCTCCACCCGGCTTGAACGGGGCGAAGCAGCGGATCATCGGGGATGATCGGAAAGTGGCCGGAATATAGGGACTTTAGCCCCTAGGCGCAACCGCTCGGCTTGACAGGTTTGGCGCCGCGGCCCATGTCGGGCGGGAGAAAGCGCCATGCTACAGAGGCTTTTATGACGGTCACGGCTGAAAAACCCATCCTGAAAGTGCTGCTCTGCTCGCCGCGCGGGTTTTGCGCCGGGGTGGTGCGCGCCATCGAATCGGTGGAGCGGGCGCTGGCGATCTACGGGGCCCCGGTCTATGTGCGCCACGAGATCGTGCACAACAAATACGTCGTCGACAGCCTGCGCAAGAAGGGCGCGATTTTCGTCGAGGAGCTGAGCGAAGTCCCCGACGGCGATGCTCCCGTGATCTTTTCCGCGCATGGCGTGCCGCTCTCGGTGCCGGCGGAGGCGCAGCGGCGCAACATGGTGACGCTCGACGCCACCTGCCCGCTGGTCACCAAGGTGCACCGCGAGGCCGACATCCACTTCCGCCGCGGCCGCGAGATCGTGCTGATCGGCCACGCCGGCCACCCGGAGGTCGTCGGCACCATGGGCCAGCTTCCCGTGGGGGCCATCACCCTCATCGAGACCGTGGAAGGCGTGCAGGCGTTCAAGCCGCGCGACGTATCCAAGCTCGCTTACGTGACGCAGACGACGCTTTCGGTGCAGGACACTGCGACCATCGTCGACGCGCTCAAGGCGCGCTTTCCGCACATCGAAGGGCCGCACAAGGAAGACATCTGCTACGCCACCACCAACCGCCAGGAGGCGGTCAAGCGCGTCGCCCCCACGGTCGACGCCCTCGTCGTGGTCGGCTCGCCCAATTCGTCGAACTCGCAGCGGCTCAAGGAAGTCGCCGAGCGTTCCGGCTGTCCTTATGCCGTGCTGGTGCAGCGCGCCGACGACATCGACTGGAACTGGTTTGCCGGCATCAACACGCTCGGCGTCACCGCCGGCGCCTCGGCGCCGGAAATCCTGGTCGAGGAAATCCTCGACGCCTTCGCGCAGCGCTTCACGCTGACCGTGGAAACCATTTCCGCCACCGAGGAAAGCATGTTCTTCCCGCTGCCTCGCCCGCTGCGGGAGAACCAGGCGGCGGAGTAAGCCTTCGATGGCCGTCTATACCGACGTCGGCGCCGACGAGCTTGCCCGCTTTCTCGCCGATTACAGCGTCGGCGAATTGCTGTCCTACAAGGGCATCGCCGAGGGTGTGGAAAATTCCAATTTCCTTGTCCATAGTGCGGCCGGCCATTTCATCCTCACGCTGTATGAAAAGCGCGTCGCGGCAAACGACCTGCCGTTCTTTCTCGGCCTGATGGAGCACCTGGCGGCGCGCGGGCTCACCTGTCCGCAGCCGGTCAAGAATAAAGAGGGCGGCATGCTCGGCACGGTCGCCGGCCGCCCGGCGGCGCTTGTCACCTTTCTCGACGGCATGTGGATGCGCAGGCCTTCGCCCGGTCATTGCGCCGCGGTCGGCGAGGCGCTGGCGAAACTGCATCTTGCCGGCGCCGATTTCAAAATGAAGCGTGCCAACGCCCTCGGCATCGCCAGTTGGCGGCCGCTTTACCAGCATGCCAAGGCGCGCGGCGACAGCGTGCGCGAGGGCCTCTGCGCGGCGATCGCACAGGAGCTCGACGTGCTGGACAAAGTCTGGCCGCGCGACCTGCCGCAGGGGGTGATCCACGCCGATCTTTTCCCGGACAACGTCTTTTTCCTCGGCGAGAAGCTCTCCGGCCTGATCGATTTCTATTTCGCCTGCACCGACGCGCTCGCCTATGACGTCACGGTCTGTCTCAACGCCTGGTGTTTCGAGACCGACAATTCCTTCAACGTCACCAAGGGCCGCGCGTTGCTCAAGGCCTATTCGCAGGTGCGCGAACTCAATGCCGCGGAGCGCGCGGCGCTCCCGGTTTTGTCGCGCGGCTCGGCGCTGCGCTTCCTCTTGACGCGGCTGGTCGACTGGCTGGCGGTACCGGAGGGCGCGCTGGTGCGGCCGAAAGATCCGCTGGAATATTTCCGCAAGCTGCGCTTTCACCAGTCGGTCAAAAGCGTTTCAGACTACGGCTTCAGTTCATGACCGAGCGCGTCACGATCTATACTGACGGCGCCTGTTCGGGAAATCCGGGGCCGGGCGGCTGGGGCGCGATTCTGAGCTTCGGCGACCAGGAAAAGGAGTTGATGGGCGGGGAAGCTCACACCACCAACAACCGCATGGAGTTGACGGCGGCGATCTCGGCGCTTGAAGCCTTGAAGCGCGCCTGCTCGGTCGATCTGCATACCGACAGCGAGTATGTGAAAAACGGCATCACCACCTGGATCAAAAGCTGGAAGAAGAACGGCTGGCGCACCGCCGACAAGAAACCGGTGAAGAACGTCGACCTATGGCAGCGGCTCGATGCGGCGCTGACCAACCACCAAGTGCGTTGGCACTGGGTGAAGGGTCATGCCGGGCACGCGATGAATGAGCGCGCCGATCAGCTTGCGCGCGATGGAATCATCGCGGCGCGCGCCGGCGCGACCGGGGCGATGAAGGCGAAGTAGTCAGACCTGCGCGAGCAGCGCCTGGCCGCCGGAAATGTCGCACTTGCCGGGCGCGTCCTCGACGTTGAGTTTTTTCACCACGCCGTCCTCGACCAGCATCGAATAGCGCTTGGAGCGGGTGCCGAGACCGTTGCCGGAAGCATCGAGCGTCATGTCGATCGCCTTGGCGAAGTCGGCGTTGCCGTCGGCGAGAAAATCCACCTTGTCGCCGGCGCCGGTCGATTTCTTCCACGCCTCCATGACGAAGACGTCGTTGACGCCGGTCACCGCGATGGTGTTGACGCCCTTGGCCTTGAAGGCGGCGGCGTTGTTCAAAAAGCTCGGCATGTGCATGTTGGTGCAGGTCGGCGTGAACGCGCCGGGCACGGCAAACAACGCCACCGTCTTGCCCTTGAAAATATCGTCGGTGGTCTTCGGCTTGGGACCTTCGGCGGTCATGACGCGGAACGTGGCGCTGGGCAATTTGTCGCCGACCTTGATGGGCATGGGTGTTCCTCTCGGGTGTGGGATTTTGAAATTTCTTGAGGGAAGACGTTAGCGTGGCAAAGCCCGTCTAGTCGAGATGGGTCTTGACCTCGATCGGCTGCGTGCCGCGGACGATGGTAAAGGTAAGTTCGTAGGGCCCTTTTGGATCGACGCCAGGCGGAATCCCGTCAAGCTCGAAGCCGAAATGCTGGTGACCCGGTGGCGCTCCCGGCGCGGGTTTGGGAATGGGCAGCGCCCATTCCGGCGACGGGCCTTCGACAAAAACTTGCACCTTTTCGCCGGTGGGCGCGGCCAGATCGACAAATACCAGCGGCTTTGGCGTCTTGTCGTTGACGCGGCGCGCGGTCAGCCCGGCTTCGGCTGCGCTCACCGGTTTGGGAACGCGCGCTTCGGCGGCGGTCAGCGCTGACGCGGTTTCGGCGTTGCCGCCGGGCAGCGCCAGTTCGGCCTTGGCCTCAACCGGCACGCACATTTTCTCGCACACCGCGTAATCGACATGCAGGCGCAGCGTCACCGGTTTGCCTTTTTGCCGAGGCACGACGCGCAACGGAAAAACGACATTGTCACTATATCCGATGGTGGTGCCGGTCTCGTCGGTGATTGCATGCGGCGCCGGATAGGACACCTTGACCGCGGCGACATTGTCGGAGCCGGGAAAGGTGAAGCGCGGCGGCACGCCGGAGTCGCCGGGATAGCGCCAGTAGGTGTGCCAGCCGGACGCGACCTTGATCTCGATGCCGGCGCGCAGGGCCTCGGCGCCGTCCTTGCCCCCGGCGATCAGCCGCAACGACGAATGCAGGTCCGCCACCCAGGGCGATGCGTCGCCGGCGCGGGCGGGCGCAGCGCCCACGGCCCAAAACACGACTGAGGCTAATGTGACGGCAAGCGATTCGCGGGCACCGTTCATGGCGCCGATCTAGTCACAATGGCTATGGCGCGCCACTGAATTCATTGTGAGCATCGAATGAGCAGGCGTTGAGCAAGCGCGCATTTCGCCACAATTAACGGCTTTAGTATTGTGCGTGTGGCGGGACGGATGGCTGAACTTTTGACGGCCGGGTTCGTTTGCAAAGACAAACCGATCAGGTAACCTTTTTTCATGAAGCTTCCGCGCAAATCATCCGGCAAGACTCCGGCACGCGGTTATCTCGACGGGCAGATGCTTATTGCCATGCCCGCGATGGGAGATGAACGCTTCTCGCGTGCGGTGATTTACGTGTGCGCGCATTCGACCGAGGGCGCCATGGGCATCATCGTCAATCAGCCCGCGGCGAACATCAATTTTCCCGACCTGCTGGTGCAGCTCGAAGTCATTCCGGCGGCCGAGCGCATCGAACTGCCGAACACCGCGGGCGCGGTGAAAATACTCAAGGGCGGGCCGGTGGAGACCGGACGCGGGTTTGTTCTTCACTCGGCGGATTTCTTCATCGAGAACTCGACACTGCCGATCGACGAAGGCATCTGCCTCACCGCAACGCTCGACATCCTCAAAGCCATCGCCAACGGCAAGGGACCGGTCAGCGCCATTCTCGCGCTCGGCTACGCCGGCTGGGCGCCGGGACAACTGGAAACCGAGATCCAGCAGAACGGCTGGCTGCATTGCGCTGCCGACTCCGAACTGATCTTCGGCACCGATACCGACGGCAAATACAACAAGGCGCTGCGCAAGATCGGCATCGACCTCGGCATGCTGTCGAGTGAATCCGGACACGCCTAGCGAACGGCCTCCAGCCGCTTGTCGCCGGTGAGCAGCGTCGAAGCGGCCTCCGCCGTCATCGGTTCGCCAAAAGCAAAGCCTTGCGCGTACTCGCAGCCGAGCTGGTAAAGCTCGACCGCGTCGGAGTCGCTCTCGGCGCCTTCCGCCACCACGTCCATGCCGAGATCGTGCGCCAGCGCGATGATCGAGCGCAGGATCACCGGCCGCGTGCCGCGCGTGGTGGTGCGCACGAACGACTGGTCGATCTTGATGGTGTCGAAGGGGAAGCGCTGCAGATAGGCAAGCGATGAATGTCCGGTGCCGAAATCATCGAGCGCGAGGCCGGCGCCGAGCTCTTTCATGCGCGTGAGCATCTGCGCGGCGTGCTCCGGGTTCTCCATCACCAGCAACTCGGTCAATTCGAGCTTGAGCGAGCCGCGTGCGAGCGCCGAGCGGGCGAGCACGCTGCGCAGGTCCTGGATCAGGTCGTGGCGCAGCAACTGACGCGACGATACGTTGACGGACGCGAACACCGGATCGCGGGCGCGATTGGCGTGCTGCCAGATCGCCAGTTGCCGGGCCGTTCGCTCAAGCACGAACAGGCCGAGGTCAACGATGAGCCCGATTTCCTCGGCAATGGAGATGAATTCGGACGGCGACAGGCGCCCCAGTTTCGGGTGATCCCAGCGCGCCAGCGCCTCGAAACCCGCGATCAGCCGGTCCTCGAGGCGCACGATCGGCTGGTAGAGGATCTTGATCTCCTCGCGCTCGATGGCGCGGCGCAATTCCGATTCCATCGTCAGCCGGTCGGTCTTGCGCGAACGCATCGCCGGCTTGAAAATCTCGATACGGTCGCCGCCGACGCGCTTGGCGTAATACATCGCGAGCTCGGCGTCCTTGAGCACCTCCTCGGTGCGGTGCGGCTGGCTTTCGGCGAGCGCCAGGCCGACCGAAGCGGTAAGGAAAATTTCGCGGTCGTTGAAGGCGATCGGCGCGCGTAGCGCCCGGCGCATGGTCTCGACGAAGGCGACGATGCGCGCGGGCTCTTTTTCCGACATCAAAATGGCGGCGAACTGGTCGCCGGACAGCCGCGCCAGCGTGTCGTGCGGTTTAAGCAGCCGGGCAAGGCGGCGCGCAATGGTCAGCAGGATTGAATCGCCGACCGCGATGCCGACCGAGTCGTTGACCTGCTTGAAGCGGTCGAGGTCGATGACCAGGACCGAAGGGCGGATCGTGGTGTCGGAGCGGGCGAAGGCAAACGCCGCCTCCATGCGGTCGAGAAACAATTCTCGATTGGGCAGGCCGGTCAGGTTGTCGTGCACGGCATCGAACAGCAGCCGTTCCTCGGCGTTCTTGAATTCGGTGACGTCGGTGAGCGTGCCGACGAGGCGCACCACTTCGCCGTCGGAACCGACCACTGGCCGCGCCTTCAGGGAAAACCAGACGTAATGGCCGTCGGCCGCGCGCAGGCGGAAATCCTGGGTCAGGCGGCCGCGGCGCTGCTCGATCACGCCGTCGAGCGAGGCGCGGAAGCGGTCGCGATCGAGCGGGTGCAGCACGTCGAGCCATTGCGCCGCCGGGCCTTCCAGCGCGCCGCGCTTGAGGGACAGCGCATGCTCGGTCTCCGGGCTGGTGTAGATCTTGTCGGCGGAAACGTCCCAGTCCCAGATCATGTCGCCGGCGCCGGTCAGCGCCAGCGCACGGCGCTCGACGTCGGAGACGATGCCTTGCGTGATGCCGCCGGCGAAGGCGTGCTGCATCACCGTGAAGCCGATCAGCATCACGATCAGCACCAGGCCGCCGAGCAGCGCCGGACCGACGATGTCGTTGGTGACAAAGCCGGTGACGGCAAGACCGGCGGCGCCGGTCCACACCACCAGCAGCAGCCAGGTCGGGATCAGCAGCACCGCGCGGTCGAAGCCGTGCGTGGAAAGGTAGATCACCAGGGCGAGGCCGAGCACGGCAATGCCGGCGAGCGACATGCGGGCGATGCCGGAGGCGATCGCCGGATCGAATACGGCAACCGCGATCAGGCAGGCGAGTGCGGCGAGCCAGGCGAAAGTGATGTGGGCATAGCGTACGTGCCAGCGCGACAGGTTGAGATAGGCGAACAGGAAAACCAGCAGCGTCGCCGACAGTATCGCTTCGCCGCAGGCACGCCAGACGCGCTCGGCGCCCGCCGACATGTCGAACACCTTGCCCCAGAATCCGAAATCGATGCCGATATAGACCAGCACCGCCCAGCCGAGCGCGGCCGCGGCCGGAAACATCACCGAACCCTTGACCACGAACAAAATGGTGAGGAACAGCGCCAGCAATCCGGCGATGCCGATGACGATGCCGTAATAGAGGGTGAACGAGTTGACCTTGTCCTTGTAGGCGTCCGGTTCCCACAAATAGATCTGCGGCAGCTTGTCGGTGCGCAGTTCGGCGACAAAGGTGATGACGGTGCCGGGATCGAGGGTGACGCGGAAAATATCCGAGCCGGTGTTCTCCTGACGCACCGGGCGGTCGCCGGATGACGGCGTGATGTTGGCGATGCGGGAAACCCCGAGATCGGGCCAGAACAGGCCGGAGCCGACCATGCGGTAATGCGGCACGACGATCAGCCGGTCGATCTGCTCGTCGGAATTGTTGGTGAGCGCAAACACCGCCCAGTTGTTGCCGCCTTCGCGCGCGCGCACCTCGATGCGGCGCACGATGCCGTCCGGGCCGGGGGCGGTCGAGACCTGGATGCGGTCGCTTTCGGACTTCTGCAGCTCGGTGGCGGCGGTAAGGTCGATCGCCTGGACGTCGACCCGGACGTTGATGGCTTCAACCGCGCGCGCAGGGTGCCCGGCCAGCAGAGCGGTCAGGGCAAGCGCAAACGCCGTCGCGCAGCGGATGACTTTCAATCCGAACCCCCGGCCAAAGGCAGCGGCCAGCTGGTCGAGCGCCGCCGGCTGATGAAATTTTGCAAACGAATCTTACCCACTTTAGGCAGTCTATTGTGCCGATTTCGCGGCTTCAAAGCGAGCCTCGATCGAGGGAAGTTCCGCCGAATTGTCAAAGGGTTAGCACGATCTTGCCGATGTGGCCGCTGCTTTCCATCAACGCGTGGGCGTCTGACGCCTCCTTCAACGGGAAGGTCTTGTAGATCACCGGCTTCACTTTGCCGGCGGCGATCATCGGCAGCACGTTGTCCTCGACCGCCTGGCGGATCGCGCCCTTGTCGGCGACCGGGCGGGCGCGCAGCGTCGAGCCGGTGTGGGTGCAGCCGCTTGAGCATGAGGCGGTGGAAATCGACGGTCGCCTTGGAACTGCCCTGGAAGGCGATCTGCACGATGCGGCCCTCGATCGCGGCCGCTTCGTAGTTCCGCGCGATGTAATCGCCGCCGACCATGTCGAGGATCAGGTTGGCGCCCTTGTCGGCGGTTGCGGCTTTGGTCGCCGCGACAAAATCCTCGGTCTTGTAATTGATGGCAACGTCGGCGCCGAGCTTGCGGCAGGCGGCGCATTTCTCCTCGCTGCCGGCGGTGGCGATGACGCGGACGCCAAGTGCCTTGGCGATCTGGATCGCTGTCGTGCCGATGCCGGACGAGCCGCCATGTACGAGAAAGGTCTCGCCGGATTTGAGCCCGCCGCGCTGAACCATGTTGTGCCAGACGGTGAACACGGTCTCGGGGAGCGCGGCGCCCTCGATCATCGACAATCCGGACAGCGGCAGCGCGTGGCTTTCGTGTGCGGGACAAAACTCGGCATAGCCGCCGCCAACCACCAGCGCGAAAACCCGGTCGCCGACTTTCCAGCGCTTGACGGAAGGCCCCAGCGCTACGATCTCGCCGGCAATTTCGAGTCCGGGAATATCCGTCGCGCCCGGCGGCGGCGGATAGCGTCCTTGCCGCTGCATCACATCCGGCCGGTTGACGCCGGCGGCCGACACCTTGACCAGAACCTCGCCGGCGCCGGGCGTTGGGGTCGGCCGTTCTTCCACGACCAGCATCTCCGGTCCTCCGGGTGCCTTGATGCCGATGGCGGTCATACGGGCGGGGATAGTCATGTCGAAAGGCTCCTTCGCGGGCGGTGCCGGCGTTTTAGGCGCGAGCCGCCCATGTGACAACCGGCGGGGCGGCGATTAGATTTTCGCCGGACAAGCTTTGCGGAGGCGCGCCATGCCGGCAGCGGACGACGACGACAGGCCGAAGAAAAAGCTCGCGCACGAAGTCGGCCAGGATTTAGGCCTGCTTTCGGTCGAGGAGCTGGGAGAGCGGGTGCAACTCCTGCGCGACGAGATCGCGCGCCTCGAAGCCGACATGGCGCAAAAGCGCGCCAAACGCAGCGCCGCCGACCAGTTCTTCAAGCGATAACCGCCGTTTTGTGGGCCCTGGCTCGCGCAAAAATCACGCAGTGGGCGCAATCCGGTAACCTGTCGTTAAGCTTTCTCGACCATTACTGTGATCGTCCATCTTCGTGGACATTGAGTGGCTCCTGTCCACTCTGTTTGACGCCTCCCTGTTATCAACTTCGAGCCGCCGGCAACGGCGGCTCTTTTTTGTCTCGATTCGGGACAACGCGCTGCCTTATGGTCTGCGTTCCCTTAAGCTTGCCCGGCAACTATGTCGCAATTTTTGTCCATTCCCCGTCTGGACGGGGATGAGCGGACGCGCGATGCTCTCACTCATCAAAGCGCGAGTAACAGCGCCGGGTCAGTGGTAAGGCGTAGCGTAATGTCAGAAAAGATGTTCAGCGAGGCGCAGCCGGTGTCATTTGGCGCGCGGCTAGCCAATTCGCAGGCGTTTGCCAACCTGTTCCGCGACGGAATGGCGCTGGTGGAAGAGACCGCGACCTATCTCGATGGTCCCGGGCGGGCCGAATCCAAGAAACTCGAGCGTGCCGCGGCACTGGCTTACGCGACCGAAAGCATGCGGCTGACCACCCGGCTGATGCAACTTGCCTCCTGGCTGCTGCTGCATCGCGCGGTCAAGGAAGGCGAAATGTCGCTGGCCCAGGCCAGCAAGGAAAAGAACAAGGTCAAGATCGCGCCGAGCGATACCCACGACCAAACAAATGTCGAGCTGCTCCCGATCGCGCTTCAGGATCTGATCGCGCGCTCACTCAAGCTGCAGGGCCTTGTGCGGCGGCTCGACACCACCATTCACAACCGCGCTCCCATCGAACAGCCGCTGCCGGTCAACCCGGTAGAGCGGCAAATGGGGCTGCTTAAGGCGGCATTCGGCGCCGAAAGCGCTTAAGGCCGCGGTTCATCAGCGTTCGGCAATAAAAAACCCCGCATCGGCGGGGTTTTTTCGTCTCCAGCGACAGGGCGTGGCGCCTATTTCTTCCCGGCCTTGTCGTCGGTCTTGAGGAAGCCGGAAAACTTCTTCTGGAAGCGCGACAGGCGGCCGCCGCGGTCGAGCAACTGCTGCTGGCCGCCGGTCCAGGCCGGGTGCGACTTCGGGTCGATGTCGAGATGCATGACATCGCCTTCCTTGCCCCAGGTGGTGCGGGTGGTGAATTCGGTGCCGTCGGTCATCACCACCTTGATGGTGTGATAATCGGGGTGGATATCCTGCTTCATGGCTCGTTCCATCAGGGCGCGGTCTTTAACGCCGGACGCCCGATTTGTGTTGAATTTGGCGGGTCTATACAGGAGGCGGACGGGTGCGGCAAGTCAGGTGTGTTTCGGAATAATTGCAATGGAAAAGCAGGAATTCCGGGCCGCGGGCTCGCTCGCGGCGGTGTTCTCGGTCAGGCTTCTCGGCCTGTTCATGATCTATCCGGTGTTTGCCTCCTATGCAGCGGGGCTGACCGGCGCAACGCCCTATCTGATCGGCGAGGCGCTGGGCATCTACGGCCTCACCCAGGGGCTGTTGCAGATCCCCTTTGGTCTGTTGTCCGACAAGGTTGGGCGCAAGACCATGATCGTGCTGGGGCTGCTTCTCTTTGCGGCCGGCAGCGCCATTGCGGCCCTGTCCACCTCGATCGGCGGCGTCATTATCGGGCGCGCGGTGCAGGGGGCGGGCGCCGTTGGCGCCGTCATTCTGGCGCTGGTTGCCGATCTAACGACGGAAGAAAACCGCACCAAGGCGATGGCCCTGGTCGGAATTTCCATCGGCGCTTCGTTCATGCTGGCGCTTGTTGCCGGTCCCATTCTCGCGACCTTCATCGGCGTTGCCGGAATTTTCTGGCTGATGGTCGGACTTGCCTTCGTTGGCATCGCCATCACGGAATTCGCCGTGCCCAAGCCGCCCCGCCTGAGCGTGCATCGCGACGCCGAAACGGTGCCGGCGCTGATCGGCTCGGTGCTGCGCAACGGCGAACTGCTGCGGCTCAATTTCGGAATTTTCACGCTGCACGCCATGTTGACGGCAAGCTTTCTCGTGGTGCCGGGGCTGCTGCGCGAGACGCTCGACATCGCAAACCACAGCGACTGGATGGTCTATCTGCCGGTGCTGGTGGTGTCGGTCGCCGTCATGGTGCCGGCGATCATCGTTGCCGAGAAATACCGGCGCATGAAGGGCGTGTTCGTCGCCGCCGTTGCCGGGCTCGTCGTCAGCCAGGCGATGCTCTATGCCGGCGCGCATAATCTTTTTGCCTTGCTGGCCGCTCTGACCATCTTCTTCTCGGCCTTCAACGTGATGGAGGCGAGCCTGCCTTCGCTGATTACCAAGGTGGCGCCGCCCGCGGCCAAGGGCACGGCGACCGGGCTTTATTCGAGTGCGCAGTTTCTCGGCATCTTCGCCGGCGGCATTCTTGGCGGACTTGCGCACCAGCACGGCGGGGCGGCCGGCGTCTTCGCCCTGACCGCGGTGCTGGCGCTTGCCTGGCTTGCCGCCGCCGCCACCATGGCGCAACCGAGTTATCTGACGACACGGCTGGTGCCGATCGGCGACGGCCACGCGGATGACACCGAAAGCCTCGCTGCAAAACTGCGCCGCGTGCCGGGCGTGGCCGAGGTCGTCATCATTACGGAGGAAAAGCTCGCCTATCTCAAAGTGGATTCGAAATTCTTCGACGCGGCCATGGCGCAGGCGCTGGTCAGCACGCGCTAGCAGGCGATCTGCCGTTTTCGCTCGAACGGCCGCGGCTTATGGCTTCGGCTCGATGCGCCGCGGCTCGCCGGCCTTGCGCGGCGTCCAGCGCATGCGGTTCACCGGCTTGCCGGAAACCTGGTTCTTGTCCTCGCCGGCATAGGCAAAGCCGTGCTTCTCGTAGAAGCGGATGGCGCGGGCATTATCCTTGTTGACCAGAAGGTCGATGCCGTGCGGCGACAGCAGCTTCGCCTCGTCGAGCAGCGCCAGCGCGACGCCCGCGCCCCAATGTTCCGGCGCCACAACGATCTGGTCGAGATAGTGCGTTTGCGGATCGATGGTAGCGAAGCCGATCATCGTGTTGTCGGCTTCGGCAATCACGACCCGCGCATGCGGCACCAGTTCCCAGCGCCAGCGTTCGCGCCACCAGGCCACGCGCTCGGTGAAGTTGATGTGCGGATAGTGGTGCTGCCAGGAGCGCCGCCACAGTTCGATCGCCGCGTCTTCGTCGGCGGCGGTGTAGCGGCGCAGGGTAAAGCCGGGGGCGCTCACCGCTCGGTCAGCTTGAACTCGATGCGGCGGTTGCGCTTGTAGGCGTCATCCGTGGTTCCGGTATCGATCGGCTGGAATTCGCCGAAACCGGCGGCGAGCAGACGTTTGGGCTCGACGCCTTTTTCGATCAAGTATTTCACCACGGCAACGGCGCGCGCGGCCGAGAGATCCCAGTTCGCCTTGAACTGGCCGCCGGTGATCGGCCGCGCATCGGTGTGGCCGTCAACGCGCAGCACCCAGGGAATCTCGGCGGGAATCTGCTTGGCCAGTTCGTTGAGCGCGCCGGCAACCTTGTCTAATTCCGCGTTTGCTTCCGGCTTGAGGTCCGCCTTGTTGGTGTCGAAAAATACCTCAGATTGCAGCACAAAACGATCACCGACGATGCGCACATCCGGCCGGTTGCCGAGGATCTGTCGCAGCTTGCCGAAGAAGTCGGAGCGGTATTGCGTGAGTTCCTGAACCTTCTGCGCCATGGCGAGATTGAGGCGCTGGCCGAGGTCGGAAATTCGCGCCTGCGATTCCTTGTCCTTCTGCTCGGAGATATCAAGCGCCTGCTGGATGGCGGCGAGCTGGCGGCGCAACGCCGCGATCTGCTGGTTGAGCACCTCGATTTGCGCCAGCGCGTTAGCGGAAATCTTCTTCTGCCCTTCAACCTGACTGGACAATTCGGACACCTGGCCCTGTGCCTTGCCGACGGCGGCGCTCGATGTGTCGGCAAGGCCCTTGAACTTGTCACGGTCGCTTTGCGCGGCGGAAAGCGTCGCCTGCAACTGCGCCAGCTGGTCCTGGAGATTGGCCTTGCTGGACTTCTCCATCGACAAGAGTTCGGTCAGCTCGGCGACCTGCGCGTTGAGGCGGGTCAGCGCCGTATCCTTGCCGGCGACCTCCTGCTGCAAATAGAACTGCACGACGACGAATACGGTGAGAATGAAAATGATGCTCAGGATCAGCGTCGACAGCGCGTCGACGAACCCCGGCCAGTAGTTCATGCCGCTTTCGCCGCGGCGCGATCGTGCAAGCGCCATCTTCTATTCCAATCGTATCAGCGCCCGACTCTTTCGCGCACCATCGCTTCGAGCAGCTTCTTGATTTCGCGCTGCTGCTCGGCCTGGCTGTCGACCCAATCGCGGATCATCTGCTGTTCGGTGCGCATATGGTGCACCAGGCCCTGGATCGCTTCGGCGAGATTGGACATGGCACTGGTCGCAGCCTTCGAGCCGCCGGTCTCGTTGACCGCATCGCGCAGGCGTTCGATCGCTGAACGCACTTCGCCGGCCATGCCGGCGGCGCCGACCGGCTCGCCGGTCTGGTCGTAGACGGTGGTCGAGAGCCAGTCTTCGAGTTCGGTATAGAAGCGGTTCTGCGCCTGGCTCGATTGCAGATCGAGGAAGCCGAGCACCAGCGAGCCGGCAAGACCAAACAGCGACGACGAAAACGAAATGCCCATGCCGGAGAGCGGCGCGGCAAGCCCTTCGCGCAGCGAATCGAACATGCTTGAAGCGTCGCCACCGGCTTTGAGCCCCTGAATCACGCCGCCGACCGAACTTACGGTTTCGATCAGGCCCCAGAAGGTGCCGAGCAGGCCGAGGAACACCAGCAGGCCGGTCATGTAGCGCGAGATGTCGCGCGCTTCATCGAGGCGGGTGGCGATCGAAATCGAGGATGCCGCGCATCAGTTGTGCCGACATCGCCATGCGCCCGACGCGGCTGCCGAGGATCGCCGCCATCGGCGCCAGCAATACCGGCACGCGGTCGATCGCGAGACCCGGATCGGCCAGACGGAATCCGTTGACCCATGCGATCTCGGGATAGAGCCGCATCACCTGGCGGATCGAGAGCACGATGCCGACGAGCAGCACGCCGAGGATCAGCGCGTTGAGCCCCGGATTGGACATGAACGCTACTTCGATCTGCTTGTGCAGCACGAAGGCGACCAGCCCGCCGAGAATGATGAACACCAACATCCGCAGCAGGAAAATGCGGGGCGAGGACAATTTTAGCGGGTCAAGTTCGTTGGCCATGCGGGGCGAAATGGTTGATGCGCGACGCGATTGCTACGATCGCAATATGCCACAGACGGGTGACAGACGAAAATCATAACGGCAAGAGGGATAAAGCGGCTGAATGAGTTGAAATTGCGTCGCTCCGGGCCGGCCGTGAGCCTGGCCCTTGAAGGTCAGTTCTTTGCCGCCGCCTTCAGCACGGCCAGAATCGCCTTGTGCATGCCGTCATTGCCGGAGGCGATGTGCCCCTTGGCGTACATGTCGTCGCCGCCGTCGCAATCGGACACAAAGCCGCCGGCCTCGCGCACCAGCACCATTCCGGCCGCCATATCCCACGGCTTGATGTCGCGCTCCCAATAGGCGTCGATCCGGCCTGCGGCCACCCAGGCGAGATCGAGCGCGGCAGCACCGAAGCGGCGCAGGCCTGCGACCTCCGCCTGCATGGCGCCGGCCTCCTTGCGGCCAAGGGCGAGGTCGCCGTGCCCCAGATGCGGCAGGCCACAGGCGATGACCGCCTCGGCGAGCCGCGTGCGCGCCGCGACGCGGATGCGCTGCTCGTTCAGGAAGGCGCCCTTGCCGCGCTCGGCGATGAACATCTCCTCCACGGCGGGATTGTAGACGAGGCCGGCAATCGCGACGCCATCGCGTTCGAGTCCGATGGAAATGGCAAAGTGGGGAATGCCGTGCAGGAAATTGGTGGTGCCGTCGAGCGGGTCGACGATCCAGCGGTGGGTCTTGTCGGCGCCTTCGCGGACGCCGCCTTCCTCGCCGAGAAATCCATAGCCGGGCCGCGCCTTGGTCAGTTCCTGGAACAGCGTCTCCTCGGCGCGGCGGTCGGCGGCGGTGACGAAAGTTCGCCGGGCCCTTCATCGACACCTGAAGCTTTTCCACCTCACCGAAATCGCGCTTGAGGGCTCGCGCGGCCTTGCGCGCAGCCGCGATCATCACGTTGAGCGTGGCGGAATGAGGCATCGTTCGGGTCTTATCCAGCGCCAGTGGGCAGGCGGGGCATGCCCGCGCTTGCGCGCGCCGTCAAGGCTTCGACGCCGGCGGGGGCGCGGTCGAGAGCCACTTCCTTGCCGCAGCTTCGGCAGCGTCGCGCACGGCCTTCGGCTGCTTGGCGGCAAAAGCATCGAGATCGGGGTCCTTGTCGCCGCCCGCCTGGGCGACGAGGTGCCACTTGATCGCCTCGGTCGGATTGGCGGGCATGCCGCGCCCGGCCATCAGAATGCGCGCCAGACGGTTTTGCGCGATGGCGCTGCCGCGCTTGGCGGCCTTGAGGAACAGATCCGCGGCGACAGACTCGTCTCGATCCGTGCCGGTGCCGTTGAACGCCGCAATGGCGAACTCCACCATGGCGTCGATATTGCCGGCGGTCGCGGCCGTAGCCATCAACTGCATGGCCTCGCGCAAGTTCTTCGATACGCCGCGACCTTCTTTGTACATGGTGGCAAGGGCGTATTGCGCCTCCGTATTGCCGGCATCCGCGGCCTGCTGGAACAACTGCGCGGCGCGGACCAGATCTTGCGGAAACTGCTTGCCTTGCAGGTAGAGCAGGCCGAGATCGTAAGCGGCGGCGGGATGGCCGAGCTTTGCCGCGGCCTCAAGCAGACGGGCACCGTCCGCCTCGTTGCGCGGGCCGGCGCGCCCTTCAAAGTCGAACATGGCGAGTGCAAACAGCGCGTTGCGGTCGCCGTTCGCCGCGGCGAGTTTGTACCATTGCGCCGCCTTGCTGTCGTCGCGGCCGACGCCGTAACCGTTGGCATAGAGTTCGCCGAGCAGCGTCATCGCCGCTGGATCGTTTTTCTTCGCCCGCTCGCTCGCTTCGGCAAGTGCGGTGAGATAGCGCCCACGCTGGAACGCGCCGTAGGCAAGGTCCGGCTCGCTCGCCGCAGGAGCAGGGGGCGGCTGAGGTTGCGGCGGCTTAATCTGCGCCGCGGCAGGCAGCGCCATGCCGAGCGCTGCGAGCGCCGCGAAAATCCTGCCCCGCCGATTCATGCCGTAGTCTCCGGCAAGGCGAGGCGCTGGGCCGCCACGCTTACCTGCGCGGCGACGTGCTGCGGTTCACGCCAGACGAAATCGCCGAGCGCGACAAAATCGGCGCCGGCAAAGACAAGCGCGGCAACCTCATCGAGCGTGGCGGCATAACCGACGCAAGGGATCTCGAACACTTCCGCCCACCAGCCGACGCGTTCTTCTATGGCCGCGAACGCCGGGCGCACACCGCCTTCGTCCGGCTCGCCGAACATTACGTAATCGGCGCCGCCTTCGGCGGCGAGCATGGCGTCGTGACGGCTGGCAAGCCCGCCGCAACCCGCGATGCGATCGGGCCTGAGGCTCGGGCAGCGCCTCGGTGAAAGTCTCGATGCCGGTGAGGTGGGCGCCGTCGGCGCCGGCGCGGGCGACAAGTTCGGCATGGCCGTCGACAATGAAGGCCGCACCCTTGTCCTGCACGGCCGGAGCGAGCGCCTTGGCGCTGTTGATCAGGCTACGCTCACCGCTGTCCTTGAGGCGAAGCAGCACCGCGGCTACGTCGCCTGCGGCAAGCGCCACGGAGAGGGGCGCGGCGAATGCCGCCGCGTCCTCGACCGGGGGCGTTACGAGGTAGAGGCGCGGTTTGGGACGCGGAGCGGCTGTTCGCTGAGCCATGGTCCCCGCATGGTAGCCCAATCCGGCGGAAAGGTGACGTGCCGAGGTCAAGCCGGCATCGGAACCGGCCCCATGTCCTTCGGGACCTTATAGCCTTTCTGTACGGCCGGGCGCTTGGCGATGGTCTCGTACCAGCGCTTCACGTTCGGATAGTGCTTGAGGTCGACGGTTTGCCATTCGAAGCGCGAAATCCACGGCCAGATGGCGATGTCGGCGATGGAATATTCGTCGGCGACGAACTCGCGGCCTTCCAGCCGCGTGTTGAGTACCTTGTAAAGCCGGTGCGCCTCTTTGAGGTAGCGCTCCTCGGCGTAAGGCGCCTTGCCCGGATTGTACTTCACGAAATGATGCACCTGTCCGAGCATGGGCCCGGGGCCGCCCATCTGCCACATCAGCCACTCGATGGCGCGGTAGCGGCGCTCGCCTTCCTTGGCCAGCAGCTTTCCCGTCTTGTCGGCGAGATAAATGAGGATCGCGCCCGACTCCATCAGTGCGATCTTGGTGTCATGATCGACGATCGCCGGGATGCGGTTGTTCGGTGCCACTTTGAGGAAATGCGGCGCGAATTGCTCATCTTTGGAAATGTCGATTGCGTGCACCTTATAGGGCAGGCCGACCTCCTCGAGCATAATCGACGCCTTGCGGCCGTTCGGCGTCGTCCAGGTGTACAGGTCAATCACGGGAATATCCTCTGACGTGCTGGGATCAAAACGCTATGGCCGGGACAAACCCGGCCATGACGTCATCTATCGAATTTTCGGGAACACGTCACGCGTCACACGCGACTGTGATTAGGCGGCCTTCTTTTCCAGGTCGGCTTTCCATTGGCCGCGTGCCGCGAGACTGTTCATTTTTGCACGATGGGAAAATGCGCGCTGTGCGGCGGCGACATTTTCGCTCTTGCCAGCCCAGATCTTTTGTGGCGCGTGCTGCAACGCCCGGCCGTAGGAGAAGGTGACGGTCCAGGGCAGATTGCCGATACGGTTGATGGCGTCGAGATGAGCGGTTGCTTCCTCGTCGCTCTGGCCGCCGGACAGGAAGGCGATGCCGGGCACCGCGCCGGGCACGCAGTTCTTCAGCACCCTGGCGGTTTTTTCCGCGACTTCCTCGACGCCCGCGCGCTTGCCGTTTTTCTTGCCCGAGATCACCATGTTCGGCTTGAGCACGATGCCTTCGAGTGCGACGCGCTGAAAGTAGAGTTCTTCGAACTGAGTCTTGAGCGCCAGTTCGGTCGCCTGATAGCAGCGATCGATATCGTGATCGCCATCCATCAGCACTTCCGGCTCGACGATCGGCACGATATTGGCGGCCTGGCAAATCGCGGCATAGCGCGCAAGCGCATGGGTGTTGGCACGAATGCAGGTGTAGGTCGGAATGCCGGCGCCGACATCGATGACCGCGCGCCATTTGGCGAAGCGCGCGCCCCGCTCATAATATTTCGGCAGCCGGTCGGCGAGCTTGTCGAGGCCGGTGGTGACGACTTCGCCGGGGCAGAACGGCAGCGGCTTGGTGCCCTCGTCCACCTTGATGCCGGGGAGGGATCCGGCCTTCTTGATCAGTTCGACCAGCGGCGTGCCGTCTTTGGCGTTCTGCCAGATGGTTTCGTCATACAGGATGACGCCGGAAATGGACTTCATGGCCTCGGTGGACCGGAACAGCATCTCGCGATAGTCGCGGCGGCTGTCTTCGGTCAATTCAACGCCGATGGCATCGAAGCGCTTCTTGATGGTGCCGGAGGATTCGTCCGCCGCGAGAATGCCTCGGCCCGGCGCGACCATGGCCAGCGCGACCTTGTTGAGCTCCGCCAAATTCATCGTTCCCCTCCGCTTTCTCACAAATCCGGTGCGCTGAGCGCCATGCCGGACGTCCTATAACCACGAAACCTGGCCAAGTTTAGCACCGGACGCGCCGCTTGCGGATAGCCGCCTCACCAGCTTCCGCAATGACGGTTAAATCACTTGATCCTCAGAACCTCGACCCCCGGCAACGGCTTACCCTCAAGCCATTCGAGGAACGCACCCCCGGCCATAGACACATAAGTTAACCGGTCAGTGACGCCGGCGACATTGAGCGCGGCCACCGTGTCGCCGCCGCCGGCCACCGAGACAAGCTTGCCGGCGCCGGTCAGTTCCGCGGCCGCTTCTGCCACCTCCACGGTTCCGGCATCGAACGGTTCGGTTTCGAATGCGCCGAACGGCCCGTTCCAGACCAGCGTCTTTGTCCGCGCCAGCACCGAAACCACGTATTCGACGCTGCGCGGGCCGATATCGAGGATCATGTCGTTCTCGCCGACATGGTCGACGTCGACGACGCGCGAGGGAACGCCGGCCTCGAGTTTTGCCGCCACCACGGCGTCGACCGGCAGCACGATCTCGCGCTTGGCCTTCTTGGCCGCATCCATGATGGTCTGCGCCGTATCGATAAGGTCGCGCTCGACCAGCGAGCGTCCGACGGTTTTGCCGAGCGCCATCAGAAACGTATTGGCCATGGCGCCGCCGATGATCAGCACGTCGACGCGCGGCAGGAGATTGCCGAGCAGGTCGAGCTTGGTGGAAATCTTGGCGCCGCCGACGATTGCCGCGACCGGGCGCGCAGGGTTGTCGAGAACCTTCTCGAACGCTTCCAGCTCGGCCTGCAGCGTGCGCCCGGCAAAAGCAGGGAGCACATGGGCAAGGCCTTCGGTCGAGGCGTGTGCGCGGTGCGACACCGAAAAGGCGTCGTTGACGTAAATGTCGCCGAGCTTCGCGAGGGCGGCGACAAAGGCCGGGATCGTTCTTTTCTTCTCCGGGGTGAAAGCGGGTGTTCTCGAGACAGAGAAAATCGCCGGGCTTCATCTCGGCGACCGCGCGCTCTGCCGCCTCGCCGATGCAATCGTCGACGAACTTGATCGGGCGCTTCAACGTGTGCGCGACTTCGGCGGCGACCGGCTTGAGCGAATCCTTGGCGTTGCGCCCCTTCGGCCGGCCGAAGTGCGATAGCAGGATCACCTTGGCGCCCTTGTCGGCGAGCTCGGTGATCGACGGTGCCATGCGCACGATGCGGGAAGGGTCGGTGACGACGCCATTTTCCGACGGCACGTTGAGGTCGGCGCGCACCAAAACGCGCTGGCCCTTCACGTCGGCATGGTCGAGCGTACGAAACGCGGTCATGGTCCCGGCGAAAGCGTCAGATCAGCTTGCCCATCGCCACGGCGGTGTCCGCCATGCGGTTGGAGAAGCCCCACTCGTTGTCGTACCAGCTCATCACGCGCACCAGCGTTCCATCCATGACCTTGGTCTGGTCCATGTGGAAGATCGAGGAGTGCGGATCGTGGTTGAAGTCGAGCGAG
This sequence comes from uncultured Alphaproteobacteria bacterium, assembly GCA_963738915.1. Taxonomy (GTDB): domain Bacteria; phylum Pseudomonadota; class Alphaproteobacteria; order Rhizobiales; family Xanthobacteraceae; genus Pseudolabrys. The sequence continues at coordinate 62,513 of CAVTYO010000002.1, forward strand.
ACGTTGGGCTCGTTGGTGTAGGCGAGGATGCCCTTGAGCTGCTGCTCGGCGGCACGCTTGATCGCGCCGTTCACCTCGTCCTTGTCGGTCGCTTTCTTGGCAACGAACTTGAAATCGATCACCGATACGTTCGGCGTCGGCACGCGGATCGAGACGCCGTCGAGCTTGCCGTTGAGTTCCGGCAGCACGAGGCCGACCGCTTTCGCTGCGCCGGTCGAGGTCGGGATCATGTTCAGCGCCGCGGCGCGTGCCCGGTAGAGGTCCTTGTGATAGGTGTCGAGCGTCGGCTGGTCGCCGGTGTAGGAGTGGATCGTGGTCATGAAGCCCTTGTCGATGCCGACGGCGTCGTTGAGCACCTTGGCGACCGGGGCGAGGCAGTTGGTGGTGCACGAGGCGTTGGAAACGATCTTGTGCTCCTTGGTCAGCTTGTCGTGATTGACGCCGTAGACGACGGTGAGATCGGCGCCTTCGGCCGGGGCCGAGATCAGCACGCGCTTGGCGCCCGCCGACAGGTGCGTCGAGGCTTTCTCCTTGGCGGTGAACAGACCGGTGCACTCAAGCGCGATGTCGACGCCGAGATCCTTCCACGGCAGCTTGGAGGGGTCGCGCTCGGCGCGTCACCTTGATCGCGCCGTTGCCCACCGAGATGGTGTCGCCCTTGACCGTGACTTCGCCGGGAAAGCGCCCGTGCACGCTGTCGTAGCGCAGAAGGTGCGCGTTGGTTTCGACCGGACCCAGATCGTTGATGCCGACGACCTCGATGTCGTGGCGTCCTGCTTCGGCGATGGCGCGCAGGATGTTGCGCCCGATACGGCCAAACCCGTTGATGCCAACTCGCACAGTCATTCTTGTCGCTCCCGGCTTAACTCTCGACAGGCAGTCGTCTCTTGCCGAAATCTATAGCGTGACGCCCACTGAAATGCCCGCCGTCCGCGGGCGTTCGCTCCATATATGGTTATTCCAGGCCAAGTTTGCTTAACGCGGCCTGCGCCACTGCTTCCGGCGTAATTCCGAAGTGCTTGTAAAGCTCTTTGTAGGGCGCGCTGGCGCCGAAATCCGTCATGCCGACGAAGGCGCCGTCCGACCCGATGATGGCGTCCCAGCCCATGCGGATCGCCGCTTCGACACCGATCTTCACCTTGGCGTCGCCGATGATGGCGCGGCGCGCGGCCTCCGGCGCCTCCAGCAAGAGTTCAAAGCAGGGAACCGAAACCACGCGTGCGGTGACGCCTTTGGCTGCCAGCAGCTTCTTCGCCTCGACGGCGATGGAAACCTCCGACCCGGTGGCGAAGATCGATACCTGCGCCTTGCCCTCGGCTGCGGCGATCTCGTAGGCGCCGGCGGCGCAGCGGTTGTTGTCGAGGAAATTCTGCGAGAGCTGCGGCAGGTTCTGCCGCGTCAGCGCCAGCACGCTCGGGCGGTCTTTCGCTTCCAGCGCCAGCTGCCAGCATTCGATGGTTTCCACCGCGTCAGCCGGACGGAACACCAGAAGATTGGGAATGGCGCGCAGCGCCGCGAGCTGTTCGACCGGCTGATGCGTCGGGCCGTCCTCGCCGAGCCCGATCGAGTCGTGCGTCATCACGTGAATGACACGCTCGCCCATCAGTGCGGCGAGGCGGATCGCGGGGCGCGCATAATCGGAGAAGACGAGGAACGTACCGGAATAGGGGATGATGCCGCCGTGCAGCGCCATGCCGTTCATCGCCGCGGCCATGCCGTGCTCGCGGATGCCGTAATGGATGAAGCGGCCGGAATAGTCGGCGGCGCTCAGCACCGTCATCGATTTGGTGCGCGTGTTGTTGGAGCCGGTCAGATCGGCCGAGCCGCCGAGCATTTCCGGCAGCGCCGGGATCAGACTTTCCAGCGCGAACTCGGAAGCTGCGCGCGTCGCCATGTCCTTCGGCGCGGCGGCAAGCTTGTCCTTTACAGCGCGCACGGCGTCGCTGAGCGCCCGCTGCGGCAGGTCGCCGCGCAACCGGCGCTCGAATTCGGCGCGCTTGGCCGCATCGAGCGCACCAAGCCGCTTCTTCCAGTCGGCATGCGCGGCCTTCGCGCGCTGACCGGCCGCGCGCCAGGCGGAGAGAATATCGGCGGGAATCTCAAACGGCGCATGCGTCCAGCCGAGCTTCTCGCGCGCGCCCTTGATCTCGTCGGCACCGAGCGGCGAGCCGTGCGAGGACGCCTTGCCGGCCTTGCTCGGCGCGCCGAAGCCGATGGTGGTCTTGCACGCAATCATCACCGGGCGGTCGGAGTTCTGCGCTTTGGTGAGCGCTGCGGCGATGGCCGCCGCGTCATGGCCGTCGATGCGCGAGGCATTCCAGCCGGCGGCCTCGAAACGCTTGACCTGATCGACGCTGTCGCTGAGCGAAATCGCGCCGTCGATGGAAATGCCGTTGTCGTCGAACAGCACGATCAGCCGGTTGAGCTTCAAATGTCCGGCAAGGGCGATGGCTTCCTGGCTGATGCCCTCCATCAGGTCGCCGTCGGACGCGAGCACATAGGTCTTGTGATCGACGATCGCGCCGAACTCGGCGGCCAGATGCCGCTCGGCAATCGCCATGCCCACCGCATTGGCCAAACCCTGCCCAAGCGGGCCGGTGGTGGTCTCGATGCCAGGGGTGCACGAAATTTTCCGGATGTCCGGGCGTCTTCGAGCCGAGCTGGCGGAAGCGCTTAATTTCGTCGAGGGTCACGGCCTCGTAGCCGATGAGATACATCAATGCGTAGAGCAGCATCGAGCCGTGGCCGGCCGAGAGCACGAAGCGGTCGCGGTCGGGCCAGGCCGGCGCCGCCGGATCGAATTTCAGAAACCGCGTGAACAGGACGGTTGCGACGTCGGCGGCGCCCATCGGCAGGCCGGGGTGGCCGGATTTCGCCTGCTCGACCGCATCCATCGCCAGCGCGCGGATGGCGTTGGCCATTTCCGCATGCGCAACGGCGGGAACCGGGGGTTCCGCGGGCATCACGGCGAGCTTTGCATTCATGGAAAGGCCTGTTTGTCGCGGTGGATAGCATGTGAGGCCCTTGAGTCAATGTGAGCGCCGGGCCGTGGCGAACCCATGCACAGGCCCACGAAAAGCCGTGGGCAACTCATATGCCCGGCGTTGACGCGGGGATCGTGCAGCACGTAAGATTCCTCGCCTAAATCTTTGCCACCGCAAGAGTTTTTGGGTGCGGACGAAGGCGATGAGTGAGCAAAGCGAAATCGACATCGCGGTAAAACGCTTGGCGCTGGCGCTCGATGCGCTCGATGCCGCGGCGGAGCGCCGCCAGCTTGCCGACCGCAACGAAGAAGGGCTGGCGAGCCAGTTGCAAACTCTTGGGCTCGACCGCACGCAGCTTGCCGCGGCCCTCGACGGCGAGACCTCGCGCTCGCGCAAGCTCGAGGCGGCCAACCGCGAGATTGCGCAGCGTCTCGACACCGCGATCGCCTCGATCCAGTCGGTGCTCAACGGGCACGAGTGACTTGATGACTCAGGTAACCGCCACCATTGCCGGCCGCCAGTTCCGCCTCGCCTGCGAGGACGGGCAAGAGGAGCACTTGCTGGCACTGGCGAAAGATCTCGACCAGCGCATCATCGATCTGCGCGCGAAATTCGGCGAAATCGGCGACACCCGGCTCACGGTGATGGCGGCGCTGATGATCGCCGACGAGCTTGCCGAGACGCAGCGCCGCATTGGCGTCGTCGAGGAGGACGTCGCGGCGCTGCAGGATGCCCGTGCCGTCGCCGCCGACCGTGCCAAGGCGGCATCGAGCGCCGTGGTCCACGCCTTCAATTCGGCGGCCGAGCGCATCGAGGGCATTACCCGCAAGCTTAACCAGAAGGTGCCCAACGGTAACGGCGTGGCCATCGGATAGGTGGCGTCTGCCCCGCATAGCGCCTACATTGCAGCGGCGGGGCTGCGGGGCGCGTCAGGAGTACAATTCCCCGGGGCCTTACGATCCTAACGGGAGCTGTCCCTGGCCGGGACCGTGGTTCCGGTCATATGGCGCCCACCTACTTATGTAGGTTCCCGGGATCACACTCCGACGGCCATCGCGGCTCCGCACTTTTATCGATGACCGATCCCGACCAACAGAAAAAAGCCGAACTGCGTAATGCGGCGCTGGCGCTGCGCGATGCGCTTGCCCCGGCCGAGCGGCAAGCGGCGGCGGAGACAATTGCCACGCGCGCGTTTCCGCTGAAGGTCACGCCGGGCATGATCGTCTCGGGCTTTTCTCCGATGAAAACCGAAATCAATCCGTTGCCGCTCATGCGCAAGCTCGGCGATGCCGGCGCGCAACTGGCGTTGCCGGCAATCGCTGGACGCGGCCATCCGCTGATCATGCGCGCCTGGAGCTTCGGCGCGCCGCTCAAGAGTGGGCAATGGGGCATTCGCGAACCGACGCCGGAGGCCGCCGAAGTCGCGCCCGATATCCTTTTGGTGCCGCTTGCCGCATTCGACCGCAGCGGCCAGCGCGTCGGCTACGGTGCCGGTTACTACGACATGACCATCCGCAGCCTTCGCGCCAAAAAGCCGATTGTCGCCATCGGTCTCGCCTTTGCAGCGCAGGAAATTCCCAAGGTCCCCGCCACGGACCGCGACGAACGGCTCGATCTCGTGCTAACGGAACGAGAGATGATCGATTTCCGCGGGCGACAATAAAAAAGATGAGGATTCTTTTCATCGGCGACGTGGTCGGCCGCTCCGGGCGGACAATCGTGAGCGAGCGCCTGCCCGGCCTGATCGCCGACTGGGCGCTCGATCTTGTCGTCATCAACGGCGAGAACGCCGCCGGCGGCTTCGGCATCACCGAGACGATCTACAATGAGTTGATCGACGCCGGCGCCGACGCCGTCACGCTCGGCAATCACGCCTGGGATCAGCGCGAGGCTTTGGTGTTCATCGAGCGGGCGCCGCGCCTCGTCCGCCCGCTCAATTATCCGGCCGGCACGCCGGGCCGCGGCGCCGCCATGGTCGACACCAAGAACGGCAAGCGCGCGCTCATCATCAACGCGATGGGCCGCATCTTTATGGACCCGCTCGACGATCCCTTCGCCGCGGTCGAGCGCGAACTCGCCGCCTGCGCGCTTGGTGCCGGTGCCGATGCCATCGTCATCGACATGCACGCGGAGGCGACCAGCGAGAAGCAGGCCATGGGCTTTTTCGTCGACGGCCGCGCCAGCCTCGTGGTCGGCACCCACACGCACGCGCCGACCGCCGACCAGCGCATTTTGCCGGGTGGCACGGCGTTTGTGTCCGACGTCGGCATGACCGGCGATTTCGACTCCGTCATCGGCATGAACAAGGAGGAGCCGCTGGCGCGATTCCTGCGCAAGGTGCCCGGCGGCAAATTCGAACCGGCGCTGGGACCCGCGACGCTGTGCGGTATCGCCGTCGAGACCGACGCAAAAGGGCTCGCCGCGCGCGTCGGCGCGGTGCGGCTCGGCGGCGTTCTCGAAGAGGCGCAACCCGATTTCTGGCGTTAACCTCTTTGTCGTTGACCGCGACTCGCCGCGATGATTCGTTAGGTCCAATGATTCGCCGTCATGTGCTGAGTACGGCAAACGCGACCTCGGCACCGGGCGGGCATGGGACTTCACGTCAATCGCAATCTCGCGCTGGAGGCGCCGTCCGCAATCGCGCTGCGGATGCAGCCGCAAGCAGACGCCGATCCTCGCGCCGCGCTTGCCGCGCAATTCATCGCCGCCGGCGCCCGTGTGCTCGAACTCGGCCGCGGCGGTGCCCTGCAGGCGCTCCTCCCCAACGGTTGCCACTACAGCATCTGCGATCCGAGCGCCGACTTCCCCACGAAGGCCGCCGCCGAAGCCGACATCATCGTCATGCTCGGCGCGCTGGAGACGGTCGCCGACGCGGAGACGTTGTTCACGCACCTGCGCTTCTGCAAGCGCGACGTGTTGCTCAGCTATCATCCGACCAATCTCGGCCGGGGACGCGGCTTTGCCAATCATTTCAACTTCTACGATCTCACGCTGCTGTTCGACCGTTACGGATTCCGCATCGAGTGCACGACGCCGATTGATGACGCGCAGGTGCTGATGCGGCTCACGCCGAGCGAGCGGCTTCGGCCCGTCGTCACCTGCAACGTCGCGGTGATCTCCGACAACGATGCCGGCAATCTCGGAGACCGCCTCGGCTACCACATGATCAACGCGCTGTTGCCGGGCGAGGCCGAGGTGCATCACCTGACCTTCGGTACGCTGGCGCAGGCGCGCGGCCACTACGATCTCGTCGTGCTCGGCATCGGCAACAGCCTGTTTCGGCCTCTGCTCGGCGACGACGTGCTTGATATCGTCTCGCGCGCCAAGGCGTCGATCGGCATCTTCGGCACGCAATACCGCGAATTGATTCCGCGTGCCGCGCTCGAACGGCTCATCGACCGCCTCGACACCTGGTTTGCCCGCTACGAGGACGACGTGCTGCTCTACGGCCGCGGCCGCAAGAACGTCGTGCATCTCGGTGACTGGCTGATCGACCAGTTCCCGCTGAACCGGCCGCACCTCGACGATCCGTTGCAGATCGACGACGAAACGGCGGGCGAACTCGCGCTCGACCGCACCATCCAGGCGATCCAGCAGCACCGGCAGGTCTATTCGTCGCGGCTTGCGCCGCTGCTGTGCGCGCTCACCTCCGCCGAACTTGCCGCTTATGCCGAGCAGCCGGCGGCGGAAATGCCGGGCATCGTATCCGGCAGGTTCCGCAGCATGTTGATCGATGTTTTCGGGCGTTCCTACGACGAGAAGAAGTTCTTCATGGTCGACCGCGACGCCGTCACCCGTTACAAGGCGCGGGTCCACCGCAACGTCGCCCAGGTCGGCGAGCGCATCGACGCCATTTTGCGCAACGTCGCGGTCGCCGCGGTCTGATATTTATTTTTTCAGCTGCCCGGCCTATATAGCGGCCTCACAACATCCTACCGCTGTCGTCATGGCCGGCCATTCCCAATTCAAGAACATCATGCACAAGAAGGGGCGCGCGGATAAAGCGCGCTCCAAGCTGTTTTCCAAGCTGGCGCGCGAAATCACCGTGGCGGCCAAGCTCGGCATGCCGGACCCGGCGTTTAATCCGCGCCTGCGCGCCGCGATCCTCGCCGCCCGCGCCGAGAACATGCCCAAGGACAATATCGACCGCGCCGTCAAGAAGAGCCAGGGCGCCGACACCGAGAACTACGACGAGATTCGCTACGAGGGCTACGGGCCGGGCGGCGTCGCCGTCATCGTCGAGGCGTTGACCGATAATCGCAATCGCACCGCCGGCGAGGTGCGCGCAACCTTCACCAAGAGCGGCGGCAATCTGGCCGAGACCGGCGCGGTGTCGTTCATGTTCAGTCATGTCGGCGTCGTCGAGTACGATGCCAAAGTGGCAAACGCCGACACCATGCTGGACGCCGCGATCGAAGCCGGCGCCGAGGACGTCATTTCCAACGACGACGGTCACCAGATTTTCACGACGCCGGAGACGCTGCGCGACGTAGCCAAGGCGCTGGAGGCGAAATTCGGCGATCCGCGCCGGGCGGCGCTCTTGTGGAAGCCGCAGAACACCGTTCCGGTCGACGACGAAACGGCGGAGAAGCTGATCAAGATGATCGAGACGCTCGACGATTCCGACGACGTGCAGAACGTCTACGCCAATTTCGAGATGTCCGACGCGCTGATGCAGAAGATGAGCGCGTAACTTTTCTTCGTCATGGCCGGGTTTATCCCGGCCATCCACGCCTTTCGTTGCTGCGATCAGAAGACGTGGATGCCCGGCACAAGGCCGGGCGTGACAGCAGAGCGTTTAGCGCAGCGCGTCGAACACCGGCAGGCTGATCGATCCCGATACCGCAATGATGATGTAGGAAAGCCGGCGATAGAATATATCGCTGGTGCCGTGAAACCAGCGCGCGCCCAGCGTCAGCGCAATCCCGAACGGCAGGCCGAGCAGTAGCGCCAGCGCCAACGCCTCCGCCGTGAACAGCGCGCCATAGAGATAGAACACGAACGTCAGCACGCCCTGCATGAGAAAATAGACCATGATGTTGGCGCGCACGGTCGCCGCGCTGTTCTGTCCGCCGAGCCAGTAGACCAGAAGCGGCGGCGCGCCGATCTGCACGGCGCCGGCGCCGAAGCCGGCCAGTGCGCCGACGCCGAGCGAAGCGCCGACCGTCGGCCTGCCGTGGTAGCGCCAGCCCGAGGCGAGGATGGCGACCGCGATCAGCACCAGCACGGCAATAAACCAGCGCAGCGCCAGCGCGTCGACATAGACAAGCGCCGCGACGCCGAGGGGCACCCCGATGGCGCCGGTGATCATTACCATGCGCACCTCGCGCCAGTTGCAGTCCGGGATCGCCTTGAGCGCGAAGGGAAGGCTGCAAATCGTGTCGATCAGCAGCAAGGTGGGCGCCGCAAGCCGTGGGCTGTAAACGGCCGAAATCAGCGGCATGTAGATGAGCGCCGAGCCAAAGCCCGTAAAGCCGCGCACGAGGCCGGCGAGCACGGCAATTCCCATGGCGATCGAAAACCGCGGATCGGTGACGGCATCGGTAAATATTGCGATTGTGTGATGGTCAAACATGGCGGGCGGCCCTCAATAGCAGGACCGGCGCGCCTCTAATCATTCAAAGAATTGACTTAATGCATGCGCTGGCCGGAAGCGCGCGGCGGCGTTATCAACGGACCATGGGCCGGCATCCGATTCGCATCATCGGCATCGATCCGGGGCTCCGCCGCACCGGCTGGGGCCTGGTCGAATCCGACGGCAACCGGTTGATTTACGTGGCCTGCGGTTCGGTTGAAACGCGCGAAGGGGACGCTCTCGGCGTGCGGCTGGTCATGCTGCACGACGGGCTCGCGCGGGTCATCGCCGACTTTGCGCCGGCCGAGGCCGCGGTCGAGACGACCTTCGTCAACGCCAATGCGTCGGCGACGCTCAAGCTCGGGCAGGCGCGCGGCATCGCCATGCTGGTTCCGGCGCGGGCGGGTCTGGCAGTCTCCGAATACGCTCCGAACGTGGTGAAGAAAACCGTGGTCGGCGCCGGCCACGGCGAGAAGGCGCAGATCCGCATGATGGTCGGCGTGCTGCTGCCCAAGGCCGATCCGCAAAGCGAGGATGCCGCCGACGCGCTGGCCATTGCGATTTGTCACGCGCATCATCGCACCAGCGTGGTGATGAAGGTTGCGGCGTCATGATCGGCAAGCTGAAAGGCATCATCGACAGTTACGGCGCCGACTACGTCATTCTCGACGTCGGCGGCGTCGGTTATCAGGTGCATTGCTCGGCGCGCACGTTGCAGGCGCTGCCTGCACCTGGACAACCGGCGACGCTTTCGATCGAAACGCATGTGCGCGAGGACCAGATCAAGCTGTTCGGGTTTACCAGCGACACGGAGCGCGAATGGTTCCGTCTGCTTCAGACCGTGCAGGGCGTCGGCGCCAAGGTCGCGCTGTCGGTGCTCGGCACGCTGAAGGTCTCGGAACTCGCCTCTGCCGTTGCCATGCGCGACAAGGCGGCGATCGCGCGCGCGCCCGGCGTCGGGCCCAAGGTTGCCGAGCGCGTCGTCACCGAATTGAAAGACAAGGCGCCGGAATTTGCCTCCATCGATCCGGCGGCGATCCAGCTGTCCGGTGCGCTCGACGAAAGACGCGCGCCGCGCCCGGTGACCGACGCGGTTTCGGCGCTGGTCAATCTCGGCTATGGCCAGCCGCAGGCCGCCGCCGCAATCGCCGCCGCTGCCCGCAACGTGGGGGAAGCTGCCGATACGGCGACGCTGATCCGGCAGGGCTTGAAGGAATTGGCGCGATAACGTGAAGTGATGAGTAACCGATGCCGCTGAGCAAGAAGGACCGGGACTTGATCGCCGCTGCGACCAAAGCCATCAAGTCGCGCTACCGCGACGACTGGCAGGAGGTCGGCGCCGCGTTGCGCACGCGCGCCGGCCGCATCGTCACCGGCGTCAATCTCGACGCCTATGTCGGGCGCGGCGCGGTCTGCGCCGAAGCCGTCGCCATCGGCCGCGCGCTCACCGAAAACGGCGACCACGGCATCGAGGCCATCGTCGCCGTGCGCCATCCCAAGCCCGGCGAGCGTGGCGGCATCGCGGTCGTTTCGCCGTGCGGCACCTGCCGCGAGTTGATTCACGACTACGATGCGAAAGCGAAGGTGATCGTTCCGGGCGGCAAGACGCCGAAGATCGAGACAATCGGCAAACTGCTGCCGAACAAATACCGGCGGGGCATGTCATGAGCCCCAATCCGCGCCTGGTCGCTGCCGACAAGCGCGACGACGACGTCGACGCTAACTTGCGTCCGCAGCGGCTGTCGGAATTCATCGGCCAGGAAAAGGCGCGCGCCAATCTCGGCGTGTTCATCGAGGCCGCGCGCGCGCGCAAGGAAGCGCTCGATCATGTGCTGTTCGTCGGGCCGCCGGGTCTGGGGAAAACCACGCTGGCGCAGATCGTGGCGCGCGAACTGGGCGTCAATTTCCGCGCCACCTCCGGGCCGGTGATCGCCAAGGCGGGCGATCTCGCCGCGCTGCTGACCAATCTCGAGCCGCGCGATGTGCTGTTCATCGACGAGATTCACCGGCTCAATCCGGCGGTCGAGGAAATCCTCTATCCGGCGATGGAGGATTTCCAGCTCGATCTCATCATCGGCGAAGGACCGGCGGCGCGCTCGGTCAAGATCGATCTTTCGCCGTTCACGCTCATCGGTGCCACCACGCGCGCCGGACTCATCACCAATCCCTTGCGCGATCGCTTCGGCATTCCGGTGCGGCTGAATTTCTATTCCGAGGCCGAGCTCGAGCAGATCGTCAATCGCGGCGCCCGCGTGCTCGGCTTGAGCATCACTACCGACGGCGCCAACGAGATCGCGCGCCGCGCCCGGGGCACCCCGCGCATCGCCGGGCGCCTGCTGCGACGCGTGCGCGACTTTGCCCATGTCGACGGCGCAAAATCCATCGACCGCAAGGCGGCCGACCGCGCGCTCCGCGAACTCGACGTCGACGCACTCGGCCTCGACGCCATGGACCGCCGCTATCTCTCGACCATCGCACTGAGTTACGGCGGTGGGCCGGTCGGCGTCGATACGATGGCCGCAGCCTTGAGCGAGCCGCGCGACGCCATCGAGGACATCATCGAGCCGTTCCTCATCCAGAAGGGCATGGTCCAGCGCACTCCGCGCGGGCGGTTGCTCACCAGCCACGCCTTCAAGCATCTCGGTCTTGCCGAGCCGCAGCGCGACCCGGGACAGTTCGGCTTGTTCACCGAAGACGAGGATTAGGCCGGTGTCGGTTCATCTCGACGGCGTGATCCAGAACGGCAGGCATCATCAGCAGGTGCGCGTCTATTACGAGGACACCGATTTTTCCGGTATCGTCTATCACGCGAGCTACCTGCGCTTCATGGAGCGCGGCCGCACCAATTACCTGCGCCTGATCGGCGCCGACCATCGCGCGCTGTTCGAGGCGGCGGAAAAGGAAGCGCCGGGCTTTTCCTTCGTCGTGCGCCACATGGGCATCGATTTCCGCAAGCCGGCTTTCATGGACGACGTGCTCGACATCGTCACCACGCCGAAAGAGGTAAAGGGTGCTTCCGTCACACTGAATCAAAAAGTGATGCGCGGCGCGGACTTGATCGTCGAAGCCGACGTGCAGGTCGCCTTCGTCTCGGCTGGCCGCGCCAGGCCCATCCCCAAGCCGCTGCGCGTCGCCATGCGCGCCGACCAGGAAGCGGGTGGCGCATCGGCCGCGACAGGTTAGATTTGGCCCAATGACCGGCAATCAATTCGCATTATTCGACACCGCCATCGGCCGCTGCGGCATCGTCTGGAGCGACCGCGGCATTGCCGGCGTCAGCTTTCCGGAAAGTGACGACCGCAAAACGGTCGAACGGATACGGCGGCGCTTCCCGCAGGCGAGAGAGGCGGAACCGACCGCGGATGTGCAACACGCCATTGACGGTATCGTCGCGCTGCTGAGTGGCGAGGCGCGCGAACTCAATGACGTCGTCATCGATGACTGCGAGACGCCCGAATTTAACCGGCGGGTCTATGCGATTGCGCGCGCAATCCCGCCCGGCCAGACGATGACCTACGGCCAGATCGCCGAGCGGCTTGGCGATCCATTGCTGGCGCGGGAGGTCGGCGTGGCGCTCGGGCAGAATCCGACCCCGATCGTCATGCCGTGCCATCGCGTGCTTGCCGCCAACGGCAAACCCGGCGGCTTCTCGGCGGTCGGCGGCGTCGCCACAAAATTGCATCTGCTGTCGATCGAGAAGGCGCAGCCGGGCGGCCCGACTTTGTTCGAGCATCTGCCGTTGGCTGCGCGCAGGCGAGGCTAGAGGCAGTCCGCCGCAAACATCGACGCGCCCCAAGACTCATGTTAAGGCCATTCACATGAGTTGGGGCAGACGCCACACGCCGCGCGGCTATCACCACGGCAACCTCAAGGAGGCCTTGGTGCGCGCCGCGCTCGACCTCATCGCCGAGAAGGGCCCGGCCGGCTTCACCTTTGCCGATGCCGCACGCTCGGCCGGCGTTTCACCGGCCGCGCCCTACCGGCATTTTCGCGACCGCGACGCACTGCTCGCCGACGTCGCCCGCCGCGGCTTCGAGGAATTCACCGTGGCGCTGGCCAAAGCCTGGTCCGATGGTTTTCCGGACACCTTGCAGGCCTTCGACCGCCTCGGCAGGGCCTATCTCGCTTTCGCCAAGGCTGAGCCTGCCTACTATTCGGCGATGTTTGAGGCTGGCGTGCCGCTCGACGCCGACCCGCAATTGCGCGAGGTCAGCGAGCGCGCCTTCGCCGTGCTGCGCGCCGCAGCGGAAAAGCTGGTGGCGCAGATCCCGGCGAACACCAGGCCGCCGGCGCTGATGGTGGCGCTGCATGTCTGGTCGATGACCCACGGCATCGCCTCGCTGTTTAGCCGGGGTGACGCCGCGCGGCGCTCGCTGCCGATGCCGCCGGAAGAGCTGCTAGAGGCCGCAATCCTCATTTATCTGCGCGGCCTCGGCCTGTCGGGTGCGGCCGCCGGTAGATAAATAAGCCCTCGCAACATTCCGACGAGCGCCTATGTGAAGGGTCTTGACATTGAGCCATCACGCTCATATCCATGTAAATGGTATTAACATACACGCGCGAGGACCTTCAAATGCCAATCACCGCAAGGCTTGATGAGTTCGGCAAACCCGCCTGGATCGCTTTGGTCATCCTCGGGTTCATGGCCTGGTGGCCACTCGGTCTGGCAGCCCTCGCCTTTACAATTGGGAGTGGACGAATGGGATGCGGACATCATGGCCGTTGGGAGCACGGAAGCGACCGCTGGCAGCACAAGATGGAGCGCCTCCAGCGCAAGATGGATTGGGTGCGCTCGCGCATGGCCGGCGGCTCCGCGCCGGGCGGGTGGCGCGGTGATTGGCGCGACGGCCCGTCGAGCGGCAATCACGCCTTCGATGAGTACCGCAGCGAGACCCTAAAGCGGCTTGAAGAAGAGCAGCACGAATTCCGCACCTTTCTCGATCGCCTGCGTTTCGCCAAGGACAAGACTGAGTTCGATGCCTTCATGGCCGAGCGCCGCAACCGGCCCGAGCCCGAGAGCCCCCCGCCGCAGAACTAAAGCTTTCTGCGACGCCAGACGGCCATCCGCTTTCCCCGAAGCGGGTGGCCGTTGCGTTGTGGCGCGTGGGTACAACAGGCGTCGCTAACCTTTCCTTAACCACAATCAGCGCTGTTAGACGGGGCTCAAATACGGGCCTGACGCCCTAGTTTGGCCAAGTTTCGCGGGGATTTCGTCAAGCCGCCGGTGGCGGGACGTTTGGTTTTCGCGCAACAAGACGTTTTCGGCTGAGCGCGCGAGCACGGCGCTCTTTTTTGTTCGTAATTTTCACCGCGCCGGGCGTCGTCAACACCGGACAGCGGAAAGGACGTGCCTATGAATCCTACCGACGTGGCACAGTCGGTGCTCCCGCTGACCTCCGCCGATCTTTCACTTTTTACGCTGTTCTGGCACGCGCATTGGATCGTCAAGACGGTCATGCTCGGGCTGCTCGGCTGTTCGGTCTGGGTCTGGGCCATCGCCATCGACAAGACCGTGCTCTATGCGCGTAGCCGCCGTGCCATGGACCGCTTCGAGCAGGCATTCTGGTCGGGGCAGTCGCTGGAGGAGCTTTACCGCTCGCTGTCCTCGCATCCGAACCATTCGACGGCGGCGCTGTTCGTCGCCGCGATGCGCGAATGGAAGCGCAGCTTCGAAGGCAATATTCGCTCCTTTGCCGGCCTGCAGATGCGCATCGAGAAGGTGATGGAGGTCACGATCGCCCGCGAAGTCGAACGGCTGGAAAAACGGCTCCTGGTGCTCGCGACCGTCGGCTCGGCCGGCCCCTTTATCGGCCTTTTCGGCACGGTTTGGGGCATCATGACGAGCTTCCAGTCGATTGCCGCCTCGAAGAACACCTCGTTAGCGGTTGTGGCGCCGGGCATCGCCGAAGCGCTGTTTGCGACTGCAATCGGCCTTGTCGCCGCCATACCGGCGACGATTTTCTACAATAAGTTCGCGTCCGAGGTGAACAGACAGGCGCAGCGGCTCGAGGGGTTTGCCGACGAATTCGCCGCTATTTTATCGCGGCAGATCGACGAGCGCGGGTAGCGCATGATCCCGAAGAGTGGGCACCGGTTTTCGTACCGGATCATACGCAAGAAGTAAGGGGACGTCTCCATGGCTGCCAATGCCGGCACCCCCGTTATCGGACGCAGGAAGCATCACCGCCGCAAGGTGATGAGCGAGATCAACGTCACGCCGATGGTCGACGTGATGCTGGTGCTGCTCATCATCTTCATGGTCTCGGCGCCGCTACTGACCGTCGGCGTACCCATCGACTTGCCGCAGAGTCAGGCCAAGAGCCTCGATCAGGACAAGGAGCCGCTGACCATTTCGGTCAACGACGCCGACAAGATCTTCCTGCAGAATTCGGAAATCGCCATCGACGACCTGCTGCCGAAGTTGCAGGCGGTGGCGCAGGCGCGCGGTGGCACCGAGGCGCGCATTTATGTGCGCGGCGACAAGAAGGTGGATTACGGTACGATGATGAAGGTAATGGGTCGGCTCTCGGCGGCCGGCTTCCATAAAGTGGCGCTGGTCACGGAATTCGAGCAGAGCTCGAAGTAATGGAGTTCAGGGTCGCGACAGCGGTCTCGGGGGGCTTGCACGCAGCGGTGCTGCTGTGGGCGGTGATCTCTTTTTCCACCAGGCCGCTGGAGGCAACCCCGGTCGATTCCCTTCCGGTCGATCTCATCAGCGCCAAGGACTTCTCGGAAATGACCAAGGGCGTCAAGGAAGCGCCCAAGCCGGTGGAAAAGCCCAAGCCCCTGGTGCAGAAAATCGATGAACCCAAACCGGTCGATGAGCCGGCGCCCAAGCTCAGCGAAAAACAGGAAATCAAGACCGCGCAGGAAAAGCCGCCGCAGCCTCAGACCAAGCCGGATCCGATCGCCGACAAGCTGAAGAAGGTGGACGACAAACCGCAGCAGGAGGCAAAGAACGAGCCGCTGCCGCCGAAAAAGCCGCCGCCGCCGAAGCCGCAACCCAAGTTCGACGCCGACAAGATCGCGGCGCTGCTCGACAAGCGCGACCCGCAGAGCAAGGCGGCGGCCGGATCGGAGCTTAATTCGAAACCCGACCTCGGCACCGCCATGGGCACCGCGGCGCAGCTGTCGCAGTCCGAGATCGACGCGCTGCGCGCCAAGCTGATGGCGCTGTGGAATCCTCCGATCGGCATGCAGGACGCCAATCAAACCCAGGTGACCATCCGCATCCGCTTCAAGCGCGATGGGACGCTGGCGGCCGGCCCGCAGGTTCTGACCAGTGGACAAGGGGTCCAGTTTGACGCCATGCGCGATAGCGCCGTGCGCGCGGTTTTCGTTGCGCAGCCCTACACCATGCTGCGCCCGGATCATTACGACATGTGGAAAGAAATTGATTTCACCTTCGACACCAAGCAGATGTTCCACGACATTCCCGCAAGGTAACGAAAATCCCGTGATCCAAGATTCCGATCCCAAACTGAGCCGCCGCCGTTTGCTGCTCGGAGCAAGCGCGGGCGCGCTGGCCACACTCGCACCGCGCAGCGCAAGCGCCGTGCTCAATGTCGACATCAATCAGGGCAACGTGCAGCCGATGCCCATCGCCTTGCCCGATTTCATCGGCGCAACGGCAAACGAGGGCGACGTCGCTCATAACGTGACCGGCATCATCACCGCCAATTTGCAGCGCAGCGGATTGTTCGCGCCGATCAACCCGCAGGCCTTCGTCGAGAAGATTTCGAACACCGACGCTGTGCCCCGTTTTGCCGATTGGCGTGCCATCAACGCCCAGGCCCTGGTGACCGGACGCATCACCCGCCAGAGCGACGGACGGCTGCGCGCGGAATTCCGGCTCTGGGACGTGTTCGCCGGCCAGCAGCTTGCCGGTCAGCAATATTTTACCTCACCGGACAACTGGCGACGCATTGCCCACATTATTTCCGACGCGATCTACGAGCGGCTCACCGGCGAGAAAGGCTATTTCGACAGCCGTATCGTCTTCGTCGACGAGACCGGGTCGAAGCAGCAGCGGGTCAAACGGCTTGCCATCATGGATCAGGACGGCGCCGGCGTGCGCTATTTGACGCGCGGTGACGATCTGGTGCTCACCCCGCGCTTTAATCCTTCGACGCAGGAAATCACCTACATGTCCTACGGGCAGGGCGGTCCACGCGTCTACCTGCTCAACATCGAAACCGGCCAGCGCGAGATCGTCGGCAATTTTCCCGGCATGACGTTTGCGCCGCGGTTTTCGCCGGACGGCCAGCGCGTCATCATGAGCCTGCAGCAGGGTGGCAATTCCAATCTGTTCGTCATGGACCTTCGGTCGAAAGCGACGACGCGGTTGACCGACACGCCGGCCATCGACACTTCGCCCTGCTACTCGCCGGATGGTGCCCGCATCTGCTTCGAGAGTGACCGCGGCGGTTCGCAACAGATCTATGTCATGCCGGCGGCCGGCGGACCGGCGCAGCGCATCAGCTTCGGCGAGGGACAGCATTCGACGCCGGTGTGGTCGCCGCGCGGCGACTACATCGCCTTCACCGGCCAGGCACGCGGCATGTTCTCCATCGGGCTGCTCAAGCCCGACGGTTCCGGCGAACGCATCCTCACCGAAGGATTCCACAACGAAGGCCCGACGTTTGCGCCGAACGGACGCGTGATCATGTTCTTCCGCGATCCCGGCAACGGGCCGAATTTGTTCACGATCGACGTCACCGGGCGCAACGAGCTGAAAGTTCCCACCCCGAGCTTCGCCTCGGATCCGGCCTGGTCGCCGTTACTGTCGTGAGCGCATGGCCACAGGGCGCCGCCATACTTTTACCGGCTTTTAACCATCACAAACGGTTTATGCGGGTCCGCCAATTTTAGCCGCGCCGTGCAACGCCTCATCAAGGTTGACGGAACGTTCGTTTAACGAACGCCCTGTTAGACCTTGAGCGCGCGCATGATCGTCAAGCGATCCGGTTTTGCGCCCGTCTTAAGTTCAGCCCGTCTTAAGTTCAGTTTGTGCGCGAGAGTGGAGAGTCCGGAAATGACCAAAGCCAGCAACATCATCCGCGCGACGCGGCTCGCGGTCGTGCTCGCCGCGGCACTCGCTATGTCGGCTTGCGCCAACAAGTCGGCCGAGGACGCTCAGGCCAATGCCGCGGGCCAGGCAACGCCCGGCAGCCAGCAGGATTTCGTCGTCAACGTCGGCGACCGCGTATTCTTCGATACCGACTCGTCCGACTTGACCGCGCAGTCGCGCGCGACGCTCGACAAGCAGGCGCAGTGGCTGACCAACTACAATCAATACAACCAGTTCACCGTCGAAGGCCATGCCGACGAGCGCGGCACGCGTGAATACAACATCGCGCTTGGTGCCCGCCGCGCTCAGGCGGTGCGCGACTATCTGATCTCGCGCGGCATCGCCGCCAACCGGATGCACACGATTTCCTATGGCAAGGAGCGCCCGGTCGCGGTCTGCAACGACATCTCCTGCTGGTCGCAGAACCGCCGCGCCGTAACCGTGCTCAACGCCAGCTCGTAAGAATAACGCGCGCCAGTCTTATGCCTTTTCCGGCCGGCTCGGATCTGATCGTTCCGAGCCGGCCGGATTTGCTTGTTTGGTGCTTTGGGATTGGCGTTCCGGCCCCAGTCACAATTTCGACGTAGCCGAGCCTATGCTAGATGCATCGGGACAAATTCGTGGCGACATATGACATGACATCGCACCGCACCGCGTCGATTGCCGCGCTCTTGCTCGTGCTTATGGCTGGCGCGGCTGTGGCGCAGGACCGCTCCTCGGGCGGCTTCCTCGACAATCTGTTCAAGCGTGGCGAAGGGCAGTCGGAGCAGCCCCAGCAGGCGCCGCCGCCACCGACGACGGTCGGACAGGAGGGGCCGGTCGACAGCAACAATGTCGGCGTGCGCATCGACCGCATCGAAAATTCGCTGCGCCAGCTCACCGGCACCATCGAGCAATTGCAGTATCAGAACCAGCAGTTGCAGATGCAGCTCAAGCGCATGCAGGACGACACCGAATATCGCCTGCAGCAGCTCGGATCGAAGGGCGCGGCACCGACCGCCGGCGCGGCGCCGCGCGCAATGGCACCGCAGACGCCGGCAGCGCCAATGACCGCGCCGGCCGATGCGGCAGCGCCCGGCCGCCGCTCCGACGCTTTCGATCCGTCGCGTCAGCCCAATGCTCCGGGCGCACCGCGCGCGCTCGGCAACGAGGCGGTCGCCGCGCCACTGCCCGATAACGCCGCCAACATGCCGCCGGTCGGCGCCCCGGATGGCCGCGCGCCCGGCGCGCCGCTCGATCTTTCGACGCTCGCCGGCAATCCGATCCCGCAGGCTGCCCCTGTGGCCGCCCCGCCCGGAGTTGCCGGCGCGCAGCCGCGAACCGCCGCGCCCGCATCCGGCGTGCAGTTGGCGACGCTGCCGCCTTCGGCGTCTCCGCAGGATGAATACGACATGGCCTATGGCTACGTGCTGCACAAGGACTACCCGCTTGCGGAACAGGCGTTCCGCGATTTCCTGCGCAAGTATCCCAACGAGCGTCTCGTGCCGGAGGCGCAATATTGGCTGGGCGAGAGTCTCTTTCAGGGGCAGCACTATCGTGACGCGGCGGAATCCTTCCTTGCGGTTTCGACGAAATACGAAAGCTCGGGCAAGGCGCCCGACGCGCTGCTGCGGCTTGGCCAGTCGCTCGCGGCTCTGAGCCAGCGGGAAGCGGCCTGCGCGACGCTCGCCGAAGTCGGCCGCAAATATCCGCACGCCTCGGCGAGTGTGAAGCGAGGCGTCACGCAGGAACAAAAGCGTGCGCATTGTTGAGGCGGATGGCCACGCAAAAAGCAGCCCCGGTTTCGGCGCAGGAAGCTAAAGAGCTTTTCGCCAAGCTTGCACATTTGCCGGCGCTGGTGCTGGCGGTTTCCGGCGGTCCGGATTCGACCGCGCTAATGTGGCTTGCCGCGCGTTGGCGGAAGTCGCTCAAGCGCGGGCCCGAACTTTTGGCTGTGACTGTCGATCATGCGCTGCGTCCTGAGTCCGTGCGCGAAGCGGCAGCCGTCAAGCGTTTGGCAAAGACGCTGGGTGTTACCCACCGTACGCTGGTGTGGAAAGGCAAAAAGCCGGCGACGGGCCTGCAACAGGCGGCGCGCAAATCTCGCTACGCGCTGCTCGCGGAAGCCGCGCGAGGAGCCGGCGCCTCATATGTCCTCACGGCGCACACACTCGACGATCAGGCGGAAACAGTCCTCATCCGCATGAGCCGCGGCAGCGGGCTTTCCGGCCTCGCGGCGATGGCGCAGGTGTCGCGGCTGCCGGACGTGACAGAGAAGAACATGACGCTGGTGCGGCCGTTGCTCGAACTGCCCAAGGCACGGCTCATCGCCACGCTTCGTGCCGCCAAGGTCGCTTTTGCCGACGACCCCTCCAACCGCGATCCGCGCTTTACCCGGGCGCGTCTGCGCGGCCTCTTGCCAAGCCTCGCCGGCGAGGGCCTCGACGCCGCCCGTCTGTCGCTTCTGGCGCGCCGCCTCAAGCGGGCTGATTCCGCACTTGAAGCCTACGCCGATCGTGCCATGGCGATCCTTGCGGAAAACACTCCGGAGACCGGCCCGATCGTGTTTCCCGCAACCAAGTTTGCCCGCCTCCCGGCGGAAATCGCGCTTCGCCTGCTTGGCCGCGCGGTGACGCGGCTTGGCGATGAGGGGCCGGTCGAACTCGGGAAGCTTGAGGCGCTGCACGCGGCGCTTGCTGCTGCCCAATCGGGGCAGGGCCGCTTTCGCCGCTCGCTTGCCGGAGCGATTGTGACATTCGGCGGCGGGCAGATTTCGGTAGAGAGGGCCCCGCCGCGGCGGCAAAAATCCTTAACCACACGCCAAGCTGGCAAAGCCAAACATCGGCGGGAGCGCTAGAATAGTGAGATTCGAGGTCTTTCCATGCGCCCCGGCGCTGCCTACATTGGGGTGAATTCAGGTTAACCGGTTCGAATTTTGGCCGACAAAGAACTCGCCGCGCCGCGCGGCAGCTAGGGACGCCCGATGAATGCCAATCTACGCAACTTCGCCCTCTGGGTGATCATCGTCCTGCTGCTTTTGGCGCTGTTCACGCTGTTTCAGAACCCTGGTCAGCACACCAATTCGCAAGATATCTCGTTCTCGCAACTGCTCAACGAGGTCGACCAGGGCCGCGTGCGCGATGTGGTGATCCAGGGTCCGGAAATTCACGGGACCTTTGCCGACGGCCGCAGTTTCCAGACCTATGCGCCGAGCGATCCGACGCTGGTGCAGAAACTCTACGCCAAGGGCGTCTCCATCACCGCGCGGCCGCCGTCCGATAATGTGCCGTGGTTCGTCTCGCTGCTGGTGTCATGGCTGCCGTTCATCGCCTTGATCGGCGTGTGGATTTTCCTGTCGCGGCAGATGCAAGGAGCGGGCGGCAAGGCCCTCGGCTTCGGCAAGTCACGCGCTAAACTTCTGGCGGAGGCGCACGGCCGCGTCACGTTTGAAGACGTCGCCGGCGTCGACGAAGCCAAACAGGATCTGCAGGAAATCGTCGAATTTCTCCGCGACCCGGGCAAATTCCAGCGCCTCGGTGGGCGCATCCCGCGCGGCGTGCTGCTGGTCGGGCCTCCGGGCACCGGCAAGACGCTGATCGCGCGCGCGGTCGCCGGCGAAGCCAACGTCCCGTTCTTCACGATTTCCGGTTCCGACTTCGTCGAGATGTTCGTCGGCGTCGGCGCTTCGCGCGTGCGCGATATGTTCGAACAGGCCAAGAAGAACGCGCCCTGCATCATCTTCATCGACGAAATCGACGCAGTCGGCCGTCATCGCGGTGCCGGCCTCGGCGGCGGTAACGATGAGCGCGAACAGACGCTCAATCAGTTGCTGGTCGAGATGGACGGCTTCGAGGCGAACGAAGGCATCATCCTCATCGCCGCCACCAATCGGCCCGACGTGCTCGATCCGGCGCTGCTGCGCCCGGGTCGTTTCGACCGCCAGGTGGTGGTGCCGAATCCGGACGTGGTTGGGCGCGAAAATATTTTGAAAGTTCACGTCAAGAAGGTGCCGCTGGCGCCGGACGTGAACCTGAAGACGACCGCGCGCGGCACCCCTGGCTTTTCCGGCGCCGATCTCGCCAACCTCGTCAACGAAGCGGCGCTGATGGCGGCGCGGCGCAACAAGCGCATGGTGACGCAGTCCGAGTTCGAGGACGCCAAGGACAAGGTCATGATGGGCGCCGAGCGCAAATCGCTGGTGATGACCGACGAGGAGAAGATGCTGACCGCCTATCACGAAGGTGGCCACGCCATCGTTGCGCTCAACGTCAAGGCCACCGATCCGGTGCACAAGGCGACAATCATCCCGCGCGGCCGTGCGCTCGGCATGGTCATGCAGTTGCCCGAGCGCGACAAGCTGTCGATGTCGCTCGAGCAGATGACTTCGCGGCTCGCCATCATGATGGGTGGCCGCGTGGCGGAAGAAATGGTGTTCGGCAAGGAGAAGGTGACGAGCGGCGCGGCAAGCGACATCGAGCAGGCGACCAAGCTGGCGCGGCTGATGGTCACGCGCTGGGGCCTGTCCGACAAGCTCGGCACGGTCGCCTATGGCGAGAACCAGGACGAGGTGTTCCTCGGCTACCAGGTGTCGCGCCAGCAAAACATTTCCGAAGCGACCGCGCAGACGATTGACGCCGAAGTGCGCAAGCTGGTTGAAGCCGGCTATGCCGAGGCGACGCAGATCCTCACCGACAAGCGCGCCGATCTCGAATTGCTGGCCCGCGGCTTGCTCGAATTCGAGACGCTGACCGGCGACGAGATCAAGGACCTAATCAACGGCAAGCGCCCGGTGCGCGAGTCGGTCATCGAGCCGGCCGGTCCGCGCTCTTCCGCGGTGCCGCCTGCCGGCAAGCAGCGCCCAAGGCCGGAGCCGCCGACCGGCGAGATCGCGCCGCAGCCGCAGGGCTAAAGCGCCGGCGCCAAAGTCGCCTGGGCCGCGGAGCACGGCTTGAGGACTGCGAACGCCCGCCTCGCATGGCGGGCGCTCCCTTTTTGGGCTTCAATCGCGTGCGCGGCTAGGCTAGCGCTTTTGCCATGGACGCCACGCCGCAATTGCAACCACGCTGGACGCTGGAGGGCTTTCGCGAAGGCGCGGGGGCGACGCTGCCCTTGTTGCCGGGGCTGTGCGCGTTTGGCCTTGCGTTCGGCACCGTCGCCGCTGGCAGGGGCCTCGGCCTGTTCGAGGCCGTCATCATGAGCGCGACGGTGTACTCGGGCGTCGCACAGATCATCGTCGTCGATGCCTGGCCGCCGCAGTTGACCTTTGCCGCCATCCTCGCCAGCGCGGCCGTCACGGCGCTGATCTGCTCGCGGTTCCTGCTCATCGGCGCGTCGATGCGCCCTTGGTTTGGCGGCATGCCGGCGGTGAAGGTCTATCCGACGCTTTACCTTCTCACCGAGCCGCCATGGCTCCTCTCCACGCGCTACTATCGCAATGGCGGAAGAGACCCGGCCTTTGTGGTGGGCAGCGCCGTTGTCACCTGGCTGACGTGGGTCTCTGCAACGGCGCCCGGTTACTGGCTTGGCGCCTGGGCCGGCGATTCCCATCGGTTCGGCTTCGACATGATTATGCCGGCGTTCTTTGTCGCCATGCTGGTGTCGCTGTGGCAGGGGCCGCGCCGGTCCGTCGGCTGGATCGTGGGCGGCGTGGCCGCGGTAGCGACGGCGCAACTGTTCGGCGGTTTCTGGTATGTGGTGACCGGCGCGCTGGCCGGCAGCCTCGCTGGGGGGTTCATCGATGATTGAGCATAACCCCCTCGGCTTTGCCGCAATGATTGTCGCGATGACGCTCGCGGTGATCGCCTGCCGCCTGGGCGGCTACTGGCTGATCGGGCGCTTCACCATCGGCAAGCGGTTGCGGAAGATTCTGGACGCGCTTCCGGGTGCCGTGATCGCCTCGACCGTGGCGCCAATCCTGTTGACCGGCGGCGTCAGCGCCGTGCTAGCGCTGGTCACCGCCGCTCTGACCATGGTCGTAGCGCGTAATGATTTCGCCGCGCTCGCAGCCGGTGTCGCGGTCGCGGCCGGAGTGCGGGCCGCAGGGTTATGAGCGCGCCGCTGCAGAACCGTGTCGATCCGTTCGGTAACCTGATTGCCGAACGCGCGCGCGGGCTCGTGATGGGCAATCGCGGTGGCCGCCTGCATCGCGCCGGCAAGACGCTTGGGCCAAGCCGCTGGGTGTCACGGCAATGGATCTGCTGCCGGCTCGAATTCAACAATCGCCGGCGCAAGGTCTGGGGCAACAGCTACACCGAACTGTTCTTCCTCGACGAGGTGACGGCGCTCGCCGCCGGCCATCGGCCTTGCTTTGAGTGTCGGCGCAAGGACGCGGAGAATTTCGCTTTACTATTTTCGGGCCAACGTAAGCGCGAGAGTGCGCCAGCCATGGACAAGGCGCTGCATGCCGAGCGCCTCGACAGCAAAATGAAGCGCCTGCACCGCGCCAACTTCGACACGCTCCCGGACGGAGCAACGATTGCGTTCGACGGCGAAGCCTTCGCCGTGCGCGGCACACGCCTGCTGCGCTGGACGGTTCAGGGCTATGCCGGGACGCGCGCGCGGCCAGGCCGCATCGACGTTGACGTGCTCACGCCGCCGTCGATTGTCGCCGTGCTCAAGGCCGGTTACCGGCCGCTTTGGCATCCGTCGGCGGATCAAGGCGGCTCGATCAATGCCGGGGAGGGCGGCGGCGATGGCCGCTCGGTCCAGCGAAAGTAAACGATGACTGCAAGAATGAGCAGCATCGCGATCACCAGCGCCACGCAAGCGGGCCAGGCGCCGAACGTCCAGGCAAGACCGCCGAGCGCCGCGCCGAAGCTGCCGCCGACATAAAAGCAGGTGACGTAAAGACCAACCGCCGATGAGCGCCCGGCCTTGGCGGTGGTGGTGACATGGCCGGTCGAGATCGCCTGGCAGATCAGCCCGCAGCCCGCGCTCATGGCGAGGCCCAGGATGATCAGCGGCAGCGACGGCGCCAAAGTCAGCGCGATGCCGGCGGTCCACAGCGCCAGCACGCGCAGCGTGAACCACTGACGTCCGAAGCGTGAGATCGCCCAGCCGGTCCATGGCGCCAGCGCCGAGCCGACGAGATAGACGACGAAGATCGCGCCGAGCCAGCTGGCCGAGAGGCTGTAGGGCGGCGCCGCAAGATGAAAGCTGACATAAGTGAAGGTGCAGATGAAATTGAACAGCACCCCGAAGCCGACGGCGTAGGTCGCGAGCAACTGGGCGTTGCGCAAATGCGCGACCATTTGCCGGCCTGAGGCGAGCAAACCCTCCGAGCGGACAAATTTTCGCTCGTGCGGCAGGAGAAAAGCGACCGCAGTTGCGCCGGCGAGCGCAATTGCAGCCAGCGCCATAAAGCCCGCCCGCCAGTTGATCAGGTCGGCGAGAAAGCCGGTGACCAGGCGTCCGCTGAAACCGCCGAGGCTCGATGCGGAGGAATAGATACCGGCGACGGTGGTGGCTTCCCGCGGCGGCCATTCGTCGCCGATATAGGCGACAGCGACGGCGAAGATCGGTGGCAGCACCAGCCCCTGCACCGCGCGCCAGAAGGTCAGCGCCGACAGGCTCTCGGACAGGCCGACCATGAGCGTCGGCACCACCAGTGCAAACATCGCCGCGACGATCACGCGTTTCCTGCCGAGCACGTCGGCGACCGCGCCAGTGAATGGCGCGGTCAGCGCAACCGCCAGCGTACTGACCGTAATGATGCCGGAGACTTCCGCCGCGGTGGCATGAAATTCAGTCGACAGAAGGGGCAGGATCGATTGCGGCGAATAAAGATTGATGAAGGCGCAATAGCCGGTGAGCCCGATCGCCAATTTACTTGCGGACCACTTCGAGCGTTTAGCGGCGGCATTCATCGCAGGTCCCAGCACGTGATCCGGTCCGAAGACCCGTTCGCACTATCGGGATCATGCGCGCACGGCCGGCCTGGGTGAAGCTATGCACAAGTTCAAAGCGCGCCGCTACGGCGCAAGCCGCCTGGGCAGTGGGTTGGCAGATGCATGGCTCGTCGTCCAAGTGCGCCAACGGTTGCGTCTGCGGAAAAAATCGCCATGTTAGGTGTCAGGCGGGGTGACAACGCGGGAAATTTTTCCATGCGCGCGCTTACCGTTGAGCCCGGCACGCCGAACTCCGTTCGTCTCGAAGACGTTGCTGCACCGCCGCAAAGCGATGGCGCGGTGCTGGTGCGCGCGTTGGCGCTCGGCATCTGCGGCACCGACCGTGAAATCGACGAGGGCAAATATGGTTCAGCGCCTCCCGGCCAAAAGCGCCTGATCCTGGGGCATGAATCGTTAGGCAGGGTCGAGCAGGCGCCCTCGGGGAGCAATCTCCGGCCCGGCGATCTCGTCGTCGGCATCGTCCGCCGGCCCGACCCGGTGCCCTGTGCCGCGTGCGCCGCCGGCGAATGGGACATGTGCCGCAACGGCCAATATACAGAGCGCGGCATCAAGGATCGCAACGGCTATGGCAGCGAGCAATTCCGCGTCGAGGCAAATTTCCTCATCAAACTCGACCCAAGCCTCGAAATGCTCGGCGTGCTGCTCGAGCCGACGAGCATTGTCGCCAAGGCCTGGGAGCAGATCGGCCGCATCGGCGCGCGTGCGCCGTTCTGGCAGCCGCGCGTTGCGCTTATCACCGGCGCCGGTCCGGTCGGCCTGCTGGCGGCATTGATTGGCGTGCAGCGCGGCTTCGACGTGCATGTGCTCGATCGCGCCAAGGACGGGCTCAAGCCCAAACTGGTGCGCGATCTCGGCGCCACCTACCACGCCGGCGATCTCGGGCAGCTCGAGCCCGACATCGTCATCGAATGTACCGGCGCCAATTCGGTGGTGCTGGATGTCATCCAGCGCGTCGCGCCCGACGGCATCGTTTGCCTCGCCGGTGTCTCCGCCGGCGGCCACACCGTCGGCGTCGATGTCGGCGCAATTAACCGCGGCCTGGTGCTCAAGAACGATACGGTGTTCGGCTCGGTTAATGCCAACCGTCGTCACTACCGCGACGCCGCCGATGCGCTGGCCAAAGCCGACAAGACCTGGCTGTCGCGCGTGATCAGCCGCCGCGTACCGTTGTCACGCTGGCAGGAGGCGCTGGAAACGCGGCCCGACGACGTGAAGGTCGTGCTCGATTTCGCCGCATAGCTCAACATGGCATCACGCATCGAAGACTACGCGCTGATCGGCGATCTTGGCACTTCGGCGCTGGTGGGCCGCGACGGATCGATCGACTGGCTGTGCTGGCCCAGGTTTGACTCCGACGCCTGCTTTGCCGCGCTTCTGGGCAAGCCCGAGCACGGCCGCTGGCTGATCGCACCGCGCCAGGACGGCGCCAGGATTACGCGCCGCTACCGGCCGAAAACACTGATCCTGGAAACGCATTTCGAAACTGGCGAAGGCAGGGTGAAAATCATCGATTTCATGCCGCCGCGCGAGCACGATTCCTGCGTCGTGCGCCTGGTGGTCGGCGAACGCGGCCGCCTCGCCATGCGCGGCGAGTTGATCTTGCGCTTCGGTTACGGCGCGACGGTACCGTGGGTGACGCGCATCGACAATCATACTTTGCGGGCAGTCGCCGGTCCCGACATGGTGGTGTTGCGTTCGAAGGTCAGGCTCCACGGCGAGAACTTCAAAACTGTCGGCGAGTTTTCCGTCGCGGCGGGGCAGGTCATTCCCTTTGTGCTCTCCTACAGCCTGTCGCATAGGCCGTTGCCCGAACCGGTCGATGCGGACGCGTGCCTGCGCAAGACCGAAGCGTTCTGGACTGGCTGGGCGGCCAAGAACCAGATCGATTGCCCCTGGGATGAGGCGGTCAGCCGCTCGCTGATCACGCTGAAGGCCCTCACATACGCGCCGACCGGAGGCATGACCGCGGCGCCGACCACCTCGTTGCCGGAATGGATCGGCGGCACACGAAATTGGGATTACCGCTTCTGCTGGCTGCGCGACGCCACGCTGACGCTGCTGGCGCTGATGAACGGCGGCTATTACGACGAGGCGAAGATGTGGCGCGACTGGCTGCTGCGTGCCGTCGCCGGTTCACCACGGCAGATTCAGATCATGTACGGCATCCGTGGCGAACGGCGGCTCACCGAATGGCAGGTGCCGTGGCTGCCGGGCTATGAAAACTCGGCGCCCGTCCGCATCGGCAACGCCGCGCACAATCAGCTTCAGCTCGATATCTTCGGCGAGGTGATGGATGCGCTGCACCAGGCTCGCCAGGGCGGCCTCGGCGGCTATGAAGCCGGCTGGGATTTGCAGCGGGAACTGCTCAAGCACCTGGAAAAAATCTGGCGCGAGCCGGACGAGGGTCTGTGGGAGATTCGCGGGCCGCGCCAGCATTTCACCCATTCCAAGGTAATGGCCTGGGTCGCCTTCGACCGCGCCATCAAGAGCGCGCAAATGTTCGGACTTCCCGGTGAAATCGACCATTGGCGTCTCATCCGTGAAGAGATCCACAACGATGTCTGCACACGAGGCTATAGTTCGGAACTCGGTAGTTTCGTGCAGGCCTATGGTTCGAAGCAACTCGACGCCAGCCTGCTGCTGCTTCCTGCGGTCGGCTTCCTGCCGCCCGAAGACGCACGCATTCGTGGCACGCTGGCGGCGATCGAACGCGATCTCGTCGTCGGCGGGCTGGTGCGCCGCTACGACACTGAAACTTCCGCCGATGGCCTGCCGCCCGGCGAAGGGCTGTTCCTCGCCTGCAGTTTCTGGCTGGTCGATGCCTACCTGATGGCCGGCCGTCGCGACGATGCGGTGGCGCTGTTCGAGAAGCTCTTGTCGCTGCGCAACGATCTTGGATTGCTCAGTGAGGAATACGAACCGCGCAGCCGCCGCCTGATCGGCAATTTCCCGCAAGCCTTTTCGCATCTGGCGCTGGTCAACAGCGCCAGCAATCTTGCGCATTTCCGCAAGCCCGCCGAGCAGCGCTCGGAGACGCGCGTCGATGCGGAGAAAGCGTCGGCCAAATAGTTTTGAGCATCCTCGGGTGGTCTATTGACCACGGCGCCCCGGGCCGAAAGAGTCCGCGCCTCGCCGCCGCTCAAGCGGCCAATCGCAAGGAGGCGCTTCCGTGCTTTTCGATGTTCGCACCTATCGCACGTTGCCCGGCCATGTTCCGGCGCAGCTCGAAATCTACAAGAAATACGGTTACCCGGTGCAGCTTCGCTATATGGGCGAACCATTGATGTATGCGGTGGCCGAAAGCGGCTCGCTCAACACCTTCACCCATGTCTGGGTCTATGACAGCGCGGCCGACCGCGAAGCCAAGCGCGCCAAGATGTTTCAGGACCCGGACTGGAAGGTTTATCTGGCCGAGAATGTCAAAGGCGAACATCTGGTCGAGCAGAACAATTGCCTGATGACGCCGGTGCCATGGGCGCCGCCGGTGCCGATGCCCAAAATCATCAAGTAGCGGCTTACGAACCCGCGGTCGCGGTGAGCCCCGAGGGCGGACCGTCGATCGCGGTCCAGCCGCCGTCGACCATCAGCGCGCTGCCGGTGACGTAGCTGGCGGCGTCGGAGGCGAGGAAGGCAACGGCGGCGGCTACTTCGCTCGGCTCGCTCCAGCGGTTAAAGACTGTGTGCGCTGCGAGCTTCTTGAAGATGTCGGGGCGCGCCTTCAGCGGCGTCACCAGCGCGGTGTCGACGATGCTCGGCACCACCGCGTTGACCCGGACGCCATGCGGTCCAAGTTCCGAGGCGAGGCCGCGCACGAGCTGGATGATGCCGGCCTTGGTGGCGCCGTAGATCGCCAGTCCCGGCTCCAGCGTCATCGCCCGCATCGAGGAGGTGGCGATGAGGCTGCCGCCGTTCTGATCGCGCATGACACGGCCGAAGGTGCGCAGAAACAGGAACACGCCACGCAAATTGAGGTCGGCAATGCGGTCGTATTCCTCGTCGGTGTAATCGAGGAAGGGCTTGCGCACGTGCACGGCTGGCGTGGTCACGGCGATGTCGAGCCGCGGTGCAAACTTTGCTGCCGCTTGCGCTAACCGGACAACATCGTCGGCGCTGGCTGCGTCGATCACATGCGCCTGCGACTTCACCACATTGCCGATGTCGACCGCGGTGCGCTCGACGCCGTCGCGGTCCTTGTCGGCGCAGATGACATTGGCGCCGAGTGCGGCCAGTGCCTCGGCGCTCGCTTTGCCGATTCCTGAGGCGGCGCCGAGAACCAGCGCCGTCTTGCCGGAAAGGTCGAACGCCGCGCGATAAGTCTTGACCCGTTTCTCGATGTTGCTTTCGGCCGTTGTCATTTATCGGGCCACCCGGGTGGAATGTCGAAAAATGTGCGATCAAGACCGCTGATCTCGCGAACGCTGTTGCTGAGCCAGTCGAGATGGTCGGCAATCGCGGCGCTGGCGCGCGCCTCGTCATGCGCCACGATAGCATCCAAAATCTCTGTGTGCTCGCCGATCAAAAACTTCATGCGGCCGGGTGCCGGCAAGGTCAGCATGCAATAGCGGTCGACCTGCACTTTGACCTGCATCGCCAGCCGCCAAATATTAGGATGACCGGCGGCGTCGGCGATAATGCCGTGGAAATTCTGGTCGGTGATATGAAAGCCGAAGCGCTCGTCGCGGCGCACGAAGGCCTTTTGTTCGTCCAGGCTTGCGCGCAAGCGTTTGATTTGCGCATCGGTCGCATCCTTTGCCGCAAGCCGGACCGTCACGTTTTCGAGCGCCTTGCGAACCATGATGGCTTCCGGCAGCGACGCGATCGGAATGCGCGTTACGAAGGTGCCGGACTGTGGAAAGATCGCCACCAGGTTTTCGCCGGCCAGGCGAAGCAACGCCTCTCGGACTGGCGTGCGGCTTACACCGTGGGCAAGTGCAAGCTCCTTTTCATTGATCGGCTCACCCGGCACGCGGCGCATGGCGACGATGTCCTCACGCATCGATCGGTAGATGCGCTCGGCCGTCGTCATGCCCCGTGCGTGCGCCGCGCCGATGGTCGCGTCGGTGAAGGGAAGGCGTCGGATGGCCGGCAAGAACGCTCCTTCGTGTCGTAGGACGCTTTTTTCAGGTCATGCTATTGGAGTTGCCAAGCTAGTATATTAGTATATGAATCGATGCAACAAAATGAACAGGGCGCTTAAAAGCGCCACTCGTAAAAGGGTCGACGCAACGGCCCGACAACAGGGAGAGACAGCATCATGAAACGCAGGACCTTCATTGCCGGCCTCGCCGGTGGCGTCAGCGCGATCGCGCTGCGGCCCTACGTCGCGCGAGCGGCGACTACGCTGAAATTCGGCCATTACAACGCCGAAAGCCACCCGATGCATAAGGCTGCGGTGCAGTTCAAGGAGAATGTGGAAAAGCGCACCAATGGCGCCATCGCGATCCAGATTTACCCCAACAACACCCTCGGCTCGCCGCCGGAAATCCTCGAGCAGACGCGCAACGGCGTCGTCGACATCGCTGTGCCGACCTCGGGCCAACTCGACAAATACGACAAGGCCTTTGCAGCGTTGATGCTGCCCTTCGTGTTCAAGGACATCGACCACGCCCGCCGCGCCATGGATGGCCCGATGCTCGGATGGCTCGATCCGCTGGCCGAGAAGGCCGGCTTCGAAATCGTCGGCGTCTGGGAATATGGCTTCCGCAATCTCACCAACAGCAAGCATCCGATCAACACGCCGGACGATGTGAAGGGATTGAAAATCCGCACGCCGCCCGAAATCCAGTTGTCCGCCGCGATGGCGGCGCTCGGCGCCAACGTGCAGAAGATCGGATTCCCCGAGCTCTATCTTGCGCTGTCGCAGGGCGTCGTGGACGGCGAGGAAAATCCCGTGGCGACGATTGCCAGCGCCAAATTCTACGAAGTGCAGAAGTATCTTTCGCTGACGCAGCACACCTACCAGGCGATCTACCAGGTGTTTAACCTCGACACCTGGAAGAAACTGACGCCGGATCAGCAGAAGATCATGAAGGAAGAAGGCGCAGCCGCCGGCAAATTGACGCGGACGTTATTGGAAGGGCAGGAGAAGGGGCTTATTGAGATGCTCAAGGAAAAGGGCATGCAGGTGACCTCGCCGGACCTCAAGCCGTTCAAGGCGGCCATGGGCCCTGCCAACGCCGAAATCGCCAAATACGCAGGGGCCGATAACGTCGCCAAGTTCCAGAAATACGTGGACGAGGCGGCCAAGTAGACGGCCAAGTAGGCAGCCAAGTAGGCGGTCAGGTAAAAGACCAGGTAACGAGACCTGAAAAGGCGCCGCGGAGAACGGGTACGTGCTGGTTCTGCTGATCTTCAGCATCCTCGTGCTTTTGATACTGGTCGGATTTCCGATCGCGGTGGCCATGGGCCTGACCGCGGTCGGATTTTTTCTGGGGCTTGGTGAGCCGCGCATGATCGGGGCAATGGCGCAGCGGATGTATTCCGCGGTGTCGTCTTTCCCGCTTCTCGCTATCCCCTTCTTCATCCTCGCCGGAAATCTGATGAATACCGGCGGAATGACCGACCGAATTTTCGGTTTTGCCAAAACCGTCGTCGGCCACGTGCGCGGCGGCCTCGCGCATGTCAGCGTTCTTGCCTCGATGCTGTTTGCCGGCGTGTCCGGTGCGGCCCTTGCCGAAGCCATGGGCCTGGGTGTCATCGAGATCAAGGCGATGAAGGATGGCGGCTTCGACAAGACCTTCGCCGGCGCCGTCGTTGCCTCGTCCTCGACCATCGGCCCGGTGATCCCGCCGTCGATTCCGATGGTGATCTATGGCGCGCTGGCGGAAGTGTCGGTCGGCAAGCTGTTCCTCGGCGGCGTGATTCCCGGCGTGATGATGGGCATCGGGATCATGATCGTCATATATATCCTCTCAGTGAAGCGCGGCTATCGCGCCGAGCAGCGCGCAACCCTCGCGCAAGTCGTCCGATCCGGCATCGACGGCTTCCTGGGTTTGCTGGCGCCCGGCATCATCATGGGCGGCATCCTCGGCGGCGTATTCACGCCGACGGAAGCGGCGGTCGCTGCGGTTCTCTACGCGCTGATCGTCGGGTGCCTAGTCTACCGCGAGCTCGATATCCGCCGCCTGTACGCTATTCTCTGGGACACCGTCGATCAGACCGTGCGGGTCATGTTTATCATCGCCGCGGCCGGCATGTTCGGTTGGCTTTTGATCTACATCCGCGCGCCGCAGGCAATCGTCGAAGGGTTGACGGCGCTCACATCGAGCCCAGTGGTGATCCTGCTGATCCTCAACGTCATCCTGCTGGTGCTCGGCTGCTTCATGGAGGGCATCGCCATCATGCTGCTGACGGTGCCGATCTTCATGCCGGTGCTGGCGAAGTTCGGCATCGATCCGGTGCACTTCGGCGTCGTGATGACGCTCAATCTTATGATCGGGTTGCTGACGCCTCCGGTCGGCATGGTGCTTTACGCGGTATCCACGATTGCGCAGGTGCCGGTCGTGCGCCTTGCCTGGGAACTTGTCCCCTTCATGATTATTCTCGGCGTCGTCTTGATGCTCATCACTTACATTCCCGGCCTTGTTACCTGGCTGCCAAATCTTGTTCTCGGAGCGGGCAGTTGACCCGCGTTGAGACCACCATCGGCTACTTGCTGCGCGCCGTTTCGGTCGCGTTGCTGGTCGCAATCCTCGTCCTGATGGTCGCCAATGTCACAAACCGGTTTGTGAATTTCGCCAGTCTCGACTGGAACGACGAGATCATCGAGTTGATGTTGGTCTGGCTGATCTTCTGCGGCAGCGCCGAGGTCTGGCGCAACAACCAGCATTTCGCCGTCGACCTGGTGCCCTTGATGTTCGAGGGCACCAGACTGTCCAAACCATTCAAGGTCTTCATCTCGTTAGGCTGCCTCGTCTTCATCGCGATTTTTACCTATCGGTCGTACGACCTGTTCCAGCGCGCGACTGACGTGTCGCCGTATTTTTCACTGCCGCGGAAGTTGTGGTACGGCGCCATGCCATTCAACGGCGCGTTGATGATGGGATTCTCGTTGCGCCAACTGTTCACCCTTCTGCGCACGCCGGCCGCCGAGCTCATGGCGAAGAAGCCGCACACCCCGGCCGAGAACCTCGCCGAGAAGGTTTCGACGGCGATCTGATTGCCCCCGGCTTTGGCTACGGTTAAAACCCGCGTCCGCACTTGAAACCGGGATCGGAGCGTTCGGTATGCGCGCAAAAGACAATATGCGGAGCGGCGGCGAAATCCTCGTGGACCAGCTGGTCATCCACGGCGTGCGCCACGCCTTCTGCGTTCCCGGGGAAAGCTATCTGGCCGCGCTCGATGCCTTCTACGACCGCGATATCGCGCTCACGGTCTGCCGGCATGAAAGCGGCGCCGCGATCATGGCCGAAGCGGTTGGCAAGGCCACGGGCAAGCCCGGCATCTGCTTCGTCACTCGTGGGCCCGGCGCGACCAACGCCTCGGCCGGCGTCCATATCGCCAAACAGGACTCGACGCCGATGATCCTCTTCGTCGGCCAGGTCGGCCGGGCGATGCGGGCGCGCGAGGCGTTCCAGGAACTCGATTACCACGCGGTGTTCGGCACCATGGCGAAATGGGCGACCGAAATCGACGACCCCGAACGCATCCCGGAAATCGTCAGTCACGCTTTTCATATCGCCTGCAACGGCAGGCCCGGCCCGGTGGTGATCGCGCTTCCCGAGGACATGCTGACCGAGCGTGCCACGGTGCCCGACGCCAGCACGTTCGAGCCCGTGGAGATCTGGCCTGGCCTCACCGACATGAGCCGCCTGCAGAAGCTTCTGTGGGCGGCCAAACGCCCGGTCGTGCTTGCCGGCGGCAGCCGCTGGTCGGAAGCCGCATGCGCAGCGCTTGCCCGCTTTGCCGAACGCTTCGCCTTGCCGGTCGCAACGACGTTTCGACGCGGTCATTTATTCGACTCGCTGCACCCCTGTTACGCCGGTGATTGCGGCATCGGGCCGAACCCGAAACTGCTGGCGCGGATCAAGGGCGCCGACCTCGTGCTGATGATCGGCACCCGCATGAGCGAAATGTCATCGCAAAGCTACACGCTGTTCGATATTCCCGAGCCGCAGATGAAGCTGGTGCACGTGCACCCGGGCAGCGAAGAACTCGGCCGCGTCTATCACCCCACGCTCGCCATCAATGCCGCGCCGACGGCATTCTGTTCGGCGCTCGAGGGCCTGCAGCCGCCGAACGATATTCCCTGGAAAGGCGAGAGCGATACCGCGCACGCCGATTACCTCGCCTGGACGGAGAAGGCGACGCCGCAGCCGGGCGCGGTCAATCTTGGTGAGGTCGTCGTCTGGTTGCGCGACAATCTTCCGGCGGACGCGATCATCACCAACGGCGCCGGTAACTTCAACGGCTGGCTGCATCGCTTCTACCGCGTGCGCAAATACGGCACCCATTTCGGCCCGACGTCCGGCTCCATGGGCTATGGCTTTCCCGCCGCGGTTGGGCTGAAGACGCTTTACCCCGAGCGCACGGTTGTGTGTTTTGCCGGCGACGGCGACTTCCTGATGACCGGCCAGGATTTCGCTACAGCGGTTCAATATAATTTGCCGGTGATCGTGGTGCTCGCCGACAACGGCATCTACGGCACCATTCGCATGCACCAGGAGCGCGATTATCCCGGACGCGTCATCGCCACCGCGCTGAAAAATCCGGATTTCGTCGCCTATGCCCTAGCGTTCGGCGGCTATGGCGCGGTGGTGGAGAAGACCGCCGATTTCCCTGCCGCTTTTGCGCAGGCGCAAGCCACCGGCAAGCCGTCGATCATTCATCTCAAGATCGACCCCGACGCAATAACGCCGACAGCAACGCTCTCCGGCATCCGCGCAAAGGCGCTGGCAGGTGGCGGCGGCAAAAGCGGGACGCATCGCTAGCAAGCCGCCGCATATTGCCTTTTTGTTGTGAATCACCATTCAGTCGTTGGCGATGGCCTATCGGCGCACCGAGAACGTCGTCCGCCGCCTTGCCGCGCGCGAGGACGCGATCCTTGCCGCCGCGACTGCGGTGGCGGGTGAGGGCGGCATGGAGGCGGTGCAGATTGCCGTCGTTGCCGAGCGGGCCGGGATCGCCGCGGGCACCGTCTACCGTTACTTCCCGTCGAAAACCGATTTGGTCGGTGAATTGGTCGCAGGCGTTGCCAAACGCGAAATCGGCGCCATGCGTGTGGCCGCGGATGCTGCCCCCGGGCCGCTGTCGGCGCTTGCGGCGGGCATCGCCACCTTTGCCGCGCGCGCGCTCAGCGAGCGGCAACTGGCATGGGCGGCGATTGTCGAACCTGTCGATGCAAGCGTCGATGCGACGCGGCTCGACTTTCGCAAAGGCATTGCCGCCGAACTCGCTGCGCGTATTCGTGCGGCAATCATCGGCGGCCATCTGCCGGATATCGATGCGGGCGTCGCCGCACCGGCAATCGTCGGCGTGCTGATGGAGGCGCTGCTGGGCCCGTTAGCGCCCAAGCTTGGCGGCGCCGCTGCACGCCGTGAAGCGGTGCAGACCGCGACGCTCATCGCGCTGCGCGCACTCGGCGTAGTCGACGCCCGCGCCCGCGGACTCGTCGCGCAATGTGTGCTGCCTTAGGGCAGCGCTTGCGCGGGCAGGTCGTCAAGCGGCAGTTCCACCCGCTTCACGTTCCGCGCGTCGAGATCGTCGGCAATGTGAAAACCAAGTTCGCGGCACATCAGCAGCATCGTGTGATTCTCTGCCAGAACCTGGCCGTGCACTGTTTTTAGCCCTTTTTCCTTGGCCGCGGCGATCATGTGCTTCATCATGAGCCAGCCGAGCCCCTGGCCTTTCAGGCGCGAGCGCACAAGCACCGCGAATTCGGCGCTGTCGCCGCCGGGGTCGTCATGCACCCGCACCACACCGAGCATTCGGCCGCTGTCCGGCTCGATCGCGATAAAGGCCATGGCACGCTGGGGATCGTAGTGGACGAGCTTGTCGATGAGCGCGGGCGCCATTCCGTGCATGGCGGCAAAGAAGCGCAACCGTAGGTCCTCGACCGTTACGCCCTTGAGAAAATCCGGGTACAGCGCGGCATCCGCGGCGCAAAGCGGCCGGATCAGGACCGGCGTTCCGTCCAGCAGAATGACGTGGCGCTCCCGCATGTCGCGCCTGCGGTCCGACTAGTGCGACATCAGCGTTGGCACCGTCATCGACTCGAGAATGCCGCGGGTCACGCCACCAAGCACGAATTCGCGCAGGCGCGAATGCCCGTAGCCGCCCATCACGATCATGTCGGCGCTGGTATCGGCCGCGTAGGAAAGAATGGTCGACGCAATGTCGATGTCGGGAGAAGTGATGCGCTTGAGTACGACCTGTAAATCGTGACGGGCAAGATGCTTGGCGAGATCGGCGCCGGGCGCCTCGTCGATCTTGAAGCCTTTGCTGGTCACCAGCACGACCTCCACCTGTTTTGCCTTTTTCAGGAATGGCATCGAGTTGGCCACGGCACGGGTGGCGGCGCGGCTGCCGTCCCAGCAGACCATGACGCGGTCGAGCTTGAGGCCGGCCTTCTGGATGAAGGGCACGACAACGACCGGCCGGCCGGATTCAAACAGCACGCTTTCATCGACCACGTCCGCCGGCTCCCCTTCGTCGCGGTTGGCTTGGCCGACGATTGCAAGGTCGAAGCGGCGCGCCAGCTTGCCGAGTTCTTCGGCGGCGCTGGCGATGCTGGCGTTGAGCGTGCGGCTTTCATAGGAGATGCCGCTGCGCTTTGCTGCCTGCTCGAAATGTCCGATGGCGCCGCTCGCCGCTTTTTCCGCTTCCGAACGCTGCAACTCGATGAATTCCGGCGGAATGCCGCCAAGAGCCGTGCCCGGGATCATCGCGTCATAGACGAAAGCGACGCCCGTCAGATGGGCCTCGAATGTTTCGGCCACCGAGATTGCAAAATCGGCCGTCGGGCTGCTCGCACCGGAGCCAAGATTGACGACAATGTCCTTAATCATGCGGGTCTCCTCCTCGCGCTCTCGATCGGACCCGGGCAGCCGCAGCCTTGACCCGAGGTCAGTCCGGAGACGCTCTCACTTTTTCTTGCCGTCCGCATCGAACTGCCTGAGATAGGCCCAGAGGTCGTTGCGGTCCGGTTCTTTCGGCAGGCCGGGGAAGATCATTTTCGTCCCAGGAATCTTGGCCTTGGGATTGGTGATGTATTCCTTGAACGTGGCTTCGTTCCAGACGATGCCGGAATTCTTGTTGGCCTCGGAGTAACTATAACCCGGCGCCGTGCCGGAGTGTCGTCCGTCGAGGCCGTTGAGCTCAGGTCCGACCTTGTTCTTGGCCCCTTCGCCGATCGAATGGCAGGGGAAGCATTTCTTGAATACCTGTTCGCCGGCCGCCGCGTCCTGCGCTCGCGCAGTTCCGGCGGTTGCCACCAGTGCCAAGGCCGAAAATACCAGCAACGATCTCATCGCCACGCTCCCGTCATTTCCACGCCGCCTCCCGGCGCCGGGCCCCTTCCGATGTCGATTTGGTTTTGCCAGCCCTATGTATCGGCCGTCAAATCGCTATATCGTAGGCAGAAGAAAGCCTGGCCGGGACCAAAGATACATGACTTTGCGGATGCCTGACGTGGATGGCGAGGTGCTGGCGCGGCGCTCGCGCATCGTCACCGCTTTGCGCACCATCGTACCGGGCGAGGGCGTGATCGACCAGACGCGCGAAATGCGCGCCTTCGAGAGCGACGGGCTGCCCGCCTACCGACAGGTGCCGATGGTCGTTGTGCTGCCGGAGACCACGCAGCAGGTTTCCCGGGTGCTGGCCTATTGCCACGGCGAAGGCATCAAGGTGGTGCCACGCGGCGCGGGCACCTCGCTTTCCGGCGGGGCGCTGCCGCTCGCCGATGGCGTCCTGCTCGGCATGGCCAAGTTCAACCGCATCCGCGAGATCGACTTCGACAACCGCGTCGCCGTGGTCGAGCCCGGCGTCACCAATCTCGCCGTCACCGAGGCCGTTGCTCGTGCTGGTTTCTATTACGCGCCCGACCCATCGTCGCAGATCGCCTGCACCATCGGCGGCAACGTGGCGGAGAATTCCGGCGGCTTGCATTGCCTGAAATACGGCATGACCACCAACAATGTGCTCGGCTGCGAAATCGTGCTGATGAACGGCGAGGTGCTGCGTCTCGGCGGCAAGCATCTCGACGCCGCCGGCTACGATCTGCTCGGTATCGTCACCGGGTCGGAAGGGTTGCTCGGCGTCGTCACCGAAGTCACCGTGCGCATCTTGAGAAAGGCCGAGTGCGCACGCGCCATGGTGGTCGGCTTTCCTTCGTCAGAAGACGCCGGCGCCTGCGTTTCCGCCGTCATCGGCGCCGGCATTATTCCTGCCGGCATGGAGATGATGGACAAGCCGGCGATCCACGCCGTCGAGGAATTCACCCATTCCGGTTATCCGCTCGACGTCGAGGCGCTGCTGATCGTCGAAATGGACGGCACCCGCGCCGAAGTCGATCATTTGATCGAGCGCGTCGAAGCAATCGCCAAAACGTGCAATGCCGTCTCCTGTCAGGTTTCCACGTCCGAAGAACAGCGGCTGTTGTTCTGGGCCGGACGCAAGGCGGCATTCCCGGCGGTCGGCCGCATCTCGCCCGACTATTACTGCATGGACGGCACCATCCCGCGCGCCAAGCTGCCGCAGGTGCTTGCGCGCACCCGGGAACTGTCGCAGAAATATGGCTTGCGCGTCGCCAACGTGTTCCATGCCGGCGACGGCAACATGCACCCGCTCATTCTCTACGATTCCAACAAGCCGGAAGAACTCGATCGCGCCGAGCAATTCGGTGCCGAAATTCTCAAGCTCTGCGTCGAGGTCGGCGGCGTCTTGACCGGCGAACACGGCGTCGGCGTGGAAAAACGCGACCTGATGCCGGTGATGTTTTCCGAAGTCGATCTCGACGCCCAGCAACGGGTCAAGTGCGCGTTCGACGAAAAAGGCCTGCTCAATCCGGGCAAGGTCTTTCCCAAGCTGCACCGCTGCGCCGAATTGGGCCGCATGCACATTTCCGGCGGCAAGCTGCCGTTCCCCGACATTCCGCGATTCTGATGACTGACGTGCTGAAGCCCCG
Organism: uncultured Alphaproteobacteria bacterium; assembly: GCA_963738915.1. GTDB lineage: Bacteria > Pseudomonadota > Alphaproteobacteria > Rhizobiales > Xanthobacteraceae > Pseudolabrys. Next base: position 102,150 of record CAVTYO010000002.1, read on the forward strand.
CGACGCCAAAGAGGTCGAGGATGCCGTCCGCTGGGCAATTGGCCACGACAAGGCTCTGGAATTAGCCGGGCATGGGTCGAAGCGCGCCATCGGCCGGCCGAGCCAGACCGACGCCACACTCGATCTTTCCGGATTGTCCGGCGTGACGCTCTACGAGCCGGAAGAACTGGTGCTGTCCGCCAAGGCCGGTACGGCACTCGCTGAGATCGAGGCGTTACTCGATAAGAACAACCAGATGCTGGCCTTCGAGCCGATGGATTACGGGCCGCTGCTGGGCGGCGAGGCGGGGAAGGGCACCATCGGCGGCGCCATTGCCGTCAATCTGTCTGGCCCGCGCCGCATCAAGGCGGGCGCTGCGCGCGATCACTTTCTGGGCGTGAGCGCCGTCACCGGCCGCGGCGATTCCATTAAATCCGGCGGCCGCGTGGTCAAGAACGTCACCGGCTACGATATGTGCAAGCTGTTCGCCGGCTCCTGGGGCACGCTCGCGGCGATGACCGATATCACCATCAAGGTGCTGCCCAAGGCCGAGACCGAGGCGACGGTGGTCGTCTCCGGGCTCGACGATGCCCATGCCGCGCAGGCCATGGCGGCAGCCATGGGCTCGCCGTTCGACGTCTCCGCCGCCGCGCATCTGCCCGATCACGTCGTCTCATGGTTTGACGGACTGCCGAACGCCGAGGCCGCGACCTTGCTGCGGGTCGACGGCTTTGCGCCTTCGGTCATGCACCGCAAGGAGGCGCTTGCGGCGTTGCTCAAGCCCTGCGGCCCGGTTGCCGTTCTCGATGCCAAGGACTCGCAGATATTGTGGCGTGGAGTGCGCGAGGTGAGGCCCTTCGCGGTGGGCGCGGCGCGTGAGCGCCCGCTATGGCGTATCTCGGCGCCGCCGCGCCGCGGCCACGAGATCGCCAACCTGATCACGCCTGCAGCGCAAATGTTCTACGATTGGGCGGGCGGGCTCATATGGGTCGCGATGCCCGTCCCCGATGAACCGGATGCCGGCTCGATCCGCAAGGCGGTCGCGCAGGTCGGAGGGCATGCCACCCTTATTCGCGCACGCGCTTCGGTGCGCGCTGCGGTCGACGTATTCGAACCGGAGGCGCCCGGAGTTGCGGCGTTGAGCAAAAGGGTCAAGGAAAGTTTCGATCCCAAGAGCGTGCTCAATCCCGGCCGCATGTGGGCAGGGGTGTGAGCGATGCAAACCAGCTTCTCACTCGCCCAGCTCCTCGATCCGCAAACCGCAGAATCTGAAAGGATCCTGCGCGCCTGCGTGCATTGCGGTTTCTGCACCGCGACCTGTCCGACCTACGTGCTGCTCGGCGACGAGCTCGATTCCCCGCGCGGCCGCATTTATCTCATCAAGGAGATGCTCGAGCAGGCAAAGCCGGCCACACGCGAGGTGGTCAAACATATCGACCGGTGCCTTTCGTGCCTTTCCTGCATGACCACCTGCCCGTCGGGCGTGCACTACATGCACCTCGTCGATCACGCCCGCGATCAAATCGAAAAGACCTACAAGCGCCCGATGGCCGATCGCGCCATTCGCGCTTTGCTCGCGCGCGTCCTCACCGACCCGGCCAAATTCCGGTTCGCCGTGACGATGGGGCTGATCGCGCGGCCCTTCGCTCCGCTGCTCAATGCCATCGGCCTCAAGCGAATGGCGGCGATGCTGAAGCTGACGCCGCGCCGCAAGCCCGCGCCCCCGATCGAGCGCACCGGCAGGGTTCATCCGGCGAATGGTGAGCGCCGCGGCCGCGTCGCGCTGCTGTCGGGCTGCATCAATCCGGTGCTGGCGCCTTCAACCGATGAAGCCGCGATCCGCGTGCTCAATCGTCACGGCATCGAGGTTGTGGTCGCAGCCGGCGAAGCCTGCTGCGGCTCGCTCGTCCACCACATGGGGCGCGAGGCCGAAGCCCTGGCATTTGCCCGCAATAACATCGACGCATGGACGCGCGAGATCGACGGCGAGGGGCTCGATGCGATCCTGATGACTGTCTCCGGCTGCGGCGTAACGATCAAGGATTACGGCTTCATGCTGCGTGGCGATGCCGTCTACGCCGAAAAGGCAGCGCGCGTTGCGGCGCTTGCCAAGGACGTGAGCGAATATGTCAGCGGGCTCGCGATCCTGCCGCTTCGTGATGTGCGAGGACTTACCGTTGCCTACCACTCGGCTTGTTCGTTGCAGCACGGGCAGAAGGTGACACGCGAACCCAAGGAGCTTCTCTCCAATGCCGGTTTCACCGTCAAGGACGTTCCGGAGGGGCATCTGTGCTGCGGTTCTGCCGGCACCTACAATATATTGCAGCCAGTGCTGGCCAAGGGATTGCAGGCGCGCAAGGTCGCCAACATCGAAGGCGTAACCCCCGACATCATCGCCGCCGGCAATATCGGCTGCATCACCCAGATTGGCGCGGGCACGAGCATTCCGATCGTGCACACGATCGAGCTAATCGATTGGGCGACTGGCGGACCGGTGCCGGAGCCGTTGGCGCAATTGGCGGCGCAACGCGCGGCCTAGCGTCTTTTGCCCGGCATTGCATCGCCGGGAGGGGCCGAATAGCATGCGTCTTCGCGAGAAAGACGACCGATAGATCGCGTCGGGCGGAACTTTCTCCGCCCTCAATGGAAATGCGTGGGAGGAGTAAGGCTATGGCGTACAACATCCTGATCATGGGCGCGGCCTACGGCTCGCTGCTGGGCACGAAGATGCTGTTCGGCGGCCACAAGATTCATCACGTCTGTCTTCCGGCCGAAGCCGATCTGATCAACGCCGAAGGCTATCGCGTCCGGCTGCCGGTGAAGGGCCGCAAAGACCCCGTCGTGCTGGATTCGACCAAGCTCCCCGGCAAAGTCACCGCGAGCGGCGCCCAGGGTGTCAATCCCGCCGACTACGACCTCGTCGGGTTGGCCATGCAGGAGCCGCAATACCGCTCACCCGGCGTGCGCGAATTGCTCGACGCCGTGGCGAAGTCGCGCAAGCCCTGCATGTCGATCATGAACATGCCGCCGCTGCCTTATGTGAAACGCATCCCCGGACTTAATTACGACGCGCTCAAGCCCGCCTATACCGATCCAACGGTGTGGGACAATTTCGATCCGGGCTCGCTGACGCTGTGCAGCCCCGACCCTCAGGCGATCCGTCCGCCCGATGAAAAGGTTAACGTGTTGATGGTGACGCTGCCGACCAACTTCAAGGTCGCGCGCTTCGACAGCGACAAGAGCACGGCGATCCTGCGCCAGCTCGAGAAGGAGATCGACGCGGTGCGATTCGATCCGGGCGACGGAACCAAGATCGAATTGCCGGTGAAGCTGCGTGTGCACGACTCGATCTTCGTGCCGCTGGCGAAATGGGCGATGCTGTGCGCCGGCAATTACCGCTGCATCACCAAGGACGGCATGCGCACCGCTCAGGAAGCGGTGCACACCAATCTCGAGGAATCGCGCTCGGTCTATAATTTCGTCAACGACCTTTGTGTCAAGCTCGGGGCTAATCCTGCCGACCTCGTGCCATTCGAGAAGTACGCTGAGGCTTCTAAGAGCCTGTCGAGGCCCGCCTCTGCTGCGCGCGCGCTGCAAAATGGCGCGCCCAACATCGAACGCGCGGACAAGCTGGTGCAGCTCATCGCCAAGCAAAAGGGCTTGAGCCATCCGACGCTCGACGCCATCGTCGCGCTCGTCGATACACGCCTCGACGCGAATCGGAAAAAGGCGGCGGCCTAAACAGGTCCCGCCGGGCGGTCGTGTCCTGAAACAGTTCGCCGCGCTGTGAGATTTGCTTTGGATTTCCAGTCCTTAGTGCAAGGGCCTGGGGCGATTTCCACAGGCTACGGGGTTTCGCAGGCCGTACGGCCGTCAGAATGCCGGGACTAGGCTATCTGACGCTCAAAACTGTGACATCCACGCAACAACCTCCGCAGTTCTTGTCAATACTAGGCGGAATCGCCCAAAAAACGGGCAAATGCTGCTGTTTTCCGCTTGCTGCTGTATGACGCCGCAGGTCTAAATTTGTGCCAATGCACGTCCTGATGCGTACGGGTCGAATGCAGCCGGTTCTGCCGGGCGACGTACGCAAGAGCGACGGGCAATTTGTGTCGGCTCACAGTTTATCGAACCGAAAAAGGGGCAGGGTCTATGAAGAAAGTTGTTCTGTCAGTTGTCGCAGCGATCGCATTGTCGACGTCTGCATTCGCGGCTGACATGCCGGTGAAGGCGGTGAAGGCCCCAGTGGCCGCGCCGAGCCCGTGGGACATCGCATTCGGCAGCGCGCTCATGACGGATTACGTTTGGCGCGGCATCACGCAGTCGGCGCATCAGCCGTCGGTCGCGGCTTATTTTGAACCGCGTTACAACGTCAATGAGAACTGGCAGCTCTACGTCGGCATCTCCGGTGAGAGCATCAAGTTCGCCAACAACGCCGCGGCGGAAATCGACTTCTACGGCGGCGTGCGTCCGACCTTCGGGCCTCTGGCGATGGATTTCGGTATCTGGGAGTATTACTACCCCGGTGGCGTTTGCTATGGCACCGGTCCGACCCAAACACAGGATCCCGGTTGCAACCCGATCAACGTTCTGCCGAGCGGCAACGTCGCCAAGAAGAACTCAAGTTTCTTCGAACTTTACGCCAAGGCGACCTACACGATCGGCGACTTTGCCTTCGGTCCTACCTTCTATTATTCGCCGAACTTCCTAAACCTGGGTGCCGACGGCGAATATCTGTCGGGCATCGCCAAGTACACCGCTCCGTCGGCGATGGGGCTGTTTGGCGGCGCGGTCGGCTGGTACGTGTCGGGTGAGTTCGGCCATCAATGGCTGGGCACCAGCGATCCGTTCTACGGCGTGACCACTAGCGGCGGCCTTCCGGTTGTTGGCCAGTACGTGAATGGCATTGCTGAGCCCGGCTACAACACGTGGAACGTCGGCCTTGGCTTCACGTGGAAGGTGTTCACGCTTGATCTTCGCTATACCGACACTGACCTCTCCAAGGAAGAGTGCTCGGCCTTTACCAGCGATCCGAACGCAACCTTCGGTGCCGCTCAGCCCGGCACGATCAATCCGCTTGGCAGTCAGTCCAACTGGTGCGGCGCGAGCTTCATCGTCAAGCTGTCGGCTGACCTGACGCTCGGCAGCCTGAAATAAAAAAGCGGGATTTGATCCCGGAGAGGCGGCGGCTCATCGAGCCGCCGCCTTTTTATTTGTCTGCTCGCGGAGAGTTTAAGGCGATTGCGTCAGGCGCTCCTCCGCGAGGCGGGTCTGGCCACCTTCCCGATTGAAGGACAGTTTGCGGCGGTGGAATGCGGCAAGCGTCGCCCGGTGGCCAATCGATATGATCGCGGTGTCCGGCAGCCGCTCCTCCAGGAGCTGGTAAAGCGCGGCTTCCGCTGGCTCATCGAGCGAAGCGGTCGCCTCGTCGAGGAACAGATAATCGGGCGCCAGTAACAGAGCGCGGGCAACGCCGAGCCGCTGTTGCTCGCCGAGCGAGAGCATGCGGTTCCAGTGCGCCTCATCCTCGATGCGCGAAACAAGTGCCGGCAGTCCAACTGCCGCGACCGCTTCCGACACTTTTGCCACGTCGAACGTGCCCGGCTGCGCCGGGTAGGCGACCGCGTCGGCGAGCGGCGCAATCGGGAAGTAAGGTCGCTGTGGCAGCATCATCACTTTGGCGCCTTTGGGCACCGTCACCGTGCCGGAGCCGAACGGCCAGATGCCGGCGAGGGCGCGGAATAACGTCGACTTGCCAACGCCGGAGGGACCGGTGACCAACACCTTGTCGCCGGCAAGAATGGTGAAGTTGCTTGCGGTCAGCAGCGGCGCGCCGTTGGGCAGACGCAGCGCCAGGTCCTTCAGCGTCACCGCTGTGTCGTCGCCGGGCGCGATTTCGACAACCGGTGGCGTTACAGCGGCAGCATGTGCCGAAGCGATGGCCTGATCGAAGCCGCTGAGCCGCTCGATCACCGCGCGCCATTCGGCGAGGCTGCGGTAGATATTGATGAACACCGATAGCGCGCTCTGCACTTGCCCGAAGGCATTAGCGGTCTGCATCAATCCGCCGAGTTGCATCGCGCCGGCAAAGTAGGCCGGGCTCACCATGATGAAGGGAAACACCACAGAGACCTGCGAATAGCCCGCGGTCAGGAAGGTGAGTTTCTTCTGCCGCGTCATCAGCGCCATCCAGTTGCCGACGATTTTGCCGAAACGGACGAGCAGACGGTCGCGCTCTGCGAGCTCGCCTTCGAGCAGGGCAATCTGTTCGGAATTCTCGCGCACCCGCACCAGGCTGAAGCGGAAATCGGCCTCATAGCGCTGCTGCTGGAAATTCAGCGCGATCAAGGCGCGGCCGATCAAGTGCGTGAGCACCGTGCCGACAACGGCATAGATCAGCGCCGCCCAGAGCAGGTAGCCCGGAATGTCGACTACGATGCCGAACACATGCAGCGGCGCTTCCGCGGAAAGGCGCCACAGGATCACGATGAAGGAGAGTAGCGTGACGACGGAGTTGAGCAGGCTCAACCCGATCGACAGGATCCCGGCCCCGTTGCCTGGGCCGCCGCCAATGAACTGGGTGACGTCTTCGGAAATGCGCTGGTCCGGGTTGTCGGCGGCGTCGCCGAGAAGCTGCATGCGGTAGTGATTGGCGCCCGATAGCCAGTGGTCGAGGTAGCGTTGCGTCATCCAGCGCCGCCAGCGGATCTGCAGCCATTGATTGAGATAGAGCTGATAGACGGCGAGAACGATGTAGATCCCGGCCAGCACGCAGAAATAGCCGAGCTGGTAGACAAAGGCGTTCCAGTTGCGGTCCTGCAGCGCGTTGTAGAAGACGTTGTTCCACGTGTTGAGCAGCACGGTGATGCCGACGATCGATAATTCGATTGCCACAACGGCGGCAAGCAGCAATCGGCCGGCCCAGCGGTCTTCGGACCTGAAATAGGGGATGGCCAGTCGCCATATCGTGGCGAGCGTCGCGAAATACCTTTGCACGGAATTTCTCCTGTTGCGGCGGGCGCTGCGTTACCAGTCTGCAATTAGCGGTGAAGCCTACTGATGGCGATGGTACGGCGACTGATACGCGGTTTGCGGTCCGTAAGCGATGCACGCATGAACATTATTTTCTGATGCATTGATTGATATTAGCATCTTATCTTTAGACTAAAGTCGCACTCTGTCGCGACAGCCAAATTTATCTCGCCGACATTTCACGAACAGAAACGTTGCGTTTCGTCGTCATGCATAAATTTTTTGTAATGTACGCCGTCACAGAAAAGTTTTTGCGTAAATGTTGCAATCTTGCTGACAGCCGGTATCACACGCTAGAGAGAACTCAGGGGAGGCAATTTGCGCTTGGCGGCGCTCGGCGCCCGCACCTCGCGCGAGCGCCTCCCAAAGCGTCTCTGAATACGTTTGAACAAAAACTTAGGGAGGTTTGTAATGAAACCCGAGCAGTTTTCCATGGGACTTGACCGCCGTACGGTCTTGAAAACGGCGGTGGCCGCTGGCGCGCTGCAAATCGCGTCGCCGTTCGTGATCACCGCGCGCGCCGCCGACAACGTCAAGATCGGCCTCGACAACCCGCTGACCGGTACCTTTGCCGCGGTCGGCAAGAACGAATTGATCGGCGCTCAGCTCGCGGTCGAGCAGATGAACGCCAAAGGCGGCATTCTCGGCCGCCAGGTCGAGCTCCTCGTCGAGGATTCGACCAGCGGTGAAGCGGCGGTCGCCGTGCAAAAAGCCAACAAGCTTATCGAGCGCGACAAGGTCGACTTCCTGCTGGGCAACATCAACTCGGCGCTGGCGCAGGCGATGGCCAACGTCAGCTTCGAAAAGAAGGTGTTCCATATCGTTCCCGGCGGCCATACCAACTCGGTGACCGGCACGCAGTGCCACTGGAACGTCTTTCGCGTCTGCAACACCACCCGCATGGAAACCAACTCAGTCTCTTCGCTGCTGCTCAAGAGCTATGGCAAGAAGTGGTACTTCATCACCACCGACTATGCATTCGGCCGCAGCCTGCAGGCGGGCTTCGAAGCAAGTCTCAAGGTGGCGGGCGGCACTGAACTCGGCGCCGACTACACGCCGCTCGGCACCACAGACTTCTCCGCCAACCTGATCAAGGCGCAATCGACCAATCCGGATGCACTCATCCTCTTGTTGGCCGGTGACGACATGGTCAACTGCCTCAAGCAGGCGGTGCAGTTTGGTCTCGACAAGAAGACCCACATCGCCGGCGCTCAGCAGGAAATGGAAGTCAATCTTGCTCTGCCGCCGCAGGCGCTGCTCGGCGACTGGTGCTTCGAGTGGTACTGGAAGCAGCCCGGCGTGCCGCACGTCGAGCAGTTCGTCGCCGATGTCCGCAAGAAGAGCGGCGGACACGTGCCGACCGCGCGCACTTGGTTCGGCTATGCCGCGGCATGGACCTGCAAGCTCGCCGCCGAAAAGGCGAAATCGCTCGAGGCGGTCAAGCTCGCCAAAGCGATGCAGGGCCTGGTGTTGCCGCCCGAAATCGCGCTGATGCCAAACGATCCGTTCTATCGCGAAGGCGACAATCAGCTCATGCCGACCCTGTTTGTCGGCCGTTCGCAGCCCGCGCCGGCTGGCGGCGACAAGGAAGACCTGGTCAAGGTCACTCAACTGGTCAAGGGAACCGATGCGGCTCTTTCGGTTCAGGAGACCGGCTGCAAGATGATCTGGCCGAGCTGATAGATCCATTGCCGCGGCGCCGCGAATTTCCGCGGCGCCTCGGTGTTTTATTGATCTGGGGCTATGTTCTATCGTTAGTCGGAACTTGCTGCCGTGGCCCGTTTGCCGAAAGACGGGCCACTTTTGTGTAGTCGTACTGCCGGCGGGGCATACAGGGATTTCGCGGGTCGATGTCGCAGTTGCTTTTTTTCAATGTGTTCAACGGGCTGATCATCGGTGCTTTCTATGCCCTGATGGCATTGGGCCTCTCGCTTATCCTTAACCTGTCCGGCGTGATCAATTTCGCGCATGGCGGCTTTCTCGCCATCGGCGCCTACATCGCCTACATGCTCATTCCCTATATCGGGTTCTGGGGAGCGCTGATCGTCGCGCCGATGCTGACCGCCGTCCTCGGCCTTGCCGTAGAGCGTGTCTTGATCCGGCGGCTCTACGGCCGCGATCCGCTCTACAGCCTGTTGCTCACTTTCGGCCTGGCATTCATCATTGAGGACGGCACCCGTTTCATCTGGGGCGCGCAGGGCCTGCAATACCAGATCCCGGCGTTTCTGCAGAGCCCACTGAGCAACGAGCTCTTCTTTCTGACCGGCTATCGCGTGTTCATGGTGGCAATGGTCGCCCTGATCGTGCTCGGATTATTCCTGCTGCTGAATTACACGCGCCTGGGTCTGCGTATCCGCGCCGGTACGCTTGACCTTGAGACGGTCTCCGTTCTTGGCGTCAACGTCCGCGTTCTGCGCAATCTCAATTTCGGGCTGGGCATCTACCTCGCCGGCCTCGGCGGCGTCCTCGCCGCCGGCATGCTCGGCCTGCAGCCGACCATCGGCGATTCCCTGATCATGCCGAGCTTCATTTCGATCATCATCGGCGGCCTCGGCAGCCTGCCGGGCACGTTGCTCGGCGGCATCCTTATCGGCGTCGCCTCCGGCGTTACGACGGTCTTCCTGCCACAAGCAAGCGAAGCGATCATGTACGTGATGATGGCCGCCGTGCTCCTTGTCCGCCCGCATGGGCTGTTTGGCGAAGAGGGGCGCTTCTGATGGACCGGCTTCAAGTCCGCAATGGCGACGTCGCCGTCTGGCTGTTGCTGCTCACCGCGCCCTACTGGCTGCCGTTGACCGGCGGCTATGTCGAATTAGGCAGCCGCATCCTGATCCTCGGGCTGGCCTCGATGGCGCTCAACTTCCTGCTTGGTTACACCGGCGTGCTGTCGTTTGGCCACGCTGCGTATTTCGGCCTAGGCGCTTACGGCACGGCCGTGATGATGAAATACTTTTACGAAAGTACCCCCTTGGCCGTGCTCTTCGGCGTTCTGGTCGGCACGGTGGCGGCGGCCATCATTGGCCCTCTGATCGCACGCCTGCGCGGGGTCTATTTCGCCATGTGCACGATCGCCTTCGGCCAGGTGTTCTATTTCATCGCCTTCCAGTGGCGCGACTTTACCGGCGGCGACGACGGGCTGTCGGCGTGGCACCGCGAGCCGCTCCATTTCGGCTTTGCTACCCTCGACATCCTCAGTAATAACAAGGCGTTTTATTATTTCGTGCTCGTGGTTTTCGCGCTGGCCGTCGGCGTCATGGCGTTTCTGTTGCGCTCGCCGTTCGGGCGCACGCTGCTGGCGATCCGTGAGAACGAACGCCGCGCGCGGTTCCTCGGCATTCCGGTTGATCGCCACATCTGGATGTCCTGGGTGATTTCCTGCTGCTTCGTCAGCCTTGCGGGAGCGCTCTATGCGTTGCTCAACGACTTCGTCGACCCGCGCGCGCTGCGTTGGGATCAATCCGGAAACTTCGTCATCATGGCGGTGCTCGGCGGCATGCGCAGCTTCTGGGGCCCGCTGCTGGGCGCCGCAATCTTCATCGTGCTGCAGGACTACATTTCCAGCCACACGGAAAACTGGATGTCTTTCGTCGGCTTAATATTCGTGCTGGTCGTTCTGTACTTCCCGCGCGGCATCCTTGGCATCGTCAGACGGAAACTCACGTCATGACCCTGCTGCGCGTCGAGAATGTCACGAAAACCTTCGGCAGTCTGGTCGCCGTCGACAACGTTTCGATGACGGTCGAGGCCGGCGAGTTGCGCGCGGTCATCGGCCCGAACGGCGCCGGCAAGACCACGTTCTTCAACACCATCAGCGGCTTCCTCACGCAAACGTCCGGCAAGATCCTGTTCGACGGCGAGGATATATCCGGCCTATTGCCAGCGCGGCGGGTCTGGCGCGGTATCGCCCGCACCTTCCAGATCACCGAGGTGTTTCCGGAACTTACCGTACGCGAAAACCTGCGCATCGCCGTCGAAGTGGCAAGCGGCTATCGCATGCGCGTCTGGCAATCCGCCGACGCGGATGAGGAAGTCAAGGCGCGCGTGGTCGATCTGCTGCAGATGGGAGGACTGGGCGAGAAGGCGGATCGCCTGGTCGGCGAACTTTCGCACGGCGATCAGCGCGCCAACGAGATCATGATGGCGCTGGCGCTCAAGCCGCGGCTGTTGCTGCTCGACGAGCCGACCGCCGGCATGGGCGATCAGGAGACTTACGATATCACCCAGCTCATCCGTAAACTGCACCGCGACCAGAAGCTCACCATCGTGCTCATCGAACACGACATGCGCGTGGTGTTCCATCTTGCCGACCGCATCATGGTGCTGGCCGAAGGCAAAATGCTGGCAGAAGGCACGCCGAAGGAGATCGCCGCGAACGAAGCGGTGCAGGCCGCCTATCTTGGAAAGGCTGCGGCATGAGCGACGTCGTACTCGCGGCCGAGGGCCTGCACACCTATTACGGCAAGAGCCACATTCTGCATGGCGTCGGGCTTGAGGTGCGCGAGGGCGAAATCGTCACGCTGCTCGGCCGCAACGGCGCCGGCAAGACCACGACCTTGCGCAGTCTTGTCGGGCTGACGCCGGCACGCGAAGGCGCGGTGCGCATCTTCGGTCAGGCCACCACCGATTGGCCGCCGTACCGCATCGCCGCGCTCGGCGTCGGCTATGTGCCGGAGGGGCGCAAGATTTTTCCCAACCTGAGCGTCGAGGAAAACCTCAAGGTTCCGCTCGAGCGGCCGGGGCCGTGGACCATTCCGCGTATCTACGAACTGTTTCCGCGACTGGCCCAGCGCAAGAGCAACAAGGGCCGGCAGCTTTCCGGCGGCGAGCAGGAGATGCTGGCGATTGCCCGGGCGCTGTTGCTCAATCCAAAGCTGCTGATGCTCGACGAGCCAAGCCAGGGTCTGGCGCCGCTGATCGTGCAGGACGTGTTCAAGGTGGTCACCTCCGCCCGCGAACAGGGCATTTCAGTGCTGCTGGTCGAGCAGAACGTGCGCGCTGCCGTCGAGATTGCCGACCGCGCCTATGTGCTCGATGACGGGCAGGTTGTCTATTCCGGCGCCGCCGCCGAATTCGCCAAGGACGAGGAGCGGGTTCGCGCCCTCGCTGGCGCCAGTGCCGAGGAATGGGAACCGCAAGGCTCGTCCACTTAAGCCTTCTCTTTTCGCCAATAAATATTGCAGCGCCCAACCGCGAATTCAGGCGGCGTAGGCGGATTCTCCTGCGTTTCCGTTGCCGTTCGTGTTCATGGTGTTCATCACGATGACGCTAGTCTATGTGTTCCCCGGCATTGCGCTGTGGCTGCCCAGCAAGCTATACGCGAATTGATGGTGGACGAAGACGACTTGACGGCGCTCACGGCGATCGAAGCTGCCGAGCGCATCGCCGGCGGCGAGCTAAGCTCGGCCAAATACGTCGAGGCCTGCCTCGATCGCATTGAGGCGATCGAAGGCAAGGTCCACGCCTTCATCCATCTCGACCGCAAGGAAGCCCTACGGCAGGCCGAGGCGCTCGATGAGCGCCGGCGGAATGGCAAGACGCTGGGCGCGCTGCACGGCATTCCGGTTGCCATCAAGGACATATTCGACACCGCCGATTACAAGACCGAATGCGGCTCACCTTTGCTCAAGGGTCGCCAGCCGATGCGCGATGCTGCCGCGGTCGCCAGGCTACGCGCCGCCGGCGCAGTGATTATCGGCAAGACGGTGTCGACCGAATTTGCCTATTTTCATCCCGGCGCAACGCGCAACCCGCACGATGTTCAGCGCACGCCTGGCGGCTCCTCGTCCGGTTCTGCAGCGGCGGTCGCCGCCGGCATGGTGCCGCTGGCGATCGGCTCGCAGACCAACGGCTCGATGATCCGTCCGGCGGCTTTTTGCGGCGTGTACGGCGTCAAGCCGAGCCACGGCCTCATCTCGCGGGGCGGCGCGCTGACGCTGTCGCGCGCGCTCGATCACGTCGGGGTATTTGCCCGCACGCTCGTCGATGCCGCGTTGATCCTTGAAGTGCTCGCAGGCTACGACGCCGACGATGACGCCACACGGCCGCTGGCCGCGCCGGCCTTCCTTGAGACGCTGGCCAGCGACCCGCCGTTGCCGCCGAAAATCGCCTTCGTGCGCACACCGGTGTGGGACAAGGCCGACGCGGAAACCCGTGCGGCGTTCGAGCAGCTGGTCAAGCGGCTCGCAGAATCCGCCGCACCCGTCGACCTGCCGGACGCCTTTGCCGCCGCCTGGGACGACCATCGCGCGGTGATGGCGGTCGATATGGCGCATAATCTCGGCGCCGTGGTTGATCGCGGGGGCGAGGCTTCGAGCAAGCAATTGCGCGATTTTCTGGCCGAGGGTCGCGGCGTTTCGGCCGTGCGTTATCTTGCTGCGCGCGACAATGCCCGCCGCTATGCCGCCGGCATTGCGGAGATTTTCAAGCAGTATGATGCGATCCTCACCCCGGCGGCCCCTGGCGTTGCACCCAGGGGCGAGGCGACGGGCAACCCCGTCTTCTGCTCGCTGTGGACCCTGACGGGCCTTCCCGCGCTGTCGCTGCCGCTGCTTACCGGCGAAGACGGCATGCCGCTCGGCGTGCAACTCATCGGCGAAGCCGGTGATGATGCGCGCCTCATGCGCACCGCAAACTGGCTGATCGAAAAGTTAGAGGACTGACGGCGCTACTTGGAGCGCTGGAGGATCGGCTTCAAGTCGTCGCCCCAGAAGCCCCCGAGCATGAGGGCGAGGCCGATAGCGGTGCAAATCCACAGCGGCAGCGCGGCAAGCTTCGCCGCGATCAATAACATATACCCGATCATGATGATCGCGCCGATCAGTGCCGTAATTGCATCTGCCATAACCGTCCTCCGAGGAAGGATCCTACCGCGAGACGGGCGCGACCGCTAGGCCTTCGGAGGGGCGCCGAGATTGTCCTTGAAGAAGGCGATGGTCCGGCTCCAGGCCAACTCCGCCGCTGGCTTGTCGTAGCGGTTGCTGGTGTCGTTGTTGAAGGCGTGATTGACGTTGGGATAGATGTAGATCGTGTAGCGCTTGTTGTTCGCGTTGAGCGCCGCCTCGTAGGCCGTGATGCCCGCATTCACGCGCTGGTCGAGTCCTGCATAGTGCAGCAGGAGCGGCGCGCGGATCGCAGCCACCGCCTCGGCCGGTACCTGCAGCCCATAATAGACGGCGCCGGCTTTCAGATCGGGGGCAAGCACGGCAATGCGATTGATGATGCCGCCGCCCCAGCAGAAGCCGACGGCGCCGACATTGCCGGTCGCTTCCGGATGATGTTCGAGAAAGGGCACCGCGGCGGCGGCGTGTCGCGCCGTCTCATCGAGGTTGAGGGCGGCGAACATGTCGCGTGCCTGATCCTCATCGGCCGGCGTGCCGCCGAGCGGCGTCAGCATGTCGGGCGCAAAACTCAGAAAGCCTTCGAGCGCAAGGCGGCGCGCAATATCCTGGATGTGGGGATTGAGCCCGCGGTTCTCGTGAATGATGACAACGGCGGGTCGCTTGGCATTGGCTTTTAGCCGCGCCAAGTAGCCTTTAATCGGTGTGCCGCCAGCATCATAACTGACCGTGTCGGTAGCCAGCCGCGTATCGTCGGCGGAAACGATGGCCGCGCGCGCGTAGTCATTTTGCAGCAACGGCAAAAGCGCCAGCGCCGCAGCGCTCGAACCGGCGATTTCAGCGAGCCGATCGAGAAACGAACGGCGATCGATGCCGCCGTGGGTAAAACGGTCGTAAAGGTCGATAATCCGCTGTTCCATCTTATGACTCCAGCACGGTCACCAATACTAACACCGGCGGCGGTCCGCCGTTGCAAGGTCACTTGCTGCAAAAAAGGGCGGCCCGAAGGCCGCCCTTCGCATCGATTGCGGACAAAACGATCAGTACATTCCGCCCATGCCGCCACCGCCCGGCGGCATCGCCGGTGCTGGTTCCTTCGGCAGTTCGGCGACCATCGCTTCCGTGGTGATGAGCAGGCCGGCGACCGAGGCCGCGTCTTGCAGCGCTGCGCGCACGACCTTCGCCGGATCGACGATACCGGCCTTGATCATGTCGACATATTTCTCGGTCTGGGCGTCGAAGCCGTAGGTTTCCGAGTTCTCGTCGATGATCTTGCCGACCACGATCGACCCCTCGACGCCGGCGTTTTCCGCGATCTGGCGGATCGGCAACTCCAGGGCCTTGAGTACGATGTTGATGCCGGCCTGGACATCCGGGTTGTCGTCATGAATGCGGCCGACCGCCTTCTTCGCGCGCAACAGCGCGACGCCGCCGCCCGGCACGATGCCTTCCTCGACGGCAGCGCGGGTGGCGTTGAGCGCATCCTCGACGCGGTCCTTCTTCTCCTTGACCTCGACTTCGGTCGCACCGCCGACGCGGATCACGGCGACGCCGCCGGCGAGCTTGGCCAGCCGCTCCTGCAGCTTCTCCTTGTCGTAGTCGGAAGTGGTTTCCTCGATCTGCGCCTTGATCTGGTTCACCCGCGCCTCGATGTCGGCCTTCTTGCCGGCGCCGTTGACGATGGTGCATTTCTCCTTTTCGATGATGACCTTCTTGGCGCGGCCGAGCATGGCTATGGTCACGTTCTCGAGCTTGATGCCGAGGTCCTCTGAGATGAGCTGACCACCGGAGAGGATGGCAATGTCCTCAAGCATGGCCTTGCGCCGGTCGCCGAAACCCGGCGCCTTCACCGCCGCGACCTTGAGGCCGCCGCGCAGCTTGTTGACCACGAGCGTGGCGATAGCTTCGCCTTCCACGTCCTCGGAGATGATCAGCAGTGGCTTGCCCGTCTGCACCACGGCTTCAAGCAATGGCAGCATGGCCTGCAAGCCGGAGAGCTTCTTTTCGTGCAGGAGGATGTAAACGTCCTCGAGCTCGGCGATCATCTTTTCGGCATTGGTGACGAAGTAGGGCGAGATGTAGCCACGATCAAACTGCATACCCTCGACGATCTCGACTTCGGTGTCGAGCGCCTTGGCTTCCTCGACCGTGATCACGCCTTCATTGCCGACCTTCTGCATCGCCTTGGCGATCATGTTGCCGACCGCCTCGTCGCCGTTCGACGAGATTGTGCCGACCTGTGCAACCTCGGCGGAGGAGCCAACGGGCTTTGCCCGCTTCTCGATGTCCTTGATCACGGCGGTGACGGCGATGTCGATGCCGCGTTTGAGATCCATCGGGTTCATGCCGGCGGCGACGGACTTCGCGCCTTCACGCACGATCGCCTGGGCGAGAACCGTCGCCGTGGTGGTGCCGTCGCCGGCCACGTCGTTGGTCTTCTGCGCCACCTCGCGCACCATCTGCGCGCCCATGTTCTCGAACTTGTCCTCGAGCTCGATCTCCTTGGCCACCGTCACGCCGTCTTTGGTAATGCGCGGGGCGCCGAAGCTCTTGTCGAGCACGACATTGCGGCCCTTGGGGCCGAGGGTGACCTTCACCGCATCGGCGAGAATGTCGACGCCGCGCAACATGCGGTCGCGCGCATCGCCGGAAAATTTGACGTCCTTGGCAGCCATTTCAATTTACTCCGTTGGTTTTTTGCTTTGCGTCGACGCTCAGGCGATGACGCCCATGATGTCGGACTCTTTCATGATGATGAATTCCTCGCCGTCGAGCTTGACCTCGGTGCCCGACCACTTGCCGAACAGCACGCGATCGCCGGCCTTCACGTCGATGGGGATGAGCTTGCCGGCCTCGTCGCGGCCGCCGGGGCCCACGGCCACGATCTCGCCCTGGCTCGGCTTCTCCTGCGCGGAGTCGGGGATGATGATGCCGCCTTTGGTCTTGGTATCGGCTTCGATGCGGCGCACGACCACGCGGTCGTGCAGGGGACGAAACTTGGTCTTGGCCATGTTCTCCTCGTCGGCGCTATAGCACCTGTTGTACGAAAAATTTCGACATTAGAAGGACTTAGCACTCAATCGGCGAGAGTGCCAAAGCCTCGCGGCGGACATAGGGGCTTGGCTTCGGGGTGTCAAGCGCGAGCTGCTCGGCCGGCCTGGCCGAAATTTGCAGTGGCGAAAAAACCGAGCGCGCTAATCGCGAAAACCCACGCTTGCGCTCATCGCCGATGCCCAGCAAAGTCATCCTTGCTTCGCCGCGGGAGCTTCCATGAGCCTTTATCGCCGCTTGCCGACCGCCCTGGTTCTGACCGCGCTTGCCTGGGGGCTGGCGGGCTGTTCGACCTTCAACAACCCGTTTTCCTCGCCGTCGTCGCCTGAGCCGCCGCCGGCAGCGCCGGTGCCGAGCCTGCCGCCGGCTTTCCCCCCGCAGGACATCGTTGGCCGCTGGGGCCTTGCCGCCTATCACAAGGAGGAAGACCGCGCGCGCATCGAGACCGCTGCCGCCGGCCAATGCAAACAACCTTACGTCATCACCTTGGGCCCGACCGGCGGCGTCATGATGCACCTTGCCGACGAAGCGACGCCTCAGGAGCTGCGTCTCAAAGGCGCGCCCGGCGGCAAGACCTACATCGGACCGGAGGGCGAGCCGGGCGGCGCGCAGGACCGTGAGGTCATCTCCTTCGACGGCCGCATTTTGATTCTGCGTTGGATGGATTCGGAAGTGCAGGGCCGCTACGGCACCATGGTTTATGTTCGTTGCGGCCCGGAAGGCGCAAGGTCCGCCAAGCCGAAATCCAAGCCAAAGCCAAAGCCGAAGCCGGCGGCGGCCGCAAAACCGGTGCAGCCGCCGATCCAGCAGCCGAAGCCGTGATTGCCACACGCCTGCTGCCGTGACAGCGCGCGACTTCATCGTGGGGCCGTGGCGCGCGGTGCCGGTGCTCGGGGTCACCCAAATCCTGTCCTGGGGCACGATCTTCTATACCCCCGTGCTGATCGTGCCGCTGATCGCCGCCGAACGCGGCTGGTCGATCTCCTTCGCCATGGGCGGCCTTTCGGTCGGCCTTCTCGTCGCGGGTCTGGTGTCACCTTTCGTCGGTCGCTCGATCGACCGCTTCGGCGGCCATGTCGTCATGACCGCCGGCTCGCTCACCGGCGCGCTCGGCCTGTTCCTGATCGCACACGCGGCTAGCCCCATCGCCTATCTCGGCGTTTGGATGGTTCTCGGGCTCGCCATGGCGGCCAATCTCTACGACGCGGCCTTTGCCACCCTCGGCCGTATTTTCGGCGCCGCCGCGCGGCGGCCGATCACCGCGCTGACGCTCGCCGGCGGCTTTGCCTCGACGGTGAGCTGGCCGGCAACTCATTTTTTCCTGGAGGGTATCGGCTGGCGCGGCACCTATCTGGTCTACGCCGCGCTGCTCGCGCTCATTTCGGCCCCGCTGCATGCGCTGGCGCTGCCGCGGCATCGGGCCGAAATAACGAGCGCCGCCCCGGGCGACCTCAAGGCGCCGGCGAAATTGCTGCCATCACACGGGCTCGCCTTTGTTCTGGTCGCCTCGGCTTTCGCCATCTATGCCTTCGTGCCGTCCGGCCTGTCGGCGCATCTGCTGGCGATCTTTGCGCGCTCCGGCATCGATGCCGGCACCGTGGTGTGGATCGGCGCGCTGTTCGGACCGGCGCAAGTCGGCGCGCGGCTCATCGAATTTTCCTTTGGCCGCGATCTGCATCCGCTCTGGGTCGCACGCTTTGCCCTGAGCGTGTTGCTGTGTGCCTTCGCCATGCTGCTGCTATTCGGCATTTCGACGCCGCTTGCGGCGGCCTTTGCACTGATGTTCGGCGGCGCCAACGGTCTCGTCACCATCACCCGTGGCGCGGTGCCGCTGGCGCTGTTTGGCGCTTCCGGTTACGGACGGCTGATGGGTCGGCTTGCTGGACCCTTCATGCTCATGCAGGCGGCGGCGCCTCTGGTCATGGCGTTCGTTGTCCAGGAAACGTCGGACAGTGCGGCGCTTGCGCTCGCGGCAATGTTTGCCGCGACGGCGCTTGTTTGCTTTCTCGTGATCAGACGTCCGGCCTAGCCGAACATCGCGTCGATGTCGCTCTGGCTGGCGTGGCCCTGATCGCCGTCGAGCATCGGGCCGTTGACCAGCCGTGCGACAGGCGCGACGGCCGGCTGCGGAGCGACCGCCACGCCGTCCGACAGCGCGATCATGCGCGCCACGTGTTCCTCGACCGCCTGCAAGGCCGCGATCGCCTTGCCGATGCGCTGGCCGGCGAGGTCCTGGAAATTGCAGGCCTCGTAAATGCGCATCGTCTGTTCCTGAATGTCCTGGGCGAGGCCGCGCTCATAGCCGGTCTTCAACGTCGCCGCGAGAGTCCTCGCGTTCTCGTCGATCGCCTCGCTGCATTTGAGGATTTTCTGCGCCGCCTTCTCCATGCCGTCGATCGCAGCGCCGAGTTCGTAGGCGGCGCGCGTCATGCGTGGTTCGGCGGCACTCCCCTTGAGCGCCATCAGCTCGCGCTTATTGCTATGGATAATTTCAAGGACAGCTTCAAGCTCGCGGGCAGAGGCGGCTCGCGCCGGCTCGCCCGGGCGCGCGGTGACGCGGCTCTTGCCATGCATCTCTTCGACGCGGAAAATCTTGCGCTGCACGCCGACGCCCCGTTATCCCGGCGAGCGTTTTATCAGCGTGGCGATTAACGCGACGTTGCGGGGAAATTTAAAGCATCTTTTTACCATGTCGTTTTGCGTTTTACGCAAAATAAACTCTAAGCCGATGATCCGCGGTTACGGAGCGGAAAGCGTGGCGCCGCAGCGGCCGAAATTTACCGATCGGTATCTATACTGCTTTGTACTCCGGAATGGGACGCACTCGCCCGCGCGGCGAAGTGTGTGTGGCAAGAGTTGGTAATGCAGCGTTCGTTTGCTTTCTCCCTTATCGCGGTTCTCTTTGGTTGGGGCGCTGCACCGGTGCAGCCCGTCAACGCACAGGGCTACGTCATGCCGGCAACGCCGCCGATGGTCGTGGTGGCGCAGCCGCCGGTGATGAAGAGCGATCTCGGCGGCGGCTTCATCGAATTCCTGTTCGGCGAGCGCGCGCGCTCGCAGTCGGCGCCGCCCGCGCCTGTTTACGGCTCGGCTCCGCCGCCGGCGGGCTATATCGGCACGGTGCCCGGTTATGTCGGCCAACAGGCCTCGCTGACGCCGCAAGGCGTCGATCCTCGTTACCTGCGCCGCGAGGTCGACTATCGCGGCAAGGAGCCGCCCGGCACCATCGTGATCGATACGCCGGAATATTTTCTCTATCTGGTCGAGCCGGACGGCAAGGCCATGCGCTACGGCATCGGCGTCGGCCGTCCTGGGTTCACCTGGGCCGGCGAACACAAGATTTCTGCAAAACGCGAGTGGCCGGACTGGGTGCCGCCGCCGGAAATGCTCGAACGCCAACCCGGCCTGCCGCATTTCATGGCCGGGGGCCCTGACAACCCGCTCGGCGCGCGTGCGCTTTATCTCGGCTCGACGCTCTATCGCATCCATGGCTCGAACGAGCCCTGGACCATCGGCCATCAGGTTTCCTCGGGTTGCATCCGTCTGCGCAATGAGGACGTCATCGACCTCTACAATCGCGTCAAGGTCGGCTCCACCGTCGTCGTTCTTTAGCCTGCGGCACTTTCCGCCTTGCCGGGCGGACGCCCGAGGGCGACGTTGTGCGCTTTCATGAGTCTGGCAAAATCATCGGACATGAAGAACTCGTATTCACGCTCGCGCAGGGTGGTGAGTGTGTCGAGCCGCTTGAGTTCGGCATCGACGAATCCCGGATGGCACATGATCAGTCCGCCGTCAGGCAGCCCATCGAGAAAGCGCGGGAAGATTTTGGCGAACGCCGCATCCGCCGAAAAACTGTAGCTGCCGGCGAAAGCCGGATTGGTGGCGATGCCGGCCTTGCGCGCCTTTTGGCGAAAGCGGACGCTGAGCACATCGAGAGTCAGCGCCTTGGGGTCGCGCAACCGTCGTGCCGCTCGGGCGCGGCCGCATTGACGCACCCAGGCTTTCGGTGCCATCCGCGCCATCACTTCAAGCAATGCCTCGCGCACCTGCGGAAACAGGTGCACGTGCTGGTGGCCGTCGATGTAGTCGGGCAAATGGCCGAAGGCGCCGGCAAAGGCGTGGATCTGTGCGGCGATTTCGATTTTCAGTGCGTCGCGATTGAGCCGGTGGGCAATCGCCGCGAGCTGCATGCTTTTCATCGGCAGGAATCGGCCGCCGCGTTTGGGCGTAAAGCTCTCGCTCACCGGTTCGAACGGCGCGGTCAGCGTCAGGTGCAGGCCGAGGGCCGCGCGCTTCGTTCCGGCGTTGAGCATTTGCAGCGAGCGCGCGTCGCCACGGTCGAAGTGCGGCGCCAGTACCATCACCGACGTGGCGTTGATACGCCCGCGCATGATCAGTTCACGGATCGCGGTGTTGACCCCGTGCGAGATGCCGTAATCGTCGGCACACAACCAGATATGCCGGAGCGGCGGCTGCACCATTCGCAAGCCTATTCCGCAGCGCGCGCGGGCGTCGTCGTGGCCTCGTCGCTGGCGGCGCTTTTCAGGCTGTGTTCGGCGATGAAATAGACTGGACGACCTTTGGCTTCGGACAGCAACTTGCCGATATATTCGCCGAGCACGCCGATCATCATCAGCTGCACGCCGCCGAGCACCATCAGGCCGACCGCAATCGAAGGATAGCCGGGCACATCTTTGCCGTAGAGAATGGTATCGAGCAGGATCCAGGCGCCGATTAGCAACGCGGTGACGGCCATCAGGAAGCCCAGCAGGCTGGCAAAGCGCAGCGGCGCCACCGAAAACGAGGTAAGCCCCTCGACCGAGAGGCCGAGCAGGGTCCATACGCTCCATGTTGTCTGCCCATGCGCGCGCGGCGCTGGATCGTAGTCGACGCGGACCTGACGGAAGCCGATCCAGGTTGCCAGTCCCTTGAAGAAGCGATTGCGCTCCGGCAACTGGCGTAACGCCGCGGCCGCACGTGGCGACAGCAGACGGAAGTCACCGGCATCTTCGGGGATCTGCTGGCGCGCCCCCCAGTTGATCAGCGAGTAAAACATTTTTACGCCCATGCGGCGTGACCAGGACTCGTTTGCGCGATGGGCTTTCGCGGTAAAGACCACGTCGTAGCCGTCTTCCAGCCAGCGCGAGACCAGGGTCTCCATAAGATCAGGCGGATGCTGGCCGTCACCATCCATGAAAAGAACCGCGCCAAGGCGGGCATGATCGAGGCCGGCGAGAAGTGCCGCCTCCTTGCCGAAATTTCGCGACAGCGTCACCACCTGCACATCGAGCGCGACGGCGGGCAGCGACTTGGCGAGGCTGTTGGTGTCGTCCCTGCTGCCGTCGTCGACGTAGACGATCTCCGCCGGCAGATCGTATTTGGCCTTGAGCGCGCGCGCGACCTGGCTGATGCGCTCGTGCAGAAAAGCAAGCCCGGCGGCCTCGTTGTAAAGCGGAACGACGATCGACAGCCCTTGCGTGGATGGTATCCGCGCAGCGGTTCTAGTACGTTTCGGTTTTGCCGCCATGGCCCGAAATCCCGTTCGTCGCGATCTATAGCGTAACCGGTCTCGCCTGTCGCGCCTTCCAATCCGGTATGCTAACCGGGTCCAAATGAGCGAGGGGCCGTTGCAGAATATCATTGACCGCCTCACCGTGGCCTGGCGCGAGCGTGCAGTCGCGCTCAAGGCGCTGAGCTTTGGCGTGGTCGGGATCATCAATTCGGCCATCGACTTCAGCGTTTTTTCCTTGGCCTATTATTACTTCGAGCTGCCGATCATCGTCGCCAACACTCTGGCGTGGATCGTCGCCGTCAGCGGCTCCTACGTGATGAATTCGACCATCACCTTCGCTGCCGAGTCGGGCCGCCGTCTGGCGTTCAGCCGCTATGCGGCGTTCGCGCTGTCGCAGGTCGCCGGATTTTTCGCCAATACCGGCACGGTCTGGTGCCTGGTCGAACTTGGCCAGGTCCCAGCCTGGGCCGCCAAGATCGCCGCCATTGCCGTGAGCTTCGTCGTCAACTTTTCGCTGTCGCATTTCATCGTGTTTCGGACGAAAAAACCGACCCAGCGTGCGGACGAGCCGTCATGAATTACGACGACAACTTGAGGGCGGAGCGGCCAAACTTCGTCACGCATCTTGAGTGCGCGATGACCGGAGAGCGGCATGAGGCCGATCAGGTCCACAATCTCTCCCGCGCCGGAAAGCCGCTGCTGGTGCGCTACGACCTTGCCGGCGCCGCCAAGGCTTTGACCAAGGAAACGCTTGCCCGCCGCGCGCCGGATCTCTGGCGCTACCGCGAGCTGCTGCCGGTGCGCCGCTCAGCCGACATCGTCAGCCTGGGCGAAGGCGTGACGCCGATCGTGCGCATGGCAAAGCTTGCGGGCAAACTCGGTGGTGGCGAAATCCTGGTGAAGGACGAAGGGCGCCTGCCGACCGGCTCGTTCAAGGCGCGCGGGTTGGTCATGGCGGTGTCGATGGCGAAGGCGCTCGGCATCGGGCACATGGCGATGCCGACCAACGGCAACGCCGGTGCGGCGCTCGCCGCTTACGCTTCGCGCGCTGGCATCAAGAGCACGATCTTCTGCCCGGAAGACACGCCGGAAGTAAATGTCAGCGAGATCGCGCTACAGGGCGCGGCCGTCTATCGCGTCAACGGGCTGATCGACGACTGCGGCAAGATTGTCGGCGAGGGCAGGGCGAAAGTCGGCTGGTTCGATACTTCGACGCTCAAGGAGCCCTACCGGATCGAGGGCAAGAAAACGATGGGGCTGGAACTTGCCGAGCAGCTCGGCTGGCGAGTGCCGGATGCGATTTTCTATCCGACCGGCGGCGGCACCGGGCTTATCGGCATGTGGAAAGCCTTTGCCGAGCTTGAAGCGATCGGCTTCATCGGCAAGAAGCGCCCGCGCATGATCGCGGTGCAGGCGGAAGGCTGCGCGCCGATGGTGCGCGCCTTCGAACAGGGTGAAGAACACGCGCCGCGCTGGGAGAACGCCCACACGATCGCCGCCGGCATCCGCGTGCCGCAGGCGATCGGAGATTTCCTCATTTTGCGTGCCGTGCGCGAGAGTGGTGGCTTCGCCATCGCCGTATCCGATGATGCGATCATGGCCGCGCTCGATGAAATGGCGCGCGACGAGGGCTTTCTTTTGTGTCCGGAGGGTGCGGCGACTTACGCGGCTTACAAGCAAAGTCTCGCCGACGGCCGCGTGACGAAAGCCGATCAGGTTGTGCTGTTCAACTGCGCCAGCGGACTGAAATATCCGCTGCCGAAAATCGAACGCAAGCTCGACCGGACGAAGCCGATCGATTATTCGATGTTTTGACTTTGTTGTGCCCGCCAAAGGCGGCGCGATTAAGCAAGCCCCGCGTCCAGTTTCTCGAACAGCGGATTGTCGCGCGAAAACACGTAGCCGAGCTCGGCGACGGCAACCGCTTCGGCGCCGTTGTCGCGCAGGAAGCCGGTGAGCGCGTAGACCTGGTCCGGCGGGCAGTGCAGCGTCAGCATGCCCGAGGAGGTCGGACCGCCGAACGGCGTGGCGACGCTGAACTTCTCCTTCGCCGCTTCGACCAGCCGTGCATCGCAAGATACAAAACACGCCCGCACTTCGCGGAACGAACGCGCGCGCGCCTGCGCGGCAATGCGATCGAGAATTACCTTGGCGATCTCGCGCTCGCCCACGCCCCAGTCGGCATTGCGCGCGGCGACGAGATTAGCCTGCGAACGCAGAATAACGCCGTCTTCGACGACCTTGAGGCCATTGGCGGCAAGCGTCGCGCCGGTTGTGGTGATGTCGACGATCAGCTCGGAGGTGCCCGCCGCCGGCGCTCCTTCGGTCGCGCCGGAGCTTTCGACGATGCGATAGTCGACGATGCCGTGGCCGGAAAAGAAGCGGCGCGTCAGGTTTACGTATTTGGTCGCCACCCGCATCTTGCGGCCGTGGTGGCGGCGAAAATCGGTGCCGACATCGTCGATGTCGGCCATGGTGCGGACGTCAATCCAGGCCTGCGGCACGGCAACGACGACATTCGCAAAACCGAAGCCAAGCCCCTCGATCAGCACCACTTTGCCGTCGGCGTCGGGGATCATTTCGCGCACCAGGTCCTCGCCGGTTACGCCGAGGTGTACGGCGCCGGCTGCGAGCTGCGAGGTGATCTCGGCGGCAGAAATGTAGGCGACTTCGACGCCGTCGAGCCCGGCCACGGTGCCACGGTAGTCGCGCTGCCCGCGCGGCTTGACCAACGTCAGCCCGGCGCGGGCAAAGAAGTTCTCCGCATTCTCCTGCAACCGGCCTTTCGCCGGCACGGCGATCACCAGCGCGCTCATGCCGCGTCTCCGTAAATCGCCAGCCGCTCGATCCAGGCGGCGAGACCGACCGCAGGGATCGGCTCGGCGCTGCCGAGGCGCGTGAATAGCCCGTCGTAGCGGCCACCAGCGACCAGCGGGTCGCCGGTGCGTGCCGGATCGGTGAGTTCGAAGACGAAACCGGTGTAATAGTCGAAGCCGCGGCCAAACGCGGTTGAAAAGCGCACGCGTTTCAGATCAATGCCGCGCGCGGCGAGGAAGCCGGTGCGGCTTTCGAACACATCGATCGCATCCGACAATGTTGCGCCGGTTCCGTTCGCCAGCGCGCGCAATTCCGCCATCGCCTCGTCGGGGTCGCCCTCGATCGTAAGGAAGCGCTCGATCAGCGCGCGCACGTCGCGCGGCAATTTGGCGCTGGCGCCCAGCGTAGCCTGCTCGAGGAAGCGCTCGGCGATCTCGCCCACGGTACGGCCGCCGACGGCATTGATGCCGGCAATCGACAGAAGGTCCGTGACGAGTGCCTGCGCTCCTTTCGGGTCGGAGCCGGCTAACGCCGCGAGGACGCCCTGGTATTCGGGCCGCGCATTGGCGCTGCCGAGCGTCAGGCGGTCGAGGTCCTGCGCCAGATTGGCCTTGCGGTTGAAATCCTTGATCAGCCGCCGCTTCCACGCCGACGCCAGGTCGAGCCCGGCGACGAGCGCTGAAAACAGCGCCACATCCCCGATGCGAATGTCGGGCGAGGGCAGGCCGTAGTGGGCGGTCGCTTCCAGCGCCAGCGACAGCATTTCGGCGTCGGCTGCGGCCTTGTCGGGGCGGCCGAAAGATTCGATGCCGGCTTGCGGGAATTCGGCGGGTGCGTCGCTGCGATAGCGGAATACCGGACCGAGATAGCAGTAGCCGGCAATCTGCCCCGCCGCGGGCGAGGCAAGATAATCGCGTGACACCGGGATGGTGAGATCGGGGCGCAGGCAGAACTCGGCGCCGTCGGGCGCCGTGGTCAGGTACATGCGCTTGCGAATATCCTCGCCGGAGAGGTCGAGGAACGGCTCCGCCGGCTGCAGGATCGCCGGCGCTATTCGGGCGTATCCGGCGCGCTCATAGGAGGTCACCAGCGCTTCGGCGCGCTGGTCGGGCCTGTTCGGGACCTGGGTCACGGTTGCGTCCATCGGCGTCTTTTCGCGGCTTTTCCGCGCGCGGGCTTTAGCACGACGGGCTTAAGGATTCGACGCCGATGCACCGGCGCGCTTAACGCCGAAGGCGCACAAGGCATTGACGTCGTTAACGAAATTATCCGGCCCCGCGCGGGCCTTCTGGTTGCTAACTCGTTAAGGCCTTGCCCACTCCGGCTAACCGAAATTCAATACAACTGGTGTTGTATGGGCGCGATGGAAACAACCCCGGCCGTCAAGTCCGTGCCTCGCGCCGTTGTCGAAGGCTTCTATAGGGCCTTTGCCGAGCGCGACATGACCGCGCTTGCCGGCTATCTCGCCGACGACGTGGTGTGGACCATCAGCGGGCCGGTCGATCTGCTGCCGTTTTGCGGCCAGCGCGTCGGCAAGCTGGCGGTCATGAAGCTGCTTGAGCGCGACATTCCCGAATTTCTGGCGAAACGGCGGTTCGTGCCAAACGCCATGCTGATGGACGGCGATCGCGCC
Organism: uncultured Alphaproteobacteria bacterium; assembly: GCA_963738915.1. Lineage (GTDB taxonomy): Bacteria > Pseudomonadota > Alphaproteobacteria > Rhizobiales > Xanthobacteraceae > Pseudolabrys. The sequence goes on from CAVTYO010000002.1 coordinate 129,010, forward strand.
GCGGTGCTCGGCCGGCTGGTCGCGACCAAGCGGCACGGCGGCCACGCCATCAGTTACCGCACCGCTCATTTCATGTGTTTCCGCGACGAAAAGGTAATCGAGTACGTTTCGATTATCGACAGCTTCGACGCCGTCGAACAGATGATCGGCCGCCCGCTGGATGTGCACGACGGGCGCGACACGAAGATGGGCGATCTCGTCGCCGTCTAGCCACCCATTACAAAATTGATATTGTCGGCGGCGCATCATCATTGTCGCCCGCGGTGGAGACTTGTTCATGACACGCCGTTTCGTCCTTCTCGCCGCGATTGTTATTTTTGCCTCACCCGCCGCGGCGCTCGACATGCCCGCGCGCAAGCCGGGTCTGTGGGAGCTGAAAATGGCGTTTGAGGGCAACAAGATCCCACCCCGCATGATGCAGCAATGCATCGACGCGGCAACCGACAAAATGATGAACACCGATTTCGGCGGCTCGGCGCAGGAAAACTGTTCGAAACGCGACGTGCAGAACACGGGCGGCGTCATCACCATCGACTCGGTTTGCAAGTTCGGCGCCGCAACGACCTCTTCGCATGCGGTCGTGACCGGCACGTTCGACAGCGGCTACACCGTTGATGTCACTTCGACACGAACCGGCGGTGCGCCGGTGCCAGGCATGCCGGCCTCAGGCTCGACGCATATGAAGCTGGAAGCGAAGTGGCTCGGGCCCTGCGCCGCCGGTCAAAAGCCAGGCGACATGATGATGGGCAGCGGCATGAAGATGAACGTACTCGAGCTGCAGAAAATGCGCGGCACTCCGAAACAATAGCGCTGTTCAGGCAGCGCGCTCGGCGTCGCGCCGGCCGTCGTCCCACGGCTCCGGGCTCGCGTGCACGGTCACGTCGACGGTCATGCCCAGCGGCTGACCGAAGGTGCCGTCGAAGGTGCCGGCGATCGGGATCGCCTGCGAAGGGTCGCGGGTGACCGCGACGCGGATCAGATTATCGCCCGCGATCAGACCGTTGGTTGGGTCATATTCAACCCAGCCGGCGCCAGGCAGATAGACGTCGGCCCAGGCATGCGTCGCGCCGGAACCCTGCATGGCGCCGCCGGCGCCATCGAGCGCCGGGTCGTAGAGATAGCCGGTGATGAAGCGCGCGCCGAAGCCGAGGCTGCGCACCGCCTCCATGAACAGCAACGCGAAGTCACGGCAGGTGCCGCTCCCAAACTGCAAGGTTTCCGCCGGTGTTTGCGTGCCCTCGAGCGTGCGCGCGTTGTAGGTAAAGTTGGATCTGATCGCGCCGTTCATGTTCGACAGCAGATTGTAGGTCGACATGAAGCGGCCCTTCACGAACTGCTTGGCCCACGCTTCGACCGCGCCTTGCGGATCGGGATAATGACGTTCGACCAGCCGGCCGAGGTCGGTGCGATCATCGGACGAATAGACAAAGGGATAGACCTGCGCTTCCGGCGCAATCGGAAACACCGGCCGGTTCAGCCCGAAGTGCTCGAGATGCAGCGTCGAGACGATCAGCAGCTCCGGCGCGGCTTGCGAAAACTTCACCTCGGCGACCGAGTTGCCGAACACGTCGTGCAGCCAACGCACCTCGCCCGGGGGCGATAGCGTAAGCTCGGCGCCGACTAGGCGCAGATCGTGGCTATCGCGCGGACGCAGCATGAGGCGGTGCATGCCGAACGACACCGGTGCCGAATAGCGATAGTGCGTCTGATGACGAACGGTCAGATATTTCAACGGTGATCCCCCGGGCCGCTCAGATATAGTCGGCGCCGTCAGACGCAATGCGCCGAAGCTGCGAAAGTTCCATCGAGCCACAGCATAGCCCTGAGTCGGGAGAAATACGGAGCTATTCGCCGAGTTTGTGACGGGCGAGCAGCTTTTGCACAGCCGCGACCAACTGCCCCTCGGGCACCTCGGTTTGTGCCGCGGCTTGCTTTTTCAGGTATTCGTCGCGGTCCTTGATCTCGGTCAAGCCGGCGCCAAGGATCAGGTCCTTGATCTGCACGACGCCTTTGGCCTTCTCGTCCGAGCCCTGGATGATGGCGCAAGGGGAGCCGCGCCGGTCGGCGTATTTCATCTGCTGGCCGAGATTGTGCTTGGGGTTGCCGAGATAGAGTTCGGCGCGGATGCCGGCGTTGCGCAGTTGCGCGACGAACTTCTGGTAGCCGCCGACCTCGCCGCCGAACACCGTGACGATGACCGGGCCGGTTTGCTTTTTGCCGTCGAGCTTGCCGAGCGCAGCAAGCGCCGCCTGCAAGCGCGAGACGCCGATGGAGAAGCCGGTCGCCGGCACCGGCTCGCCGCGGAAGCGCGAGACGAGACCATCGTAGCGCCCGCCACCGCCGACCGAGCCAAAGCGCACCGGGCGGCCCTTGTCGTCTTTGGTCTCGATGAGCAGTTCAACTTCGAACACTGGGCCGGTGTAATATTCGAGGCCACGGACGACGGAGGGATCGACAACGATTCTGCCGTCCGCATAGCCGGCCGAAGCGGTCAGTTCGCTGATCGTCTTTAGTTCGCTTAGTCCTTCTTTTACGAGCGACGAGTCTTCAAACAAAACACTCAACCAGCCCCACATTTTGAGAAAAATATTCCGTTCACTGTCCGTCGCAGATAGATCATTAATATTATAGAACTCCTTGAGCCGATCGAGATTGCCGGCATAGGCAAAAATAGGCCGTTGAACGTCAGTTCGCGCGGTCAAGAAGCTTTCAATTTTTGAAATTTGTTCCGTGTTTAGCTGCGCGCCTTTTGTGAAATCACCGCTTTCGTCTTTTCGGCCCTCATCAAGAAGGAGGCGAACGCCGTCGACACCGAGCCGATCCAACTTATCAATCGCTCGCAACACGGTAAGCCGCTTGCCAACATTCTCATCGCCGCCAATGCCGATAACTTCCATCACACCATCGAGCACCTTCCGGTTATTCACCTTCACCACATAACTGCCGCGCGGAATGCCGAGTGCTTCCATCGTGTCCGCCGCGAGCATGCACATCTCGGCATCCGCGGCCATGGTCGGCGCGCCGACGGTGTCGGCGTCGAACTGCATGAACTGACGGAAGCGGCCGGGGCCCGGCTTCTCGTTGCGGTACACATAACCCACCCGATAGCTGCGATAGGGCAGCGCGATGTTCTGGAAATTCTCCGCCACGTAGCGCGCGAGCGGCGCGGTCAGATCGTAGCGCAGCGACAGCCACTGCTCGTCGTCGTCCTGGAACGAGAACACGCCTTCGTTGGGCCGGTCCTGGTCGGGCAGGAATTTGCCGAGCGCGTCGGTGTATTCGATGGCCGGCGTTTCCACCGGCTCGAAGCCGTAGCGCTCGAACACAGCGCGGATTTTCTCCACCATCTCGCGCGTGGCCGCGATCTCCGGCGGCCCGCGGTCGGCGAGGCCGCGCGGCAGGCGCGCCTTGAGCTTTTGCGGCTTTTTGCCGGATATTGGGTCGGCCATCGGCTATCGCTGTTTCGCAATCGCCGCGTGGTAGCAGTCACCTTCGCGGGCGGCAAGTTAGCGGCGGCGGCTTAGTGCGCGGCGCTGCCTGGCGCGGCGGGCGAGGAATGTTCAGTTGCGAATTCCGCTGCCGGATGCATTTCCTTGCCGATCAGCATCCACAAAAGATCATTGTCGCGTAGCCCGCCAAAGGTCCACGTCGGCCAGTCCTGGGTACGGGTGACGGCCCGATGTATTGCAGTTTTGGCGCGAAATTCCGGAATATAGCCGCCGAGCGGCAATTCGATAATGATCGGATCGTCTCTGCCGTCGCTAGCGTAATATTGCTCGAGCGCGCGCCGCAGCCGGCCGGCCTCCACGCGCACGATTGGGTCGCTTTGCGGATCGAAATTGGCGTCGCGGCCAAGCGCATCGGTAGCGATGGCGTAGGCCCTGAGGCGGTCGCCGCGGCCGGCCAGAGTTTCATCGACAATGAAGGTCAGAAAATTCGCAAGCTGGGGCGATTTCGCCAGAACAGGGTGCGCGACGAGGCGATCGCATTCGCCGCGGATAGCGTCGTGGTTTGCCCGCCCGTTATTGCGTTCCGTCGCTGTCACATGTCCCAGGCGGCGCGCCGATCCCTCAACCGCCGCGTTTCACCCTCCGGTTTCGCCCCCAAAACTGACACTACCCAGCAATGTCATCTGACCATCACGCACGCAATGGTTGTATACGTAACATCGTACTCGTCTGTGGAAAAGTCTTGGCGTGGCGCGTTTGGATACCGAATTGATGCGAAGCGTCCCGCTTTGTCCGATTCGTTGATAGTGTGCGGGTGCCAAAGCAGCCGCTTTCCGAATCGGCATTTTTCAGGAGTACGAGCATGGCGTCCAGCCAACCCGCCGTAGCCACGAACGTTCCCAACGACCTTGAGCAGTTCTGGATGCCGTTCACGGCAAACCGCGCCTTCAAGGCGCGGCCGCGGCTGATCGCCGGTGCCAAAGACATGCATTACATCACGCCGCAGGGCCGCAAGGTGCTGGACGGCTCCGCAGGTCTGTGGTGCACCAACGCCGGGCATAACCGCGACCCGATCGTCCAAGCGATCCAGCGCCAGGCGGCGGAGCTCGATTACGCGCCGTCCTTTCAGTTCAGCCATCCCAAAGCCTTCGAACTCGCGTCGCGCATCGCGGCGCTCGCGCCCGGCGATCTCGATCACGTATTTTTCTGCAACTCCGGATCTGAAGCGGTCGACACCGCGCTCAAGATTGCGCTCGCCTATCACAACGTGCGCGGCAACGCCTCGCGCGTGCGGCTGATCGGCCGCGAGCGCGGCTATCACGGCGTCGGCTTCGGGGGCGTATCGGTGGGCGGCATGGTCGCCAACCGGAAGCAGTTCGGCGCATTGCTCGCCGGCGTGGATCATCTGTCATCGACCTATAACCGCGCCGAGCAGGCCTTCTCGATCGGCGAGCCGGAGTGGGGCGAGCACCTTGCCGACGAACTTGATCGTCTTGTGGCGCTGCACGACGCCTCCACCATCGCAGCGGTCATTGTCGAGCCGGTCTCCGGTTCGACCGGCGTACTGCCGCCGCCCAAAGGCTATCTCAAGCGGCTGCGTGCGATTTGCGACAAGCACGGCATCCTGCTCATTTTCGACGAGGTCATCACCGGCTATGGCCGCCTCGGCTACGCATTTGCTGCCGAACGCTATGGCGTAGTTCCCGACATGATCACTTTCGCCAAGGGCATCACCTCGGGCTCAGTGCCAATGGGCGGCGTGATCGCTCGCAAGGGTATCCACGACACTTTCATGAAAGGGCCGGACCACGTCATCGAACTGTTCCACGGCTACACGTATTCGGCCCATCCGCTGGCCTGCGCCGCCGGTCTCGCCACGCTCGATCTTTACCGCGATGAGGACCTGTTCGAGCGCGCGAGGAAGCTGGAGCCGATCTGGGCGCAGGCGGCGATGGGTCTCAAGGGCCTGCCGAACGTGCTCGATATCCGCCCGATTGGCTTGACCGTCGGCATCGATCTCGCCAGCCGTCCTGATGCCGTTGGCAAGCGCGGCTACGACGCGCTGGAACGCGCGTTCCACGAGGACGGTCTGATGTTCCGCACTGCCGGCGATGCCATCGCCATGAGCCCGCCGCTGATCGTCACCGAAGCGCAGATCGGCGAGATTTTCGACAAGGTGGCCAGCGTCATCCGCAAGGTGGCCTGAACCGGTCAGGGCGATTTCGCGAACGACGGCCGCGGTTGCAGGATCGCCCAGCCGACCGTGGTGGAATTTCCCCCGCGCAGGTCTTCAAGCGTGAACGGCGCCTGCACCGCGGCGTCAACGGCAATCGTCCGCAGCTTTGGCGGCACCGCGCGTAGATCTCCCGCGGTCCAGATCACCAGCGCGCCGCGGCGCCGGAGATCGGCAAGATTGATCCAAGGCGCGCGCGCCGGCTCGCCATCGATCAGCACGCGCGGATGACTTGGCGCGTAGTGCGCCACGTTGCCGCCGTCCCACATGCCGCCGATGACGTAGACAATCGGCTGCCCGGTCACCGCGCGATAACGCTGCGTCAATTCGGCGGCGATCTCGTGGCCCGGATAGAACACCGCGCGGTAGCGGTGATCGTATTGCGGCATGGCCGCGTAGTCAGCGATGAAGGCAAGCGTCAGACAGACAAACACCACGGCCCAGTGGCCGACAATGTGGCCTAGACGTTTCTCGTCGAGCTTGCGGTGCGCAACGATCACGAGAAAGACACCGAGATAGAGCCAGATCGGATAGCCCCACATGGCGATGGTGCCGCGGCCGCTCACCGCGGCCAGCACGAGCACCGCCGCGACTGGCCCGAAGGCGAGCCACGCGACGATGCGGCGGTCGAAGGCGTCGGCGCCAAGCGCCACCGGTTGCTCGCCGGCCGCCTTGCGCGGGACAAACAGCGGCGCCGCGATAAAGAGCGCCGGCAACAGGAAGAACAACTGGCCGAGAACGAATTGCAGCGGATGCCAGACGTGATCGATCAACCCGCGCGAGGGCACCGCGCGGTGCTCCGCATAAGCAAAGGGCAGGAAGTTGTTTTGCACCAGCCAGATCAAGTGCGGCGCCATCACGATGAGCGCAGCGGCAACGGCGATATAGGGGCCGGGTGTCGCTAACGCCTTGCGCGCGTCACGGTCGACCAACAGGAACAGCGCCATCGGCGCCGCCAGTACCACGACGAAATATTTTGCCCAAAGCGATATTCCGATCGTGACGCCGAGCAGCAACCAATGCCGTGCCGCGCCGCCGCGCAGCGCCCGGTGCAGGGCAAAGCCGGCGAGCGCCCAGAACGGAAGCTGGATGACGTCGTGATTGAATTTGGCGGCGGTGAAGTTGAGGTAGTGCAGCCCGTCGACGACGAGCACGGCGACCAGCGCGCCGGTGCCGCCGATTAGTGGCCGCGCCATGGCAAAGACGGCGGCGAGGGCGGCGACGACCGCAGCCTGCGCCAGCAGATAATAGGCAAAATCGTGGCCGATCAACTGGTAGGCGACTTCGACCAGCCACCACGGCAGCGGTGGCAGCTTGTCGTAGCCGAGCTGCCATTCGCGCCCGTAAGTCAGGGCCTCGATGAGATCGAGCGGCAAATTCAGGTAGAGCAGGCTCGGGAGCGCCGTCCACAGCACCGCATGCAGCGCCGCGAAAGCGATAAAGGCTTTGCACGGGGAGGCGGCAATCTGGCGAATCATCGGGAAGCTGCGCAGTGGCGCCATACGCTCTTCGGGCTCCGAAGAAGGACGCAAGAAAGGCCGTCTGCCGCCGATTGGCAGCCAATTGTCCGTACCATAGCAGGGTTGCCTGTTGCACGGACCCGTGGCGTCATGAACATTGTCGATAAGGCGTGCGAATCACTTGGTTCGGCCGTCCCAGGGCAGACTTCATGCGACGCATCAGCGCCATTTTCATCGCCGCCTGCATGGTGCTCATCGCCGTCTCGATCGGCGCCGCGCTCTATCTCGGCCTCAAGGTCGACGCGCGCGCCGCGGCGATCGTGGCGCTGGCCGCGCTCGTCGGCATGGTGCTCTACAACAGCATTGCCGGCCGGCTGCGCGACCGTGGCCAGCTCGGCGACCAGATCGGCGACCTGTCGCGCGGCACTTCCGATCTATCGCGGCAGATGGCCGAGATGACGCGGCGGCTCAACGACATGGACGAGCACATGCGCCGGAGCGTCAATCGCACGCGTGGCGCGGTTGATCCGCTGGCGGTCGAGATCAGCGAACTCGGTGCGGTGGTTAAGCAGTTGGCGGAGACCGTTGCCGGCCACGAAGCGATCCTGCAGGAGCAGGGCGTGATGCCGGAGCCGGCGGAGCCGATGCTGCACGCGCCGCCGATCCCCGAGGGAACGCTGACGCTCGGCGAAACCGAAGCCTTTGCCGGAGCCGGCGGAGTGCTCGGCGCCATCAGCCGCGAAGGCATGAGCGCGACAATCGCCTCGGCCATCGACAGCAACCGCATCGATCTTTATCTGCAGCCGATCGTCACGCTGCCGCAGCGCAAGGTACGCCATTATGAAGCGCTGTCGCGCATGCGCACCGATCAGGGTGACGTGGTGCCGGCGGCCGAATTCATCGAGGTCGCGGAAAGCTCCGGGCTGATGCCCAAGCTCGATAACCTGCTGATGTTCCGCTGCGTGCAGGTGATGCGCCGGCTGCAGATGAAAAACCGCGACGTCGGGCTGTTCTGCAATGTCAGCATCACGACGTTGCAGGACGTCGTTTACTTCAAGCAATTTCTCGATTTCATGGATGCCAACCGCGTGCTCGGGCCTTCGATGCTGCTCGAATTCACCCACGCCGCCTATCGCAGCTTCGGGCCGCTTGAGAATGAGGCGTTGGCTTCCCTTGCCGAGCGCGGCTTCCGGTTCTCGCTCGACCACGTCTCCGATTTACGGCTGGAGCCGAAGGAGCTGGCCGATCGCGGCTTCCGCTGCGTCAAAGTGCCGGCGAAGATGCTGCTGTCCCGCATCACCGGCGCAAACAGCGACATCCACCCGGCGGACCTCGCCGATCTGCTGGCGCGCTCCGGCATCGACCTGGTCGCCGAGCGGATCGAAAGCGAGAGCATGGTGGTCGATCTGCTCGACTACGATGTGCGCTTCGGTCAGGGTTTCCTGTTCTCGCCGCCGCGCCCGGTGCGCGCCGAGGCGCTGCAAACCGGCGCCGAAGCCCCAAAGGAACGTGTGCCGGCCGAAACGCCCGGTGCAATGGCGGCCGCGGCAGGCGGCGCGACCCGTTGAGCGGCGCTGGCGGTCTGCTCATGCCGCGGCTATGAGACAGCATGAGCGTCAGGCCTCCGGTCATCCCGCATTTTTCGGCGCTGGCGCCCGACTACGAGGTTGTGCTCTCCGACGTGTGGGGTGTGGTGCATAACGGCGTTCGCGCCTTCGCCGAGCCGTGCGAAGCGCTGACGCGCGCCCGCGGCAATGGCACGGCGGTCATCCTGGTCACCAACGCGCCGCGGCCGAGCGAGGCGGTTATTCGCCAGCTCGATCGATTGCAGGTGCCTCGCGAAGCCTATGACGCGCTTGTCTCGTCCGGCGACGTGACTCGCGGCGTAATCGAGTCGCGGCCCGGGCAGGCGATCTTTCATATCGGTCCCGAACGCGATCGCTCGATCTTTGCCGGGCTCAACCTGACATTCGCGCCGCTGGAAACTGCTGACTATGTCGTCTGCTCCGGCCTGTTCGATGACGAGGCCGAGACGCCGGACGACTACCGCGATCGGCTTGCAGCCATGCTCAAGCGAAAACTATTCATGGTTTGCGGCAACCCGGACGTTGTGGTCGAGCGCGGCGACCGGCTTGTCCATTGCGCCGGAAGCATTGCCGACATTTACGCCAGCATGGGCGGTGAGGTGCTCTACGCCGGCAAACCCTACCGGCCGATCTACGACCTGGCGCTGGCGAGGGCAGAAGCGTGCCGCGGCCGAAAGGCGGAATTACGCCGCGTGCTGGCCATCGGCGATTCGGTTCGCACCGATCTTGCCGGCGCGCACGCTCTGGGTGTCGATTGCCTGTTCATCACTTCGGGGATTCACGCCGAGGAACTGGGCGGGCGTGGGCCGCCTGACGGAAAAGCGATAAGCGGCCTGTTCGCCGCGGCCGGCGAATTGCCTAAAGCGGTGATGCGCCAGTTGGTCTGGTAGGTTTACTGCGCCGCCACTGCGACGATGTCGGGGAACACCGCGTCGATCTTGCTCTTGAGCGTCTGCGCGTTGAAAGGCTTGACGATGTAGTTGGAGACGCCGGCCTTTTTGGCGGCGATGACGTTCTCGGTCTTCGATTCGGCGGTCACCATTATGAAAGGGATCGCCGAGAGGGACGGATCCGAGCGGACCTGCTGTAACAGGTCGTACCCGGTCATCGGCTCCATGTTCCAGTCCGATATGACCAGCCCGTATTTACGCTCGCGCATCTTGGCGAGCGCGGCCGAGCCGTCATTGGCGTCGTCGATATGCTCGAAGCCAAGCTGCTTGAGCAGGTTACGGATGATGCGCACCATCGTGTTGTAGTCGTCCACGACGAGGACCGGCATCTGCAGATCAGTAGCCATGGCGCATTCGCCCGCGGAGGGGCCTCCCAGACTGGATTTGACGCTAGCAATGGCGCTTGAATAACCGGTTAATTTGAAACTTTGGTAACGAAGCGGTAACCGTATCGAGCGCTGAAACGGCAGGTGTGCCTCGCCAATGGGCAGACCGCCTGACATCTTTTTTCGAGTTTTTACTCCCCACCCGCCGATGAATGATTCGAACCCACCGGTCAATGACTTCACGGTTGCACGCGACGGCGAGGCCGGCGCATTGCGCGGGGCTGTGGTCGCCATCGGCAATTTTGACGGCGTGCATCGCGGCCACCGCACGGTGATCGACACGGCGCGGGCGCGCGCCAAGCAACTGGGCCGCAAGGCCGCGGCGCTCACCTTCTCGCCGCATCCGCGAAAGTTCCTTCGCCCGCAGGACACGCTGTTCGAACTCTCCAGCGGGCGCAACAAATTGCGCCTGCTTGCCGGTGCCGGACTCGACGGCGCAATCGTTATGACTTTCAACGCCGCGCTCGCCGCAACCTCGGCGGAGGACTTCATTGAAAAAATCTTGGTCGGGCGTTTCGGCATCGGCGCCGCGGCAATCGGTTTCGATTTCCATTTCGGCAAGAATCGCGCCGGCTCGCCGGAGTATTTGCAGCAGCAGGGCAGACGGCTCGGCTTTGCCGTGGACATCGTGCCGCCGCTCGAGGACGAGGGCCGGCCAGTATCATCGGGTTACGTGCGCCGCGCGCTCGCCGAGGGCAAGGTGGTGGAGGCAACGGAACTTCTGGGTGCGCCCTGGTTTGTCTCCGGCGAGGTGACCCACGGCGACAAGCGCGGCCGCGAGCTCGGCTTTCCCACCGCCAATATCAGACTTGACCCGTCCTGCGCTCTCAAGCACGGCATCTACGCGGTGCGCGCCGGAATTGGCGGCACGCGCTATGACGGCGTGGCAAGCTTCGGCGTGCGGCCGATGTTTGAGACACCGACGCCGCTGCTCGAAGTTTACCTGCTCGATTTTGACGGCGAACTGTACGGGCAGACGGTCGACGTCGCCTTCATCGGCTGGCTGCGCCACGAACGGAAATTTGCCTCGATCGATGCTCTCAAGCGAAACATGATGGCGGACGTCGCGCAGGCACGGGTATCGCTCCAGCGCGCCGGCAAGGTGTATCCGAAACTCGGTTCGCTTGAGCCCGCCTTTGCGCCCGCGCCGGTGGCTGCTACACAGCCGGCCAAGAATAACGAGACTGCAAGCGATATGCCCAAGCCCAAGCGCGACTATTCCGAGACGCTGTTCCTGCCGCAGACGGATTTCCCGATGCGCGCCGGCCTCCCCGCAAAGGAGCCGGACATCCTTGCGCGCTGGGAGAAGGCCGATCTTTACGGGCAGCTGCGCGCCGCCGCCAAGGGCAGGGCCAAATTCATCCTTCATGACGGCCCGCCTTACGCCAACGGGCCGATCCACATCGGCACCGCGCTCAACAAGGTCCTCAAGGACCTGGTGACGCGCAGCCAGCAGATGCTCGGCTTCGATTCCAATTACGTGCCAGGCTGGGACTGTCACGGGCTGCCGATCGAATGGAAGATCGAGGAGGAGAATTATCGGCTGAAGCAAAAACCGAAGCCGGACTTCAAGGATCCGGAGGCGATGGTTGCATTCCGCCAGGAATGCCGCGCCTATGCCGAGCATTGGCTCGGCGTGCAGCGCGAGGAATTCAAGCGTCTCGGCGTCATCGGCGACTGGGCGCATCCCTATACGACGATGGACTTCTTCGCCGAGGCGCAGATCGCGCGCGAGCTGATGAAGTTCGCGGCGAACAAGACGCTGTTCCGCGGATCAAAGCCGGTGATGTGGTCGGTGGTGGAAAAGACCGCGCTCGCCGAGGCCGAGGTCGAGTACGAGGACTACACGTCGGACACGGTTTGGGTGAAGTTTCCGGTGCGCGATATTACGCTTGACGGCGTCAACAAGGCCGATGTTGCTGCCGCCTTCGATCTGGTTGGCAACGCCAGCGTCGTGATCTGGACAACCACGCCTTGGACAATCCCCGGCAACCGCGCCGTAAGCTTCTCGCCCAAGATCAAGTACGCACTCTACAAGGTGACCGATGCGCCGCAGGACAATTGGGCGAAATTCGGTGATTTGTTCATCTTGTCCGAGAATCTCCCCGGCGACGTGTTCAAACAGGCCCGCGTCGAAGCATACGACAAGGTGGCCGACGTTTCCGCCGAGATGCTGGCCGGAATGACGTTGCATCATCCGCTTCGCGGCAAAGGCTATGATTTTATCGTGCCGCTTCTGCGAGGTGATCACGTCACCGACGACGCCGGCACCGGTTTCGTCCACACCGCTCCCGGGCACGGCCGTGAGGACTTCGAGGTGTGGACCGACAACCGCGCCGCGCTGGAGGCGCGCGAGATCAACCCGACTATTCCCTATACGGTCGATGAAAACGGCGCCTTCACCGAACAGGCGCCGGGCTTCACCGGCAAGCGGGTGATGAACGACTACGGCGAGAAGGGCGATGCCAACGATGCCGTGATCAAGGCTCTGATCGACGCGCATATGCTGATCGCGCGTAGCCGCCTCAAGCATCAATATCCGCACTCTTGGCGCTCGAAGAAGCCGATCATCTTCCGCAACACGCCGCAGTGGTTCATCGCTATGGACAAGGCGATCGACAAGCCCGGCGATACATTGCGCGCGCGCGCCGAGCGGGCGATTGCCGAAACCCATTGGGTGCCGCCGCAAGGACAGAACCGCATCAATGGCATGGTCGGCAGCAAGCCGGATTGGGTGATCTCGCGCCAGCGCGCCTGGGGCGTGCCGATCGCCGTATTCATCAAGGAAAAACCGGATGGCTCGGTCGATATACTCGAAGACCCCGAGGTGAACGTGCGCATCGTCGAGGCCTTCGAACAGGAGGGTGCCGACGCCTGGTACAAGGCCGGTGCGCGCGAGCGCTTTCTGGGGCCGAAGCTCGCGGGCGGGCCGTGGAAAAAAGTCGATGACATTCTCGACGTCTGGTTCGATTCGGGCTCGACGCACGCCTTCGTGCTTGAGGACCCGGTGCATTTCCCCTCGCTCGCTGGCATCAAGCGCAAGCGCGATGGCGGCGCCGACACCGTGATCTATCTGGAAGGAAGCGACCAGCACCGCGGCTGGTTTCAGTCGTCGCTGCTGGAATCGTGCGGCACGCGCGGCCGCGCGCCGTTCGACGTCGTGGTCACGCACGGCTTCACGCTGGCCGAAGACGGCCGCAAGATGTCGAAGTCGCTCGGCAACACCGTCGCCCCGCAGGATGTGATCAAGCAGTCCGGCGCCGATATCCTGCGCATGTGGGTGGCCTCCGCCGATTACTGGGACGACCAGCGCATCGGCTCGGAAATCCTCAAGACGACGACGGATACCTACCGCAAGCTGCGCAACACCGTCCGCTGGATGCTCGGCAACCTCGCGCATTTTCATGAGGACGAACGCGTCAAGTTCGAGGCGATGCCCGAGCTCGAGCGGCTGATGCTGCACCGGCTCGCCGAGCTTAACCTGCTCGTCCGCGAGGCCTACGCCGAATTCGACTACAAGCGCATCTTTGCCGCGCTCGCCTCGCTGATGACCTCCGACCTCTCGGCGTTCTATTTCGATATCCGCAAGGATACGCTCTATTGCGATCCGATATCGTCGACGACGCGCAAGGCCTGCCTCACGGCGCTCGATCACCTATTCCGCTGCACGGTGGTCTGGCTCGCGCCGATGCTCTGCTTCACGTCGGAAGAATCATGGCTGTCGCGTTACGGTGACAAAGCCGGCTCGGTACATCTCCAGTTATTCCCCGATGTGCCGGCGTCCTGGCGCGACGACAAACTCGCCGACAAGTGGCGCAAGGTTCGCGTCGTGCGCCGCGTCGTCACCGGCGCGCTGGAGATCGAACGCGCGCAAAAGCGCATCGGCTCCTCGCTCGAGGCGCATCCCATCGTGCATATTTCGAACGAGGAGCTGTTCGAAGCCCTCGTCGATGTCGATCTCGCCGAGGTCTGCATCACGTCGGCGGCGACGCTGGTGAAAGGTGAGGGCCCGGCAAATGCCTTCCGTCTTCTGGATGTTGCTGGCGTCGCCGTGGTGCCCAATCTCGCCGAGGGTCGCAAATGCGCGCGCTCGTGGAAAATCCTCACCACCATCGGAGCCGACCCGGACTATCCGGATGTTTCGCCGCGTGATGCCAAGGCGCTGCGTGAGTGGGAATCCACCCGCAAGGCGGCGGAGTAGCCGCTGGGCAATGATGAGGGCTTCGACTTATCTCTGCGGTCCGCTCACACGCTTCGGCCTCATCGTCGCCGGCGTTGCCTGTATCCTCGACCAGGCCAGCAAGCTTTACCTTTTGCGCATCTACAACATCGCCGAGCGAAGTCCAGTTCACGTTACGCCGTTCATCGATTTTGTGCTCGCCCGCAATACCGGCATCAGCTACGGCCTGTTCCAGACGCAAGGGGCGCTCGGGCAGTGGGTGCTGCTCGGCTTCAAGGCGGTCGCCGTGGTGCTGCTTTGGGCCTGGCTTTCCCGCGCCCAGACCCGGCTCACGGCATTGGCGCTCGGCTTGATCATCGGCGGGGCTGTGGGCAACGCCATCGATCGGCTGGCCTACGGCTGGGTCGCCGATTTCGTGTTTTTTCATATTTCGGGGGCAAATTGGCGGTTCGATTGGTACGTCTTTAATCTCGCCGATGTTGCTATCGTTGCCGGGGTTATTGGCCTGCTGTATGAGTCCTTAAGCGGGGACCGCGCCGCAAAAGCGCCCTGATCCGGGCCAAGATGCCGGTCTGGAACCCCTGCGAAAGAGCGAGTGCGAAAACGGTGTTCACACTGCGACCTTTAACCGCAAAATTTGCGCTGCGCGCCTCATTGGGCTGCGCGGTGGCTCTCGCCACCATTCTCGCCTGGACGCCGGCGCGAGCCGGGGACGACGGCGATGACGACGCTCCGGACGTGAAGTTGCTGCGCAATCTGCTCGAGGGCATCGGCTTGCAGGGCCCAAACAGCAAAGGCATCGATTATCAGGAACGTCCGCCGCTGGTGATCCCGCCGAACAGCGCGTTGCCGCCGCCGGAATCTGCTACGTCTGTGAATAATCCGAACTGGCCGGTCGATCCGGACATCAAGCGCGCAAAGGAAATCCGCGCAGCCACGCGCGACAGCGGCCTGGATAGCAGCGCAAGAATGGATGAAAACTCGCGTCCTCTATCGCCGGACAAATTAAACGTCGGCCAGCGCAAAAAATCCAAACGCGACGCGACTGGCATGACCTACGAGCAATCGTCGGTCCCGCAGAAGCCGTCGGAACTTGGCTATGGCGGCGGTCTGTTCAAGAATATGTTCAGGAAGGATGAGCCCGAGGCTGGCAAGTTCACCGGCGAGCCGCCGCGCGCGAGTCTCACCGATCCGCCGGCCGGTTATCAGACGCCGTCGCCCGATCAGCCTTACGGCCTCCGCAAGGAAAAGCCGAAGGTCGGCAACTACTACAAAGACTACGGGACTAAAGATCTCAATCACTAGTTTGGTTCGGGTCCGCGTCGCCTCGTTCAGGTTGCCGTTTTTCACGAGCCGGGGTTGTGAGCGCGTCCCGCGGCGGAATCCGGACTCAATGGCATCGCCACGTAACCTTGCCTCGCGCCTACTCGTAGCTGCCGTCGCGCTCGCCGCAGGCCTGCTTGCCGCCGGTGCGACCGCCGGCGCCGGCCCTCAGGTTGCGGATTTCACCCTGACCAACGGCCTCAAGCTCGTCGTCATTCCCGATCACCGTGCACCGGTGGTCACCCACATGGTCTGGTACAAAGTGGGCGCCGCTGACGAAACGCCGGGTAAATCCGGGCTTGCCCATTTCCTCGAGCATCTGATGTTCAAGGGCACAGAGAAAAATCCGGCCGGACGTTTCTCGCAAGCGGTCGCCGCGGTCGGCGCTCACGAAAACGCATTCACGTCTAACGACTACACCGGATATTACCAGCGCATCCCATCCGGCCAACTCAAGTCGATGATGGACTACGAAGCCGATCGCATGAATGGGCTTAAGCTCACGGAAGCGGTGGTACTCCCCGAGCGCGACGTAATCCTCGAAGAAGAAAGCATGCGCATCGAGAACAATCCGCGGGCGCGGCTCGGCGTGCAGATCGACGCGGCGCTCTACCTCAACCACCCTTATGGCAAGCCGACCATCGGCTGGCGCCACGAGATGGAACAGCTGACCCGCGACGACGCCATCGGTTTTTACCGCCGCTGGTACGCGCCCAACGATGCGGTGGTGGTCGTCGCCGGCGATGTCGAGCCGGATCAGGCGCTCAAATTCGCGGAAGAAACCTACGGCAAGCTCGCGCCCAACCACAGTATCGTCACGCGTGAGCGCCCGCAGGAGCCGCCGCCTGCCGCTGTGCGCTCACTCACGCTCGCCGATCCGCATGTCGAGCAGCCGATGCTGCAGCGCGCCTACTTGGTGCCTTCTTATCACGTTGCAAAACCGGGCCAATCCGAGGCGCTAGAAGTGCTGGCCCAAATCCTCGGCACCGGTGAAAACAGCAGGCTCTACCGCGCGCTGGTTGGTGACAAACACGTCGCCAGTTCTGCCGGCGCCTACTACGACGGCTCCGCACTCGATATGACAAAATTCGGCGTTTACGGGGTGCCGCAGCCGGGCATCGCGTTACCGCAACTCGAAGCCGACATCGATGCCGTCATCGGGGCGGTCGCCGACAAGGGTATCGAAGCGGATGAGCTCGCCCGCGCCAAGTCACGGCTGATCGCAGATGCCGTCTACGCGCAGGACAATCAGATGAGTCTTGCGCCGCTGGTACGGCACAGCGCTGACCACCGGTGCGACCATCATGGACGTTCAAAGCTGGCCCGACCGCATCCGTACGGTGACGGCTGCGCAGGTGCAGGAAGCCGCACGCCTGTGGCTCGACAAGAAGCGCTCGGTCACCGGCTATCTGATCAAGGACCGCAGCGCGCAGGCGGAGAAAAAATCATGATGCGCCGTCTTGCCTTCGCCGCCCTAGCCACGGGCGCGCTGTTTGCCGTGGCGCCGGCCTCGGCGATGAAGATCGAGCGCGTCGTCAGCCCGGCCGGGACCGAGGCCTGGCTGGTGCGCGAGCAAACGGTGCCGCTGCTGTCTCTCAGTTTTGTCTTTCATGGCGGATCCAGCCAGGACGAAGCCGATAAATCCGGCGCCGCCAACCTCGCCGCCAGCGCGCTCGACGAGGGCGCCGGTGATCTCGACGGCAAGGCCTTCCACGAGAAGCTGGAAGGCAGCGCGATCGAGCTCGGCTTCCGCGTCAGCCGCGACTACTTCTACGGAACGCTGCGCACGCTCAACGAAAACCGCGACCAGGCCTTCGAATTGCTGCATCTTGCGTTGACGGCGCCGCGTTTCGATGCCGAGGCTGTCGAGCGCATGCGCGAGCCAACAATTATCGTCGCTGCGCCGCGCCGCCACCAGCCCCAACGACATTGCCAACCGCAGCTGGTGGGCGGCCGCCTTTCCTGGCCACCCGTACGGCCTGGAAGGCAGCGGCACGCTCGAGACCGTGCCGCGCATTACCGCCGCCGACATGCACGATTATGTCGCCCGTGTCTTCGCCCGCAACGAGCTTACCATCTCCATCGTCGGCGACATCGACGCCGCTGCCGCGGGCAAGCTGATCGACCGCGCCTTTGCCTCGCTCCCGGCGAAGAACAATCTCAAGCAGGTTCCCCAGGCGACCGCTGCCGGACTCGGACGTCGCATCGTCATTCCGATCGACGTGCCGCAGACGGTGGTGCTGTTCGGCGGACCCGGCCTCGAGCGCAGCGACCCCGATTTTATGGCCGGCTATCTGGTCAATCACATTCTCGGCGGCGGCGCCTTTACCTCGCGCCTCTACACCGAGGTGCGCGAAAAGCGCGGGCTTGCCTACGGGGTCTCCGACAGCCTGGTGTGGTTCAAAAGCTCTGCGGTGGTGCTCGGCGGCACCGCGACCCGCGCCGACCGCACCGGCGACGCGCTGGCGATCATCCAGCGCGAGACCAAACGCATGGGCGAGACCGGGCCGACCGCGGAGGAGCTTGCGGCCGCCAAGGCCTATGTCACAAACTCCTACCCGCTCGGGCTCGACACTTCGGGCAAAATCGCCGCGCAGCTCACGCAGATCCAGCTCGACAAGCTCGGCATCGACTACATCGACCGCCGTGGCGCCCTGATCGACGCGGTGACCATCGAGGATGCCCGGCGGGCGGCCAAGCGCCTCTATAGCGGCGGCATGCTGGTCACCGTCGCCGGCAAGCCGCCCGGCGTCAGTTCGGAATAGGCGGAAACGTTTCCACGCTTTCCAGGGTTGTGCCCGGTCCCGACTCCCGGCAAATACGGTGTCGAAAGCCGCGGGACCTTATGCCGATCCAGCAGACAATCGACGCAGCGCTTGAACGAACCATCGGCGCGCATGGGATCGCCGCCGATGCGCTCAATAGTGCGCTTGGCCGCGCCGAGGGCGCGCTTGATGCTTTGCGCGCGCGACATGCCGACGGCACGCTGCCGCTGCTGCGCCTGCCGGAAAAGCAGGACGACCTTGCCGGCATTGGTGCGGCGGCGAAGCGACTTGCCGATGGTGCGAGCGACATCGTCATTCTCGGCACCGGCGGCTCAAGCCTCGGCGGCCAGACACTGGCGCAACTGACCGGCTACGCCATTCCCGGCGTCGGCGCGCTGCGCGCACCTCCACGCATGCATTTCATCGACAACCTCGATGCGCTGTCGTTTGCAACCATGCTGGCAAAGTTGCCGCTGGCGACGACGCGCTTTGTCGCCATCTCCAAATCGGGCGGCACTGCCGAAACGCTGATGCAGACCATCGCCGCGCTTTCGGCGGTGAAGGCGGCCGGGCATGATCCGAGCACGGCGTTTCTCGGCATTACCGAGCCGGTGAATGCGGGCAAGCGCAACGGCCTGCGTGATTTGCTTGGCAAGCACCAGGTGGCGATGCTCGACCACGATCCGGATGTCGGCGGGCGCTTCTCGGCGCTGACCAATGTCGGCCTGCTGCCGGCGGCAGCGCTCGGCCTCGATGTCGCTGCGATCCGCAGGGGTGCCGCAGCGGCGCTGAACCCCGTGCTGGCGAAGAAGAAGGCCGCCGATGTGCCGGCCGCCCTGGGTGCCGCGCTCGGGATCGCGCTCGCAGAGACCAAGGGCAAATCGATCAGCGTCGTGATGGCATATTCCGACCGGTTGGAGCGCTTCACGCACTGGTACGTGCAGCTCTGGGCCGAGAGCCTGGGCAAGAACGGCAAGGGCACGACGCCTGTCGGCGCGCTTGGGCCGGTCGATCAGCACAGCCAGGTGCAGCTTTATCTTGGCGGTCCACGCGACAAGCTCTTCACCGTGGTCAGCGTGGCCGGCGCCGGCCTCGGCCCCCGCATCGACAAGGATATGGCTGCGCTCGCCGGCGAGCCGGGTCTCGGCGGCAAGACCATCGGCGACCTTGCCGCGGCGGAAGCGCGCGCCACCGCCGACACGCTGGCGAAGAACGGCTGTCCGGTGCGCTCGATTGCGATTCCGAAGCTCGACGAGGAAAGCCTCGGCGAACTGCTGATGCATTTCATGCTGGAAGCCATCGTCGCCGCGCATTTGCTTGGCGTCGATGCTTTCGACCAGCCGGCGGTGGAAGAGGGCAAGGTGCTGGCGAAGAAATATCTCGCCGGCGCCTGAGCGGACCACGATGCGTGTCAGCGACACGATCGCGATCGACGACTCCGAATTGTCGGAGAGCTTCGTGCGCGCGTCGGGCCCGGGCGGGCAGAACGTCAACAAGGTCGCCTCGGCGGTGCAGCTTCGCTTCGACGTGCGTCACTCGCCGTCGCTGCCCAATGACGTCGCCATTCGGCTGATGCGGCTTGCGGGCAAGCGCCTCACCAAGGACGGCGTCATCGTCATTATCGCACAGCAGCACCGCACGCAGGAACGCAACCGCGCCGATGCGCGCGAGCGCCTCGCCGATCTCATCCGCCAGGCGGCGGTGCCGCCGGTTCCGCGCCGCGCCACGAAGGTGCCCAGAGCCGAGAAAAAACGCCGCGTCGAGGGCAAAAAACACCGCTCCCGCATCAAGAGCCTCCGCGGCGGCAAGCCTTCGTTTGAATAGCGGGGGTAGCCGGCGCCTTTGCCTCGCAGGCGTCACGCCGCGCCGCTAAAGTCTTCCGAACCTCGAATCAGGCCGTCCGATGCCCGTGCGCCAGCTTTCCGAAACGATCGTCAATCGCATCGCCGCCGGCGAGGTGGTGGAACGGCCGGCAAGCGTGGTCAAGGAACTGGTCGAGAACGCACTCGACGCCGGAGCGCGGCGCATCGACGTGCTGACCGACGGCGGTGGCCGCAGGCTGATCCGCGTGACCGACGACGGCGAGGGCATGACCCGCGCCGACCTTGCGCTTGCGGTCGAGCGTCACGCCACCTCGAAGCTTGCCGGCGACGACCTGCTTGCCATCAGCACGCTCGGTTTCCGCGGTGAGGCCTTGCCTTCGATCGGTGCGGTGGCACGGCTCACCATCACCACGCGACACGGAAACGAGCCAAACGCTTGGGCGATCGAAGTCGACGGGGGCAGGAAATCCACGGTAAAGCCGGCGGCGCTCAACGCGGGCACCAGCGTCGAGGTGCATGATCTGTTCTACGCGACGCCGGCGCGGCTGAAATTCCTCAAGACCGACCGCAGCGAGGCCGAAGCCGTGCGCGAAGTGGTGCGGCGCCTCGCCATGAGCCGACCCGATGTCGCCTTTACCCTCGCCGGCGAGGAGCGCAGCCCCGTCACCTGGGGCGTCGCGCAGGATCGGCTCACGCGTCTCGGCGACGTGCTTGGCCCTGACTTTCGCGCCAATGCGGTGGCAATCGACGCCGAGCGCGAGGGCGTGCACGTGCAAGGTTTTGCCGGCCTGCCGACACTCTCGCGGGCCAATACGCTCGGGCAATATCTTTTCGTCAACGGCCGCCCCGTGCGCGACAAGCTGCTGGTCGGTGCGGTGCGTGCGGCCTACGCCGATTATCTGCCGCGAGATCGTCATCCTGTACTGGCGCTGTTTGTCACGCTCGAGCCGCGCGAAGTTGACGTCAACGTCCACCCGGCCAAGACCGAAGTGCGCTTCCGCGACGGCGGGCTGGTGCGCGGGCTGATCGTATCCGCGCTCAAGTCCGCTCTGGCGCGCGATGCCCAGAAAGCCGCGACAACCGGCGGCAGCGCCACCATCGCCGCCTTTCGTCCCCTGGGCATGGCGCGGCGCAGTTCTTACGACTGGCGGCGCTCGCCGGCTCGGCCGGCCAGTTTCCCGATGCGCGGCAACGCGGCGCTCGGATTTGCCGAGGCCGCGCAGGAAGCCTTCGACGTCGGGGGGCCGACCGCCGATACCCGCGCCGAAAGCCACGAACCGGCGCCGGAATTGCTCGAACGCCCGCTCGGTGCAGCGCGCGCGCAGGTGCATGAAACTTATATCGTTGCGCAGACTCGCGATGGCCTCGTCATCGTCGACCAGCACGCCGCGCACGAGCGCATCGTCTACGAGCGGATGAAGGCCGCGCTCGCGGAAAGCGGCGTGACGCGACAGATTCTGCTCATCCCGGAAATCGTCGAGATGGACGAGGCGGACGCCGCCCGGCTTGTCGGGCGCGCCGACGAGCTCGTACGCTTCGGCCTCGTCATCGAGGCGTTCGGGCCCGGCGCGGTGGCGGTGCGTGAAACACCGTCACTTCTTGGCGAGGTCGACGTGGGTGGCCTGCTGCGCGATCTCGCGGAACACATGGCCGAATGGGACGACGAATTGCCGCTGGAGCGGCGGCTGATGCACGTCTCAGCCACCATGGCCTGTTACGGTTCGGTGCGCGCGGGGAGAAGGCTCAAGCCCGAGGAGATGAACGCGCTGCTGCGCGAGATGGAAGCCGTGCCTAATTCCGGGCAGTGCAACCACGGCCGCCCGACCTACGTGGAACTCAAGCTTACCGACATCGAACGGCTGTTCGGGCGGCGCTAAGGCGCGCGCAGAAATACCAGTTCGCTGTCGTCGTATAAGCGCCGCTCCAGTTCGGCAAATCCCTCCGGCACTTTGAACCAGGCGTCGGCCGCTTCCTCGATGACGGCGAGCGCCCCGGACACGAGCCAGCCGCCGGCCTGCGCCGAGACCAGCGCTTTTTCCGCCAATCCCTTGCCATAGGGCGGATCGACAAACACAAGCGAAAACGGCTCGAGCGGATGCGCGGGCCCCAATTTGGTCGCGTCGCGGCGAAAGATACGGGTGACGCCGCCGAGGCCCAGCGACTCGGTATTGTCGCGCAGCAGTGCGCGCGCCTCGACGCCGTGGTCGACGAACAGCGCGTAGGCCGCGCCGCGCGACACTGCCTCGATACCGAGCGCACCGGTGCCGGCGAACAGGTCAAGCACGCGCGCGTCGCTGACCGGGTCGCCATAAGCGTGCGCAAGGATGTTGAACAGCGACTCGCGCAATCGATCGGCGGTGGGTCGCAAAGCCTCGCCTTTCGGTCCGGCGATCGGCCGCGAGCGCAGTCTGCCGCCGACCACGCGCATTATTTCGGCCTGGGATATTTGGGCCGCGGGCCGCCGCGACGGTCACGCCGGGGCTTTTTGCGCTCGCGCTCGCGCGCGGGCTTTGTCCCGTCATCTTCAAGAGCGCGGCGTCGGGCCTCGAAGGAAGCGCGGCTCATGCCTTTGCCGGCTGATTGCGGGTCGCGGGTTCCCCGCGTTTGGCGCTCAGGCTGCCGGGGAGGGGGCTCATGTTCCAGAATCGGCGCATCGAAATCGCAAGCGGCCTCGCTGACGATGGCCTCGCCGAGTTCGCTGCGCAGCGCCTGCGATTCGATTTCCTTGACCGCGCCGTCGGCGAGCTCGCCAAGCTGGAACGGGCCGAACGAGACACGGATCAGCCGGTTCACTTTCAGCCCCAGCGACTCCAGAACCTTTCGCACCTCGCGGTTCTTGCCCTCGCGGATGGCAAAGGTGAGCCACGCATTGCTGCCCTGGTCGCGGTCGAGCGTTGCTTCAATGGGGCCGTAACGCATGCCGTCGATGGTTGCGCCGCCGCGCAGGCGATCGAGCGCCCCCTGGGTGACGCGCCCGTGCGCGCGCACGCGGTAACGGCGCAGCCAGGCCGTCGCCGGCAGTTCGAGAACGCGCGCGAGGCCGCCGTCATTGGTGAGCAGCAGCAGGCCTTCGGTGTTGAGGTCGAGCCGGCCGACACTGATCAGCCGGGGCAGATATTTCGGCAGTGCGCGGAAGATTGTCGGCCGCCCCTGCGGGTCGGAATGCGTGGTCATCAGCCCGCGCGGCTTGTTGTAGAGGAACAACCGGGTGCGCTCGCGCCTGCGCAGCGCGGCGCCGTCGACTGCGATGTGGTCAGCCGCGGTGACGTTGAGCGCCGGCGAAACGATCACCGCACCGTTGACGGCAACGCGGCCCGCGGCAATTAAGGCTTCGGCGTCGCGCCGCGAGGCAAGGCCCGCCCGCGCGATCACCTTGGCGATGCGCTCGCCGGGGCCGGAATTGATCTTGTCGGACATGCGCTTTTCTTGTCATGGCCGGGCTTGTCCCGGCCATCCACGTCTTGGTTGCGGACCGTGTATAAAGGCGTGGATGCCCGGCATAAAGCCGGGCATGACGGAAAACACAATGGCGTCGCCGACATTCATGCAAATGGCCCTCGACGAAGCCCGCGCCGCCGGACGGCGCGGCGAGGTGCCGGTCGGTTGCGTGATCGCGCGTGGAGAGGCGATCATCGCCCGCGCCGGAAACCGCACGCTTGCCGACAAGGACCCGACCGCGCACGCCGAAATGCTGGCGATCCGCGCCGCCGCAAACGCGCTCGGCTCGGAGCGGTTCGGCGACTGCGATCTCTACGTGACGCTCGAGCCCTGCGCCATGTGCGCGGCGGCGATGTCCTTTGCTCGTGTCCGCCGGTTGTATTTCGGAGCCGCCGATGTCAAAGGCGGCGCGGTGGAGAACGGCGTGCGCTTTTTCACGCAAGCGACCTGTCACCACCGCCCCGAAGTCTACGGGGGCATCGGCGAAAGCGAGGCGGCGACGCTGCTGAAGGATTTTTTCCAGGCGCGGCGCTAGGCCTGCTTCGCGAACTCCCAGGCTCTCTCCGCCAGCGGGCGGATGAGTTCGGCCTTGGCCGGCGCGAATTCGGATGTGGCGGTGCCGTCGCGCACGCGGCCGATGATGCCCTGCAAAATGGCGGCGATGCGGAAAAAATTATAGGCGAGATAGACCGGCAGCGCCGGGCGCGGATCGAGCCCGGTGCGCGCAACGTAAAGGTCGACGTAGGCCTTCATCGTCGGAATGCCGAGCGCGGCGAGGTCATGGCCGAGCAGTGACGCTGTGCCGGCGGCGCTGTCGGACTGCGGCATGTGCCAGGTCATCAAGTGATAGGTGAAATCGGCAAGCGGATCACCAAGCGTGGATAATTCCCAGTCGAGCACGGCGCGTATGTCTGGCCCATCGCGCGCGACAATGAGATTGTCGAGGCGGTAATCGCCATGCACCAAGCGCGGTGCGCCGCTCGGCGGGATGTGCTTCGGCAGCCACTCGATCAGCCGCTCCATGGCGTCTATTTTTTCCGTTTCCGAGGCGCGGTATTGCTTGGACCAGCGCTCGACCTGCCGCGCCACGTAGTTCTCGCCTTTGCCGAAATCGGCAAGCCCGATGCGCGCGGGATCGAATGTGTGCAGGCGCGCGATGGTTTCGTTCATTGCATCATAGATCGCGGCGCGCTCGCCAGCGTCGGAGCCGGGAATCTGCGGTTCCCAGAACACGCGGCCGTCGACGAAGCCCATGACGTAGAACGCTGTGCCGGCAACCGCCTCGTCGGCGCAATAGAGGATCGGCTGCGCGGTCGGGAATGCCTGCCGGTGAAGCGCCTCGATCACGCGGAATTCGCGGTCGACCGCGTGCGCGGAGAGCAGCAATTTTCCCGGCGGCTTGCGCCGCAGCACGTAGCGGCGCGCCGGCGTATCGAGGAGATAAGTCGGGTTCGACTGGCCGCCCTTGAATTGCCTGATGGTGAGCGGCCCGGCAAAGCCTTTCACCTTCGCCGCGAGATAGGCCTCGAGCCGCGCGGCATCGAGGACGAGCGCCGCCGCCACCTCTTTGGTGCCGGAAAAAGCCTGTTGCCGGTCAATCGCCGTCATGGCGACTTGCGGGCGTCGAATTCGATCGGCGCATCGGCGTAGATTTTGTAGGTCTGCGATTTTGGCTTGGCCTTGTCCTCTTCGTTGACGTAACCGATCGAGCTCTTGCCGAGCAGTGGACGCGGCAGGACCATGACGCGGATAAAGCGGGTTGGCTTGTCGCCAGAGGCTTGCGCAAAAACCGGGTCTGGTCCGCTCTCGTACCAGGCGCCGCCAGGTCCGTAGGAGGTGGAGCGATTATGGGTATCGACCCGCAAGCCGCCCTCGATCAGACAGCGGATGCCCGGGCCCTGGTGCCGGTGCAGATAGGCGCAGCCGCCGGGCGGAAACGACACGCTGTCGCCACGCATGAGCAGTTCGCCCTTCGGCATCGTTTCAAGGAACGCGGTGAGTTTCTCGTGCGTCGCCATGCCGGGCGCGGCGGCAACCGTCGAGCCCTGGTCGCCACGCGCGAGTTCCCAGCGCCAGCAGGTGACACCGCCAGAACCGGGCGTCACCACAACTTCGGCCTCGCCGATCCAGGCCTCGCCTTCGCCGAGCGGCTTGCCGTCGACGCTGGCGCTGCCATGAACCACAAAGATAAAACGCGGGAGCGGCGGCAGCCGCAATTCGACCTTGTCGGTGCTCGACAAGATATCCTCGTAGAGACGAAGCA
Source organism: uncultured Alphaproteobacteria bacterium (assembly GCA_963738915.1). Taxonomy (GTDB): domain Bacteria; phylum Pseudomonadota; class Alphaproteobacteria; order Rhizobiales; family Xanthobacteraceae; genus Pseudolabrys. The sequence goes on from CAVTYO010000002.1 coordinate 154,866, forward strand.
CTGGATGCATTGCTAAACCCCGGCCTTTGCGGCACGCAGTATGCCCGCTGGCGCGGACGTCGGCAAAAAAACAAAGCCCGGCGCGAGCCGGGCTTTGCAAAGGCGCCGAGTGGGGCGCTTTACTGCGCGTCAGGCTTCGGAATGCGGCGCAGGCTGGCGCGGACATCCGGGCTGGAGTCGCGACCGACAATTTCTCCGTCGACAACGACAACCGCCGGATCCATGACATAGTCGCCGTTGATCGTCAGATACGGTGCCGAGGCTTGCGCCGCGGCTGCCTGCGCGGAGAGCTTGTGCGGCTCCTTTGCTAATGCCGGCGAACCGAGTGCCACGGCGAATGCAAGAGCAGTCACGAGTTTTATCATTTGAAGCTCCGAGGTGCCCCGTCCTTGCGGCGCAGCATCTGCGAAATCGCCGGAAAAAAGGCGTAGCAATACGGATAGGCAAGCCAGGCCTAACGGCCGCATGCAATTTTTACTTTCTCCTTGCGTGATCCCTTGACCATTCGACCGCGGTCGCACCGCAGAAAACGGCGCAAAGCCCGGCGCGGGGCCGGGCTTTGCATTATCGATCGTCATGTTCGACGTTATTGCCCGTTGGACAGGGTCTGGTCGCCCTCGCGCAGAAGCTGCCCGCGAATGAAGGGATCGGGGTCGGCGCCGATGACACGGCCGTTGTCGATGACGACGTCCGAGGACTGCGGCGCAGACGCGTAGGCCTGATCTGCCGGATCGGTAGTCGTCGCGCGATGCTGTCTTGCGGCGAACGCCGGTGATGCGGCAACAGCGGCGAGCGCGACGGCCAAAATAAGCTTCTTCATGTCTAGTCTCCTGGTACCAGCCCCGCGCCAACAGGTAGTTCGTTCGCCGCGTTGCGATAGCGCTCCTCGCGCATGGGAGACCCGCGGAATAATTTTGAATTTATCGTACGTTTATTTTTCGAATCCTGATTGCGAGCAAAGAGCGCATTTGTTCGACTAAAGGTGGACGAAAATCTTCGCGTGCGATAACGCGGATGTGACTTCGTGAAAAAAAATTAACGTCCGCGTGCGATGGCGCGCCAGCCGACATCGCGGCGGCAGAATCCGCCAGGCCATTTTATTTTGTCGACGGCGGAATAAGCGCGCGCTTGCGCGTCGGCCACAGTTTTGCCCAGCGCGCAGACATTGAGCACGCGGCCGCCGTTGGCGACGATCTTTCCGTTCGCCAGTTTCGTGCCGGCATGAAAGATTTCCACGCCCTCGACTTGCGCCGCCGCCTCGAGGCCATCGATCACGCTGCCTTTGGCGTAGTTGCCCGGATAACCTTTGGCCGCCATCACCACGGTCAGCGCCGCCTCGCCGTACCAGCGCAGGTCGAAGTTCTTCAGTTGCCCGTCGCGCGCGGCAATCAGCGCCGGCACCAGGTCCGACATCAGCCGCAGCATCAGCACCTGGCATTCCGGATCGCCAAAGCGCACGTTGTATTCGATGAGCTGCGGACCGTCTTTGGTGATCATCAGCCCGGCAAACAGCACGCCCTTGTAGGGCGCCCCCATCGCCGCCATCGCACGCACGGTGGGCATGATGATGTCGTCCATCACACGCCTGTCGATGTCCTTGCTCATGATTTCCGCCGGCGAATAGGCGCCCATGCCGCCGGTGTTGGGGCCGGTATCGCCGTCGCCGACGCGCTTGTGATCCTGCGCTGAGGCGAGTGCGATCGCGGTTTCGCCGTCGCACAGCGCGAAGAACGAAGCCTCCTCGCCAACGAGGCAATCCTCGATGACGATTTCCCAGGCGGGCGCCCCGAGCCCGCCGCCGAACATCATGTCGATCGCGGCTTCCGCTTCTGCCACGGTCTGCGCCACCACCACGCCCTTGCCGGCGGCAAGCCCGTCGGCCTTGACCACGATCGGCGCGCCTTTTTTCCGCACGTAGTCCTTCGCTGCCGCCGCGCCCTTGAAGCGCTCATAGGCCGCGGTCGGGATGTTGTTGGCTTTGCACAGGTCCTTGGTGAAGCCCTTGGAGCCTTCCAGCCGCGCCGCCCATTTGCCGGGGCCGAAGGTCTTGATGCCGGCGTTCTCCAGATCGTCGGCGATGCCGGCGCACAGCGGCGCTTCCGGGCCGACAACGACGAAATCGATATTGCTCGCCTTGCAAAAGGCGATCACCGCTTTGTGGTCGGCAAGATCGAGCGCCACGCACTCGGCCTCCTGCGCGATGCCGGCATTGCCCGGCGCGCAATAGAGCTTGTCGGTGAGCGGGCTCGCCGCCATCTTCCAGGCCAGCGCATGCTCGCGGCCTCCGGAACCGAGGATGAGGATGTTCATGCGCGTGAAATGGCGGCCTTTAGGGGGTCGGGGCCGTTTGGTGTAGCATGGGGCATCGCCCCCGCAAGAGATTCGCCCGTGATGGCAGAAGCTGCGCTCGACAATGTTGTGGAATGGTCCGTCTCCGAGCTGTCGGCGGCGCTCAAGCGCACGGTCGAGGACGCCTATGGCTATGTGCGGGTGCGTGGCGAGATTTCCGGCTTCAAGGGCGCCTCGCCCTCCGGCCATTGCTACTTCCGTCTCAAGGACGACAAGGCGGTGCTCGAAGCGGTGATCTGGAAGGGCACGCATGGCCGCATGCGGGTCAAGCCGGAGGAGGGGCTCGACGTCGTCGTCACCGGCAGGCTTACGACCTTTGCCGGTTCGTCGAAATACCAGATCGTCATCGACACGCTGGAGCCAGCCGGCGTCGGCGCGCTGATGAAGCTGCTGGAGGAGCGCAAGAAGAAGCTCGCAGCGCTTGGGCTGTTCGACGAGGCGCGCAAGCAACTCTTGCCGTTCATCCCGGAGGTGATCGGCGTCGTCACCTCGCCGACCGGCGCGGTCATCCGCGACATCCTGCATCGCCTGGCCGACCGCTTTCCCCGCCGCGTGCTGGTGTGGCCGGTAAGAGTGCAGGGCGAAACCTCCGCCGCCGAGGTCGCCAACGCCATTGCCGGGTTCAACGCGTTGCCCGAGCGCGGCAGGCTGCCGCGCCCGGATTTGATCATCGTTGCCCGTGGCGGCGGCTCGCTCGAAGACCTGTGGTCGTTCAACGAGGAGATCGTGGTCCTGGCCGTGGCGGAAAGCATGATTCCGCTCATTTCGGCGGTCGGTCACGAGACCGATTTTACGCTGATCGATTTTGCCGCCGACTGGCGGGCGCCGACGCCCACCGCCGCCGCAGAACGCGCGGTCCCGGTACGCAGCGAGCTTATGGCGACGCTCGGAGATCTCGGTCAGCGCAAGCTTGCCTGCTGGCGACGCGGTCTCGATCAGCGGCGGAAAGAGTTACGGTTGCTGTCGCGATCACTGCCGGCACTCGACCAATTGCTCAGCGCGCCGCGCCAGCGGCTTGACGCCTGTTCGGCGCGGCTGCCGCGCGCGCTCATCGCCAATGCGCAGATCCACCACCGCCAGCTCACGCGCGTGTCGGCGCAACTGTCGCCACGGCTACTGATCCAGCGCGTTGAACGGGGCAGGGAACGGACGGCGGCGCTCGGCGCGCGCTCGAGCCGCGCCATGCTGACGCTGCTCGATCAGCGCGCCGCCCGTCTCGAACGCGCAGAGCGCCTGCTCATTGCCTTCTCCTACCGCGACGTGCTCAAGCGCGGTTTTGCGCTGGTCCGCGATGGCGTGGGTCAGCCACTGCGCACGGCTGCCTCCGTCGCTGCCGGAATGCCGCTCGACATCGAATTTGCCGACGGCCGCGTCGGCGCGGTGGCGCAAGGTGAGGCTCGCATGCGCCCGTCGTCGTCTGTGCGTCCGCGCCGCCGCCGCGGCGGCGGCGACGCCGAGGGGCAGGGCAGCCTTTTCGGCTAGCTGAACTCTTTCGACAGGCCGACGAAAAACCCGCGGCGCGGCCCATATTGCGGCGCGAACACGCCGATGCCGCTGCCGTCGCGGATCAGATAGACGCTGTCGAATACGTTGACGACATCGAGGCGCGCCGTGAACTTCCCGCCGTCAGGCAGCGCAAATTGGCGCGACACGCCGAGATTGACCTGCGTGTAGGCGGGCACGTGGTCGGCATTAAAATCGCCGCTGCGCAGACCGCTGCCGTAGATCAAGTCGGCGCTATACCGCGTGCCGTTCCACAGATAGGAAGCGCCGGCCGAACCGGTCCAGATCTGCGCGTGATCGGTGGCGACATAATGCGTGGCGATATAGGCAAGTTCGTCGGCGCCGAACAAATACTGGTTCGACACGATGTTGGTGGCGAGCTGGCGCGCCCAGGCAAGGTTGCCATAGGCCTTGAAATTGCCGGCGGTGTAGCTGGCGCTGAGCTCGACGCCGTAATTGATCGCCTTCTCATAATTGAACGCGTTGAGCACGAGTCCCGGACCGAAGGTGCCGTCATCGAGCAGGTCTTTGGCGATCTTGTAATAGGCGTCGATGCCAACCTGCAGGCCTGGCATCAGCATTTGCACGATGCCAGCGTCGAAATAGTGCGAACGCTCCGGCTTGACCGGATCCTGTTGCGTCGTATCGGGCGGCGTCAGCGTCGGCACAAAAGCCGCAGCGTTGACCGGCCCGGACAGTATCTGCGGCGGCGGTGTGAAAAAACGCGCATAACCGGCGTGGAATGTGGTGCCCTCGAACGGCTTGTAGATCAGGTTGATGCGCGGGCTTAGTTGATTGGCATCGACGTATTGCCACATCTGGTCGAAACGCAGCCCCGCGTTGATCGTGAGTTGGTCATTGATCCGCCACTCGTCCTGAAGATAGACGCCAGCGACTCCGCCGACCTTTGTCGTGCCGTCATTGATCACGAACGGCATATCGGCGCCGCCTGCCGGCAGCACAGTCGAGACATCGCTCACTCGCGTATGTTCGCCGCTCACGGTAAAGCCGGCGCGCAAGGTATGCGAGTCTCCGAGCTGATAGGCGCCGTCGCCCTGGATGCCGCTGGCGACGCTTTTGCGGTAGACGTCGCTCGCCAATCCGTTGAAAAGGATGTCGCCGGTGGTATCGGGGATGAAATGCAGCGTGCTGTAGCGCGTGAAAGAGGCAAGCTGGAAGTCAAAGCCGTTGAGCGATCGTTGTAGCGCGACCACGGCGAAATTGTTTTGCTCAGCCTGTTTCTCGTTGAGATTGGCAGAATCGAATGCGGATACGCCGAAGGCCGAAGTAACGCCGGGAGCGAAAACCTGCCCCGGATTGTTCGGGATCTGGTAGCGGTTGGTCGTGTTGCCGAAAATCGTCGCCACGCGGGTGAAATTGTCGATCAGTGTCGAGGTGTAGCTGAAGAAATTGCCTTGAAAGGTGCGGTCGTGGATTGCCTCCGCGTTCGGCGTCGGATTTTCGATGCCGAGATTGCTGGTGAAGCCCCGCCCGGCGAGAAAATACTCGGTCGGTCCACTGAGGCCCTGATATTCGAAGGTCGGTGTCACAGTGTCGTGGCTGCCGCCGTAAATGCCGATTTCGCCGCCGGGCACCAGCGCATTGCCGCTCTTGGTCTGGATGTCCACCACGCCGGCGGTGCGCAGGCCGAATTGCGCCGGCAGCGCGCCGGTGATCACCGCCAGGCTGCCGACGATATTGGTGTCGAAAACATGCCCGAAGCCGGAGACACCGTCGGGCAGCGTGATGCCGTTGATGCGGTACTGCACATTGCCGTGCTCGTTGCGCACATGAATATCGCCGGCGGCCGCGGAATCCTGGCTGACGCCAGGCGCCTGGATGAGAACCTTTTGGATCGGCGTGTTGATGCCTTGGGGAAGGCTCTCGATTGCGGCGCGGTTCAGGTCGAAGGAACTGGCGCCGAAGCGCGGCGAGAGGGCGTCACGCGCCTCATCAAGTTTTGAATTTGCGCTGGCGACAGGTGAGGAAGGTTGCGCCGCCGTCGGCGCCGGCCGTGGCGGCGCCGGGCGCTGCGCCTGGACCACGATTTCCGGCAAGATTTCCTGCGCCTGCGCCGTGGCAAGCGAAAATGCAGACGTGGCGCAGACCAAGGCGCGACGCAGACCGAACGACATGAAACCTCCTGTGGTGACGCAAAGTGTAATATTATAACATTACACACAGGAACCGGAGTCAACCGCGCATGTGCGCAATGTCGACAGGCGGGTTTCGTCGGCGCCATCCAGGGACTATCTTTGTTTTGCCGCGCCGGAATGGAGGCCGCCTTTGCTCAACCGCTATGACCGCTCGCCGCCGACGAGCGGAGAGGCCGAGGTGAAATACCTCGATGGCGACTTCCGCGTGGTGCGTCCCGGCGCCTTTGTGCGCTGCGCCGTGACCGGCGTGCCGATCCCGCTTGAGGAGCTCAAATACTGGAGCGTCGACCGGCAGGAGGCCTATGCCACGCCGGAAGCGGTGATGCAGCGCTACCGCGCGCCCGCTAGTCAGGCCTGATCGTCAGCAACAACAGCGACCGCAAGGCCTGTGCCTCGTCTATCTGCAGCGTCACCGGCAGCACGCGCGCGCTCTCGGCGAGCGCCGCCAAGGCCGGATCGCCGATCATGCGCGCATGATCCTTTTCGGTGGTGAGCAGTTCCAACCCGTGATGCTCGGCCTGCATCAGCAGCGAGGCCGCTTCCTCGGGGCTGAAGCGGTGATGGTCGGGAAAGCTCAGGCGCCGCGGCGCCTCGATCCCGGCCGCGGCGACGGTTGCGAAGAACTTTTCCGGATCGCCGATGCCGGCAAAGGCCAGCACCCGCTTGCCGGCGAGCGCCTTGACCGCCGCGGCACCGGCGACGAGCCGCGCGTGCAGTATTTGCTTGCCGCGTGCGGTTGCCGCCGCGACGACCGCGGCCGCGCCGCGCGGCTCTCCGACTACGAGCAGTGCATCGCTGCGCGCCCATTGCGCCTCGAGCGGCGCGCGCAAGGGGCCGGCGGGAAACACCTTGCCGTTGCCGATGCCGCGGCGGCCGTCGACAACGGCGATGGTGAAATCCTTGGCCAGTGTGCCGTTCTGCAAGCCGTCGTCCATCAGCACGACGCCAGCGCCCGCCGCACACGCCGCAGCGGCGCCGGCGACCCGGTCGCGTGACACGATCGTCGGCGCGGCGCGCGCCAAGAGTAGCGCTTCATCGCCGACCTGCGCGGCATGGTCGGCGTGAGCGTCCACTCGCTTCGGACCACTGACGCTGCCGCCGTAGCCGCGGCTCAGACAAAACACACGCTCGCCGCTTGCCTGCAGCATGGCCGCAACGGCGATGACCGCCGGCGTCTTGCCGCTGCCGCCGAGCGTGAAATTTCCGACGCACAGCACCGGCACGCCGGCGCCGGTACCCTGCCGGGCCATGCGATTGGTGGCGACGGCACCGTAGCAGAGTGCCGCGGGGGCAAGCAGCGCGGACGCCAACCCGGGCTTGTGCCACCAGAACGCCGGCTCACGCATGGCGCGCGCGCTCGGTGAGTTGCAATTGCGTCAGGTAAGGCTCAAGCGATTGCACGGTGCGCTCGAGCGCGCCGCTTTGCGCCTCCACCGTTGCCCGCGCGCTTTCGGCGACATGCGCGCGCGCGTCCGGATACGACAAAAGCTTCGCGATCGCTGCGGTCAGCCGTCCGACGTCGCTGACCGGCTCGGCGCCGTGCGCGGCATCAAGCGCGGCATAGATCTCGGCGAAATTGTCGACGTGCGGGCCGTGCAGAATGACGGCGCCAAGCTTGGCCGCCTCAATCGGGTTCTGCCCGCCATGCGGGATCAACGAGCCACCGATGAAGACGACCGGCGCCAGGCGATAGATCAGCCCGAGTTCGCCAAGCGTATCAGCGACGTAGACCTCGGTCGAAGCGTCCGGCAATTCGCCGAACGAGCGCACCGCGGCCTTCAGCTCTGCCGCATCGGCAAGCTGGACGATACCGGCGCCGCGGTCAGGGTGCCGCGGCGCGATCAGCGTCAGCAGGTCCGGGAAATTCTTGCGCAGACGCCGGTGCGCCTCGATGATCACGGCTTCCTCCCCGGCATGAGTTGACGCCGCCGCGACCACCGGGCGGCTGCCGATCGCCCGCTTGAGCGCCTCGAGGGCGCGCGCGTCGGCGGGCGGCGCCGGGACGTCAAGCTTGAGATTGCCGCTGGTCACGACGCGGGGCGCGCCGAGCTCGGAAAAGCGCGCGCCGTCGGCCGGCGTTCGCGCGAGGCACAGGTCGAAGCGCCCGAGCAGGTTGGCGATGGTGTCGGGCACCCGCCGCCAGCGCTGGAACGAAGCCTCCGAGAGCCGGCCGTTGACCAGGATCAGCGGCACGCCGCGGCGCGTGGCCTCGATCATCAAGTTCGGCCACAGATCCTGCTCCATGAACAACGCCAGGCCCGGCTGCCAATGCTCGATAAAGCGGCGTACGAATCGTGGTGCGTCGAGCGGCACGAATTGGTGGATGACGTCGGGGGGAAGCCGCTGCCCGGCAAGATCGCTCGACGTCACGGTACCCGAGGTGACTAGCACGCGGATGCCGCGCGCCCGCAGGCGCTCGACCAAAGGCAGCGCACTGAGGATTTCGCCGACGCTTGCGCCGTGCACCCAGATCAGCGCCCCGGTTGGGCGGCGCAAGCCGCTCTCGCCGCGCCGCTCGCCGAGCCTTGCGCCGTCTTCCTTGCCGCGGCGCAATCGCTGCGCCAGCAATAATGGCGCCAACGGCGCCGCCGCCGCCGACAACAGCCGGTAAGCGCGCAATCCTGCCGGCATCCGCTCTCTCACGACGCAGCTCTCGTCGGCCCATCGGCGATTTCGTAGGCGCGCGTGGTGACCCGGTTAAGTGCGCTTTCGACCTCTTGCCGCGCCCGCTCCAGCGCCCTGTCATCGGCATCGCGAGGCACGAAGATCGGGTCTCCCGCCACCATTCCGATGCGGCCGAACGGCAGGTTGATGACGGTGCGATCCCAGTTGTTGAGCGCGACGCGGTGTTGCGTGGCGATGGCGACGGCGTAGATCGGCCGTCCGGAATGCTGCGCAAGCTTGACGACGCCGAGGCCGGCGACGCGCGCCACCTTGGGCACGTCGGCGGTGAGCGCGACGTTGTAGCCTTCCTCGAGCGCTGCAAGCATTTCGGTGAAGGCAACCGCACCACCCTTGCGGTGGAATTCGCCGTTGTGGGCGCCGGAGCCGCGGATGGTACCGATGCCGAGCCGCTCGGCGGCGCGCGCATTGAGTTCACCGTCCCGGTGCCGCGAGATCAGCACCTTGGTGCGGTGCCGTTCATTGTTGCGCTTGATGAATGGCGTCATCAGATGCTGGCCATGCCACATGGCGATGATCGCCGGCATCTGCACCGTGTCGTAGATCGTCGGCGGCTCGATCACCTGGCGTGTGCTCATCCACACCAGACGGAGATAAGAAGCGGCGACGGCGCCGGCGGCGCTCTGGAAAGCCGATGATGTAACAAAACGTTTGAGTGACGTCATCGGCCCCCGTCGCTCATTGCACCGGCCGCGGCGCGCTGTCGGGATCGAGCAGGCGGTGCAGGTGGACGATGAAATAGCGCATATGCGCATTGTCGACGGTGTGCTGCGCCTTCGCCTTCCAGGCGGCATAGGCGGCGGCGTAATTCGGATAGAGGCCGACGACTTCGACCTTGTCGAGGTCCTTGAACTCGCTGCCGCCGAGTTCCGTCAGCTCGCCGCCGAGCACCAGATGCAGCAGCTGTTTTCCGGGTACTTTTTCGATCATGGCTCATTCCTTCGCGTAAGCCCCGGCTGCGGACTTCGGAAACCCGGATTTAGCGGCAGAAGCCGCGTTTATGCAAACTCGGCTTTACCGGCGTGCACGAGGCCGATGAGGGCGCGGTGGCGCTGCGGTCCGGCAGCGATCAGCGCGTTATGCACGGTGTGCGCGCGGTTGAATTGCAGCGCCTGGCCGGCGAAATCCGTCACCACGCCGCCTGCTTCGGTGACGATAAGGTCGGCCGCGGCGAGGTCCCAGTCGTGGCTGCCCGACGAGGCAAGGCCGGCGTCAAGCTCGCCTTGCGCCACACGGGCAAGGCGCAGCGCCAGCGAATGAATCTTGGGCCGGCCCTCAATGCCGGTGTCGAGGCCGTCGAGGCGGTCGAGATAACGCTTGGGCCCGGCGATGCGCGCGCCGGCAAGGCGGTCGCCGGAACTCACGCGGATCGGCACGCCGTTGAGGGTCGCGCCTTTGCCGCGCGCCGCGACAAACATCTCGTCGGTCACCGGCGCATAGAGCGCGGCAAGTCGTGGGCGTCCGTTTTCGACCAGCGCCACCGATACCGTCCAGTCGGCGCGGCCGGAAAGAAAGGCGCGGGTGCCGTCGATCGGATCGACGATCCACACGCTCGGCTGCGCGCGGTCGCCGGGACGATCTTCGGTCTCCTCCGAGAGCCATCCAGCCGCAGGCGTTAGCGCGCCGAGTCGCGCGCGCAGGAAATTGTCGACCGCGATGTCGGCGTCGCTCACCGGGGAGTTGTCTTCGCCCTTGGTCCAGCGCTTGAAGTCGCCGCTTGCGGTATGGCGCGCCAGCGCGCCCGCCTCCCGCATAATCGCTTCGAGTTGGTTCACGGGCTCACTGACCGGCAACGGTCAAGCCCTCGAGCCGCAGCGTCGGCGCATTGGTGCCGTAACGAAATTCGAGATCGTTGGCCGGCGTCAGATTGCGGAAGATATCGATAAGGTGCCCAGCGATGGTGACTTCGCTGACCGGATAGCTGCGCTTGCCGTTCTCGATCCAGAAACCGGAGGCGCCGCGGCTGTAGTCGCCGGTCACCATGCTCACGCCCATGCCGATCAGGTCGGTGACGTAGAAGCCGTCCTTGATGTCGGCCATCAATGCTTCGTGGCTCAGAGCCCCCGGTTCCATATGCAGGTTGCTCGGCCCCGGCGACGGCGTGGACGAAGTGCCGCGCTGCGCGTGGCCGGTGGTGACGAGGTTGAGTTCGCGCGCTGTGGCGCAATCGAGCAGCCACGAGCGCAGCATGCCATGATCAATGAGCGCCAGCCGTTTCCCGCCGACGCCCTCGCCGTCGAACGGCTGCGAGCGCAAGCCGCGCTTGCGCAGCGGATCGTCGATGATGTTGACGCCGTCGGCAAAGAGCTTTTCGCCCATCTTGTCGCGCAGGAAGCTGGTCTTGCGGGCGACGGAAGCGCCGTTCACGGCGCTGGCAAGATGGCCGACGATGGTGCCGGCAACACGACGGTCAAATATGACGGGCACCTTGCGGGTAGTTACCTTGCGCGGATTGAGCCGCGCGATGGCGCGTTCGCCGGCGGTGCGGCCGATTTTTTCCGGGCTGTCGAGATCTGCGGCGTGCAGCGCCGAGGAATATTCGTAGTCGCGTTCCATGCTGGTGCCGTCGCCGGCGATTGCCTGCATCGAGATGCTATGGCGCGAGCCGAGATAGGCGCCGTGGAAGCCGTGGCTGGTCACCAGCACCATGCCGCCGATACCGGCGGAGGCCGAGGCGCCGCCCGACTTGGTGACGCCGGCGACGGCAAGTCCCGCCTCTTCCATCGTGCGCGCGGCTTTTTCCAGCGCGGCAACGCCCGGCAAATCGGGATCGCTGAGATCGAGGTCGGGGAAATCATGCGCCAGCAGGCTCGGATCGGCGAGCCCGGCATATTTATCCTCGGGCGCCACGCGAGCCATGGCGACCGCGCGTTCGGCGAGCTGCGCAGTGCCGTCGGCGGACAGGTCGTTGGTGGAAACCACCGCCTGGCGGCGGCCGACCAGCACGCGCAGGCCAAGGTCGTCGCCCTCGGCGCGCTCGCTTTCCTCAACGGCGCCGTCGCGAACCTCGACGGACAGCGACATCGAGCGCAACGCGACCGCGTCGGCGGCATCGGCGCCGGCGGTGCGAGCCGCCTTCACCAGGCGTTCGGCGCGTTCAGCGAGGGCGGTTTGGTCGAAGAGCGACGGGGAGGGGGCATGCATGGACGGTAAATGGTTCCGCAACGAGGAACGTTCAACACCGCTATCGGCAATTTGCGCCGCTGCGGCAACACCTCGTCAATCATGCCTGGCAAGGCGGCGTCAATCATGACGGGCAAAGCGCGCCGCGCAACACCCGATTAACCCCGAACCTTAAGCCAATTCGGACGCTTTTCCGCCATGATCTTCACGCGACCGGACGCATAAGCCCGGCGCGGGAGAGTTTGAGGCGTCGAATGCGAAGTGGCGGATGCCCCGCCGGGTCGGGCCGCGCGTTGCGGCTCGACCCGTTCGCCCTGCCTGTGCGTTTTGCGGCGAGCGATGCCGCGGCCGACGAGCGGGTGCGCCAGGTTGAACTACATCGCGATCGCGTGGTGGTGCGCCGTTCGCTGCGCGGCATGCGCATGGCGGTCAACATGCCGCTCTCCGCCTTTGCCGGAATTTCGTTGAAGCTCGCGCCGGGGCATGTCGCCGTCACGCTCGAGCACAGGGATCCGACGCTGGCGCTGCCGCTTTATGTCTCCGAGCAAACCGATGATGCGGCCGCCGAGTGGCACGCCTGGGGCAACGTGCTCGGTCTGCCGCTGCTGGTCGAGGACGATGGAAAGCTACGCGAGCCCTATACGCGTATCGGCGGCGTACGCACGAACCGCCCGCAGACACGCCGGCGAAGCCGCAGCACGTTGTGCAAGCGGCGGCCCTCGATCCTGATGCGACGCAAACTCCGCCGCCTCGGCGCAGTCCCGGTGCATCGCGGCGAGCGCGAGATCATCGCCCGTAACTGATAAACTGGATTACTTGCAGCGCTGCAGTTTCAGCGTCGTGCCGCCTTGCATCATGTCGAGGTGGTTAGGGTCGACCTGACGCAGCGTATAATTGACGTGCGCGTTTGAAATCTGCCCGGTTGTGAATTGATCGCTGACGCGATAGCTCGCGCCCGACGCGGTCACCGAAACGTTGCGATAGGCCGGCACGCCGCCTTTGCTGTCGGTGCGCTGGTCGCCGTTGAAGGCGATCACACGCAAATTGGTGCAATCGATGGGGTCATTCGAACGCGGTGCCCCCACACCCCATTTGCCGGACACCGGATAATTCGCCGCCAACGCCGAGCCGGCAAGGCCGAGCAGCGTCGCGGCAAGGAACGATCGAAGAATCGATCTGCGCATGGCGTAAAAGTGGCACCGCGCGGGCCCAAAGCAAGGGCAAGCACGCTGCATGTTTAACGGCGGGATTGCCGCAACGCGGCAAATTTACTTTTTGCGGTAGGCGGCGAGGAAGGCCGAAACGGCGATGCCGACCACATGGCGGACGCGCTCTGGCGTCGGCGCCGGCGCGAAGTTGAACATCACCGGCTTGAACATGGTGGACTGGCAGGCGTCGAGAAACTGCGCCGCCGCAACCTCGCAATCGGGAACCTCAAGGACGCCGGCACGCACCTGCGCCTCGAGATAGGCCTTGACCCGCGCGATGCCGTTGCCCGGACCGGTTTCGTAAAAAGCCTTGCCGATTTCCGGCATGCGTTCGGCGATCGCGCTGACGATGCGGATCGATGAGGCCTTTTCCGGCCGGCAGAGGAAATTGACGAATTCAACGCCGACGTGGGTGAGCGTGGCTTCGACGTCGTCGTTGTCGTCGAGCCTGAACACGCTTTCGGCGTGGGTGCAGCACTCCGCCTCCACGATGGCGGAGAACAGCTCTTCCTTGTTCTTGAAATAGACGTAGAGGGTGCCCTTGGAGACGCCCGCAGCTTTGGCGATGTCGCCCATGCTGGCGGCATCGAACCCGCGGGCGAAAAAGATCTCCCGCGCTCCATCGACGATTTGTCGGCGTTTGGCGCTGTCTTCGGCTTCAACCGCCGGGCGGTCCACGACCAAAGTATCAGTCACGGGCGTTTCCTCTGCGTTTCCAAAGCCTAAGGCCGTTTCTGCCCTCAGTCATTCGTTTATATGGCCTATCCATAAGAAAAAATCAATGACCGAACGGTTCGGTCAATCTTGACACCCAGGAGGGCCAAGCGTATTTACGCCGCTGACCGAACCGTTCGGTCAATTTGGAGGCATCTATGTTGCAGCGCATGAAGAGCCGGGAAAGCTCAGCCTTCAGGGTCGTGGCGGAGCCAGCAGGGTCCGAGCCAACTATTCAACCGGACAGCAACGACGGCGAACCGGCCGTGGTAGAAAGCCGCGCTCCCGAGGCGCCCGCTCAAGCCGCACCTGCCGGACTCAAAGCCAAGCTCGCCGCCGGGCTGAAGGGGATGCGTAAGCGGGCTTTGGTCGGCGCCGCCGTGGCGGTGCTGATCGGCGTTGGCTCGTTCGGCTACGACTACCTGACCACTGGCCGCTACATCGTCTCGACCGACGACGCCTACGTTCGCGCGGACGCCACCACGCTCGCCGCCAAGGTCGCCGGCTACGTCTCCAGCATCGAAGCCACAGACAATACGCTGGTCCACGCCGGCGATATCATCGCCCGCATCGACAACGGGGACTACCAGCTCGCGGTTTATTCGGCCCGCGACAAGGTGGCGACCCAGGAGGCGACCGTCGCCCGCATCGGCGAGCAAATCCCGGCGCAGCAGGCGGTCGTTGCGCAGGCCCGCGCGCAGCTTGTCTCGGCTCAGGCCGGCGCGACGCGCGCGCAATCCGAACTTGAGCGTCAGCAGGCGCTCGCCGGCAAGGAGTTCGCCAGCCGCCAGACCCTCGAGCAGGCGCAAGCCAACCGCGATCAGGCCAATGCCAGCGTGCAGAGCGCGCGGGCGGCAATCGATGCGGCCCTCGCCAATGTCGAGGTGTTGCGCGCGCAGCAGCAGGAAGCATCGCGCACGCTGCAGGAATTGCGCACGGCGCAGGCTAAGGCTGAACGCGATCTGTCCTTCACCCTTATCCGCGCGCCCATTGACGGCGTGCTCGGCAACCGCGCCATGCAGGTCGGCGACTACGTGCAGACGGGCACCCGGCTTGCGAGCCTGGTGCCGCTAACGAGCGTCTATATCGACGCCAATTTCAAGGAGACGCAATTGTCGCGGCTGCGCCCCGGCCAGTCCGTCAATGTCAGCGTCGACGCGCTGCCCGATCATGACATCAAAGGCACGGTCGAAAGCGTATCGCCGGCCTCGGGCTCGATGTTCTCGCTGTTGCCGCCGGACAATGCGACCGGAAACTTCACCAAAATCGTGCAGCGCCTGGCCGTCCGCATCCGGCTTCCCGCCGGCGTGACCGACCAGCGCCTGTTGCGCCCGGGCATGTCAGTGATTGTCAACGTCAACACCAAGCCGCAGTCGTTTGCCGACAGCGGGTCGTGGTTCAGCGCGGCGGCAGCAGAAGCCGCCAACAGTCAACAAAGCAAGCGGTGAGTGCGTCATGAGTTCGCTCGCCGCCACAGCCACGCTTCCGGCCTCCGCCCGTTCCCCGACAGGCGGCGCCGGAAGCGTGGATCAATTATCGACGCGCAAGCTCCTGGCCTTCATCGCCATGTGCGTCGGCATGTTCATGGCGTTCCTCGACATCCAGATCGTGTCGGCCTCGCTTGCCGAAATCCAGGCCGGTCTGTCGGCGTCCGCCGATGAAATTCCCTGGGTGCAGACGTCGTATCTGATCGCCGAGGTGATCGCGATTCCGCTCTCCGGATTCCTGTCGCGGGCGCTCGGCACCCGGCTTCTGTTTTCGGTCTCGGCGGCCGGGTTCACGCTCGCCAGCATCATGTGCGGCACCTCGACCTCGATCAACGAAATCATTGTCTGGCGTGCGCTACAGGGTTTCATCGGCGGCGGCATGGTGCCTACGGTGTTTGCGACCGCCTATCTGATTTTTACCGGCCCGCGGCAGAAAATGATCGCGCCCGTCGTCGGCCTGATCGCCACGCTGGCGCCGACCGTCGGCCCGACCATCGGTGGTTACGTCACCGACGTGTTGTCGTGGCATTGGCTGTTTTTCATCAACATCGTACCCGGGATCATCGTGACGGCAGCCACGATCGTGCTGGTCGACTTCGACAAGCCGGACTATTCGCTGCTCGACAATTTCGACTGGTGGGGTCTGCTGTCGATGGGCGGGTTCCTCGGTGCGCTCGAATACGTGCTGGAGGAGGGTCCGCGCAACGACTGGTTTGACGATTCCACCATCACGCTGCTGGCGATCGTGTCGGGGCTGTCAGCGATCGCCTTTTTTGCCCGCGTCCTCACCGCGCGCTCACCGATCGTCGACCTGCGTGCCTTCGCCAACCGCAACTTCGCCGTAGGCAGCCTGTTCTCCTTCGTGCTCGGCATCGGGCTCTACGGCCTCACTTACGTCTACCCGGTCTATCTCGCGCAGATCCGCGGTTATGACGCGCGCATGATCGGCGCCACGATGTTCGTTTCCGGCATGGCGATGTTTGCCACCGCCCCGATTGCCGGGCAGCTCAGCCAGAAACTCGATCCGCGCTACGTGCTGATGGCGGGCTTCGTGTTCTTTGCCGTCGGCACATGGCAGATGACGCACGTCACCCAGGATTGGGACTTCTGGGAATTGCTCTGGCCGCAGATTTTCCGCGGTGTCGGCCTGATGCTGGCGATCGTGCCGGTGACCAATACCGCGCTCGGCACCCTCGCTCCCGAGCGAATGAAGAACGCCTCCGGTCTGTTCAACCTGATGCGCAATCTCGGCGGCGCCATCGGCCTTGCCGCCATCAACACCGTGCTCAACGACCGCATGGACCTGCATCTTGCGCGGCTGCATGAGGCGGTGAACTCGACCAACGTCACGGCGACCGAGACGCTGACACACCTTGCCGCGCGCTACACGGGCTCCAACGCCAAGTTGATGGCGCTGAAGGAAATGATGGGCATGGTGCGAAGGCAGGCGCTGGTCATGAGCTTTGCCGACGTGTTCCTGATGTTGACCGTGCTGTTTCTGGTTCTCGCCGCCTTCGGCGTGATCATGAAGAAGCCGGCGCCGGCTGGCGCCGGGGCGGGCGGCCACTGACGATTTCGAAAACGGGAGGACCTCATGCCGGTGCAAGCGCTGTTCGGACTAAGTGTTGCGTTCAGTTTCCTCGCCTGGGGGACCGTGACGGCGCGCTATATTTGGCCGGCGCTGCGCGACCGGTCGCGTATTGAGGCCATCGAACCGCTGCTCGTCCTTCACGCCTTCCGCTTTTTCGGATTGTCGTTCCTGGTGCCGGGTGTCGTCTCGCCGGACCTGCCGGCAACGTTTGCGTTCGATGCGGCCTATGGCGACATCATCGCGGCGGTGCTCGCGCTGCTGGCGCTAGCAGCGCTGCGCGGCAGACTGGGCAGCCCGCTGTTGTGGATTTTCAACATCTGGGGCAGCGCCGACCTGCTCAACGCGTTTTACCAGGCTAACCTCAGCGGGCTGGCGCCCGGCCAATTCGGCGCCGCCTTTTTCATCCCCACGGTGATCGTGCCGCTGCTTTTAATCACGCACGGGCTGATGTTCTGGCTGCTGTTGCGCAACCCTAGCCGGGCTTCCGTGTCCCGTAGCCCCCGGCTGTCGGCGTCTGGATAATCACCGCTTCGCCGGCGTCGATCGTGGTTTCGTCGCAGCCCTGCAGCTTTTCGATCCGGCCGCTTTTGCGCCGCACGGCATTCTCGCCGACGAAACCCGCTCCGCCGCCGGCAAGGCCGGGCGGCGGCACTCGGCGGTGGCCGGACAGAATCGTGCAATCCATTTTCTCCAGAAACCGGATGGTGCGGCGGATGCCGTCACCGGCGTGCCACTTGCCGTCGCCGCCGGACCCTTTGCGGATGTGAAAATCCTCCAGCACGACCGGATACCGGAATTCGAGCACTTCCGGATCGGTCAGCCGCGTGTTCGTCATGTGCGTGTGCACGGCGTCGGTGCCGTCAAAGCCTGGTCCGGCCGGCGAGCCGGAACAGATAGTCTCGTAGTACTGGTATTTCTTGTTGCCGAAATTGAGATTGTTCATGGTGCCCTGCGCCGCCGCGAGCGCGCCCAGCGCCAGGAACAGGCAGTTGGTCACGGCCTGCGACACCTCGACATTGCCGGCAACGACGGCGGCCGGATATTCCGGGGTCAGCATCGATTTCGGCGGCACCACGATGTTGATCGGCCGCAGGCACCCGGCATTCATCGGGATGTCGTCGTCAACCATCACGCGGAACACGTAGAGCACCGCGGCCCGCGTCACCGGCTCCGGCGCGTTGAAATTGGTCGGCTGCTGCGGCGAGGTGCCGGTGAAATCGACGGTCGCCTCGCGCTTCTTCTTGTCCACCGTGATCTTCACCTTGATCACGGTGCCCTGGTCCATGGCGTAGGAGTATTCGGCGTCGTGCACGCGGTCGATGACGCGGCGCACGCTTTCCGCGGCGTTATCCTGCACGTGTTGCATGTAGGCCTTCACCACCGGCAGCGTGAACTGCTCGACCATCTTGCGCAGCTCGGCAACGCCTTTCTCGTTGGCGGCGATCTGCGCCTTCAGGTCGTTGATATTCTGCACCGGGTTGCGTGCCGGATATTTGGCCCCAGTCAAAGCCGCCATCAGCTCCTTCTCGCGGAAACGGCCGCGGTCGACCAGCTTGAAGTTGTCCATGTAGACGCCTTCCTGTTCGATGGTCGTCGCGTTCGGCGACATCGAACCGGGCGAAATGCCGCCGACATCGGCGTGATGGCCGCGCGAGGCGACCCAGAACAGGATGGTCTTCTTCCTGTCGTCGAACACCGGCGTGCACACGGTGATGTCAGGAAGATGCGTGCCACCGTTGTAGGGCGCGTTGATCGCGTAAACGTCGCCCGGCGCGATTTTGCCGGCGTTGTCGCGGATGATGGTTTCGACCGAGCGATCCATCGAGCCCAAATGCACCGGCATGTGCGGCGCGTTGGCGACCAGCGTGCCGTCGTGGGCGAACACCGCGCAGGAGAAATCGAGCCGCTCCTTGATGTTGACCGAATAGGCGGTGTTCTGCAGCGACATGCCCATCTGCTCGGCAATCGACATGAACAGGTTGTTGAACACTTCGAGCATCACCGGATCGGCATGGGTGCCAATCGCGTAGGCGCGATCGAGCGGCACGACGCGCGAAAGAACCAGATGATTTTTGGCCGTGACCTCCGCCTGCCAGCCGTCCTCAACGACAACGGTCTGGTGCGGTTCGATGATGATCGCCGGACCTTTCATCCTGCATCCGGGCTCGAGAGCCGGCATGTCGGCACCGTAATTCCGGAGATAAACCCCGGCGTCATGCCAGCGCCCTTGTGAGAAAAAGCGGGTCGTCTGGTGCGGCGGACGCGTGTGCTCGGCGCCGCCGTGACTGCGCTCCTTGAATTTGGCGCCGCCGCCGACCGCCTCGACCGAGACCGCTTCGACCACGATCTGCTTTGAGCGGTCGATGAAACCGAAGCGCGCCTTGTGCGCGGCCTCGAAGGCCCGCTTCATCGCCGCGAGCGAACCGGCCTTCACCACCAGCGCGGTATCGGTCCCGGCGTAGCGGATATGCGCTCGGACTATGACCTTGATCGTTGCCGCCGCGACCCCCTGGCCGGCGACCTCTTTTTTTGCGGCTCCCCCGAGACGGGCGCCGATCCGCCCGATCGCGGCGAGCGACTTTGCGCCGAACGGCAATTCGATCGCCTGCTGGCGTGTCGAGCGGATATCGGCAAGCCCCATGCCATAGGCCGAGAGCAGCGAGGAGAACGGATGGATCAGCACCTTGGTCATGCCGAGAGCGTCGGCGACCAGGCAGGCGTGCTGGCCGCCGGCGCCGCCGAAGCAGTTGAGCGCGTAGCGGGTGACGTCATAGCCGCGCTGCACCGAAATCTTCTTGATCGCATTCGCCATGTTCTCGACGGCGATCTTGATGAAGCCGTCGGCGACGTCCTCCGGCTTGCGGCCACCGCCTACCTCGCGTGCCAGATCGGTGAAGGCTTTGCGCACCGCATCCGCGTTGAGCGGCAAATTCTGCGACGGTCCGAAAATCTTCGGGAAGAATTCGGCAATGAGTTTGCCGGTCATCACGTTGGCGTCGGTCACCGCCAGGGGTCCGTTCCGGCGGTAGCACTTCGGTCCGGGATTGGCGCCCGCCGAGTCGGGGCCGACTCGGAAGCGGGCGCCGTCGAAGTGCAGGATCGAGCCGCCGCCGGCGGCAACGGTATGAATGAGCATCATCGGTGCGCGCATGCGCACGCCGGCAACCTCGGTCTCGAAGGCGCGCTCGTATTCGCCGTCAAAGTGCGAGACGTCGGTCGAGGTGCCGCCCATGTCGAAGCCGATCAGCCGGTCGAAGCCGGCCTCATGTCCGGTCTGCGCCATGCCGACGACGCCGCCCGCCGGTCCCGACAGGATGGCGTCCTTGCCCTGGAACAGCTGCGCCGCGGTCAAGCCGCCCGACGACATCATGAACATCAGCCGCGCGGCCGAGCGCTTGCTATCGAGATCCTTGTCCACCTGCGCCACATAGCGGCGCAGGATGGGCGAGAGGTAGGCATCGACCACGGTGGTGTCGCCGCGGCCGACCAGCTTGATCAGCGGCGAGACTTCGTGGCTCACCGACACCTGCGCAAAGCCGAGTTCGCGCGCGATTTTCGCCACGCGCATTTCGTGCTCGGGAAAGCGGTAGGCGTGCATGAGCACGATGGCGACGGCGACGATGCCGTCGGCCTTGGCCGCTTCGAGATCGGCGCGCACCGCGGCGAGATCCGGCTTGCGTTCCACCTTGCCGTCGGCGCGCACGCGCTCGTCGACCTCGGCCACGCGCTCGAACAGCATGTCCGGCTTGATGATGTGGCGGGCGAAAATCTTCGGCCGCGCCTGGTAACCGATCTTGAGCGCGTCGCGGAATCCCTTGGTGACCAGCAGCAGCGTACGGTCGCCCTTGCGCTCGAGCAGCGCATTGGTTGCGACCGTCGTGCCCATCTTTACCGCGCCGACGCGGCCGGCCGGGATCGGTTCGCCGGATTTCAGGCCGAGCAGATCGCGGATGCCCTGCACAGCGGCGTCCGTGTAGGCCTCCGGATTTTCCGAGAGCAGCTTGCGCGCGGTGAGGGTGCCGTCCGGCCGGCGGCCGACGATGTCGGTGAAGGTGCCGCCGCGATCGATCCAGAAATCCCAGCCCGCCGATTTTTTCGCCGCCTTGCCCTGCATTTTCGCCATGCGTCGTTTGCCTCATCTCGCCCTTGCCACCGGGCGGGCTCAGGCCCCATGCTTAAACCTTAAAGGGCGGACCGAGGCGAGGAGTTTCGGTCCGGGGTCCACTTGGAGGATGCAATGAACAAATTTGCACGCGTATTGGCGGGGGCGGTCGTCGCCTGCGGGTTTATCACGGCCGCGTCGGCGCAGACAAAATGGGACATGCCGACGCCCTATGCTGATGGCAATTTCCACACCAAAAACGTCATCCAGTTTACCCAGGATGTGGCCAAGGCGACCAACGGCTCGCTGCAGATCACCGTGCATTCGGCTGGCTCCCTGTTCAAGCATCCGGAAATCAAACGCGCGGTGCGCCAGGGGACCGCGCCGATCGGCGAAATCCTCGAGTCGCTCGCCTCCAACGAGGCGCCTGTTTATGGGCTTGATTCGGTGCCGTTCCTCACCACCGGCTATGATTCCGCGCATAAGCTTTACTTGGCGCAGAAGCCGTTTCTGGAAAAGCAGCTCGCGAGCGAAGGCCTGGTGCTGCTTTATTCCGTGCCGTGGCCGCCGCAGGGCTTCTACGCCAAGAAGGAAATCAAGTCGGTGGACGAGCTCAAGGGCATGAAATTCCGTACCTACAATGCCATGATCGGCCGTATCGCCGCGCTGGTCGGCGCCATCCCGACACAGATCGAAGTGCCTGACCTGCCGACGGCGTTTGCCACCGGCCGCGTCGACGTGATGATCACATCGGCCTCTACCGGCGTCGACTCGAAAGCGCAGGACTACCTGACCAACTACATCGACACCCAGGCCTGGCAGCCGCGCAACATCGTGTTCGTCAACAAGGAGGCTTTCGACAAGCTCTCCGCGGCCGAGAAGAAGGTGGTCACCGATGCGGCCAAGGTCGCCGAGGAGCGCGGTTGGAAACTCTCGGTCGAGGAGATGACGATCAAGACCAACGCGCTCAAGGCAGCCGGGATCAAGGTCACGGAGCCGACGCCTGAGTTCAAGGCCGGGCTCGCCAAAGTCGGCGCCACCATCACCGCCGAGTGGGAGAAGGCGGCCGGTCCAGATGGCGCCGCCATGCTCGCCGTATATAAAAAATAATTACTCGCTAAGTCTTCCTCCCTCTGCGACAAAGAGGGAGGGAGCTTCTTGATGCGCCGCTTTCTCGATGCGCTCTACCGCGTCACGTTGTGGTTTGCCGCTCTTTGCCTGGTGGCGATCGCGCTCATGGTTAGCGTGCAGATTGCGGCCCGGCTGATCGACGGCGCGCTCGCGCTTGTCCACTTGCCGCGCACCGGCTTCATCATTCTTTCGCTCAACGAGATCTGCGGATATCTGCTCGCGGCTGCGAGCTTCCTGGCGCTTGCCGGCACGCTCAAGGCCGGCGTGCATATTCGTGTCACCATGCTGCTCGGTGCGTTGAGCGAAGGCGCGCGTCGCTACGTCGAAGTCTGGGCCTTCGGCTTTGCCGCCTTCGTATCGGCCTACATGACCTGGAACCTCGCCAATTTCGCCTGGGTTTCGTTTCGGTTTCACGAAATCTCCAGCGGCGTAATCAAGGTGCCGCTCGCTTATCCGCAGGCCTCGATGGCGTTCGGCGCGTTGATCCTTACCGTCGCCCTGCTCGACGAACTGGTCGAGGTGATCACCCGCGGTCGGCCGTCATTCCGCGGCGCCGAGGAAGCGATCACGCTGGGCAAGGAAAACTGAGGGGCCGCTCGTGAACGTCATCGAGCTCTCGCTTTTGCTCATGCTGCTGCTGTTTGCGGTGCTCGGCTCCGGCGTGTGGATTGCGCTGGCGCTCGCCGTCTGCGGTTTTGCCGCGGTGATGACCAAGATCGCAACGCCCGCCGGGCAGGTGCTGGCGACCTCGGTGTGGGCGGCCTCCGATTCCTGGGATCTGACCGCGCTGCCAATGTTCATCTGGATGGGCGAAATTCTCTATCGCACCAAACTCTCCGACGACATGTTCGAGGGGCTCGCGCCCTGGCTGCAAAAGCTGCCGGGCCGCCTGTTGCATGTGAACGTCGTCGGCTGCGCCATTTTCGCCGCGGTCTCCGGCTCCTCGGCTGCAACCTGCGCCACCATCGGCCGCATCGCGTTGCCCGAACTGCTCAAGCGCGGCTATGACGAGAAGATGGCGATCGGCACGCTCGCCGGCTCCGGCACGCTCGGCCTGCTGATCCCGCCCTCGATCATCCTCATCATCTATGCCACCGTCACCGAACAATCGATCGCACGGCTGTTCATCGCCGGGGTCATCCCCGGCATCATGCTCGCCGGCCTGTTCATGGGCTTCATCGTGGTCTGGGCGATGATCAACCACGAACGCATGCCGCCGCCGGAGCCGACGGTGCCGTTTATCGCGCGCGTCAAGGCGTCGCGACGATTGATCCCGGTGACGCTGCTTATCCTCGGCGTCATTGGTTCGATCTATGGCGGTCTGGCCTCGGCGACGGAAGCGGCGGTGGTCGGCGTTTTTCTCTCGCTGTTTCTGTCCTGGTGGTCCGGCACGCTGACGCAACAGGGCTTTGTCGATTCGCTCATGGGCGCGACGCGAACGAGCTGCATGATCGCCTTCATCCTGGCCGGCGCCGCGTTCCTCACGGCCGCCATGGGCTTTACCGGCATCCCCATTGCGCTCGCCGAATGGATCGGCGCATTCAACCTGCCGTCCTGGGCGCTGCTGCTCGTGCTGACGCTGTTCTATATCGTCCTTGGCTGTTTCCTCGACGGCATTTCCATGGTGGTGCTCACCACCTCGATCATCATTCCGCTGGTGGAAAAATCCGGCTTCGATCTGATCTGGTTCGGCATTTACATCGTGCTGGTCGTGGAGATGGCGCAGATCACGCCGCCGGTCGGCTTTAATCTTTACGTCCTGCAAGGCATGACCGGACGCAATATTTTCGCGATCGGCGCCTACGCGCTGCCGCTGTTTTTCCTGATGTGTGTCGCCGTGGTGCTGGTGGCGATGTTCCCGGGCCTTGCGCTATGGCTACCCTCGACCATGCTCGATGTGGCGCACTAGCCTTCGCAACCGCACAAGGTGCGTTCCTTGACCGCGCCACGGCGCGATCCTCTAATGGCGGCGAAGGGAAAGATGCCCAATGCAGCAGAAACATCAAGGCGCGGCTAAAAAGCCCGAACCGGCGCAGCCGCCCGCGGCAGCGGCCGAGAAAAAGAAACGCACCATCACGGAAATCCGCGATTCAAAAAAGACCGGCGAAAAGATGGTCTACATGTCGGTGCCTGATTACACCTCGGCCAAATGGGCGGAGATGGCGGGCGTCGATGTCGCCGTGGTCGGTGACAGCCTGGCCATGGTCGCGCACGGACACGCGAGCACCGTGCCCGCCACCATGGACATGATGATCATGCATTCGCTCGCGGTGCGCCGCGGCGCACCCAACACGTTCGTGCTCGGCTGCATGCCCTACCAGAGCTACAACACGGTCGACCGCGCGCTCACCAACGCCACGCGTTTCATGCAGGACGCGCTCGCCGACGCGGTCAAGCCGCAGGGCGGCAAATCGCAGGCCGGGATCTTGCGGGCGCTGGTCGATGCCGGCATTCCCACCGCCTCGCATATCGGCTTGACGCCGCACACCGTCGCCATGTTCGGCGGCTTCAAGATCCAGGGGCGCACGGCGGAAGCGGCGATGAAAATCCTCGAGGACGCGCTGGCGATCGAGGATGCCGGCTGCTTCATGCTCGAATTCGAGGCGGTGCCGGCCAGGATCGCCAAGCTCATTTCCGAGCAGCTCACCATCCCGACCATCGGCATCGGCGCCGGTGTCGGAACCGACGGGCAGATCCTGCTCTGCTACGACCTGCTCGGCGTGTTCACCGACTTCAAGCCGAAGTTCACCAAGCGCTACGGCAAGGTGACCGAGCACGCCGTCGCCGGCCATCAAGCAATACGTGTCCGAGGTGAAGTCGGGCGCGTTCCCCGACGACGAGCATTCGTATACGGTCAACGAGGCTGAATACGAAAAATTCGCCGGCATGGTTCAAAAGCGGAGGCACGTCTGACGGGCAGATGCACGGGCATCGACCGCTCAAGCGCAATGCGCGCCGGCGCAAGCCTGCGGCGAAGGCGCACACCTCCGTCGCGCCGCTCGCCGAGCGAGCCTACCGCGAGATCGAGGAGGACATCGTCACCTTGCGGCTCAAGCCCGGCACGGTGCTGTCGGAGCAGTTGCTCGCGGGCCGCTTCAGGATCGGCCGCACGCCGGTGCGCGAGGCGCTGCAACGGCTGGCGAACGAGGGCCTGGTCATTATCCTGCCGCGCAAGGGCATTCTCGTGTCAGACATCAACCCGTCCCAACAGTTGCTGGTGCTGGAGGTGCGTCGCGAGATCGAGCGGCTATTGAGCCGCGCCAGCGCCGCGCGGGCGACGGAGACGCAGAGGACGAATTTCCTGGAACTCGCGCGGGGCATGGAGCGCGCCTCGAAGGCCAATGACGACCTCGCCTTCATGCGACTCGACCGCGAGCTCAACCAGATGATAATAGCGGCCGCGCACAACGATTACGCCGCGCGCTCGATGCGGCTATTGAGCGGGCTGTCGCGCCGTTTTTGGTACATGCATTACCGCGAGGCCGCCGATCTGCCGCTGTGCGCGAGGCTGCACGCCGAGCAGGCACGCGCGATTGGCGACGGCAACGTCAAGAGCGCAGCGGAGACCACCGACAGGCTGATGGACTATGTGGAAAGTTTCACCCGCGCCACGGTGTCGGTGTAGGCCGCAAGGAAAGGGGAGGGCAGGATGAAGACCTATGAAGGCAAGCGAACCATCGACGGGTTGGTGGTCAGCGTGGACGGCGCCCCGTTGCCTGAACGCTACGAGGTCAAACGCTTCACCAAATACGGCTTCGAATGGGCCTACGAGGGGGAGAGCCCGCAGCAGCTCGCGCTGGCGATTCTTGTGGATTACCTGGGCGACCGGGACAAGGCGATCCGGCTGTCAGATCCGTTCATGAAGAAGATCGTGGCGAATTTCGACAATGACTGGCGTCTGACCGGTGCGGAGATCGACGCCGCGGTGGGCGGCATGGCGACCGCCCGAGGCACGGCTTGAAACGCAAGCCGGTCGTGATAGACTGGTGATATATCACAGCGGCCCGGCGGGCGGACGGCGACAGGCAGGTTGACCATGATCACGCAACGACAGATCGATTTCCGCAACGAATACCGCTCGCGCATCGTCGGCTGGTACAACGGCTATTTCCACTTCGTGCTGATTTACCTCATGGGCGCGGCGGTGATGTACGTCTACATCTCGCACATCCATAATGTGAGCTGGCTGGAATGGCTCACGGTGCCGGCGACCTTCCTGTTCACCAACATCTTCGAGTGGGCGGTGCACCGTTTCGTCATGCACCGGCCGGTGAACATCAAGGGCCTGCGCGCGGTCTATGAACGGCACACGCTCAACCACCATCAGTTCTTCAGCGATCAGGAAATGCGCTTCCGCGATGAGAAGGATTGGCGCGTCACCCTGTTCCCGCCTTACGCCTTGGTGATGTTCACGCTGCTGTCGATTCCGCCGGCGGCCATCCTCGGGCTGCTGTTCTCGCCCAATGTCGGTTGGCTGTTCATCAGCGTCACCACCGGCATGTATCTCATCTATGAATTCATGCATTTCTGCTGTCACGTCGACGAGAGCTCGTTCGTCAAGAACTTTCCGCTGGTCAACACGCTGCGCCGTCATCACACCGCGCATCACAATGCCCGGCTGATGATGGAGGTGAACATGAATCTCACCTTTCCGATCGCCGACTGGCTGTTCGGCACGTCCGACCTCAACCGCGGGCTCATCGGTCATCTGTTCAACGGCTACAGCGACCGCCATTTGAAGAAAAACCTGCGGGCACAGCCCACCGGCCCCGAGCAGGCGGCGGCGCAGCCGGTCGGAAACAACTAAGGCCGGCGACGGAGCATGCGCGATGCCCAATGACGTCAAGGCAATCGTTTCGGCGGTGGTGATCGCCGTCGCGCTTTTTCTGGTTTGGTGGGGCGCGTCTCCGATCCGGCTCGATTTCGATAAATTCGTCGTCTTTGTCGCCGTCTTCTTCGTCGTGGCGATGTGGATCTTCCCCGAAGCCGGGGTGAAGCAAGGCGACGTCAAGAAACGCTGAACGATATATTCAGCTCCTGGCGATCAAATCCTGCCCATCAACACCAGGATCAACACGACCACCAGCACGAGACCGAGGCCGCCGCCGCCGTAATAGCCGGTGCCGTAAAACGGTCCGCCGCCAAGGCCGCTGAAGCCGCCGAGCAGCGCAATGACCAAAATGATGAGAATGATCGTTCCGATTGACATGTGATCAGCCCTCTCTGGATGGCGCGAATTTCGCCGTCCGTGTCCCTAGACGGCAAACAACGCGTCATCGCGCCCAGAGTTCCATCGATTGAACTCGACGCGGCAGGAAAGAGGTCAGCCGCTCACTGTGCCTTGATGCCGGCCGCTTTGATGATCGGCCACCATCTGTCCATCTCGCCCTGCTGAAAGGCGTGCAGCGCCTCCGGCGTCTGCTGCTCCGGCGGGAAAATTTCCTGCGCCAGGTCGATGAGTTTTTTATGCGTGTCCGGATCGGCCAGCGACTTGCGCAGTGCGCCGTTGAGCGTCGCCACGATCTCCTTCGGCGTGCCCTTGGGCACCCAGATCGCGTGCCAGAACGAGAAATAATAGCCCGGCAGCCCGGCTTCGTCGGTGGTGGGGACGCCGGGCGCAGTGTCGATGCGCTTCGGCGCCGTCACGGCGAACACCTTGATCTGGCCGGCCTTCATCTGACTCGCGCCGACGGCCGGCGTGACGAGCAGGAGGTCGATCTGTTCGCCCAGCAGGGCCTGCGTCGCCTCACCGGCGCCCCGGTACGGCACCATGGTCCATGTCGCGCCGATGGCCTTTTGCAGCAGAAGCCCGGCGACGTGCGATGGTGATCCGACGCCGGAGTGGCCTTCGGTGGTCTTGTCGCCGTTCGCCTTGAGCCAGGCGATCAGCTCGTTGAGGTTGTTGGCCGGCAGCGATTTGCGCGTAGCGATGAAAAACGGCTGGGTCGCGATAAGCCCGATCGGCTCGAAATCTTTCATCAGGTCATAATTGAGATTATAGATCGCGCCGTTGGCGACGTTGGTGCCCCATTGGCCGATGGCGATTGTGTAGCCGTCCGGTGTTGCATGCGCGACGCGGCCTTCACCGATGCTGCCGCCGGCGCCGCTCGTGTTCTCGACCACGATCGTTTGCCCGAGCTGCTTGCCCATCGCCGCTGCCATGATGCGGCCGATGACGTCGGTCGAACCGCCGACGCTGAGCGGCACCACCATGATGATCGGCCGCGACGGATAATCGGCCGCGATTGCGGCTGGTGCGCCTTGCAGCGCGAGCGCAAGCGCGGCGGCGGCTACGAGCTTTTTCATGCGGCATTTCTCCCGGCTGACGATATGGCGGTCTCGACGCCGCCTCGCGACGGACCCTATGGCAAACGCGCGTTTTGGTCACTCGGATTATGGCCGGACGCGACCGAAGTTACGGGGATTTCATTGGCAGCGACCGTGCTGGTGCTAAGATCGAAATCATGGCCGCAACGAAATTATGTCCCGGCTGCCAGGTGCAAATCCCGGACGGCAGCCGGTTTTGCCCGCAATGCGGGGCGCCGCAGAGCGTCGCCTGCGTGGCCTGCGGGCAGTTCAACGCGGCCGGTTCGAAATTTTGTGCACAATGCGGCGAGAAGTTGGGTGCGACGGCTCCTGCGCAAAAGCCGGCGGCGCCGTCGCAGCCTGCGGCGCGCGTCTCGTCGGCGGCCGAGCGCCGTCAGCTTACCGTGATGTTCTGCGATCTTGTCGGCTCGACCGCACTTTCGACGCGGCTCGATCCGGAGGACCTGCGCGACATCATCGCCGCCTATCACAAATGCGTCGCCGGCGTGGTCGCGCGCTTCCATGGCTTTGTCGCCAAATATATGGGCGACGGCGTGCTGGTGTATTTCGGCTATCCGGAAGCACATGAGGTGGACGCGGCGAACGCCGTAAGGGCCGGTCTTGCCATGATCGAGGCCGTCAAGGCCCTCAAGGTCGCTGAGGCGCGTCACCAGGTGCGCGTCGGCATCGCCACCGGACTTGTCGTGGTCGGCGAACTGGTCGGGAGCGGCGAATCGCAGGAACGCAACGTCGTCGGCGAGACGCCTAATCTCGCGGCGCGGCTGCAATCGGTCGCCGCGCCCAACAGCGTCCTGATTGCTGCCAGCACGCGCCGGCTGACCGGCGGTTCTTTCGAATACGAATCGGTCGATCCAGGTGCGCTCAAGGGCTTCGACGGCCCGGTCGCCGCCTGGCGCGTGTTGCGTGAGCAGAGCATGCAGAGCCGCTTCGAGGCGCTGCGCGAGGCCAATCAGGTGCCGATGGTCGGGCGCGAAGAGGAGCTCGATCTGCTCATGCGCCGCTGGAGCCAGGCCAAGGCGGGCGAGGGCCGCATCGTGCTGCTGTCCGGAGAGCCGGGCATCGGCAAGTCGCGCCTTATCGCGGCCTTGGTCGATCGCGTCGAGGCCGACCAGGCGATATGTCCGCGCTATTTCTGCTTGCCGCATCACCAAGGCAGCGCTTTGCAGCCGATCATCGCCCAGCTTGGTCACGCCGCGGGCCTCGAGCGTGACGATTCTCCGGAGTCCAAGCGCGGCAAGCTGGAAAAACTGTTCGCCCAAAGCAGCGACAACGCCGGGGCCGCGGTCGAGGCACTGTCCGATCTCTTCGGTCTCGGCAAAGGTGACGGCGCCGCCGATCCGCAGCGCAGGCGCGCGCAGGTGCTTGCGGCACTGCTCGCGCAGTTGACCAGCCTGACGCAGCGCGGCCCCGTGCTGATGGTTTTCGAGGACGTGCACTGGAGCGATCCAACCTCGCTCGAACTGCTATCGCTTGCGGCGGAGCGCCTGCACACCCTGCCGATCCTGCTGCTGATTGCCTTCCGCCCCGACTTCCAGCCGCCCTGGGCGGGCCAGCCGCACGTCACGAGCATGACGCTCAACCGCCTCGGACGGCGCGAACGCGTGGCCATGGTGGAGCATGTTTCCGGCGGCAAGGCGTTGCCGCAGGCTTTGCTCGAGCAAATCGTCGAGCGCACCGACGGCGTGCCGCTGTTCGTCGAGGAACTGACCAAGGCCCTGCTCGAGACTGAAGACCTGGAGCAGCCGGTGCAGCAGCTTGCCATCCCGACCACGCTGCAGGCCTCGCTGATGTCTCGTGTCGACCGCCTCGGCTCGGCGCGCGAGATGTTGCAGATCGGCGCTGCGATCGGCCGCGAGTTCTCCTATGAATTGCTGGCGGCGGTCGCGGGGCTGCCGGATCAGGTGCTACAGGACGCGCTCGCCCGGCTTACCGAATCCGAGCTTGTGCTCCCGCGCGGCACGCCTCCCAATGCAGTTTATTCCTTCAAGCACGCGCTGATGCAGGACAGCGCCTACTCGACAATGCTGCGCGCCCGCCGCCAGCAGTTGCACGGCGCTATTGCGCAGGTTCTGGAGAAGCGCTTCCCCGACGCCGCGCCCGAAGTGCTGGCGCAGCAGTTCGAAGGCGCCGGCCGCACCGAACAGGCGATCCACTACTGGCGTCAGGCCGGTAACCGCGACCTTCGCCGTTTCGCCATGAAGGAATCGCTGGCGCACTACTCGTCCGCCTTGCGTCTCCTCACGTCGATGCCGGAAACGCCCGAGCGCGACGGCATCGAGCTTGATATCCGCCTCGGCCTCGGCCTGGTGCAGCTGATTGCCATCGGGCCGTCGGCCAAGGAAGCGCGAGAACACTATCAGCGGGCGTTGGCGCTCAGCCAGGCGAGGCCCGATGGCGGCCGCGAACGCTTCCTCGCCACCTGGGGGATGTGGTTCAACGCGACCACGAGCGGCCGCAGCGTCGAGGCCTCCACGCTCTCCGATCAGCTGCTCGCGGTGGCGAACGAGCTCGACGATGCCGACCTGCTGCTCGAGGCCTATCACGCCAAGGTTCCGATGCTGCTCCGGGTGCCGGATTTCGCCGGCATGAGCGAGGCCGCGCGCGAAGTCATCCGGCTCTACGACCGCGAGCGTCACCGCGACCATTCCTATTATTTTGGCGGCCACGACGCGCGGATGTGCGCGCGGTCCTTTTACGCGGTCAGTCTCTGGGGCCAGGGACTGATCGACCAGGCCAAGAGCGCGACGTTGCAATCGATCGAGGACGCGCGAGAGTTGGGCCACGTGTTTTCGGTGGCGCACGCGTTGCAGCGCGGCGGCGTTTACCTGGCGCTGATGAAAGACAGGGATGGCTGCCGGATCATCACCGAAGAGTTGTATCCGCTCGCCGAACGCAACAAATTTCCCTGGCAATTGGCGGATGCACGTTTCCTGCGCGGCTGGCTGGCGGCGGAGGGCGGCGATTTCGATAAAGGCGTCGGCTTGATGTGCGAATCGCTCACGCCTGCCGGAGCCGCGTTCGGGCCGATGTACACGGTGCTGATCGTCGAACAGGAACTGCGCGCCGGTAACGTCGAGCGGGCTTTGGCCAGAATCGAGCGCGCGGTCGACGACCTGGAGGCCAGGGCGAACTGGTTCTGCGCGCCCGAGCTGTTTCGTTCGCGCGGCGAAGCATTACGGGCACGAGGGCGGCCCGGCCACGACGCGGCCGGACGTGATTTGCGCGAAGCCCTGGCCTTGTCGCGCAAGCAGCTCTGCCGTCCGCTTGAATTGCGCGCCGCCATGAGCCTGGCGAGGCTGCTGCGCGACGAGGGGGATGCGGCCGAAGGGCGCGGTCTGCTGGCGCCGGTCTATGCCGCCTTTACCGAAGGCTTCGAACTTCCCGATCTGCAGGCTGCGAAAGCGCTGCTGGCAGAATTGAACTGACGCCGCGATGAAAAATTGGCGGGGGCCCGGCGGTTTTCCGCCGAGCCCCCGTTTGACGTTATCAGCCGGCCTGTAAGCCGGGTTCTGTATGGCCCGCCGCTCGCGCAGCAGACGTGACGGCCATTCCTCTGGTACGCCGGTTGCCCGGCGCATCAAGCAACCTACCCGAACGGCTGATCAGGACTGATCCGGGATTTCTCCCGCCGCCGTTCCTATTCGGTCTTGCTCCCGGTGGGGTTTGCCGTGCCGCTTCCGTCGCCGGAAGCGCGGTGCGCTCTTACCGCACCTTTTCACCCTTGCCGCGGCAGATACACTACGCGCCGAGGCGGTCTCTTCTCTGTGGCACTTTCCCTGAAGCCTCTCCCCGCGAAGGGTTTGGCCCCGCCGGACGTTATCCGGCACCGTTTGTCCATGGAGCCCGGACTTTCCTCCCCACACCGCCTTTCGGCATTGGTGCAGAGCGGCCGTCCGGCCGACTGACGCCATAAGCAATGGGACGGCGGCACTTCCTCGTCAAGGGCGCGCGTCGTCCTATGGTTTCTACGATCCAAGCGGCGCCGGCCGGGTCTCGATCAAAGCGCGCAAAGTGAGCTGCGTCGACGGATCGGCGATTCCGTCGACGTGCGCCTGGCGGAAATGGCGCTGGAAGGCGGTGACCACGTCGCGGGTGACGTCATCGTAGATCCCGTTTTCCTCGATGCCGTAGCCGTAGGATTTGAAACCACGCTGCAGCCTCGACACCGCCTCGCCACGATCGCCCGGCTTGAGCATGATGCCGTCCAGATCGAGCGGGGCCGGGCGCACCCAGTGGCCCACTCCGGATTCGTTGAGCAGCAGCCAGGGAAATTTCTCGCCCGGATCCTGCTTGCGCGATGGCGCGACGTCGGAATGGCCGAGAATGCGGTCGGCGCTGATCGGCCCGCGCCGGGTGAGGATGGTGCGGCAGAGCGCGATCACGGCCGCGGTCTGCCGCAACGGATAATCCGGATAGCCGAAGGCGTGGCCGGGATTGACGATTTCAATGCCGATCGAGCGCGAATTGATGTCGGTGTCGCCGGCCCAGGAAGATTCGCCGGCGTGCCAGGCGCGCATCTCCTCGGGCACGCATTGGACGATGCGGCCGTCCTCGAACACCACGTAATGAGCCGATACCTTGCCCGCCGCCGTGGTAAGGCGCGTCAACGCCTCCGGCCCGCTCTGCATCCCGGTGTAATGCAGGAGGATCATGTCCGGCGGGCCGTCCTGGCGCGCGTCCTGATTGGGCGAGGCGACGACGTCGGCGACGATGAAGGAATCCGGCTCGAAGGGCGGCATAAGGCGGGGACCTTATCGGGCTGGCAGCAACAAATCCTTAAGTTTAAGGGCCGTTAATACCAAACAGGCGGCGCAACATGACCGGCGTCCGGGCCGTCGCCGGGCGAAGCTCGATCCATTGACGCCCATGTAATCCCATGATATCCCACGCATTCTCATCCAGTTGCGTCCGGTCGGTGTGGAGTGCGGGGCATGTCCCGCTTCGTGTCGAATTTCACCTTGCGGCTCGATTCCAAGGGGCGCGTCTCGATTCCGGCTCCCTATCGCACGGTCCTCGGCCGCGACGTTTTCGACGGCCTCTACTGCTATCCGGCGCTCGATCGGCCAGCGATCGACGCCGGCGGGAATGCGCTGATGGCGGAGATCGAAGCGCTGATTTCAGGATATGCGCCGTTTTCGAGCGCGCGCGAGCAGTTCGCCATGTCGCTCTACGGCACCAGCGAGACGCTGAAGATCGACGGCGAGGGGCGGGTAGTTTTGAGCGAGCCGCTGAAGATGCATGCGGGGATTACCGACCAGGTCGCGTTCGTTGGCCTGGGTCACAAGTTTCAGATCTGGGAGCCGGGCCGCTTTCGCAGCGAACTCGCGGAGGCCACCCAAAAGGTGCGCGCGCTCAAGGGCGAGCTTGGTTCCCAGGTGGCGGCGCGCAATGCGCTCGGAGCACGGGAATGACGGCGGGCGGCGACGGCTTTGCGGCTGTCGCTGGCGGACCAGCCCCCCACATTCCCGTGCTCGGCCGTGCCGCGCTCGAATTCCTCAACGTCCGTGACGGCGGCGTCTATGTCGACGCGACCTTCGGCGCCGGCGGCTATTCGCGCGCGATTCTTGCCGCTGCCGATACCCGCGTGATCGCCATCGACCGCGACGAGAGCGCGCTGGCGCTGGGGGAGGAGCTTGCCCGATCCTCGCAGGGACGGCTGACGCTTGCTGCCGACCGCTTCGCCAATCTCGAGGCAGTGGCGCGCGAGCAGGGCTTTGCGGCGGTCGACGGCGTCGTGTTCGATCTCGGCGTTTCCTCGATGCAGCTCGACACCGCGAGCCGTGGCTTTTCCTTCCGCCACGACGGCCCGCTCGACATGCGCATGGGGGCTGAGGGGCCGAGCGCCGCCGACGTCGTCGCCCGCGCCAGCGAACGCGATCTTGCCAACATCATTTTCATTCTCGGCGAGGAGCGGCATTCGCGCGCCGTTGCCCGCGCCATCGTGCGGGCGCGCGAGCAGACCCCGATCGCCACCACGACGGCGCTTGCCGACATCGTTGCGTCTGCGGTGCGCATGCGGCCGAACGATATTCATCCAGCGACCCGCACGTTCCAGGCGCTGCGCATTTTCGTCAATGACGAGCTGGGCGAACTCGCCGCCGGCCTCGTCGCAGCCGAGAAAATCCTCAGAAGCGGCGGATGCCTGGTGGCGGTCTCGTTCCATTCGCTGGAAGACCGCATCGTCAAAACCTTTCTGGCCGGACGCAGCGACACGCGCGCCGGCTCGCGTCATGCCCCGGAGCGCAAGCGCGCCGAGCCGAGCTTCCGCGTGCTCACCAAGCGCCCGGTCGTCGCCGATGCCGGCGAGACCGCGCGCAATCCGCGCGCCCGCTCCGCCAAACTCCGCGCCGCCGAGCGCAGCGACGCCGCCGCGCACGAAGGCGAAGCGGCCGCACCGCCGCGCCTGCCCTCGCTTGCCGCCGTGTTGCAAGGCCGCTGACCTATGCGCCTCGTCAACATCGTCATCATCGTGGCGCTGATTTTCGCGGCCTCCGCCGTCTATAAGATCAAGTTCGATTCCACGTTGCAGGCCGAGCGCGTCGCCAAGCTGGCCGGCCAGTTGCGGCGCGAACGCGATGCCATCGCCGCCTTGCGCGCCGAGTGGGCGCGGCTCGATACGCCAAGCCGCATCCAGGCCTTCGCCGACCGCCACCTCAAGCTGCAGCCGGTGCGGCCGACACAATTTGACAGCCTCGACCGCTTGCCCGAGCGCCCGGCGCCGGCTCAGCCGCCGGTTTCCAACGACCCTGTGGGAGCGGCCATTGCCGCGCCCGACACGACCGGCAGCGTGCCGGCCGCGCCGGCGAGATAGGCCGCATGCCCGCCATCCCCGCACCCAATCGCTGGCAACGCCTGCTGCGCCGGCTGCTCTATGGCCGCGACGTCGACCGCAACGTCAAGGCCAAGGCGCGGCTTGGCCTCGCCATCGTCGCCTTTGCCGGCATCTATTGCGTGATCGCGCTGCGCCTCGTGATGTTTGCCGCCGTCAGCGACGGGCACGGCGCGCGCCGCAGCGTCGGCCAGGACGCGGTCGCCACCGCCCGCCCGGATGTCTTCGACCGCAACGGCCGCGTGCTTGCGACCGACGTGAAGGCGGCTTCGCTCTTTGCCGAGCCACGCAAACTGATCGACGTCGATGAGGCGGAAGAATTGCTGACCGCGGTGTTGCCCGATCTTGACGCAACCGAACTGCGCGATCGCCTCTCGTCCAAGCGCGGCTTCGTCTGGCTCAAGCGCGAGATCACGCCGAAGCAGCAACAGGAGGTGCACCGCCTTGGCATCCCCGGCGTCGGCTTCCTCAACGAGAACAAGCGCGTCTATCCCAACGGTCCCGCCGTCTCGCATGTCATCGGCCTGGTCAACATCGACAACCAGGGCATCGCCGGTATCGAGAAGTGGCTGGACGGGCAGGGGCTCGCCGCGCTGCACATGGCCGGCCTTGCCACCGACCGGCTGCAGCGCCCGGTGCAGCTCGCGCTCGATCTGCGCGTGCAATACGCGCTGCGCGATGAACTCATCAAGGCGCGGGAAAAATTCAAGGCCAAGGCCTCGTCCGGCGTCATCGTCGACGTCAACACCGGCGAGATCGTCGCCATGGTATCGGAGCCGGACTTCGATCCGAACAATCCGAAGGAAGCAAACGACCCGACCCGGATCAATCGTCTCACCACCGGCGTCTACGAGATGGGCTCGACCTTCAAATCCCTCACCGTCGCCATGGCGCTCGACAGCGGCAAGGTCACGCTCAATTCCAAGTTCGACGCGCGCGCCAACCTGCGTTACGGCAAGTTCACCATCCACGATTTCGAGCCGGAGAACCGCTTCCTTTCGGTTCCTGAATGCTACACCTACTCCTCGAACATCTGCACCGCGCGCATCGCGCTGTCGATGGGCGTCGACTATCACAAGGCGTTCCTGCGGAAGATGGGCCAGCTCGACCGGCTGCGCACCGAATTGCCGGAGAGCGCCGAGCCGCTGGTGCCGAAAAACTGGGGCGAGCTCAACACCGTGACCATCGCCTTCGGCCAGGGTCTGTCGGTCGCGCCGTTGCAGGCGGTCATGGGAATTTCCGCGCTGGTCAACGGCGGCAGGCTGATCCCGCCGACCTTCCTCAAGCGCAGCCGCGAGGAGGCGGACAGGATCGCCAAGCAGGTGGTCAAACCTTCGACCAGCGAGCAGATACGCTATCTGATGCGGCTGAACGTGGAAAAAGGCACGGCGCGCAAGGCCGATGTCGCCGGCTATTATATCGGCGGCAAGACCGGCACCTCGGAAAAGGTCATTGGCGGCCGCTATTCCAAAAACAAGGTTTTGACCAGTTTCACCGCCATTCTACCGGCCGACAAACCGCGCTATTTATTGCTCATCATGCTCGACGAACCTGAAGGCTCGGCGGAGACCCACGGGTTCCGCACTTCCGGCTGGAATGCGGTGCCGACCGGCGCCGCGGTGATTTCGCGCATCGCGCCGCTGCTCGATATTCCGCCGCGCTTCGACCTGCCCAAGGCCGACCAGTTGCTGTTGGTGAGCGCGAAGGAGGCGCGGTGAGGCTCGCCGATCTCCTGCCCGAAGCGGCAAGCGATGCGCAGCGAGCCGACATCGAGATCGCCGGACTGTCCGCCGACAGCCGCAAGATCAAGCCGGGATTTCTGTTCGTCGCCGTCGCCGGGGCCAAGGCCGACGGGGCGCATTTCGCCCGCGCCGCGGCGGGTGCGGGCGCGGCGGTGGTCGCGGCCGAACAGCGCCCCGATGGATTGCCGAGCACCGTCGCATTCGTGCCGGTCGGGAATGCGCGCCGCGCGCTCGCACTGGCGGCGGCGAAATTCTTTCCGCGCCAGCCGGGGACCATCGGCGCCGTCACCGGCACCAGCGGCAAGACCTCGGTTGCCGCGTTCGCCCGGCAGATCTGGGCGACGCTCGGGTTTTCGGCGGCGAGCATCGGCACCGTCGGCGTCGTCTCGCCCAAGGGCGAGACATACGGCGCGCTGACCACGCCCGATCCAGTCGAACTGCATCGCACCCTCGATCAGCTCGCCGGCGAAGGCGTCACCCATCTGGCGCTGGAAGCCTCCTCGCACGGGCTCGACCAGCGCCGGCTCGACGGCGTGCGCATCGCCGCCGGCGCCTTCACCAATCTTTCGCGCGACCATCTCGACTATCATCCGACGATGGAAGCCTATCTGCAGGCGAAGCTTCGCCTGTTCACCGAACTGGTTGAACCCTCCGGCACCGCGGTGATCGACGTCGATGACTGCTATGGCGGACAGGTGGTCGATGCAGCAAGGCAGCGCGGCCTTAAGGTGATGACCGTCGGTGTCGGCGGCGACGACATCAAGCTCCTCAGCGGCGAGATCGACGGCTTCGCGCA
Organism: uncultured Alphaproteobacteria bacterium; assembly: GCA_963738915.1. Lineage (GTDB taxonomy): Bacteria > Pseudomonadota > Alphaproteobacteria > Rhizobiales > Xanthobacteraceae > Pseudolabrys. Next base: position 192,606 of record CAVTYO010000002.1, read on the forward strand.
GGTCATCGGCATCGGCCACGGCGGCAAGACCTACAAAGTGAAGCTGCCGCTGGTCGGCGCCTTCCAGGTGGCGAACGCCGCGGTCGCCGCCGGGCTTGCGATTGCCACCGGGGCCGAGCCGGCGCAGGTCTTTCCGGCGCTGGAACAACTCACCGGCGCCAAGGGGCGGCTGGAACTGGTCGGCAGCGCCAACGGCGCGCCGATATTCATCGACTATGCGCATAAGCCCGACGCGCTGGCCAAAGCACTCGCGGCGCTGCGCCCTTACGCCAGCGGCAAGCTCGTCGTCGTGTTCGGCGCCGGCGGCGACCGCGATGCCGGAAAACGTCCGATCATGGGCCGCATTGCGGCGGAAAATGCCGACCGCGTCATCGTCACCGACGACAATCCGCGCAGCGAGCAGCCTGCCGCCATCCGTGCCGCCATTCTTGCCGCCGCCACCGGCGCCGCCGAGATCGGCGACCGCGCACAAGCGATCCGCGCCGGCATTGCCTCGCTGAAAAAGGGCGACGTGCTGCTCATCGCCGGCAAGGGTCATGAGACCGGCCAGATCGTCGGCGACCGGGTGCTGCCGTTTTCAGACCACGATGCCGTCGCCGCGGCCCTGCAGGGGAAGGTCGCATGAGCCAATTGTGGACCCTCGGCGACATAGCGGCGGCAATGCGCGCGGACAAATCCGGCGCGCTGCCGGAAACCGTGCCGGGCATTTCCATCGACAGCCGCACGCTTGCCAAGGGCGACGCGTTCTTCGCCGTCCAGGGCGAGAACCGCGACGGTCACGATTTCGTCGAGGCGGCGCTCAAGGGCGGCGCCGGCCTGGCGGTGGTGACGCGGGCCAATCGCGCGCGTTTTGCCGCGACGGCGCCGCTGCTTACCGTTGACGATGTGCTCGGTGCCTTGCGCGATCTTGCGCGTGCTGCCCGCCTCCGCTCACGCGCCAAAATCGTCGCCGTCACCGGCTCGGTCGGCAAGACCTCGACCAAGGATGCGCTGTGGCTGGCCCTGTCCGCCGACGGCGAAACCCATGCTTCGGCTGCCTCCTACAACAATCACTGGGGCGTGCCGCTGTCGCTCGCGCGCCTGCCGGAAAGTGCGGAATACGCCGTGTTCGAGATCGGCATGAACCACGCCGGCGAGATCACGCCGCTGACGCAAATGGTGCGGCCGCACGTTGCAATCGTCACCACCATCGAGCCGGTGCATCTCGAATATTTCGGCACACTGGAAAAAATCGCCGACGCCAAGGCCGAGATCTTTTCAGGCGTCGAGCCCAACGGCGCCGCCGTGCTCAACCGCGACAACGCGCAGTATCAGCGCCTCGCCAAGGCCGCCAAGATGGTGGGCGTTGCCCGCATCGTATCCTTCGGCGAGCACAAGGACGCCGAGGCGCGGCTCATGCGCTACGCGCTGCACGCGGAATGCTCGACGGTCGAGGCGCGCATCCTCGGCGAGGACGTCACCTACAAGCTGGGCGCGCCGGGGCTGCACCAGGTGCTCAACTCGCTCGCCGTGCTGGCGGCGGCGGCGCTTGCCGGCGCAGATCTCGCGGTCGCGGCTCTTGCACTCAACGATCTCAAGGCCGCGCCCGGCCGCGGCACCCGCGTCCAGCTTGCCGTGCCTGGCGGCACCGCCCTGCTGATCGACGAAAGTTACAATGCCAACCCGGCCTCGATGCGCGCCGCGATTGCGCTGCTCGGTCAGGTCCCGGTCGGCCCCCGCGGCCGGCGCATCGCGGTGCTCGGCGACATGCTGGAACTGGGTGGCGAGGCTGCGGCGTTGCATCGCGGCCTGGCCGAGCCATTGGCCGCCGCCAAGATCGATCTTGTGTATTGCTCGGGTCCGCACATGCGCGCGCTATGGGAGGCCCTTCCCTCGGGCGCGCGGGGCGGCTATGCCGACACGGCGGCGGCGCTGGAGCCGTCGGTCGTGGATGCCGTGAGCGCGGGCGACGCGCTCATGGTGAAGGGGTCGTTGGGCTCGAAAATGGGGCCAATCGTCAAAGCGCTGGAGCGCCAGTTCTCGCAGGCTGCGGCGCTCGATGAGGCATAGCGCAATCAGCTGCTAGGTTTGTTCGATGTTTTATTGGCTGACCGAGCTTTCCGACAAGCTCACCTTCCTCAACGTCTTCCGCTACATCACGTTCCGCACCGGCGGCGCGGTGGTCACTGCCTTGATCTTCGTGTTCCTGTTCGGCGGTCCGATGATCGAAGCCTTGCGGGCGCGCCAGGGCAAGGGCCAGCCGATCCGCATCGACGGCCCGCAGTCGCACATCATCGCCAAGAAGGGCACGCCGACCATGGGCGGGCTGATGATCCTGTCCGGCCTTCTGGTCTCGACGCTGCTGTGGGCGAACCCGATGAACCCCTACGTGTGGATCGTGCTCGGGGTGACGCTCGCCTTCGGGCTTATCGGCTTCTACGACGATTACCTGAAAGTCACCCAGCAGGATAACCACGGTTTTGCCGGGCGCACGCGGCTCGGCGCCGAAGCCCTGGTCGCCGTCGTCGCCTGTTATGCGCTCGCGCATCTCGGCCGCGGCACGATCGCGACCTCGCTGGTGTTTCCGTTCTTCAAGGAAATGGTGGTTAATCTCGGCTGGGCCTTTTTGTTGCTCGGCACTTTCGTCATCGTCGGCGCCGGCAATGCGGTCAACTTGACCGACGGTCTCGACGGCCTCGCCATCGTGCCGGTGATGATCGCGGCGGCGAGCTTCGGCCTCATCTCCTATCTCGTCGGCAACGCGCTGTTCTCCGAATATCTGCAGATCCATTACGTCGCCGGTACCGGCGAATTGTCCGTGGTGTGCGGCGCGGTCATCGGCGCGAGTCTTGGGTTTCTCTGGTTCAACGCCCCGCCGGCCTCGATTTTCATGGGCGATACCGGTTCGCTCGCGCTCGGCGGTCTGCTCGGCACGGTGGCGGTGGCGATCAAGCACGAGATCGTGCTCGCCATCATCGGCGGCCTGTTCGTGCTCGAGGCGGTGTCGGTGATCGTGCAGGTCGTGTCCTTCAAGCTCACGGGAAAACGCGTGTTCAAGATGGCGCCGATCCACCATCACTACGAACAGCTCGGCTGGACCGAGCCGCAGATCGTGATCCGTTTCTGGATCGTCGCCGTGGTGCTGGCGCTAGCCGGTCTTGCCTCGCTGAAGCTGCGATAGCCGTCCTTCGGGGGCCCGCGATGCTCTTCATGGTGATCGAGCATTTCAAGGGACGCGATCCCAAGCCGATCTACGCCCGCTTTCGCGCCCATGGGCGCATGGCGCCCGCGGGTCTCAAATATTACGGCAGCTGGATCGAACCGAATTTTGCCCGCTGCTTTCAGGTAATGGAATGCGACGACATCGCTTTGCTGATGCGGTGGATCGCGAAATGGCGCGATCTCGCCGATTTTGAGGTGATCCCGGTTGTGCCGTCGGGCGTGACCGCTGACATCGTCACCGGGATGGGCGGGCGCAAGAAGCCCACTCGAAAACGATGATTTCAGTCACGACGTTTGCCGGCAGGCGGGTCGCGATCTTTGGCCTCGGCAAGTCCGGCCTCGTCTCGGCAGGCGCCCTGATCAAGGGCGGTGCCGAGGTCGTGGTTTTCGACGACAACGAGAAGATGCTGGCTGATGCCAAATCGGCTGGCCTCGACACCCAGGACCTGCGCGACATCGACTGGTCGGGCATTGCTGCGCTAGTGCTGGCGCCGGGCGTATCGCTCACCCATCCCAAGCCGCACTGGAGCGTGATGCTCGCACGCAAGAATGACGTCGAGGTCATCGGCGACATTGAACTGTTTTGCCGCGAACGCGCCGCGTCCGCTCCCGATTGCCCGCTGGTCGCGATCACCGGCACCAACGGCAAATCGACCACCACCGCGCTCATCGCCCACATGCTCGCAAGCGCCGGACGCGACGTGCAGGTCGGCGGCAATATCGGCGTGCCGGTGCTGGCGCTCGAGCCCTTCGCCAGCGGCCGCGTCTACGTGCTGGAAGTTTCCTCCTACCAGATCGATCTGGCGCATTCGCTGCACGCCACCGTCGGCATCCTGCTCAACGTGTCGGAGGACCATCTCGACCGGCACGGCACCATGGAAAACTACGCCGCGCTCAAGATGCTGGTGCCGGCCGCGGTCGAAAAGGGAGGCACCGCCGTGATCGCCGTCGATGACCGCTATACGCGCGAGGCCGCCTCGCGCATCGAGCGCGCCGGCAAAACCCTCGTGCGCGTGTCGGCGGCGGCGCCGCTGCGCGACGGCTACTACGCCGAGGGCACCCGCATCCTGCGCGCGCGGGCCGGCAGGGCGCACGCCGCGGCGCAGCTGACCGGCATCGCCAGCCTGCGCGGCCAGCATAACGCGCAGAACGCCGCTGCCGCGATTGCCGCCAGTGTCGCCCTTGGCCTTGATCTGGTTGCGATCCAGAAAGGCCTGACGACATTCCCCGGGCTTGCGCACCGCATGCAGCAGGTCGGCCGCATGCCGGCCGGTTTGGGTAATGTGATCTTCGTCAATGATTCGAAAGCGACCAATGCCGATTCCGCCGCCAAGGCGCTGGCGAGCTTCCACGATATTTTCTGGATCGCCGGCGGCAAGCCGAAAACCGGCGGTATTTCGAGCCTCGCCGAATACTTCCCGCGCGTTCGCAAGGCCTATCTGATCGGCGAGGCGGCGCAGGAATTTGCCGCAACCCTCGAAGGCAAGGCGCCCTACGAAATCGCCGGCACCATGTCGGCGGCGGTCGATGCCGCGGCGCGTGCCGCGCAAGCCTCGGAACTGACGGAACCGGTGGTGCTTTTGTCGCCGGCCTGCGCCAGCTTCGATCAGTACCGGAATTTCGAGGTGCGCGGGGAGGCGTTCACCGAACTGGTGCGGGGCTTGCCCGGCATCATCGTCTAAGCCGCGATTTGCCCGCGCAAATCCTCATCTTTAATGCTTCGTAAACCGTGACGCGTCAGCTTGGCCTGACGGGGATCGGAATGATTTCGCGCGCGCAACGCACGCCATTTGCCGAGTGGTGGTGGACGGTCGATCGGCTGACATTGGCCGCCATCGGCGCGCTCATGCTTGCCGGCATCGTGCTGTCGCTGGCCGCAAGTCCGCCGGTTGCCGGGCGGCTCGGCCTCGACCCGTTCTATTTCGTCGACCGGCACATCCTTTATCTCGTTCCCACCATCGCCATCATGCTCGGCGTGTCGTTTCTCAACCCGCAGCAGATCCGCCGGCTGTCGCTGGTCGTGTTCCTGGTCAGCCTCGCGCTGGTGGCGGCGACGCCTCACTTCGGCCAGGAGATCAAGGGCGCCAAGCGCTGGCTGGTGATCCTCGGCCTCAATATCCAGCCGTCGGAATTCCTCAAGCCAGCCTTCGTCATTCTCATCGCCTGGCTGTTTGGCGAGTCGAGCAAGCGCCCCGATATGCCGGCCAACGCCTTTTCGCTGGCGCTGCTGCTGCTCGTCGTCGCGCTGCTGGTGATGCAGCCGGACTTCGGCCAGACCATGCTGGTCGTTCTGGTCTGGAGCGCGCTGTTCTTCATGGCCGGCATGCGGCTGTTCTGGGTGTTCGGACTCGGCGGCCTTGCCTTCGTCGGCCTCACCACGGCCTATTACACCGTGCCGCACGTCGCGCGCCGCATCCAGCGCTTCCTCGATCCGGCGTCTGGCGACACCTTCAACATCGACATCGCCACCGAAAGCTTTCTGCGCGGCGGCTGGTTCGGCAAAGGCCCGGGCGAGGGTACGGTCAAGCGGCTGCTACCGGAAAGCCATACCGATTTCGTCTTCGCCGTGGCGGCCGAGGAATTCGGCATCGCGCTGTGCCTGGCGCTGGTCGCGCTTTACGCGTTCATCGTGATCCGTGCGATCGCCCGTGCGCTGCGCAACGACGACGCCTTCACGCGCTTTGCCGCCGCCGGTCTCGCCATCCTGTTTGGGACACAATCGGCCATCAACATGGCAGTGAACCTGCACCTGATCCCGGCCAAGGGCATGACCTTGCCTTTCATCTCCTACGGCGGCTCCTCGATGATCTCGCTCGCCTATGCCATGGGCATGCTGCTGGCATTGACCCGCGAGCAACCGCGCGCCGCCATGCTCACGACGCCGGAGCTTGCCGGCGCCGGGAGCCCGGTGTGACAAATCCGGGCGCTGCGCCGCTGGCGCTGCTCGCGGCCGGCGGCACCGGCGGTCACCTGTTTCCAGCCGAAGCTTTGGCAATCGCTCTGCAGAGACGCGGCGCGGTGGTCGAGCTCGCGACCGATACACGCGCCGCGCATTTTCAGTTTCCGGCGCGCGAGGTTCATCTCATTCCCAGCGCCACGGTTCGCGGCGGCAACCCGTTCGCGCTGACGCGAGCGGCCATGATGCTGCTGCTCGGTACCGGCAAGGCCTGGTCCCTGATCGGGCGCGTTCGGCCTTCGGTGGTGGTCGGCTTCGGCGGCTATCCAACAGTGCCGCCGCTGCTCGCGGCATCGTGGCGCGGCGTGCCTACGGTGCTGCACGAGCAGAACGGCGTCATGGGCCGTGCCAACCGGCTGCTCGCCGCCCGCGTTAGCAAGATCGCCACCGGCTTTCCGGTACTGCAGCGCCTCGACGCGCGGCTGCGATTCAAGGTCGTCTTTACCGGCAATCCGGTGCGCCCCCAGGTCGTCGCCGCGGCGGCCACGCCATACGGCGCGCCCGCGCCGGGCGGGTCGCTAAACCTGCTGGTGTTCGGCGGCAGCCAGGGCGCCCGCGTCATGGCCGAGATCGTGCCCGGCGCAGTTGAGCGCCTCGCCCCAGCGTTGCGCGCACGCCTGTCGATCGTGCAGCAGGCGCGCGTCGAAGATCTCGACGCCGTCACCCGCATTTATTCGCACGCCAGTGTCGCCGCCCAATGCGCGCCGTTTTTCCCTGACCTGCCGGCGCGCATGGCGGCGGCTCACCTGGTCATCTCACGTTCCGGCGCCTCGACCGTGGCCGAACTCTCGGCGATCGGCCGCCCCGCCATCGTGGTGCCGCTACCGCATGCGCTCGATCAGGACCAGCGCGCCAATGCCGGGGTTCTGGTGGAGGCGGGCGGAGCGATTATGCTCGAACAGCGTGATTTCAATTCCGAGCGCCTTGCCGCCGAAATAACGGCACTGGCAGGCGACCCGAAGCGTCTTGCCCACATGGCGCAAGGCGCAAAATCCGCGGGAACCAATGACGCCGCCGAGCGGCTGGCGGAGCTGGTCCTCAAAGCAGCGGCGCCCTGAAAGCCGGCGGCACTTTTCTCGTTCAGCTTGCCGCCAATACGCCCAATGCAGCGAGCGCGGCGATGAGGCCGATCGCCTTTCGTGGAGTGAGGCGCTCGCGCAGCACGAAGATTCCGAGCAGAGCTGCGACAATGAATCCCATCTGTGCGATAGGCACCAGCACGCTGGCCTGGCCCGCAGCCATGCCGTGCAGCAGAAAGATGGTTGCGCCAAACAGGGCCACCGCTGCCATTGCGCTGTACTTCAGCGTTGACCATGCCGGCACGACAGTTCGGTCGGCGGTAAATACGACCAGCGCGGCAAGCGGCGTGAAGATCGCCGCCTGTGCAACTGCGAGCGTTTCCGGCAGCGCACCCCCGCGCAGGCCGAGAGCATGGAAGAACGTCGACGCACCGAAGGCAATAGTGGCGAGGGCAACCTGAACGAGCGAACGCCGATGCGCTTGACCCGGCAAGACGCGGCTATCGCTGCCGCCGCCTGCCAGAAGCGCGGTCGCCAGCAAGGCGAGCGCGAGCCCCGCGGCCTTGGCCATGGTCAGAGGTTCGCCGAGAAAGACGATCACCAGGAAAACGGTGACGACGAAATTCATGCGAAAGATGGTCGCGTTGGTGCTCACCGAGCCGACGACGAGGCTGCGGATGAAGAAATAGAAGCCGGCGAAGATGAAGGCGCCTGCAACCGAGCCCCAAAGGGCCGCGGGCTTGAAGACAAGCGTGTGGGTCGCGACGGCGTAAAGCGTCACCAGCGGGAAGAAGCACCAACCTTGCGCCAGCAGGAAGCGATCGGCACGGATGCCCGCCGCGGCGGCCCGCTTGTAGACGAAATCGGAAAGGCCGTAACAGACCATCGCCGCGACGGCGTAGGCGATTGGGTGCGTCATGCGGGGGCTGGCCTGGACCGGGCGGCAAGAAGGCGGGGTATTCAGCGGCCTTGTTAATCGGCCCCGGACGGAAAGGCCAATAAAGAAAGCAGCGCCGGAGCGGTTACGGCCGTCACCCCGCTCGAGAACGGCCAAACGCCGACCTTTCAATTTCAGGCGTCATGCCATACACGGGCGCCGTGAAGGCTGACGGCGGGGGAACCTGACGACATGAAACTGCCGCGCGACATCGGTCCGGTGCACTTCGTCGGCATCGGCGGCATCGGCATGAGCGGCATCGCCGAGGTGCTGGTCAATCTCGGCTATACCGTGCGCGGTTCCGACGTCTCCGACAACGCCAACGTCAAGCGTCTGCGCGACATGGGCGTGACCATCGCCATCGGCCACAAGGCCGAAAATCTCGACGGCGCCGATGTCATCGTCGTCTCCTCGGCCATCAAGCCCGACAACCCCGAACTCGTCGCCGCCCGCGCCAAGCGCCTGCCGGTGGTACGCCGTGCCGAGATGCTGGCTGAGCTGATGCGGCTGCAATCCTGCGTCGCCGTCGCCGGAACCCACGGCAAGACCACCACGACATCGTTGGTCGCCGCGCTGCTCGACGCCGGCGGCCTTGATCCGACGGTGATCAACGGCGGTATCATCAACGCCTACGGCACCAATGCGCGGCTCGGCGCCGGCAACTGGATGGTGGTGGAGGCCGACGAGTCCGACGGCACCTTTCTCAAGCTGCCCGCCGACATCGCCATCGTCACCAATGTCGATGCCGAGCATCTCGATCACTTCAAGACCTTCACGGCGGTGCAGGACGCGTTCTTCGATTTCATCGGCAACGTGCCGTTTTATGGCTTCGCCGTGATGTGCACAGACCATCCGATCGTGCAGCGGCTGGTCGGGCGCATCATCGACCGCCGCATCATTACCTACGGCGAAAACCCGCAGGCCGACGTGCGCCTCGTCGATCTCGACCATCACGACGGCGCCTCGCGCTTCTCGGTCCTGTTCCGCGACCGCGAAGGCAAGACCGTGCACGAGATCAAAAATCTCACGCTGCCGATGCCGGGCCGCCACAACGCGCTCAACGCAACCTCGGCCATCGCCGTCGCCCACGAACTCAAAATTGCCGACGACACGATCCGCGCCGCACTGGGAAAGTTCGGCGGCGTCAAGCGCCGCTTCACCAAAGTCGGCGAGTGGAACGGCGCCGTCATCATCGACGACTACGGCCATCATCCGGTCGAGATCGCGGCGGTGCTCAAGGCCGCGCGCGAGGTGGCCAAGGGCCAGGTCATCGCCGTGGTGCAGCCGCACCGTTACACGCGGCTGAAAACCCTGTTCGAGCCGTTTTCCACCTGCTTCAACGATGCCGACGCCGTGATTGTCGCCAATGTCTATCCGGCCGGTGAAGCGCCGATCGAAGGCGCCGACCGCGACCATCTGGTGCAGGCGTTACGCGCGCGCGGCCACCGCCAGGTCATCCCGCTCGACGGCCCCGAGCAGCTCGCCGGCGTCATCAAGACCCTGGCCAAGCCCGGCGATTACGTGGTCTGCCTCGGCGCCGGCTCAATCACGCAGTGGGCTTACGCGCTGCCCGGGGAATTAAAGGCGCTCGGCGGCAAGCGGTGATGGCGGCGTTCCCCGACATGACCCCGAGCTTCCGCGCGCGCATGCCGGAGTTGCGCGGGCGGTTGCTCGCAAACCAGTCGCTCAGCGAGTTCGCCTGGTTCCGCGCCGGCGGTCCGGCGCAGGTATTTTTCATGCCGGAAAACGAGGACGATCTGGCTTATTTCCTGCGCGATCTGCCGGCGGAGATTCCTGTCTATGTCGTCGGCGCCGGCTCCAATCTCATCGTGCGCGATGGCGGCGTGCCGGGCGTCGTGATCCGCCTCGGCCGCGGCTTCAATGACATCGCCGTCGAGCCGGAGCATCGGCTGCGCGCCGGCACCGCGCTGCTCGACGTCATGGTGGCGCGCGCCGCGCGTGACGCAGCCATTGCCGGGCTGTCCTTCTACAGCGGTATTCCCGGGACTATCGGCGGTGCGCTGCGCATGAACGGCGGCGCCTATGGCGGCGAGACCAAGGACGTGCTGGTCGAGGCGCGTGGCATCGACCGGCAGGGCAATGCGCGCAGCTACAGCAATGCCGAGATGGCTTTTTCCTATCGACACTGCGGCGTGCCTGACGACGTCATTTTCACCCAGGCGCTGTTTCAGGGCCGCGCCGGCGAGGTCGAGACAATCGCCGCGGAGATGGCCGAGATCAAATCCAGACGAGAGGCGAGCCAGCCGCGCAACCGCACCGGCGGTTCGACCTTCAAGAACCCATCCGGCATGAGTGCATGGAAACTGGTCGATGAAGCCGGCTGCCGGGGCTTGCAGGTCGGCCGTGCCAAGGTCTCCGACCTGCACAGCAATTTCCTCATCAACCTCGACTCGGCAACCGCCGCCGACATCGAGACGCTCGGCGAAACCGTGCGCGCGCGGGTCAAGGCGCATTCCGGCGTCGAACTGGAATGGGAGATCAAGCGCATCGGCGTTCCCGCAACGCCTGGACGATAGCCCATCACGCCGTCGTCCCGCCGCCCGGCACCGCCGAGGCGATGACCTGGTGCCGTATCGCTTCGCGATAGAGCACATAAAGCGCGCAGGTCACGATGATGAGTGCGCCGGCGATGCTCCAGGCATCCGGGACGTTGCCGAACACCAAATAGCCCGCGACGCCGCCCCAGACGAGCAGCATGAAGCGAAAAGCGGCGGCGATGTAGAGCGGGCCGATTCGGCATGCGTGGATAAGAAGCATCGTGCCGACGAGCGAAGCCGCAGCCATGCCGACGATCAACGATGCTTCGTGGACAGCGGCCGTCTTCCACGATGGGCCGATGCCGAACAGAAACGCGGCTCCGGCCGCGGTCGCGGAGAAAACCGCGCCAATAAAAGTCACCTCGACGGTCGAGATGGCCGCGTGAATCTTGACCGTGACGTAATCGCGCAGCGCGCCGGCGAGCGCGGCGAGAAAGGCGATCGCTGCCCAATAATTGAACCCTTGCGTGCTTGGCTTGATGATCAACAACGATCCGGCAATGCCGCCGACGATCGCCAGCCACCGGCGCCAGCCGACCGGCTCCTTGAGAAGCACCACCGCCAGGATGGTCATCAGGAACGGCGTGGTCAGCAGGACCGCATAGATTTCGGCGAGGTCGATGTGCACGAGCGCGATGACAAAGGAAAATGAATTGATGCTGTCGAACAGGCAGCGCAGCAGCACCTCCGGCCGCAGTCCATTTTTCGAAAACAGCGCCCCGTTGAACGCGAGATAGATACCGAAGGCGCCGGCAATGACGCAGCTGCGCCAGAAAATGACCTCGATCGGCGGATAAACCTGTCCTAGGCTTTTGACCATCACATCGCCGACCACGTAGGCGGCCATGCTCATATTGATGCTGTAGATTTGCCGGAGATTCATTGTCCTGCGTCTTGTCGAATGCCTGCCTTCGGGGACGAGGCAGGCGTGACGCGCAACCTTTTGCGTACTCGATTATCAGATCTTCTTGCCGCCCTCATAGCCCTCGATCAATCGCCGCTCCTTGAGCCAAGGGTCGATCGCCAGCGCCTGCTTGAGCGCGGCCTGGGCTTCCGCGTCCTTTCCCTGCTGGATGAGGATGATGCCGCGGCCGGCGAGCGCGGCGTAATGCATCGGCTCAAGTTTCAGCGTTTGTTCGATGGCGACGAGCGAAGCATCGTATCTGCCGGCAAGAAACAGCACATAGCCGAGCTGGTTCCAGGCTTCGGCGAACTGCGGTGCGCGCACCACAAGCGCCTTCATGTAGATCAGCGCCTCGTCGTAATCGAAGCGCAACTGCGCCTTGCGCGATTCCTCAAGCATCTCGCGCGATTCGTTGTCGGCGAAACTCAGCCAGAATTTCCAGATTTTCTGCTCGATCTCGCGCGCGTCGGCTTCGTTGGGCGCAGCGGCCAGTTCTGCGAACAGCGCCGCGCGCTCTTTGGCCGCGCTTTCGCTGGCCCCGACCATCGGCGGCAGCGGCTCGGCGGCGTGCAGGGGAAAGCCGGCAACCGACAGCAGCAGCACAAACGCCATTATTGCGCGCATGCCGCAATGATGCCGTGGCGCCGCGCTAGGCGCAATCGGCCCCGCCTGCCACTCGACGGCGCGGCCAATCTCGATTCTATTGAGGCGGAAACGAATCAGCGGCGGGGAAGCTAGAGAGCCGGATGCCCAAGCACGTCGCCATTCTGATGGGAGGCTGGTCGGCCGAGCGCGACGTCTCCTTGAACTCCGGCAAGGCCTGCGCCGATGCCGCCGAGAGCGTCGGCTATCGCGTCAGCCGCGTCGACGTCGATCGCGACATCGCCGCGCGTCTGCGCGAGCTTAAGCCCGACGTGGCGCTCAACGTGCTGCATGGACGGCCCGGCGAGGACGGAACGTTGCAGGGCCTGCTGGAGATTTTCGGCATCCCCTACAGCCATTCCGGCGTCCTCGCCTCGGCGCTGGCGATGCAAAAGGAGCTCGCCAAGACCGTGCTCGCGGCCGCCGGCATTCCGGTGCCGGGCGGGCTCGTGACCTCGCGCGCCGCCGCCGCCAAAAAGCATCTGCTGCCGCAGCCCTACGTGATCAAGCCGGTGGCGGAGGGCTCCAGCGTCGGCGTCTTCATCGTGCGCGAAGATCACAAGCACCCGCCGCAGGAATTGACCCGGTCCGATTGGGCGTTCGGTAACACGGTGCTGGTCGAGCCCTTCATTGCCGGGAAGGAATTGACCTGCGCGGTGATGGGCGACAAGGCGCTGGGCGTCATCGAGATCGTCCCCGCCACAAAATTCTACGACTACGAAGCCAAATACGCGCCGGGCGGCTCGAAGCATCTTCTGCCCGCGCCGATTTCGCCTGCGGTCTACGAAGAGGTGCGGCGTCTGTCGCTTGCCGCGCATCGGGCGCTCGGCTGCCGCGGCGTCACGCGCGCCGACTTCCGCTTCGACGACAGCCTCCCCGGGAGCAAGGGCCTGTTCTGCCTGGAGGTGAACACCCAGCCGGGCATGACCGGAACCTCGCTGGTCCCGGACATGGCCACCCACGCCGGCATCGCCTTTGCCGAGCTGGTGCGCTGGATGATCGAGGATGCCTCGCTCAATCGCTAAAGATCTCTAAAACTTTACTAATCGTTTACCAAATGGCCTGAAGACTGGGCTTTGGCGGCGTTTTGCGCGCCTCGCCATGGATTTGCGCTTGCGCAAAGCGTCATCGACAAGGGGACCTGCGGCCTTGCCTGAGCCGGTCGCGACAGATCAGAGACGCCTCGCTCAAACGCTGACGCCGAAGGGCCGGCGACGCCGCCCGGCCGCCCGGCGCACGCGCGTCGTGTCGTCGTCGCGCTGGCGGCGTTTCGGCCGGCGTTGGCTCGGCCCCATCATCGACCTCGACCCGCCGCGCGGCGCCGGAGCGTTTGCGGCGGCGGCCTTGATCGCCGGCAGCGTCGCCTATGGCGTCGTCAAAGGCGGCCATGCCGACGACATCGTGACCCAAGTGCAGGATTTCGCCGACACCGCTGCGAACGCCGCAGGCTTCGGCATCGCCGAGGTCGCGCTCGACGGTGAAGCACAGCTCAGCCGAGAAGGGATTTTGGCGCTCGCCGGCGTCACCGGCCGCTCGTCGCTTCTGTTTCTCGATGCCGCAGGCGCGCGCGCGCGGCTGATCGGCAATCCTTGGATCGCGGAAGCGACGGTTCTCAAACTTTATCCGGATCGCCTGCGCATCGCCATCAAGGAGCGCCGTGCTTTCGCGCTGTGGCAGAAGGACAGCCGCGTGACCTTGATCGCGGCCGACGGCACCGTGCTGGAAACGTCAGTGCCGCCACAATTTGCTTCGCTGCCGCTGGTGGTCGGGCAGGGCGCCGAACGTGAAGCACAACAATTTTTCGCGGTGCTCGCCCGTTATCCCGACATCGCCGGGCGGGTGACCGCGGCGGTGCTGGTCGCCGAACGGCGCTGGAATCTGAGCCTCAAAGATGGCGTGGAAGTGCTGCTGCCAGAGCAGGCGCCGGAGGCGGCGCTGCAAACGCTGGTCGATCTCGACCGCAGCAAGAAATTGCTTTCGCGTGACATTGTCACGGTCGATCTGCGCTTGCCCGACCGCGTGGTCGTGCGCCAGTCCAGCGCAGCGGCTGCGGCGCGTGATGACGCGCTCAAGGCGGCCGAGAAAGCCGCCAGGAAAAAGAAAGGCGGCGAGGCGTGACCGTCGTCCGTTTCAGCCTGACCCCGAAAATGAAGCCGGTGTCGCCGCGCCGCGCCGCCGTCGTCGCCGCCCTTGACGTGGGCACCAGCAAGATTGCCTGCCTCATCGCCCGGCTCGAGCCACAGGGGCCGCAGGAGGTGCTGCGCCGCCGCAGCCACGGCGTGCGCGTGCTCGGCTTCAGCCATACCGCCGCCAGCGGCATGAAGGCCGGCAGCGTCGTCGATCTGGTCGAAGCCGAGGAGATGATCCGCCAGGCGGTCGACATCGCCGAAAGCGCCGCCGGCGTGCAGCTCGAGTCCGTCGTGGTATCGTTGTCCGGAGGACGAATCGGCAGCGAGCGCTTCGTCGCCGATATCGAACTCCCGGGCGGCGCCGTGACCGACGGCGACATCGCCCGCGTGCTGGCGGCGGCCAGCCGTCACTCGGTGCGCGACGGCCGCGCGGTGCTGCATTGCCTGCCGACCGGCTATTCGCTCGACGCCACCACCGGCATTCGCGAGCCGCGCGGCATGCTCGGCCGCCGTTTCGGCGTCAACATGCACATGGTGACGACCGACGTTGCCACCGTGCGCAACCTCATGCTCAGCGTCGAGCGCAGCCATATCGGCATCGAGGCCATGGTCGCCTCGCCCTACGTGGCGGGCCTGTCCGTGCTGGCCGATGATGAGGCCGATTTGGGCGCCGCCTGCATCGAATTGGGCGCCGGGACCACGACCATTGCGGTATTTTCCGGCGGCCAATTCGTCCATGCCGACGGGTTCGCCCTCGGCGGCCATCACGTGACCATGGACCTCGCCCGCGGGTTGAACACCCGGGTTGCAGATGCTGAGCGAATCAAAGCGATTTATGGCACTGTTTTCACCGGTGGATCGGATGAACGGGACATGATCTCGGTGCCTCCTGTGGGCGATGACGAGCGCGAGCCGCCGCAATTCGTCTTGCGGGAGACGCTTGCGCGCATCATCAAGCCGCGGGTCGAGGAGATCCTCGAAATGGCGCGCGATCGCCTGGCGGCGTCGCCCTTCGCGGCAGAGCCGCGCGGCCGCGTCGTGCTCACCGGCGGCGCAAGCCAGCTCTCAGGCCTTGCCGATCTCGCCGCACGCATTCTCCGGCGCCCGGTGCGCATCGGCCGTCCGCTTGGGCTCGCCGGTTTGCCCGAAGCGGCCAAGGGACCGGCCTTCGCGGTCGCCGCGGGCCTGCTGGTCTATCCGCAGGCGGCGCATCTTGAACATTTCGAACCGCGGCGAACGCGGCAATTGATGACGGGTACAGGTGGCTACGTGACACGGGTCGGACGATGGCTGCGCGAGAGTTTCTGACCCTCGTAACTTCTCCAGCGGCCGGTGGCGGACCGGTCCGAGCTAGCGGCATGCGCTTCGCGTTGCCGCTCGTGCATTAACAGAGGCAACCTCATGACGATCAATCTGACGATTCCCGACATTCGCGAAATGAAGCCCCGCATTACCGTGTTCGGCGTCGGCGGCGCCGGCGGCAATGCGGTCAACAACATGATCACGGCCGGGCTCCAGGGTGTCGACTTCGTCGTCGCCAATACCGATGCCCAGGCGCTGACCATGTCGAAGGCCGAGCGCATCGTGCAGATGGGCGCGCAGGTCACCGAAGGGCTCGGCGCCGGCTCACAGCCGGAAGTCGGCCGCGCCGCGGCGGAAGAAGTGATCGACGAGATCCGCGATCACCTGACCGGCGCGCACATGATCTTCGTCACCGCCGGCATGGGCGGCGGCACCGGCACCGGCGCTTCGCCGGTCATCGCCAAGGTTGCGCGCGAACTCGGCATCCTCACCGTCGGTGTGGTCACCAAGCCGTTCCACTTCGAGGGCCAGCGCCGCATGCGCTTTGCCGAAGCCGGCATCGTCGAATTGCAGAAGGTGGTCGACACTCTGCTGATCATTCCCAACCAGAACCTGTTCCGAGTGGCCAACGAAAAGACCACGTTTGCCGATGCTTTTGCCATGGCCGACCAGGTGCTCTATTCGGGCGTCGCCTGCATCACCGACCTGATGGTCAAGGAAGGCCTCATCAACCTCGACTTTGCCGACGTTCGCGCCGTCATGCGCGAAATGGGCAAGGCCATGATGGGCACCGGCGAAGCCTCCGGCGAGAAGCGCGCGTTGACCGCGGCCGAAGCCGCGATCGCCAACCCGCTGATCGATGACGCCTCGATGAAGGGCGCGCGCGGCCTGTTGATCTCGATCACCGGCGGCAAGGACCTCACCCTCTACGAAGTCGACGAGGCCGCGACCCGCATCCGCGAGGAAGTCGATCCCGATGCCAACATCATCGTCGGCGCGACCTTCGACGAGACGCTGGAAGGGATCATTCGTGTTTCCGTCGTGGCGACCGGCATCGACCATACCGGCGTGCTGCACGCCGCGCAGCCGACTGAATCCGCACTCAAGGAGCTCGCCAGCAAGGCGCGCGGCGACACGCGCCGCATCGCCGAGCGCATCGAGCGCGCGCAGCCCGCCACCGCGGCCTCCTTCGAGTCCGCGCACGCGGCCGTCGCGGCAGCCATCCTGCCGCCGTCGGCGATGGACGAGGTTTCGATTCGCCCGATGCCGATCAAGCCGTCGCTGTTCGAGCCAGCGCCGCTCGAGGTGGCCGAACAGCCCGTGCCCAAGACTTTCATTCCGCCGGCACCCGACCGCACCGTCGTGCGCACGCCGCGCATGCCGCGCATCGACGAACTGCCGCTGCCGGCGCAGAATGAAATCAGGGCGCAGCGCGGCGAACTCGGCGACGATCATCCGGAGAAGCGGCGCATGTCGCTGATGCAGCGGCTCGCCTCGGTGGGCATCGGCCGGCGCGGCGAGGAGGCGCAACCGCCTCAGGCGCCGCGTACGGCGCGCCAGATGCCTCCGGCCGAGCGGGTGGCCCGTTCGCCTGCGCGCCCGGCCGAAGGCCCGCCGGTGTCCGATTATGCCCGACGCCCGGCGCCGCAGGGACTCGACCCGCACGGCCGCCCCACGCCTGTGCATAATCCGGCCGATGAGGATCAGCTCGATATTCCGGCCTTCCTGCGCCGGCAGGCGAACTGACCACCGCCACTTGCTGACAGCGGTCCGGCTGCCATTTTCGGCGCCGGGCCGCTGTTTTCATTTAACTCGTTGAAAAAGCATCGCTTTATTAATAATTTTTGGCTACAGGCGGCGGGTCGCGGCCGCCAACGTGGTCAAGGGCGGTCCGGCGCCATGGCCGCGCCTGCCGGCGGTGCCACCGTGAGGGCGGCAATTAAGGCGAAAAGGTAACAGTCGGTAAGACAACGTGACTTGGCGATATCTGCGGCCCTGGCCTAAGTTCCGGCCAGCAAAGGGACTTTTTAGTTCCTTGGGGGGCTCGGAGCGGCGCGATGCCGTGCCGGGCTGATGCAAAAGCTGAGACGAAGCTGAGACTAAATTGTGGCCCCGTTGGGTCTGGGATTGGGACCGCGCAGAGTCGTTTGAGTTCAACGTGCGCGGGAAACGGGTAAATGAAGGGCGCTAAGCAAACAACGCTGCGCGATCACGTTGCCGTCTCCGGCATCGGCGTACATTCCGGTCTTCCTGTCACGCTCACCATGCATCCGGCGGACGATGACGCCGGCATCGTGTTCCAGCGTCTCGGCGCTGACGGTACGGTGACGCGCGAAATTCGCGCCGATGTGCGCGCCGTGACCGCGACCGATTTTGCCACCGTGCTCGGCGACGCGACCGGGCCGCTGTGCTCCACCGCCGAACATCTGCTCGCCGCGCTGCGCGGCCTCGGCGTCGACAACGCCATCATCGAGATTGACGGGCCGGAAGTGCCGATCATGGACGGCAGCGCCGCCGCCTTCGTCGACGCCATCGACCAGGCCGGGCTCACCACGCGCGCACTGCCGCGCCGTTACATCGAAGTCATCAAGCCGGTGCGCGTGAGCAAGGATGGCGCGCAGGGCGAATTGCTGCCGTACGATCATGGGTTCCGCGTCGAGGCCGAGATTGAATTCGATCATCCGCTGATCGGCCGCCAGGCGCTGTCGCTCGACATCGAGCCGGAGACCTTCCGCCGCGAAATCGCGCGCGCCCGCACCTTCGGTTTCATGAAGGACGTTTCCAAATTGTGGACCGCCGGTTATGCGCTCGGCGCCTCGTTTGAAAACACGCTGGTGGTCACCGACGACCGCATTCTCAATCCCGAAGGCCTGCGCTTTGCCGACGAATTCGTCCGCCACAAGGTGCTCGACGCCATCGGCGATCTGGCGCTGGCCGGGCAGCCGTTGATCGCGACCTACCGCACCGTTCGCGGCGGGCATAAGCTCAATCACGCCGTGCTGTCGGCGCTGATGGCCGACCGCAGCGCTTGGCGCGTGGTGGAATTTGCCGAGCCGGCGCGCCGCCGCGGCCATGCCGCGGTGGGTCTTTCCGCCGCTGGCCTTGCGCTGCCGGCCTATGGCCCGGAAGTGGCCTGAAATTCTTTACAAATTGGCCTTATCTTAGCGCCTTAATGCCGGCCGAATGTCGGCCTAATCGCTTGGCCGCGCCGGGTTTTCTCGCTTAGACATCGGCGGCGAGGGGCCGGTCGAGGCGAAACCGGGCTGGTTTCGGCCGTTTCGGGGATTGGGGTAAGACGTCGCCCATGGGTTTAGTGCGTATGACATTGCCCGCAAAGCAAGAGGCAGGCTGTAAGGCGGCGCCTTGCGCGCGGGCTGATGCTTGTCGCGCTTGCGGCGAGCCTCGGCGCCTGCAGCAGCCTCTTCGGCAGCAAGGATGACACCCCGCCCGACGAACCCGCCGACCGGCTCTACAACGAGGGCCTTTACCTGCTCAACGACAAGCAGGATCCAAAGCGGGCGGCGGAGAAATTCGAGGAAGTCGACCGCCAGCATCCCTATTCGGAATGGGCGCGCAAGGCGCTGATCATGTCGTCTTACGCCTATTATCAAGCCGGGTCCTATGACAACTCGGTCAACGCCGCCAAGCGTTACATATCGCTGCATCCGGGCAGCCCGGACGCCGCCTACGCGCAGTTCCTGATCGGCTCGTCCTATTACGATGAGATTCCGGATATCACCCGCGACCAGGCCGGAACGGAAAAAGCGCTCAACGCGCTCGACGAAGTCGCGCGCAAATATCCGACCAGCGAATACGCGGTCAGCGCCAAACAGAAGATCGAAGTGGCCCGCGACCAGCTCGCCGGCAAGGAAATGTTCGTCGGCCGCTATTACCTGGAGAAGAAAGACTACACCGGCGCCATTAACCGCTTCAAAGTCGTGGTCACCCAGTATCAGACCACGCGCGAGGTCGAAGAGGCGCTCGAGCGGCTGACCGAATGCTACATGGCGCTCGGTATCGTCGACGAGGCGCAGACCGCTGCCGCCGTGCTCGGGCACAATTTCCCCGACAGCATCTGGTACAAGCACGCCTATACGCTGCTCAAGGGCGGCGGGCGCGAGCCGAACGAAAACAAGGACTCCTGGATCAGCAAGGCGTTCAAGAAGATGGGCCTGGGCTAGGCTAGGACTTGTGATTCGCTTGCGCTGAGTTACCCACACCGTCATGGCCGGGCTTGTCCCGGCCATCCACGTCTTCGATGATGCAAGCTCAGCAAGGCGTGGATGCCTGGCACAAGGCCGGGCATGACAAGGCTTGCGACGGTCGAAACACATGCTCTCCCGTCTCTCGATCCGCGACATCGTCCTCATCGACCGGCTCGATATCGATTTTGCCGACGGGCTTGCCGTGCTCACCGGCGAAACCGGCGCCGGCAAGTCGATTTTGCTCGATGCCTTCGCGCTGGCCTTGGGCGGGCGGGGCGACCAGGCGCTGGTGCGCCAGGGCTCAGAGCAGGGCCAGGTGATCGCCAGTTTCGAGGTCGCCCGCAACCATCCGGCGCGCGCGGTGCTCAAGGCGCAAAATTTGGCGAACGACATCGCCGACGACGACGAATTGATCCTGCGCCGGTTGCAACTGTCGGACGGGCGCACCCGCGCCTTCGTCAACGACCAGCCGGTGAGCGTGCAGATCCTCAAGCAGCTCGGCGAGGCGCTGGTCGAGATCCACGGCCAGCACGACGACCGCGCCTTGACCGACGCCGCCACCCATCGCCGCCTGCTCGACGCCTTCGGCGCGCTGGAGAAGGATGCGGCGAAAGTCGCGACATTGTGGGACGCCCGCCGCGCCGCGCAGGATGCCGCCGATCACCATCGCGCCGAGGTCGAACGCGCCAAGCGCGAGGGCGACTATCTGCATCATGCCGTCGCCGAACTGGAGAAGCTTGCGCCGCAGAGCGGCGAGGAAACCGCGCTTGCCGATCGCCGCGCGCTGATGATGCAGGCGGAAAAGGTCGCCGAGGATCTGCGCGACGCGTACGACATCGTCGCCGGCACCAACTCGTCCGTGCCGGCCTTTGCCGGCGTCATCCGCCGCCTGGAGCGCCGCTCGGCGCAGGCGCCGCAGCTTATCGATCCGACGGTCAAGGCGCTCGATGCCGCGCTTAATGCGCTGGAGGAAACGCGCGCGCATCTCGAAGCGGCACTTCGCACCGCCGACTACGATCCGGCCGAGCTCGAACGCATCGAGGAGCGGCTGTTTGCGCTGCGCGCCGCCGGCCGCAAATACAACGTGCCGGTCGACGATCTGGCGGCGCTCGGCCAGCGCTACAAGGCGGACGTTGCGCTGATCGATGCCGGTGAGGAAAAGCTCAAGGCACTTGAGGCTGCGGTCAAGCAGGCGGACGCCGCCTATAACACCGCAGCCGAGGCGCTCTCCAAGGCCCGGCTGAAGGCCGCGACCGCGCTCGACAAGGCGGTCAACGCCGAGCTCAAGCCGCTCAAGTTGGAGCGGGCCAAATTCTCCACCGAAATCGTCAGCGAGGCTGCCGCCGCCGGCCCCAACGGCATCGATAAAGTCGAGTTCTGGGTGCAGACCAATCCGGGCACGCGGCCCGGCCCCTTGATGAAGGTCGCCTCCGGCGGCGAACTCGCGCGTTTCCTGCTGGCGCTGAAGGTGGTGCTGGCCGATCGCGGTTCGGCGCCGACTTTGGTGTTCGACGAAATCGACACCGGGGTGGGCGGCGCGGTGGCCGACGCCATCGGCCTGCGGCTCGCGCGGCTCGCGTCGGGCGTACAGGTGCTGGCGGTGACGCATGCGCCGCAGGTGGCGGCGCGCGCCGACCGGCACTATCTCATCAGCAAGGACGCGATGGACAAGGGAAAACGGATGGCAACCCGCGTGACCGAAGTGACAAAAGAGGGCCGCCGCGAGGAAATCGCCCGCATGCTGGCCGGCGCCGAGATCACCAACGAGGCCCGCGCCGCCGCCGAGCGGCTGATCAAGGCGGCTTCCTGATACAGTGCCGGCATGGCTAGTTCCGACGCCTCCAAAGTCAAACCCGCCGAGTTGACCGAAGCGCAGGCCGGGGCCGAGCTCAAGCGTCTCGCCGCCGCGATCGCGGCGAATGACAAGCGCTATTACCTCGACGACAAGCCGACCCTCACCGACGCCGATTACGATGCGCTGCGTCAACGCAATGCGGCGATCGAGAAACGCTTTCCCAAGCTCATCCGCGCGGATTCGCCGTCGCGCCGCGTCGGCGCCGCGCCGGCGGGCAAGTTCAAGAAGGTGCGGCACGCCGTGCCGATGCTCTCGCTCGACAACGCCTTTGCCGATCAGGACGTGGTCGATTTCGTCGCCCGCATCCGCCGCTTCCTGAAATTGAGCGACGACGAAAAAATCACCTTCAACGCCGAGCCGAAGATCGACGGGCTGTCGATGTCTTTGCGCTACGAGGGCGGCGAGCTTGTCACCGCGGCAACGCGCGGCGACGGCAGCGAGGGCGAGGACGTCACCGCCAACATCAAGACGCTCAAGGAAGTGCCGCAGCGCCTCAAGGGCAGGGGCGTGCCGAAGGTCTGCGAGGTGCGCGGCGAGGTCTACATGACCAAGCCGGATTTCCTCAAGCTCAACGAGCGGCAGAGGGAGGCGGGCGAAACGATCTTTGCCAACCCGCGCAATTCCGCCGCCGGCTCGCTGCGGCAGAAGGACCCCGCGGTGACCGCCTCGCGTCCGCTCGGCTTCTTTGCCTACGCCTGGGGCGAGATGAGCGAGATGCCCGCGGACACCCAATCCGGCATGATCAAGTGGTTCGAGACTTGCGGCTTCAAGACGAACCCGCTCACCAAGATTTGCCGCGCGACCGATGAATTGCTCGCCTTCCACCGCGACATCGAGAAACGGCGGGCCAAGCTCGACTACGACATCGACGGCGTCGTCTACAAGGTCGACCGCATCGATCAGCAGGAGCGGCTCGGCTTCGTCTCGCGCGACCCGCGCTGGGCGATAGCGCACAAGTTTCCCGCCGAGCGCGCCATCACCGTCATCCGCGGCGTGCTAATCACGGTCGGCCGCACCGGCGTGCTCACGCCGACGGCGCAGCTCGAGCCGGTCGGGGTTGGCGGCGTGGTGGTGCAGAACGCGACGCTGCACAACGAGGACTACATCAAGGGCATCGGCGGCAACGGCGAAGAGTTGCGCGAGGGCCGCGATATCCGCATCGGCGATACCGTCATCATCCAGCGCGCCGGCGACGTCATCCCGCAAGTCGTCGACGTGGTGCTGGAGAAGCGGCCAAAGGACGCCAAGCCGTATCCTTTCCCGAAGAAATGCCCCTGCTACCTGCATACGGCAATCGTGCGCGAGGAAACCGCGACCGGCGATGAAGGCTCGCGCGCCCGCTGCACCGGGGAATTTGCCTGCCCCTATCAGAAGATCGAGCATCTCAAGCTGTTCGCCTCGCGCCGCGCCTTCGACATCGAGGGCCTCGGCGAGAAGCAGGTCGAGCTGTTCTTCGAGAAGGAATGGGTGAAGGAACCCGCTGACATCTTCACCCTGGAGAAGAAGCACAAGAAGGAATTGCTGGAGGAGGAAGGCTACGGCGAAACCTCGGTGAAGAACCTGTTCGACGCCATCAATGCGCGCCGCGAGATTTCGCTCGACCGCTTCATCTTTGCGCTCGGCATCCGCCACGTCGGCGAGACCACGGCGCTGGCCTTGGCGCGCGGCTACGGCTCGTGGAAGGCGTTCCACGATGCCTCGCTGAAAATCGCCAGGGGCGACGAGGAGGCGGCCGCCGAGATGGATGCGCTCGATCAGATCGGCGACACCGTGATCGCGGCGGTCCGCGCCTATTTCGGCGAGAGCCACAATCGTGGCATTGTCGAGCGGCTGACCAAAGAGGTGAAAATCGTCGACGCGGAAAAGCCGAAGACCAATTCAGCCGTCGCCGGAAAAACCGTGGTGTTCACCGGGTCGCTGGAAAAGATGACGCGCGAGGAGGCGAAAGCCACCGCCGAGCGGCTCGGCGCCAAGGCCGCGGGCTCGGTGTCGAAGAAGACCGACTACGTCGTTGCCGGTCCCGGCGCCGGTTCCAAGCTCGCGGAAGCGACCAAGCTCGGCGTCAAGGTGCTCACCGAGGACGAGTGGCTCAAGCTGATCGGCGCCGGCTAGCCGCCCGGGCATACGCCCATGGTGCAGTACGCGATCTGCGTATAGGCCGCCATGCGTTCGGCACAGGCCGCAGCCTCCAAAGCCTCGTCGGGAAAATCGTAACCGAAGATGTCATCCTCTGTTTCTTCGCCGGCGATGTCACTCATTGGCATTCCTCCGTTTAACTGCATGCATCGGGCGGCCCGGGCTTACAGCGGCCTCGTCGCCGCCTCCAGCCAAGCGCGCGTGGCCGCATCGACGAGCGGCGAAATCGTTTCGCGCACGCGGTCGTGATAGGCATCGAGCCAGATGCGCTCCTTGGCGGTGAGCATTTTCGTGTCGATCAGCCGGCGGTCGATCGGCGCGAGCGTCAGCGTCTCGAACGCATTGAGCGGTTTTTCGGCGCCGGCGGGCTCCGGCGCCGCCGTCACCAGTACCAGGTTCTCGATGCGGATGCCATAGGCGCCGGCTTTGTAATAGCCGGGCTCGTTGGACAGGATCATGCCGCGCTTGAGCGCCACCGTGCCGAGCTTGGAAATCCGCGCCGGCCCTTCGTGCACCGAAAGATAGCTGCCGACGCCATGGCCGGTGCCGTGGTCGAAATCGAGCCCGGCCTGCCACAACGCCAGCCGCGCCAGCGGGTCGAGCTGGGCGCCGCTGGTGCCGTCCGGGAACACGGCACCGGCAATGGCGATGTGGCCCTTGAGCACGCGGGTGAAGCGGTCGCGCATCTCCTCGCTCGGCGTTCCGACGATGACGGTACGGGTGATGTCGGTGGTGCCGTCCACGTATTGCGCGCCGGAGTCGATGAGGAACAATTCGTTCGCGCCGATACGGCGGTCGGAGGCCCGCGTCACCCGGTAATGCACTATGGCCCCGTTCGGCCCCGATCCGGCGATGGTGGGGAACGAAATATCCTTGAGCTTGCCGGTATCGCGGCGGAAGCTTTCCAGCGCCTCGACGGCGGCGATTTCAGTGAGCTTTCCATCCGGTGCTTCGCGGTCGAGCCAGGCGAGGAAGCGCGCCACTGCGGCGCCGTCGCGCAGGTGGGCTGCGCGCGTGCCCTCGATTTCGGTGCGGTTCTTTACCGCTTTCATCAG
This sequence comes from uncultured Alphaproteobacteria bacterium, assembly GCA_963738915.1. GTDB lineage: Bacteria > Pseudomonadota > Alphaproteobacteria > Rhizobiales > Xanthobacteraceae > Pseudolabrys. The sequence goes on from CAVTYO010000002.1 coordinate 217,505, forward strand.
CGTGATTGGATCGGCGACGCGCCGCGGCTTGCCGCCGGCCTCGTCTATCAGCCGCGTCAACGCTTCGGCCGCGCTTGCCTGGTCGAGCAATACCGTCTTGCCCTTGAGCGCGGCTAGATCGGCGGAAAGCCCGCCCGGCGGGCGCAGATCGGCGATGTCTTCCAGCACGCGGCGTGCCGCATTGTCGAGCCGGCCACCATCGACATAGAGCGCCGGGCGACCTTCCTTCGGCACCAGCGCAAATGCCAGCGTCAGCGGCGTGTGCGCGACGTCGGAGCCGCGGATATTGAACGTCCAGGCGACGTTCTGCGGATCGGATACGACCAGGGCGTCGGCGCGCAGCTTGATGAGTTCGGTGCGCACGCGCTTGAGCTTCTCCGCCGCGCTTTCGCCGGCGAATTTGACGTCGCGCAGCACGACCGCGGCGGACGGCGGTGCCGGCCGGTTGGTCCACAGCGCGTCGATCGGATTGTCCTCGACCGGCAGCAGCGAGGCGCCGGCATTGGCGCAGGCCTTTTTCAGCCGCTCGACACCTTCGACGGTGTGCAGCCACGGGTCGTAACCGATTCTGTCGCCGCTTTTGAGATTTTGGTCGAGCCACTGGTCGGGCGGGCGGTCCACCAGATTGTCGAGCGCGAAAATTCCGCCATCGACCTGCATCGCCGCCTGCACGGTGTAGCGGCCGTCGACGAACAGCACCGCACGGTTGGCCAGCACGATGGCCGCGCCCGCCGAGCCGGTGAAGCCGGTGAGCCAGGCGAGGCGCTCCTCGCTCGCCGGCAGGTATTCGTTCTGCTGGCGGTCGGCGCGCGGCACGACAAAACCGTCGAGGCCGCGACGCGCGAGTTCGGCGCGCAAGCGCTCGACGCGCCCCGCGCTTTCGCTGCGCTCGCTCGAATCATCGAAGGTCTGGAAGCGCGATTCAAACATCGGTTTGCAACTCTAGTCTTCACGCCGCGCAGAGCAATGCAGGCATGCGCCGCGTGCGTGACGCTTTGCGCCGCATCATGATTAATCCGGCGGCTGCCGGCCGGCGCAGGATAAGCGTTATCTGATGGCAATTTCAGCGATCAATCGCTTTTCTGAGTCTCATTTGTGCAGTGCATTAATTCTGTCGCATTGCTGCCATGACTCTCACCAGGTCGTTAATGAATTATGCCTGAATTACGGGGCTTCCATGCATTGCTGTGGGTGGCCTGTGGTCCGCTCTGCGCCTATGTTGCAACGCAATAGATAAAGGAGTGCGGTTGCGGAATTTTTCGCTTCGCATCCCGAGAAGGAGAGATCAAATGGTTGCTGTAACATATGGCACTCGCCGCGTTTCGTCTGCGTCGGACAGCGACGCGACTCCGGCCAAGAAGGGCTTTTTCGCGCGCGTGCTCGACGCCATGGCGGCGTCGCAGTTGGCGCGCGCCGAGCGCGATCTTGCTCGTTATCGCCACCTGCTTCCGGACGACCACGAGCTGCGCAACGGCGAGCTGGTTGCCAAGGAGCCGGCCCAGCGTGGCTGGTAAACGTCAAGTTTCAACGTCGCGAACCGCTCCGGAGCCGCCGCTCCGGGGCGGTTTGCTTTTTCGTGTCATCGACTAATTCGAGAAATTCATCCAATCGATACAAACAAAAAATGGAATAGCCCGGTTTGGATTCTGTTCGTCCGTTGCACGCGCGCACTTTGCACGTGCCGATACATGAGGACGAAATGCATTACACGACAAAATCGATCGCGATCATTTCGGTGGCGCGGCCGGCGCCCGTTGCCAAACGCTGGCCATGGTTAGCTCGCTTCTTGCGTGCGCTTCACGTTTCGCGCCAAAAGAGCGCGCAGCGCGAGATCGCCCGCTACCACGACATGATCGACCTTGAGCGGCGCTATGACGAGCTTGAACGCCGCGACGATGGCCTGTGGCGGCGAGGGACGCTGCCTTTCCAGGGCCCCTGACCGCCTTGCCGCGCGAGGCGCGCCCGGCCCTCAAGGTTTCATCAACACCAGCGTCGTCCAGCCTTCGAGCTTGATGCGCCGCTCGAGCGTCAGGCCTTGCGCGCGATAGATTGAAATCGCCGCTTGCGCCTGGCTCGGCAGCAGGCCCGAGACCACGACGCGTCCGCCATGGGCCGCGAGCGTTGACAGGCCGACCGCCATTCGCTGCAGCGGCGTCAACAGGATGTTGGCGAAGATCAGATCGTAGGGCGCACGCCGGCGCACGCTTCGCGTAGAGGGACCGTTGGCGTGGGCGAAGGCAATAAAGGCGGCGGCGCGGTTGAGCCTTGCGTTTGCCCGCGCGACACCTACCGCCAGCGCATCGATGTCGACCGCGTTGACCGGGCAGCGCAGCGTGCGCGCCGCGGCAATCGCCAGCACGCCGGACCCGGTGCCGACATCGAGCACGTTGCGCGGCCGCCGCCGCTTGAGCAGGCCATCGAGCGCCAGCAGGCAGCCGCGCGTGGTGCCGTGATGGCCGGTGCCGAAGGCAAGCGCCGCCTCGATCTCGATGCCGATCCGGTTTGGCCCGACGCCGGCGCGGTGGTGTGCGCCATGCACGGTAAAACGCCCGGCCTCGACCGGAATGAGGCCGGCGAGGCTTTGCGCCACCCAGTCGGCAGCGGCGGTCTGGCTGAATTCAAGCGTCGCCGTTGCGGCCTCGCCAGCCGCCTTTGCCACCAGCGCCGCGACCGCGGCCTCATCGGGGGTCTCGCGGAAATGGATCTCCAGCCGCCACTGTCCGTTGCCAACTTCGAAGGCCGAACAGGCGGTGTTTTCGGGATCGGAGCTGTCGCCAAGATCGAGGACGAGCCGGCGCGCCATCGGCTCGTCGCAGCTCAGGGATGCGATGGTGGTGGTGACTTCGCTCATTGCGGCCGCACGTTCGCCCTTCGCATTTTGCCGCGCAATGGCTATGTAGCCCAGCATGACGATTGAAACGCCGACGGAGCGCGAAACGGAAGCTCTAGCGCTTGCCCGCCGCGACGGCTGGCCGGAGGACCTGAAGCTGCTGATCGCGCGCTTTCCGCGCGAGCAGTGGCAGCGGCACGACAATCTCGGCGCCATGGCGCGGTTCTGGCTGTCGCGCCATGACATGTTCCGCGAACTGTCCGGCACGATCGAAAGCGTCACCGGCGATTTCCGCTCCGGGGTTATGTCCGCGGCGGATTTTCCCCGTCAGCTTGTGCCGCGGCTACAATTCCTGCTGTCGCAGCTCAACGTGCATCACCAGATCGAGGACTTGCACTATTTTCCGATCTTCCGCTCCGCCGAGGAGCGCCTGGCGCGCGGCTTCGACGTGCTGGAGGCCGATCACCACGCCATCCACGCCGACATGGCGGCGACGGCGCAGACCGCCAACGCGCTGTTGCAGTCGCTGTCGGGCGAGGCCGAAGCGCTCAAGCGCTGCGGCGACGATTATGCCGCGGCCAGCGCCGCGCTGCTCAAGGGCCTGATGCGCCATCTCGACGACGAGGAAGATCTGATCGTGCCGCTGATCCTCGACCGCGGCGAGGACGCGCTGGGAGTTGGGCACGGCGGATAGCGCCGGCGGGGCGCAGCAGCCTTGACGCTGCCGCGGGGACGGCACATGCAATGTGAAAGAGGCGTCTATCAACCCGTACTCAGGGTCGCGCAATGATCCTCGTGACCAACAATGAAGGCACGTCCGGCGCCCCAGTGACCGCGCAACTGCTGCGCGACGGAAAGCCGGCGCTCGACGCCATCGAGGCCGGAATTCGCCTCGTCGAAATCGATGAAAATGTCCGCACCGTCGGCCGTGGCGGTTGGGCCAATCTGCTCGGCGAGGTCGAGCTCGACGCGGCCGTCATGGACGGCACGACGCTGCGCACCGGGGCTGTCGGCGCACTCAAAGGTTTTCTCCACCCGGTCAGCATCGCCCGGCAAGTGCTCGAACGGCTGCCGCACGAATTCCTTGTCGGCGATGGTGCCGCACGTTTCGCACGGGAGATCGGCGCCGAGCCCGGCGAATTGCTGGTGCCCCGCGCCGCGGCGGTGTGGCGAAAGTGGTTCGACGCGGAAGTCAGTGCGGACGACAAGGCGCGCTGGCCCGATGTTGCATTGGCAGAATATTGCCGCCACGCCATCGATCCGGAAGTTGGCCGCGACACGACCGTATTTCTCGCCATTGACCGGGGCGGCAATCTGGCGAGCGGCACGAGCACATCCGGCTGGGGCTGGAAATATCCCGGACGCCTCGGCGACAGCCCACTCATTGGCGCCGGATCGTACGCCGATAGCAGGTACGGCGCCTGCGCCTGCACCGGGGCCGGCGAGATGGCCATAAGATGCAGCACTGCACGCTCGGTCGTTCTGTACATGAAGCTTGGGATGACCGTGGACCAGGCGGTCGCCGAGGCGGCCAACGACATGCGCTCGCTCAGCGGCGGTCTCATCAGCCGCATCACCGTTCATGCCATCGACACCAAAGACAATCATAAAGTCGTCGCGGTCAACGGGGACGGCAGCCAGCACTACTGGCTATGGCAGCCCGGTTTCGAAGCGCCGGCGCTATTGCCCGCCGAGCCGGTTGTCATCAGTGCGGCTCCGGTTCAGTCGGCGGCATCGGAGCGCTACGGGGGCTATTAGCCGACGCGCGTGTTGGCGGCCGGTTCGGCGGCCCAGGCTTTGTTGGCGCTGCCGCCCGCGCGTCAATGCCGCTTGAAATACTGCACCTCGCGCTCGTGCTTTTGCGCCGCGGACTTGCTGTTGAACGTGCCGAGGTTGCGGCGCTTGCCGTTGCGCAGATTTTTCTTGCGCGAATAGAGCCGGTATTTGCCGGACTTGAGCTTGCGGATCATGACCCGATCTCCCGCGCTTGCCTCGACGTCACATCAAGCGGCGAGGCCGGCCCGCGGTTCCCGACGCTCACCATCCGAAGGGAAAGGGGCCATGGTCGTAATAATAGTAGTGCCGGTAGTAGGGCCGGGCGTAACGCCAGCCGCGCGGCGGTGAGCGCAGGCGCCGCGGCGAGGGGGAAACGTAGCCGGTGACGTCGTCATCGGCGCTGGCGACGGTGCCGGCGCGCCGCATCTGATTGCGCTGCGCCACTGGCGCGGCCGGTTCGGGCGTTTCGCCGGTGAGCACCACCTTGGTGTGGTTCATGCCCTCGTGCTTGACCAGGTCGAACAGGATGGCCGCGTTTTCCGGGCGCAGCCGCACGCAGCCATGCGAGGCCGGCGTGCCGATCGCCTTCACGTGGTTCGAGCCATGGATGGCGTGGCCCTGCATGGTGAAGAAAATCGAGTGCGGCATCGGCGCGTCATCCCACTCGCGGCTGAAATGGTCGCGCTCCATGCGGAAGGGCTTGAACTCGCCGGACGGCGTGTCGTAGCCCTGCGCGCCGGTCGAGACCGGCCACTGGTAAAGTAGGAAGTTGTCCTGCAGCACGGTCATTTCCTGCTTCGACTTGTCGATGCTGATGAGAATGTCGGCGCGGGCTGCGGAGGCAAGCGCGAAGACCGCTAGGGCAGCGGCCAAGACAACCGGCAAGACAACCGGCGGGCGGCGGAAACGCATACGATGACTCCAGCCCGGAACGCCACGCGGCCAGCATAGCATGGCCGAGGGCGGGAATGTGGCGGCGGGCGGGCCTTTTTGCCGCTATCGTTTACATGATCGGCTTGCCGCGGACATCGATGGCTTTTTCGATGCGGATCAGCACGCCGATGCCGGCCTCGGCGCCGGCGTGGGTCTGCTCGCGCGGCAGCAGCTTGGCAAAAATCGCCTCGCGCATGGGTCCGCTTTCGTGCAGCACCGCGGCGCCGAAGAAGCGCAGGAATCCTGAGTCGAGCTTGCCGTCGCGTTGCGCCTTGAAGTTCGCGTAAATGACGCAGACGCGCCGGTCGGCGCCGAGGTTTTCCAGGACGCCGCGCTTGGATCGCTCCCAGTAGGCGAGGTGTTCGTCATCGAACACGATCATGCTGCCCTTGGGCGTGATGTTGGGCCCTTCGCGGCCGCTGGTGGCGAGCAGGCACGGGTAGCCGTCGTCCCAGGCACTGAGGATCAACGATTTGATGGTGTCGGAGAGCGGCATGGTCACGCTGGCTTTCTGGCTGGCGTGGCCGCGAGGGGCGCGGCCACGAGATTGAGGCCGCTCACCATCCTCAATGCCGTGCGCCGGTCAAGCGAATGGGCGAGGTGCGGCCACAGGTCCCTGATATTACACAGAATAAAAACGTGATTTATGCCCGATAAAAATTCGCCCGCCGCTGTCCCGCTTTGAACCGGTTCCCTTGCCGGCGCGACCAAGGGGGGCGTCGGGATGTGCCACAGCCTGACGCATGCGTCGGCAACCCCGCCCGTCCCGACAACGGGCGGGGTTGCTCCGGGGAGCCGTACCGTCATGGACCAGTTCACACCGCTTTTGCCGCAGGCGCTGGTGCCCATGAAGGGTCTCGACACCGGTCACCCGCTGCGCCGCGGCGCCGCCCAGGCGCTGGTGGTGCTGGGCCTGGCGCTCACCGTGCTCTGGCTCGGGGTCGTGGCCTTCGGCCTGGTGCTGCTGATGTGGAAAGCGGTGTGAAAGTTCCGCGGCGCTACGGTTAACCTTCGCTTCACCCTCTCGGCCTAGCGTTTTGCCCGCCCCCCTGTCGGAGGTCCCGGATGGCCCTGTCCCGTGCGCAACTTGCCGACCCGGATTGCCCGGTCAGCGACGACGACTATGACGCCATCGAATCCGCGATCATGGAGACCGCGCGCGGGCGCTGGTTCCTGTTCGAATATGCCCGCCGCCACCGCCACGCCGACACGCTGATGGTGATGTCGGCGATCAACAGCCTGCACGACAGCCTACAGACCAGGCTCGAGGGCAACGTGCAGAGCGCGCTCGCCGCACAGCGCCGCGGCCCCTACCAGGTGAGCACCACGGTCACCGCCGCATTGCCCGATCAGCGCGCGAACCTTGTGCGCGCCGTGCCGCCGCAGGCCGCCGCGCAGCCTGCCGCCGGCGGCAAAGCCGAAGCAAAACCGTTCGAGATTCCCGGCGCCGACGACCGCTTCGAGTTCAAGTAGCATTTCCCGGCTACGCGGCATTTATGACAATTCGAGCGTCCGCGCTTAGCCGCCGGTAATTCCACACCGCCAGACTGTGGGCCATGGATCGCGCTGTGGCCTCGCTGGCCGTTGCGGTCAGCCTTGATCTCTACCTGTTCGACGGCTGGTACACCCGGACCGCCGAGCACGTCATCATCATGCTCTGGCGCGGGCTCGGGCTTTAGCCGCCGCGCGGCGCCTCAATGCTTCCGCGCGTCGACGCGGTAGCCGAAGATGGTGTCTTCGCCCAGCGCCCTCGCGGCTTCGAGCCGGTGCAGGCCCTCGATCAGCACGAAGCGCTCGCCGTCCGCGCGCACCTTGATCGGGGTCTCCTGGCCCTTTTCCAGCATGCTGGCGGCGATGGCGGCGACGCGCGCCTGGTCGAGCGTCTTGCGCCGCTCCAGCGGTACGTAGATTTTGGCGACCGGGAAGCTCTCGCGTTTCATCATGTCCGGAGAAGCGTAGCACGTCCCGGCCTTCTTCCGCCGCGCCCGCCTCGTCCCTACATCTTGCCCATGTCCGAACCGCTCGTCGTCATGATCCCGCACCGCCTCGGCAAGGCCGAGGCAGCTCGCCCGCATCAAGGCCGGGCTTTCCCGCGCCGAAGCCGAGTTCGCCCGGCTCATCAACTTCGAGCATCAGCAATGGGAGGGCGACCGGCTCAGCTTCCGCGTTTCGGCGCTGGGCCAGCGCGCGCTGGGCTTTCTCGACGTCTATGAAGGCGCGGTGCGGCTCGAGGTCACGCTGCCGTGGCTGCTGGCGAAGTTCGCCGCCGCCGCGCAACGCGTGATCGGGCAGAAGGGGACGCTGATGCTGGAGAAGAAGTGAGCGCGGCTAAACGAAACGGTCAGCCGCCAGTCTCGCACTTCTTGACGTAGCTGGTCTTTGCTGCGCCGGCCAGCGGCTTGCCGTCCTTGCCGACCGCGGAATCCTCGCAGCACTTCTTGACGAAGCTGACCTTGGCCGCGCCGGCCAGAGCCTTGCCGTCCTTGCTGACGGCCTTGGTTTCGCACGTCTGCGCCAGGGCGGAGCCGCAGGCGAACGCGCTCACGAGCAACACAAGAATGGCTTTTTTCATGGAGGACTCCCGGCTATGACAATATGCTATTCTACAGACAAACGCCGGGTTGCCAATAAGGTCGCGGCGGATTGTTTCGTTACTGTCGACATTCCAACAATGCCAACCACGGGAGCCGGTATCATGAGAATTCGTTGCGTTGCGGCAGGCGCGTTCGTGCTTGCGGGCGTCTTGTCGTTTGCGGGCGGCGCGCAGGCGCTGACCATGAAGGAGTGCAGCGCGAAATACAAAGCGGCGGAGGCCGCCGGCACGCTCAAGGGCCAGAAGTGGAACGACTTCCGCAAGGCCGAGTGCGGCTCGGAAGCCGCAGCGACGCCCGCGGCAGCGCCGGCCGCCGCGCCCGCTCCCAAGCCCGCGGCCACAACTGCCGCGAAACCCGCACCGGCGCCGGCTCCGGCAAAGCCCGCCGCCGCCGCCGCCAAGCCCGCGCCGAACCCGAGCGCCGCCGTATTCCCGACCGCGGTGTCGCCGAAATACTCCAAGGAATCTGCCGGCAAGGCGCGCATGCACACCTGCCTCGATCAGTACGACGCCAACAAGGCCAACAGCGGCACCGGCAATGCCGGGCTGGAATGGATCATGAAGGGCGGCGGCTACTACAGCGAGTGCAACAAGCGCCTCAAGGGCTAGACCGGCCCGCGGTTCGCGACGCGTGACAGGCACAACCGGCGGCGCAACCCGCGCCGTCCGGTCCTGTGCGCGTGACGGTTGTTCGCTACGACTGCAGCTTGCCGTTCGGGCTCGCCTGATCGACCGCCGCCGGCAGGTGCTGCGCCAGCAGGTTGAGCGCCTCCTGCGTCGAGACGCCCATGCTGGCCGCGAGCTTCTGCACGTGCTCGTTGCCGAGCGCGGCCTTGAGCTCATCCGGCGTGATGGCGATGTTCTGCCCGTTGCCGAGCCACGATACCACCTGGGCGCCGAGGCCGTTCTGCTGCAACTGGGCGACGACGCCGGCGAGGCCGAGGTTGGTCTTGCCGAGCGCCGCGGCGATGAGGCCCGGCGCCGCCGCCGCCGCCTCCTGACCGAGCGCCGCCTTCAGCGTGCCGCCGAGATTGTCCAACAGTCCCATCGTGAACTCCTGCAAATGAAGCGCCGCCCGCCCGTGCGGCGACCCTAGCGCCGCCGGCGCACGGTGGCGAGGGGGTGGGGCGAGGCGACGTCGCCGATTTGAATTTGGCTAACGAAGACATCAGCTAATGTAAGGCGAATGCTTACGGGCACTCTTATGCGCGCGTATATCCATAGCGCATTGTTCGCATTTTACGGTGCTTAGGAGCGATCACCCCAGAGCATTGGATCATATATTGCGATTCGCAATAACAAATCTGCCCGTAAGCTGAGGAACAGTATAAGTGACGCGCATCCACTGTAAATGCGTCTCACACCCTCTCCACAAAACTATCCACCACGCGTTTCTCGCCGGCCTTGTCGAAGCGGATGGTGAGCTTGTTGCCGTCCACCGCCGTCACGTTGCCGTTGCCGAATTTCTGGTGAAACACGCGGGCGCCGACCTCGAAGGATGAGACGGCGCCGGTCGATTTGGCGATCAGTTCGCCTTCGATGGTCAGTGGGACGGTGGGGCGTTTTTTCTTGGAAGCGGGACCCCTCTCCCTGTCCCTCCCCCTCAAGTGGGGAGGGGACGATGGGGATGAGGCTCGGGACGCATCATCGGCGGAATTCGCGTCGGCGTATGCGTTATCCTCGAACACGCCATCCGGCACATAGCGCGGCTGGCCGTTGTCGGAAAAGCCTCCCGTAGGGCCGCGCTCGCGGCCCGTCTCGTCAAAACCACCTCTTCCGCGGCGCTGCTGCGCGCGCTGCCAGCCGGGCGTGGTATAGTTCGAGCCGAACGACTTCATCTCGTCAAAACGCGAAGCGCCGTAGCCCGACATGCCGAAGCCGCCGGTGCCGCCGGCCGGCTCCTTCACCTCGACGTCGGCCTCCGGCAGTTCGTCGAGGAAGCGCGAGGGCACCGTCGTCGTCCACAGGCCGTGGATGCGCCTGTTGGTGGCGAAATAGATCTTGGCGCGCTTCCGCGCGCGGGTGAGGCCGACATGCGCCAGGCGCCGCTCCTCCTCGAGCCCGGCGCGGCCGCTCTCGTCTAATGACCGTTGGTGCGGGAACAGGCCTTCCTCCCAGCCGGGCAGGAACACGGTGTCGAACTCCAGCCCCTTGGCGGAATGCAGCGTCATGATGTTGACCGCCTGCTCGCCCTCGGCGCCCTCGCGGTCCATCACCAGCGCGATGTGCTCGAGGAAGCCTTGCAGGTTCTCGAATTCCTCCATCGAGCGCACGAGTTCTTTTAGGTTTTCCAGCCGCCCGGCGGCGTCGGCGGAGCGGTCGTTCTGCCACATCTCGGTGTAGCCGGATTCGTCGAGCACGATCTCGGCGAGTTCGTTGTGCGGCACCTTGTCGCGCAGCTCGCGCCAGCGCTCGAAGCTCGCCATCAGGTCGCGTAAGGCCCCGCGCGGTTTCGGCTTCATCTCGTCGGTCGCGGACAGCGCCTTGGCGGCGTCGGTCATTGGGATGCGCTGCTTTCGCGCGTGGTCGTGCAGCATCTGCACGGTGGCGTCGCCGAGCCCGCGCTTGGGCACGTTGACGATGCGCTCGAAGGCGAGATCATCGGCCGGCTGCGCGATCACGCGCAGGTAGGCGAGGGCGTCGCGGATTTCCATGCGCTCGTAGAAGCGCGGACCGCCGATGACGCGGTAGGGCAGCCCAAGCTGGATGAAGCGGTCTTCGAATTCGCGCATCTGGAATGAGGCGCGCACCAGAATGGCGATCTCGTCGAGCGGGTGGTCCTCGCCTTGCTCGCGCGCCTCGCGCTGCAGTTGCTCGATCTCCTCGCCGATGGAGCGCGCTTCTTCCTCCGAGTCCCAGGCGCCGGTGACCTGCACCTTCTCGCCGGGCACGTCCTCGGTGCGCAGCGTCTTGCCCAGCCGCCCTTCGTTGTGGGCGATGAGGTGCGAGGCGGCGGCGAGGATGTGGCCGGTGCTTCTGTAGTTTCGCTCCAGGCGGATTATTTTTGCGCCGGGGAAGTCGTGATCGAAGCGCAGGATGTTGTCGACCTCCGCCCCGCGCCAGCCGTAGATCGACTGGTCGTCGTCGCCAACGCAGCAGATGTTTTTTTTCTGAGCTGTTTGCGGGGCGCCGAGTTGCGGCACGTTTCCCTCTCCCCTTGAGGGAGAGGGTGCCCGAGCGGAGGCGGAGCCGAGCGAGGGCGGGTGAGGGGTATCTGTCGTTGTCGGAGCGCCGAACGTGTCCGCAAGGTCCAACCCCTCTCCCGGCTCGCCTTCGCGTCGCTCCGGCTCGCCACCCTCTCCCTCAAGGGAAGAGGGGAAGCGCGCCTGCGGCGCCGCTTGCGTCTGCGACAGCAGCCGCAGCCACAGATACTGCGCGACGTTCGTGTCCTGGTACTCGTCCACCAGGATGAACTTGAAGCGCTGCTGGTACTGCCGCAGGATTTCCGCGTTGTCGCGGAACAGGCGGATGTTCTCCAGCAGCAGGTCGCCGAAGTCGGCGGCGTTGAGCGTCTTCAGCCGCTGCTGATAGGCCGTGTAGAGCTTCTTGCCCTTGCCGTTGGCGAAGGCAGCGGCTTCGCCGGCCGGCACCAGGTCGGGGGTCAGGCCCCGATTTTTCCAGCCGTCGATCAGCATCGCCAGCACCCGCGCCGGCCAGCGCTTCTCGTCGATGTCCTCGGCGGCCAGCAGCTGCTTCATCACGCGGATCTGGTCGTCGACGTCGAGGATGGTGAAGTCGGACCTCAGGTTCACCAGCTCGGCGTGGCGTCTCAGAACCTTGACGCCTATGGAATGAAAGGTCCCAAGCCACGGCATGCCCTCGACCACCTGGCCCATCATCAGCCCGACCCGCGTCTTCATCTCCCGCGCCGCCTTGTTGGTGAAGGTCACCGCCAGGATCTCGGAGGGCCGCGCCCGCGCCATGTTGATGATGTGGGCGATGCGGGTCGTCAGCACCCGCGTCTTGCCGGTGCCGGCGCCGGCCAGCACCAGCACCGGGCCGTCCAGTGTCTCCACCGCCTGGCGCTGCTCGGGGTTGAGGTCGGCAAGATAGGGCGCCGAGCGGGCGCCGAGCGCGCGCGCCGAGATGCTGCCCGCGACGGGCGGGCTTAAGTCGGCGTGGATCGGCAGCTTTCTGGGTTCGGCCATGGCGGACTGATTCTCACGCCAAAGATGGCACTCGTGAGGGCCAAATGGGAGGGGCGTCAGCCTTTTCTCGGCATTTGGACGCGGCGCCCGGCGTCTTGCGGCCGTGGCAGCCGCACATGCGCCTGTTTCATGCGCTCCAGCGCCTCGAGCACGTGCGGCTGGAACGGCGCCACTTTCTTGGCCGTCATGTCGACGCTCAGCGTCATGTTCTCCGAGGTTGCCGAAAGCCAGTTTTCGCGGGCGTGGCGCAATTCCTCGAAGAGATGGATGCGCTTGGCATCGAAATCGAGCAGCTGCACCGAGACCCGCACCGGGTCGTCCTCGCGCAGTTCACGCAGGTAGCGCACATGCGACTCCACCACCATGGTCGAGTGCTTGTGGCGCTTGAGGTATTCGGGGCCGAGGCCGACGAGTTCGTAAAGCTCGTCAACGGCGCGGTCGAACAGCACGTTGTAATAGGCGACGTTGAGATGGCCGTTATAGTCGATCCACTGCGGCTCGATGCTCATTACCGAGGAGACGAAAGGCGCGGCGAACGCGGGCTCGGGCGTCATGCGCTGATCGGGTAGATCGCCTTCTCGCCGGAGAGCACGCGCGCGAGATCGGTCGCGCATTTGCTCTGCAATTCGTCGAGCGCCTCGATCGAATAGAACGCGGTGTGCGGCGAGATGATCACGTTGTCGCGGCCGAGCAGCGGCGAATCCTTGGCCAGCGGTTCGCTGGTGACGACGTCGAGCCCGGCGCCGCCCAGGTGCCCGCTGTCGAGCGCGGCGATGAGCGCGGCCTCGTCGATCAGCGGCCCGCGCGCTGTGTTCACCAGGTAGGCGCCCTTCTTCATCTTGGCGAAGACCTGAGCATTCATCATTCCGCGCGTGTTCGGCGTCAGCGGCGCGTGTACGGAGACGTAGTCGGCGGCTTCTAAGAGCATGTCGAAGCCGGTCTGCTCGACGCCGGCCGCTTTGAAGACTTCCGCCTTGGCGAAGGGATCGAACGCGATCACCTTGATTCCAAACGCTTTTGCCTTCTGCGCGACCAGCCGCGGAATATTGCCGAAGCCGACAAGCCCGAGCACGGTGCCTTCGATGCGCCGGATCGGCACCACCGCCGGCATTTCCCAGCGTCCGCCCTGCACCAGTTTGTTCGACAAGGGAATTTTGCGGATCAGCGCCAGCAGCAGCGCCATGGCGTGGTCGGACACCTCGCGGATGCAATAGTCCGGCACGTAGTTGACCAGAATGCCTTTCTCCTTGGCCGCGGGCAGGTCGATATTGTCGACGCCGAGGCCGAAACGGCCGATGGCCCGGCATTTGGTGAGTTGGGTCAAAATCTCGCGGGTGAGCTTGGCGTAGGTCACCAGGATCGCGTCGGCATCGCGCGCTACCGCCAGGATATCGTCGGCGTTGACGCTTTTCGACATGCGGAAGGTCGGGTCGAGCTTCGCCAGTGCCGCCTTGGCCGGATCGAGCGTGGGAAAAACGGTATCGGTGACGGCAATAACCGGGCCGGCCATCTCGTAACTCCTGATTGGAATGCGCAAAACGCCGCGAAACCTACGATAGCGAATTGCCTCCGTCCACGCGTTAACCTAATATTAACGCTGGGCTTACGTGGAGGTATCCGGCGGCTATTCTCCCGCAAAAGCTATGGAGGCGGGGAATGCTGGGCCGGTTGGCCAAAGCGGCATATCTGGTCGCGATCACGCTCATGATCGTGAGCTATGCGCTGTCGCCGGCGCACAGCAACCCGCCGCCGGGACCCAGGATCGACCGCAGCGGTCAGGTCGAGATGTGGTTCTGCTGACGCATCGCGACCGGCGGCCGTGGCTTGACCTCGGCGTGGCGTCCCTACAGGTTGCGTTCGAGCAATAAGACCGGGTTCCTCAGCGTGACCGCCAAAGTCGCAACCGCAAACCGTGCCGCCGCCGGCATTCCGGCGGCCATCAGCGAACTCACCGCGGCATTCGGCAACCGTGTGGTCACCTCGCAGGCGGTGCGCGAGCAGCACGCCAATACGTTCACCTGGATTCCCAACCAGCCTCCCGATGCGGTTGTATTTCCACAATCGACCGAAGACGTGCAACGGGTCGTGCGCATCTGCGCCGCGCATGGCGTGCCGATCATTCCCTTCGGCATCGGCTCCTCGCTCGAAGGCCACGTCAATGCTCCGTTCGGCGGGGTGTCGATCGATTTCCGCGACATGAACAAGGTGCTCGCGGTTCACGCCGAGGATCTCGACTGCGTCATCCAGCCCGGCATCACGCGCAAGGCGCTCAATGAGCAGTTGCGCGACAGCGGATTGTTCTTCCCGATCGATCCCGGCGCCGATGCCTCGCTCGGGGGCATGGCGGCGACGCGCGCTTCCGGCACCAACGCAGTGCGTTACGGCACCATGAAGGACAACGTGCTGGCGCTGAAGGTCGTCATGGCGGACGGCGAGGTGATGACCACCGCGCGGCGGGCGAAGAAGACGTCGGCCGGTTACGACCTGACGCGGCTGATGGTCGGCTCGGAGGGCACGCTGGGCGTCATCACGGAGCTGACCCTCAAGCTCTCCGGCATTCCGGAAGCGATTTCCGGCGGTGTCTGTCCATTTCCGTCGGTCGAAGCCTGCTGCAACGCCACCATCCAGACGATTCAATCCGGCATTCCGATCGCGCGCATTGAGCTGCTCGACGCGCTGCAGGTCAAGGCATGCAATCTGTTTTCCAAGCTCGGCCTCAAGGAAACGCCGATGCTGCTCGTGGAATTCCACGGCACCGAGGCAAGCGTTGCCGAACAATCCGAACGCTTCGGCGAGATCGCCGCGGAATTGGGCGGCGGGCCGTTCGAATGGGCGACGCGACAGGAAGATCGCACCCGGCTGTGGGACGCGCGCCACCAGGCGGCAATGGCGGTCTTTTCTCTGCGCAAGGGCTCGCAGATGATCGCCACCGATGTGTGCGTGCCGATTTCACGGCTGGCCGAATGCGTCACCGAGACCCAGCGCGATATCGAAGCAAGCCGATTGATCGCGCCGATCGTCGGTCATGTCGGCGACGGCAATTTTCATCTGACGCTGCTGATCGACATGGACGACGCCGATGAAGTCAAGCGCGCCAAGGACCTCAACGGGCGGCTGATCGAGCGGGCGCTTGCCATGGAAGGCACCTGCACCGGCGAGCACGGCGTCGGCCAGGGCAAGATGAAGTATCTTCTCGCCGAGCACGGCGCGCCTGCGCTCGCCGCCATGGCCGCGATCAAGCGGACGCTTGACCCGCAAAATATCATGAATCCGGGCAAGATCGTCGCGCTGAGCTGATACGCGTCGGCGCGATCACAGATTTGCCGCCAAAAGCCGGGAAAACGGCGTAGATTTTCGAACGATCACGCACATCGTGCTGGAGCGAACAGCCCGGCGCCGGAGCCTGCTTTGCAAACGACCCTGCTCGGATTGGCGATCGCGATTATTCTGGCGCTGATGGCGGCGCTGGCGGGGCCGCTGCTGATCGACTGGAACAGCTATCGCTCGATATTCGAAGCGGAAGCGAGCCACCTGATCGGCGTCGACATGCGCGTTACCGGTGCGATCGAGGCACGGCTGCTGCCCTCGCCGCGGCTGTTGCTGCACGACATCGCAATCGGCAAGGGCGACGACCAGGTGCGTGCGCGTGCGCTCGCCATAGAATTTGCTTTGGCGCCGCTGATGCGCGGGCAATGGCACGCCGCCGAACTGCATCTGACCGGCGCCACGCTGCGATTGGAGCTTGATGCGTCCGGCCGCCTGCAGGCGCCGAATATTCCGGTCAATTTCAGCCCCGACGCGCTGTCCATCGACCAGCTGGGCATTGAGGACGCCCGCGTCACTCTCACCAATGCCGCGAACGGCGGCTCGATCGTCCTCGACAAACTGTGGTTCAACGGCGAGGCGCGTTCGCTGCTCGGCCCGTTCAAGGGCGAGGGCGCCGCCAATGTCGGCGGCGAGCTTTATCCGTTTCGCCTCGCCACCGGCCGCGCCGGCGACGACGGCTCGATCAAAGTGCATCTCAATATCGACCCGGTCGGCCATCCGCTCAGCGTCGAGGCGGATGGCACGTTGATGAGTGCAAATGGCGAGCCGTCGTTCGACGGCAGCTTGAGCCTCGCCCGCCCGGCCGGTATCGCGTCCGAGCGTGGAGCCTCGACGACGCAGGCCGTAAACCTGCCCTGGCGCCTCAGCGGCAAGATCAAGGCGACCGCGGCGTCGGCGCTGATGCCGCAGCTCGAATTTCAGTACGGCTCGGAAGAGCAAAGCTACAAGCTGACCGGCACCGCAGACTTTCGTTTCGGCAAGCAGCCGCGATTCGACGGGGTTTTGTCCGGCCGGCAGATCGATCTCGACCGCGCGGCGGCTGACGATTCCAGGCGCCCGCCGCCGATCGCGGTCGCTCGCGCTTTGGCGGCACTTGCCGCGGCAGCCGTGCGTCCGGCCATACCGGTCAGCATCGGCATCGGCATCGACCGCGTCACGCTGGGCGGCAGCGCAATCGAAGATCTGCGCGGCGATGTATCCAGCAATGCTCGCGGCTGGAGCCTCGACCGTTTCGCCTTTCGCGCGCCTGGATTCACCAAGGTGCGGCTCAGTGGCGAGCTTGCCGCCGCCGGCGCCGGCGTCGCGTTCAGCGGTCCGGCCGACGTCGAGATCGGCGACCCGAAGGCGCTCGCGGCCTGGGTCGAGGGCCGGCCGGTGCCGGAGCAAAGCGAACTGCGGCCGTTGCGGTTGCGCGGCGACATGACGGTGTCGAATGAAAAACTGGCAATCGAAGGGCTCGCCGCCGAATTCGAGCGCAAGCCGCTGAGCGGCCGGCTGCTCTATGCCTTCGCTGCCGGTAACCGCACGCGCCTCGAAGCCGAACTTGCCGCGCCTGAACTCGACATCGACGCCGCGGTGGCATTCGGCAAGGCTTTGCTGGCCGGGACCAATCTGCAACGGCCGCAGGACATGGCCATCAAGGCCGATATCGGCCGCGCCGATTTCGCCGGCATCAGCGCGCGCAACGCCAGTGTGCAGGTGAAAGTGGACGATGGCGGGCTGCAGATTGATAGGTTCGCCGTCGCCGACGCCGGCGGCAATTCCCTGACGGCGCGAGGCCGCGTCGACACCGGCACCCACGGACCGCAGGGATCGCTCGCACTCGATCTCGATCTCAAGCAGGCCGCTCCCGTCGCTGCGATGGCCGCGAGGCTTCTGGCGGAGAGCGCGGCCGCAGCGGCTCTTGAACGCATCGGTCAGGCGAAATTGCACGCCACGCTCGACGTCACCGACGAACAGGATGCCAGGGTGCGCCTCGCACTCGCTGGCAATGTCGACACCGCGCATCTCGACGCCAAGGCGCACCTGCGCGGCGACTGGACCAAGCGCTCGGTCGCCGATGTGCGGCTCGACGGCACGCTCGATGCGCCGGAAGGCGCGGCACTGTTCAAGCTGATCGGTCTCGACCGTATCGCCGCTGCCGGCAAGGGCCCGGGCCGCCTGACGCTGCAACTTGCCGGTACGGCGGCCGACAAGCTTGGCGGCTCTTTGCAATTGTCTGCCGCGGGTTTGGCATTTAACTCGCGTGTCGCTTACGCAGGCTCCACAATCAGCCTCGACGACATCGACGCGAGACTCGGCACGTCCTCGATCCGCGGACATGCGGCCGTGGGCACGGCATCGCCGCGCACAATCGATGGTGCCCTGAATGTCGATACCCTCGACGCCGAGGATCTCGCCGCCGTCCTCGTCGGCGCTCCGGCCTATGCGGCAGGCTGGTCGCCGGCTGCGTTTGCCGGCGGCCTCATCGGCGATGTTTCCGGAGGGGTCGCGCTCAACGCCCAGCGTGCGGCGCTGACGCCGACCCTGGCGCTACGCAACTTCAAGACGTTCCTGCATTTCAGCAAGGAAGCCGTTTCGCTCGATGAGATGGCCGGCGAACTGGCGGGCGGCCGCTTCAGTGGGCAATTGTCACTCCGCTCCACCGACGGCGGGCTTGCCGCGCGCGGCAAATTCGCCATGACCGGCGCCGATGCCGCGAGCCTCATCGGCGCGGCGCGCCCTCCGGTCAGCGGCGCACTCGATATCGCGGCGCAGGTCGAAGGCGCGGGCTTCAGCGCCGCCGCCTTGATTGGCTCGCTGCACGGCGCCGGCACGGTTGCCCTCAGCAACGGGCAATTGGCCGGGCTCGACCCGCGAGCTTTCGCCACCGTCGAACGCGCGGTCGACGGTGGCATGACGCCCGATGGCGCCCATGTTTCCGGCGTCGTCGAAAAGGCGCTGGCGAGTGGCCGCTTTCCGGTCGCGCGCGCCCAAGGCGGCCTCACGATCAGCGCCGGGCAGGCGCGGTTGAGCGAGGTTCACCTGCAGGACGACAATGCCGCGCTTGCCGTCGGCGGCAACTTCGATCTGACCGACGGCACGCTCGATGCGCGGCTGGTGCTATCCGGCCCCGCGCAAGCGGGCGCTGCCCGGCCGGATATCTTCATCGCGCTCAATGGGCCGCTGGTCGCGCCGGCGCGCACGATCGACGCATCGGCGCTCAGCGGGTGGCTGACGCTGCGGGCGATTGAAAATCAGTCGAAGCGGCTAAAGGCGCTGGAGAGCACAGCACAATCGGCTTCGCCGCCAGTGGCGAAAAAGGAAGAAGCGCCGGGATTACCGGCGCCTCTGACGATCAAGCCGCTGCTGGCCCCACGCAAACCGCCGCAGGGATCACTCGGCCCGCAACATTGACGGCGTCGCGCGCACGCCGATCAGATCGCGGTTGTCGTCGCGCAGGCTGCGGTCCTCACCGATCTGCCCGCGATAGTGATCGAGCACGAACAGACGGATCGCGGATGACAGGTTGCCTTGACGGCGGTCGGTATCGATCGAAGCGACCAGATCGGACAGGGTAATGTCCCGGCCACCGGCGATGTCCTTGAGGCCTTTCCAGAATGCGTCTTCGAGACTGACGCTGGTCTTGTGACCGGCTATGACGATCGAGCGCTTGACCACCGGTGATTTCATCCGCCGTCCCCTGTTTCAATCCGGTGTTGATCGAGGTCGCGGTCGGCCTTGGCCCGCTGCGCAGCCCCAAGTGCTCTCGCACCCTTGCCTCGGCCATGCGCACGGCGATTGGCTTCGGCAAGCCGATCGTCCTGCTGCCGTTTGGCTCGCTTTCGCAGCGTTCTCAGATTGACCACGTCAGCCATGCCGTGCCTCGAGTAAAACCGGACACATGGGCGTTCGGACCCGGCGGGCCCAATTCATCGCCGCCAATTACGCCGCGACCGTGGCGGGGATCCGCCCTGCGTCTGGCGACCGATTCACGAGATCGCATGAAGACATTGCGGTATATATTGCTGGTATATCAACACACGGTTAGTTGATAACACCAGTGTATCTCGCAGTCGTCTCTGAATAATTTTGGAAAATACTTGCGCTCATCTCCGGTAGCACGACACCCCAAAATTTATATTCAAGACAGACATAAGAAATACTGGCGGAAGGGCGAAGATTACGTGACGGTGCCGTTACGGCAATTTGCCGTAGCGCTAAAAAATAACGCAGGACCCCATCACAATAGCACCCGTCACCTCGCAATAACGTCCCGACAAATACGTGCTGCCTGCAGCATGTATTCTTTTGCCGGTAGACGCCAACGTTGCGGCAACTTTGGCGGCCGGCGGACGGGTGGCAGTCGCGGGATACCGCCGCGCTACCGATTATTTTACCGTGGCCGCGTCATTTTTTCCGGCCGCACCAGGCGGTCGAACTCTTCGCCGCTGACAAAGCCGAGACGCATCGCTTCCTCGCGCAACGTCGTGCCGTTCGCGTGCGCGGCCTTGGCGACCTGCGCCGCCTTGTCGTAGCCGATCCGCGGCGACAGCGCCGTCACAAGCATCAGCGAACGCTCCATGAGTTCGCGGATGCGCGCCTCGTTGGCCTTGATCCCGACCACGCAATTGTCGGTGAAAGATCGCGCCGCGTCGCCGAGCAGGCGGATCGATTGCAGCATGCAATAGGCGAGCACCGGCTTGTAGACATTAAGTTCGAAATGGCCCTGGCTGCCGGCGACGGTGATCGTTGTCTGGTTGCCGAACACCTGGCAGCACACCATGGTCAGCGCTTCGCTCTGCGTCGGGTTGGTCTTGCCCGGCATGATCGAGGAGCCGAGCTCGTTCGAGGGCAGGATCAGTTCGCCGAGGCCTGAGCGCGGGCCGGAGCCGAGCAGGCGAATATCGTTGGCGACCTTGAACAGCGCGGTGGCGGCGGCGTTCAGCGCGCCGTGGGCGAAGACATAGGCGTCGTGTGCGGCCATGTGCTCGAACTTGTTCGGCGCTGAAACGAACGGTAATTTGGCGAGGCGTGCGATGCGCGCGGCGAAGGCCTTGGCGAATTGCGGCTTGGAATTGAGCCCGGTGCCGACCGCGGTGCCGCCCTGCGCCAGCGGATAAAGCTGCTCCTGCGCGAGCTTGATGCGCTCGATCGACGATTTGACCTGCGCCGCGTAACCGGAAAACTCCTGCCCAAGCGTCAATGGCGTTGCATCCATGGTGTGGGTGCGACCGATCTTGACGATGCCGGAAAATTCCCTGGCCTTCTTGTTGAGCGCCGCGTGCAGGCCGCTCAGCGCCGGCAGCAGGCGGCGCTTGATCTGCATCGCCGCGGCGATGTGCATGGCGGTCGGGATACTGTCGTTCGACGACTGGCTCATATTGACGTGATCGTTGGGATGCACCGGCGTCTTCGACCCGAGTTCGCCGCCGAGCGCGACGTTGGCGCGGTTGGCGATAACCTCGTTGACGTTCATGTTGGTCTGCGTGCCGGAGCCGGTCTGCCACACCAGCAGGGGGAAATTGTCGTCGAGCCTGCCGTCGGCGATGTCCTGCGCGACCGCGGCGATTGCGCCTGCGCGCTTGCGATCGAGCGAGCCGAGATCGCGGTTCACCTCCGCCGCCGCGCGCTTGATCAGCCCCAGCGCATGCACGAGTTCGATCGGCATGCGCTCGGTGCCGATGCGGAAATTGTGCAGCGAGCGCTCGGTCTGCGCGCCCCAGAACTTGTCGGCGGGGATTTCAAGCGGACCGAAGGCGTCGCTTTCGGTCCGGGTCTTGGCGCTGTTGTTGCCGGTCTTTGCGGTTTGCTTTTTGGCCATGGCAATTTGTCCGGCGCATAAAGGGTACGCCACCGCAAGGCTAGGCCGATTAGACGGCGGCGCAAAGCGCCAGGATGGGACGATTATTTCTTGCGGAAGCGGTCGAGCCGCACGACTTCCCCGCCGCCGCTTGCCGGCTTTGGCTGTTTTGGCTTGGGCTCGGCTGGCGCCGGCGCCGCTTGCGGGGCGGGAGCGCGCGGGGCTGCGGTGCGAGGCTTCCTCTCGCCGGCCGCCTTGTCTGGCCCCGTGTCTTGACCATTGGCGGCCACGGAATTGTCCTGGCCTTCGCCGGCGTCTTCGAATTGCAGGCCGAACTGGACCGACGGGTCGAAGAAACTGTTGATGGCGTCGAAGGGGACGCTGAGCTTCTCCGGAATGCCGCCAAAGGAGAGCCCGACCTCAAAACCGTTGTCGTTGACGATGAGGTCCCAATACTGGTGCTGCAGGATGATGGTCATCTGCTCCGGATATTGCGTCCGCAGCCGCTCGGAAAGGCGCACCCCGGGCGCGTGGGTATCGAAGCCGATATAGAAATGATGGTCGCCGGGCAGGCCCTTTTTTGCCGCGTCGCCGAGCACGCTGCGCACCACGCCGCGCAGGGCCTTTTGAGTGAGAAGATCGTAGCGAATCTGGTCGGGCATGGGCCTGAACTTGAGCCCGGACTTGGGCCTGGAAGCCTCGCGAAGCGGAACGCCGAATCTAGCGCGCCCGCCGGCGAAAGCTATCCCCCAGAAGCAACAGCAAGAAGCAAAACGATCCGCCTTGCATAAAAGCGGGCCCTTTTTCGAATGAAGTGGAGGCTTCTGTTGCCAGGTGCCTCCGAACCCCGCCTGACGGAGCTTAACCCGTCAGGGCTTTAAGTTCGGTCTTTCGAGCCGCTTACGCGGCCAGAGCAACCGGAGCATAGTTGTCGTTGGCAACTATGTGTAAGGCCCATAACGTTGGACCCATTCCGGGCAAAAGCACGCCTTTTACGCCCTCGTCGATCCTGTTTCGGCCCCGCCGAAACCCATGTCCTTACACGGGCTTGGGTGGAGCCGCCGGGTACTGCCCCCGGGTCCGAAAGGTTTATTACGACGCCCGTTTATTGCCATAGCTGGCTTGCGCCAGCCCCCCGAATATAAGGGCGGAAGGTTGACGAAGATAGACCGTGGCCGGCGTCTTTTGTGAAATAATTCCTATTTTTCCGTCCGCATATAAACACGGCAAATGCGCTGGCCGCGCGCGGAAACCCATGCAGGCGCGGCAAGCCGGCACCGCGAGCCACCCGTCTAGTCGCCGCGGCACCGGCAGGGTAGGTCTCGTCGGCCGGTCATCCCCGAAACGACAATGTCAAATCAACCGCTCGCCGATTCCGCCGCGCCATCCACGGCCGCGGCCCCTTCGCTTGGCGAACTGTTCCGTGCCTTTGCGCTGGTTTCCGTCTCCGGTTTCGGCGGCGCGCTGCCCTGGGCGCGGCGCATGATCGTCGAGCAGCGCAAGTGGATGACGGCGGAAGAATTCAACGAGACCTTCTCGCTGTCGCAATTCCTTCCCGGGCCGAATCTGATCAATTTTTCCGTGGTCTATGGCTCGCGTTTCGGCGGCGTCGCAGGGGCGGCGGTCGCGCTTGCCGGCCTGCTCGGGCCTCCGCTGGTGATCGTCACCATCCTTGCTGCGCTCTACGCGCATTTCGGCGATCTCGCGGTGCTCACCCGCATTCTCGGCGGCATCGCCTCGGCGGCCGCCGGGCTGATCATCGCCAATGTCGCGAAAATGGCGGAGCCTTTGTTCCGTAGGCGCTGGAATTTCGCGCCCTTCGTCGCCATCGCCGGTTTCGTTGCCGTGGCGCTGATGCGCTGGCCGCTGCCTTACGTCTTTGCCGTGCTGGCGCCGGTGAGTGTCGCGCTCGCCTGGATCTGGATGCCGCGCCGATGAACGACGACAACCCGCTCATCGCGCTGTTTGGCTACTTCGCGCTGCTGTCGCTGTTCGCGGTCGGCGGCGCCAACGCCGCGATTCCGGAAATGCATCGCGTCGCCGTCGACGTCATGCACTGGATGAGCGACCGGCAATTCGCCGACAACTTCGCCATCGCGCAAATCTCGCCGGGCCCCAACGTCATCGTGGTGACGCTGATCGGCTATCACGTCGCGGGGCTTGCGGGAGCCGCGGTCGCCACCGTCGGCATGTGCGGGCCAACCTGCATCATGGCCTTTGTCGTTGCCCGCTTCTGGGATCGCTTCAAGGATGCGCGCTGGCGTACCGCCATCCAGGCGGGACTTGTGCCGGTGTCGCTCGGGTTGATCGCGGCCTCGGCCTTCGTGCTGGCGCGCGCCGCCGATCACAATGTCTATGCGGTGCTCATCACCGTGGCGACCGCCGCTGTCGCCTACTGGAGCAAGGTCAATCCGCTGTGGGTGTTTCTCGTCGCCGGGCTGGTGGGCCTCGCCGGCTGGCTTTAGCCGCTTCAGGCGAAGCCGTTGATCACCAGCGCCAGGCCGACGGCGAGCGCGGCGACGATCGTGATCGGAATCAGCGAATCGAGAAACGGCACTCTCGCGAGGTGGTGCGGCACCCCATTGCGCGGAATCATGAGCCAAAGCCCGCCGGCGCCGGCGCCGAAGACGACGAGCCCGGAAATGACGGACATCATGGCAAGCCCCCGGCGTGACGTTGCGAGCGGGGGCATTGTCGGAGGTCCGGGCGCGCCGGCGGAATAAAGTTAGGCCACGCCGGCGTAAATTACGCGTATCGCGCCTTAGCCAGACGCCGCGCCGAGAATGGCGAGCGAGCCGGCGGCGAGCAGCGCGACCTGGATGCAGAAGGCGGTGATGTTGACGTCCCAGCGCTTGGCGACGATCGGGAGCGGCGCCGCGAAGGGCTGATAGCCGTTGTCGTCATAGGCGCCGCCGCCATAGAGCGGCATGGCGAGGACCGCGACGAAAAAGGCGGCGTAAACGATCGCGCCCATGACGGCGACCAGGATGAGCCGTTCCATGGCGTAGGGGCCCGGCATCCAGAGCAGCGCCAGCGCCAGCAAGCCCAAGCCCGCATAGCTGCAAATCTGCCAGACCACGTGGAAGCGCGCATGCGGCGTCCATTTCGGATTGGTCGCGTGCGTCTTGTTGAAGTCGGCAAGGATGGTGACGAAGCCGTAGCCCAGCGTCACCAGCGTGAGCAGGATACGGGCGAGCAGCGCGAGGTCGAAGTGCATGTCCCGTGCTCCTCGTGGGCTAACGGATGGGCGGCGCGTACAAGATGCCGCCCTGCGTCCACAGCGCGTTCAAGCCCCGCGGGATGCCGAGCTTCGAGCCGGTACCGATGTTGCGCTCATAGACTTCGCCGTAATTGCCGACGCGGCGGATGATGCGCACGGCCCAGTCCTTCGGCAGGCCGATGTCGGCGCCGTAGTCGCCGTCATTGCCGACGAAACGCTTCACCTCCGGCTTTTCCGATTTCAGCGCCTCGTCGATGTTCTTGGAGGTGATGCCGAGTTCTTCGGCATTGATCATGGCAAACAGCGTCCACTTCACGATCAGCAGCCACTGGTCGTCCTTCTGCCGCACTACCGGCGCCAGCGGCTCCTTGGAGATGACGTCGGCGAGCACGACGTGGTCGGCGGGTTTTGCGAGCTTGAGCCGCAATGCATAAAGCTGCGAGACGTCCGAGGTCAGCGTGTCGCATTGACCGCTGGCGTAAGCGTTGACCACCTCGTCGATGGTGCGGAAACGCTTCTCCGTATAGGCCATGTTATTGGCCTTGAAATAGTCGGCAAGATTCGGCGCGGTTGTCGTCTGGCTCTGCACGCACACGGTCGAGCCGCCGAGGTCGAGCGCCGAATCCTTGTTGCGCGCGCGCGGCACCAGGAAACCCTGGCCGTCGTAATAGGAGACGCCGGCGAAGTTCAGCGCGTACTGGATTTCGCGCGACATGGTCCAGGTCGAATTGCGCGCCAGCACGTCGACCTTGCGGTCGGCGAGTTCCTGGAAACGCTCGGTGGCGTCGAGCGGCACGAAACTCACCTTCTTCGGATCGTCGAAGATCGCCGATGCGATAGCGCGGCAGAAGTCGACGTCGAAGCCCGACCACTCGCCCTTGTCGTTCTTTTCGGCAAAGCCGGGCAGGCCGGTATTGACGCCGCAAAAGACTGCGTCGCGGCGCACCGTGCGCTTCAGCGTCTTGGTGTCGTAGCGCTCATAGGCGACGGCGAGGATTGCAACGGCAACGGCGATGGCGCAGCCGATGATCAAGCCGGTGTGGAAATTCCATCCGAAATATTTGCGCACCGTCAACTGCCCCCCGACAGGCTTTAGCCGACACTCGGCTGCTGCAACACGATCACCTTGGTGCCGACGGGGACGCGATCATACAGATCGGTCACATCGGGATTGGTGAGACGGAAGCATCCCGAGGAGACCGCGGTGCCGATGGTCTGCGGCATGTTGGTTCCGTGGATGCGATAGACGGTGCCGCCGAGATAAAGTGCGCGCGCGCCGAGCGGGTTGCCGGGGCCGCCGGCCATGAAGCGCGGCAGATAAGGCTGGCGCTGGATCATTTCCGGCGGTGGGGTCCAATCCGGCCATTCCTTCTTGTTGGAGATCTTGAGCAGGCCCTGCCACTGAAAACCGTCGCGGCCGACGCCGATGCCATAGCGCAGGGCACGGCCGCCGCCCTGGACGACATAGAGAAACCGCTCATTGGTATTGACGATGATGGTGCCAGGCGCCTCGGTGGTGCGGTAGAAGACGACCGTTTTTTGCCATTTCGGATCGAGTTGCTCGTCGCTCTCGGTCGGCACGTAGCCCGGATAGTCGCCATCGCCGCGATTTTGCGCGAACGCGTGCGGCGCGGCGATGAATGTCAGCAGCAGGAGCTGCAGGGCGAAAAAGAATCGGATCATCGGCGTCTGGCCTTCAAATGTGGAAGCCCCCGGGTAATCATAGCAGCGGAGCCGCCCCAAATGGCAAGTTTCGGCGTTGCGGGATCCGGGGCATCGGCGGCGTGGGGGTTCGGCGAAGGCCGTTGATAAGGCACTCGCCGACGGTTGCCGTAGTGGTCAATCTTCCCCATCTTTGCCCCGACTCACAGGGCTTTGCGATGCGGCAATACCTCGATCTGATGGAACGCATCCTCCACCACGGCGTGGAGAAGCGCGACCGCACGGGCACCGGCACGCTCTCGGTGTTCGGCCATCAGATGCGCTTCGCGCTCGACGAGGGGTTTCCGTTGCTCACCACCAAGAAACTGCACGTCAAATCGATCGTGCACGAACTGCTCTGGTTCCTCGCCGGCGATACCAACATCAAGTACCTCAACGACCATGGCGTGCGCATCTGGGACGAATGGGCTGACGAGCGCGGCGATCTCGGCCCGGTCTATGGCCAGCAATGGCGCTCATGGCCGGCCAAGGACGGCGAGACCATCGACCAGATCGGCAACGTGATTGCGATGATCAGGCGCAATCCGGACTCGCGCCGGCTTATCGTCACCGCCTGGAACCCGGCCGAGGTCGACAAGATGGCGCTGCCGCCATGCCACTGCCTGTTCCAGTTTTACGTCGCCGAGGGCAAGCTGTCGTGCCAGCTCTACCAGCGCTCGGCCGACGTGTTTCTCGGCGTGCCGTTTAACATCGCCTCTTACGCGCTGCTGACGCTGATGGTGGCGCAGGTGACCGGCTACAGGCCCGGTGACTTCGTCCATACGCTGGGCGATGCACATTTATATCTGAACCACCTCGAGCAGGCGCGTTTGCAGTTGTCGCGGGCGCCGAAGGCCTTGCCGATAATGCGCATCAATCCGGCGGTGAAGGACATCTTCGGCTTCCGTTACGAGGACTTCAGCATCGAGGGCTACGAGCCGCATCCCCACATCAAGGCCGAGGTTGCGGTGTGAGCGTTTCGATCCGCAAGGCCGGGCCCGCGGACACCGAGCTGATCTTTTCACTGGTCCGCGAGCTCGCAGATTACGAGAAATTGTCGGCTGACGTCGGGTCGGACCCGCAGGCGATCGCCGCCGTTCTGTTTGCCGGCGAGCCGCGGGTATTCTGCGACATCGCCGAATGGAACGGGCAACCGGCCGGCTTTGTCGTATGGTTTCTCAACTTCTCGACTTTCCGCGGGCGCTACGGCATGTATCTTGAGGATATTTTCGTGCGCAGCGCATTCCGCAACCGCGGCATCGGCAGGGCGATGATGGCGCGGCTTGCGCAGCGCTGCGTCGAGGAAGGCTGGGGAGCCTTCGAGTGGGCGGTGCTCGGCTGGAACACGCCGTCCATCGAGTTCTACAAGTCGCTGGGGGCGCAGGTGAGGGACGACTGGAAAATCTGCCGGCTGAGCGGCGATGCGCTGGCGCAGCTCGCGCTTGAAGGGTCGCGCCGATGACCATCGTGCTGGTCGCCGCGATCGGCGAAAACAATGTGATCGGAGACAAGGGCAAGCTGCCTTGGCATCTGCGGTCCGACCTGCGCCACTTTCGCGCGCTCACGCTCGACAAGCCGGTCATCATGGGACGCAAGACCTTCCAGTCGATCGGCAAGCCGCTCGACCGGCGCACCAATATCGTCATCACCCGCGACAAGAAATTCGCGCCCGAAGGCGTCACCACCGCGCCGAGCTTCAAGACGGCGCTGGAGATCGCGCAGAAGGATGCAAAGCGGCGCGGCAGCGATGAAGTCATGGTGATTGGCGGCGAGGCGATCTTTGCCGAAGCCATGCCGCAGGCCGACCGGCTGGAGATCACGCACGTCAATGCCGCGCCCAAGGGCGATGCGCATTTTCCGCCGATCGACCTTAAACACTGGCGCGAGGCTTCGCGCGACGTGCGCGCCGCCGGACGCGGGGACGATGCGGGCTTTGCCTGTACGACTTATTTAAGGCGCTAATTCTCCGCAAAGCGCTGTTTCGTCACGAATAACGGCGCGTTGTAACGGCGGCGTCCGTCCCCTATAACCCACTCAACAAAGCAAAGCCGGCCAGAAGGGCGGCGCTGGGAGAACCACAATAATGCCATGGACCAATCAGGGCGGCGGCGGAGGCGGCGGCGGCCCATGGGGTGGCGGCAAGGGCCCTTGGGGCTCGGGACCGCAATCGTCGGGTCCGACACCGCCCGATCTCGAAGAGATTCTGCGCCGCGGCCAGGACAAATTGCGCCGGGTGCTGCCGGGCGGCAGCCTGGGCGGACGCGGCTTTGCGCTGCTCACGGTCGCGGCAATCGCGCTCTGGGGTTTTTCCGGCTTTTTCCGCGTCGAGCCGGATGAGCTTGGCGTCGTGCTGCGCTTCGGCAAGGACGTGCGTGAGGTGCAGCCGGGCCTGAATTACCATCTGCCTTACCCGATCGAGACCGTGCTCACGCCGAAGGCGCTGCGCATCAACAAAATCGACATCGGCATGCGCACGATCAACGACATCAGCGGCCGCTCGTCGACCCGCGACGTACCCGAGGAAAGCCTGATGCTCACCGGCGACGAGAACATCGTCGACGTCGATTTCTCCGTGCTCTGGAAAGTGAAGCCGACCGGCGTGGGCGAATACCTGTTCAACATCCAGAACCCGGAAGGCACGGTGAAGGCGGTGGCGGAAAGCGCCATGCGCGAGGTCATCGGCCGCTCCGACATCCAGCCGATCCTGACCGGCGCGCGGCAGACCATCGAAGCCGCGGTGCAGGACCTGATGCAGAAAACGCTCGACCATTATGTCGCCGGCGTCCAGATCCAGCAGGTGCAGTTGCAGAAGGTCGACCCGCCGACGCAGGTGATCGACGCGTTCCGCGACGTGCAGGCGGCGCGCATCGACCAGGACCGCTCGGTCAACGAAGCGCAGACTTACGCCAATCGCGTGGTGCCGGAAGCGCGCGGCAACGTCGCCAAGATCACGCAGGCCGCGGAAGCCTATCGCCAGCAGACGGTGGCGGAAGCCAAGGGTCAGACCTCGCGCTTCCTGCAGATCTACGATCAATATAAAAAGGCGCCGGACGTTACCCGCGAACGCATGTATCTTGAGACTATGGAACGCGTGCTCGGCGGCGCCGACAAGATCATCATCGATTCCGGCAAGGACGGCGCCGGCGTGGTGCCTTATCTGCCGCTCAACGAATTGACGCGCCCGCCGCAGCCGCGCTCGCCGTCCGCCTCAACCGGAGCCCAGCGATGAAGCTCAATATTATCGGCGGCGCGGTTCTGGTTCTGGCGCTGGCAGCGCTGGTCATCGTCTACGGCTCACTGTTTCAGGTCTACCAGACGCAGCAGGCGCTGGTGGTGCGGCTCGGACAAGTGGTGCGCGTGGTCAGCGAACCCGGCCTCAACTTCAAGGTGCCGTTCATCGACAACGTGATCGCCATCGACAAGCGCATCCTCGATCTCGAAGCGCCGGCGCAGGAAGTGATCGCATCGGACCAGAAGCGGCTGGTTGTCGACGCCTTCGCCCGCTATCGCATCAAGGATGCTCTGCGCTTCTTCCAGACGCTGGGTTCAAAGACCGCCGCCGACAGCCAGCTCGCCATTCTGCTCAATTCGGCGCTGCGCCGCGTGCTCGGCGAGGCGACCTTCATCGAAGTGGTCCGCGACCAGCGCGCCGAACTGATGGCGCGCATCCGCGATCTGATCAATCACGAGGCGGAGGGCTACGGCATTACGGTGGTGGACGCGCGCATCCGCCGCGCCGATCTGCCGGAGCAGAACAGCCAGGCGGTCTATCAGCGCATGCAGACCGAACGCCAACGCGAAGCGGCCGAGTACCGCGCCCAGGGGCAACAGCGCGCGCAGGAAATCCGATCGCGCGCCGACCGCGAAGTGACCGTGCTGGTCGCCGATGCGACGCAGAAATCGGAGCAAGTGCGCGGCGAAGGCGATGCCACGCGCAACCAGGTCTTTGCCGACGCCTTCAACAAGGACCCGGACTTCTTCGCCTTCTATCGTTCGATGCAGGCCTACGAGACCGGGCTCAAGGCCAACGACACCCGCTTGCTGCTCAAGCCGGACAGCAATTTCTTCCGCTACTTCAATCATCCCTCTGGCAAGGCGCCGCCGGCCTCCACGCCGCCCGGGGTTCCGGCCGCCGGCGCGGGGAACTCAGCCGCGTCGACGGGTTCGGCCAGCCCGGCGCGCTGACCAAGCGCCCGGATGCTCGATTTCCTCGCCGCGCTTGGATTGGTGTTCGTGATCGAGGGGCTGGTCGTCGCCGCCTTTCCCGGTCCTGCCAAGCGCTCGATGGCCGCGGTTATGGGCACGCCCGACCTGACATTGCGGATGATCGGCATCGGTTCCGCAATTTTTGGTCTCATTCTGGTGTGGCTCGTGCGGGCCTGAGGCATCGTATTTGCGCCAGAATCGCGGCATTGTGTGGTCGGCCGGAACCCTTGAATCCCCGCCGGGGTGGGGGCAGTGTCGATGCGAACCCCCTTCCAGGAGAATTAACGCCCATGGGCGCTAACCCCAGCCGTTCGACGCGTTACGGTCGCGCCAGCCTGTCGATGCTCGCGGTCGCGGCCATTGTTTGTCCGCTGCTGGCGCAGCCGGTGATGGCGCGCGGGCCGGAGAATATTTCCGACGTCGCCGAAAGCGTCATCGATTCGGTGGTCACGGTGTCGACCAAGCAGTCCGTCGACATGCGCAGCGGGCAGATGCCGCAACTGCCGCCGGGTTCACCGTTTGAGGATTTCTTCGAGGAATTCTTCAAGAACCGGCGCGGCGGAGAAAACGGCGATAACGCGCCAACTCCGCGCCGCGTCAATTCGCTCGGCTCCGGCTTCATCATCGATACCGCCGGCATCGTGGTCACCAACTACCACGTCATCAAAGACGCCGACGAGGTTGATATCGTTCTCAACGACGGCACGTCGATCAAGGCCGAACTGATCGGTAGCGATCAAAAAGTCGATCTGGCGCTGCTGCGCTTTGCGCCGCCGCACCCGGTGAAGGCGGTGAAATTCGGCGACTCGGACAAGCTGCGGCTTGGCGAATGGGTGATCGCCATCGGCAATCCGTTCAGCCTTGGCGGCACGGTAACCGCCGGCATCGTCTCGCAGCGCAATCGCGACATCCAGTCGGGGCCCTACGACGACTACATCCAGACCGATGCGGCGATCAACCGCGGCAATTCCGGCGGGCCGCTGTTCAACCTCAATGGCGAGGTCATCGGCGTCAACACCGCAATCATTTCGCCGTCGGGCGGCTCGATCGGCATCGGCTTTGCCATTCCCTCAAAGACGGTGATCCCGCTGGTCGCGCAGTTGCGCGCCACCGGCGAGGTGCAGCGCGGATGGCTCGGGGTTCGCATCCAGCAGGTGAGCGACGAGATCGCCGAATCGCTGAGCATTTCACCGGCGCGCGGCGCGCTGATTGCCGGCATCGACGACAAGGGACCGGCGAAATCCGCCGGGATCGAAACCGGCGACGTGGTGGTCAAGTTCGATGGCCACGATGTGAAGGATACCCGCGAATTGCAGCGCATCGTCGCCGAAACTCCGGTCGGCAAGCCGGTCGACGTCGTCGTTATTCGCAAGGGCAAGGAAGAAACCAAGATCGTCAAGATCGGCAAGCTCGATGACGGCGAAAAGCAGGCGGTGCTGACGAAAAAAGACAACGGCGCCGGCGAAAAACCGGTGGTGAAAAAGGCGCTCGGTCTCGACCTTGCCAATCTCACCGACGACCTGCGCAAGAAGCACAAGATCAAGGACAAGGTGAAGGGCGTGCTGATCATCGGCGTCGACCCGAATTCACCCGCCGCCGAGAAGCGCCTGCAGCCGGGCATGGTGATCGCCGAGGTGCAGCAGCAGGCGGTGTCGACGACGGCCGAATTGCAGCAGCGGCTGGACAAGCTGAGGAAAGACGGCAAGAAGGCGATCGTGCTGCTGGTGGTGAGCGCCGATGGCGACCCCAGTTTTGTGGCGCTGAGCCTGCAGTAGACTAGCGTTCGACGAATTCAGTTTTACGGTAGCCCTGGACGTAGAGCAGCGCGGTGAGGTCGCCGTGGTCGACGCGCGCGGGCGCTACCGCCGCCACCTTTGGCTTGGCGTGAAAGGCGACGCCGAGACCGGCCGCGGCGATCATGTCCATGTCGTTGGCGCCGTCGCCGATGGCGAGCGTCTCCTGCGCCGCCAGTCCCAGCCGGTTGCGCAATTCAATCAGCGTCGCCCGCTTGCCGTCGCGGCCGAAGATCGGCTCGGCGACGGTGCCGGCGAGCTTGCCGCCCGCGATATCGAGCGTATTTCCCCGGCTTTCATCGAAGCCGATCATCGCCGCGATGCGTTTTGTGAACGGCGTGAAGCCGCCGGAGACCATGCAGGTGAGCGCGCCGTACTTGCGCATGGTGGCGACCAGCGAGCGGCCGCCGGGCGTAAGCGTGACGCGCTTTTCGATCACGTCGTCGATCGTCTTAACCGGCAGGCCCTTGAGCAGCGCCACGCGCTCGCGCAGCGCCGGCTCGAAGGCAATGTCGCCGCGCATCGCGCGTTCGGTAATCGCCGCGACCTGCTCCTTCAGCCCGGCATAGTCGGCCAGTTCGTCGAGGCATTCCTGTCCGATCATGGTCGAATCCATGTCGGCGAGCAGCAGCGTCTTGCGCCGGTAACCCGTGGGCTGCGCCACGACGTCGATGGTCCCGCCGAGCGCTGCACGCAGGCGGTCGGACAGCGCGCGTTGGTCGGCACCCGCTTCCGCGCTAAAGGGAATGTCGGCGGCAATGCCCGCCGCGAGCCAGACCGGCTCGCCGGCATCCGGTAGTTCGGCGCGCGCGCGCGTGAGCGCCGTCTCATCGAGCGCGGGTGCGATCAGGGTTGCGACATGAGTCATGCGGTTCACAAGGCGGTGCTTATTGCAGGCCCGACCGCGAGCGGCAAGTCGGCGCTTGCGCTCGCGCTCGCCGAGAAACTCGGCGGCGTCATCGTCAATGCCGACTCGATGCAGGTCTATCGCGACCTGCGCGTGATCACCGCGCGGCCCGCGCCGGCCGAGGAGGCACGCGTGCCGCACCGGCTCTACGGCCATGTCGATGCCGGCGAAAATTATTCGGTCGGGCGCTGGTGCCGCGATATCGCTTCGGTGCTAGCCGACGCCGGCAGGGAGGGGCGGGTGCCGATCCTGGTCGGCGGCACCGGGCTTTACTTCAAGGCGCTGACGCAGGGACTTTCGGCGGTGCCGCCGGTGCCGGGCGAAACCCGCGACTACGTGCGTGGCAGGCTGCAAAACGAGGGCGTCGCGGCGCTCTACGCCGAACTGTTCAAGCGTGACGGCGCAACCGCGCACCGGCTGATGCCGAACGACCGCTCGCGCATTGCCCGTGCGCTGGAGGTGATCGAGGCGACCGGGCGCTCGCTCAGCGACTGGCACAAGGAAGGCATGGCCGCGCTCGTCGACCCGGAATCCACCGAAAGGATTTTTCTCACCGTCGAGCGCAAGGAACTGGTCGCGCGCATCGAGCAACGCTTTGCCGCCATGCTCGCGGCCGGCGCGCTCGACGAGGTGCGGGCGCTCCGGGCGCGCAAGCTCGATCCGCTGCTGCCGGCGATGAAGGCGCATGGCGTGCCCTGGCTCATTCGCCATCTCGACGGGGAGATCTCGCTCGACGAGGCGGCCGCCGGTGCCGTCATGGACACGCGCCGCTACGCCAAGCGGCAGCTCACCTGGTTCCGCAACCAGATGAAGGATTGGCGCTGGGTCCCGGCGGAATCGGCGCTGGCGGACTTTGAGGCCTAGCGTTTTCGCATAGGCCGGTTGCGCTCCTTGTATTGACCGGCGCCGCCCGAACGGGTTACCGGCCGTCTCCCCCCAAAAACGAGAGACATCCGCTGTGACCATGACCATTCACGGGTTCCGCGCGCGCGAGTCAGCCGGCCGGTCGTTTCGAACTGCCTGCACTGCCGCCGCCGTCGGCGCGGCCTTGTTTTTCGGTCTCCGGGCCTCGGCGAATGCCGCGGGCTTCAGCTGGTTCTTTCAACACGTGCGCCCGACCGGTCAATGCGGCGGATCGCGCGAAGTGGCCGCAAGCAATTACGGTGGCGGGCAAATGACCGCGAGCGGGGAGAGATTCAACCCGGGCGGGATGACGGCGGCGCATCGCTCGCTGCCGTTCGGAACGCAGGTGCGCGTGACCAATCCGGCCAACGGCCGCAGCATTACCGTCCGCATCAACGACCGCGGCCCTTACGGGCAGGCGCATGCGCTCGGCGTCGAACTCGACCTTGCTCACGGTGCGGCACGAGCGCTAGGATTGCAGCAGACCGAATGGGTTTGCGCGGATTATTGAGGGTTTCGGCCGGCGAATATCCTTGACCGCCGGGGAAAGCGCCCCTATAAACCACGCAACGAAAGTACGGGCGGAAGCAATGTCACGCAATATTATTACTCTGGTGGTAAAGGTCTGGACGCGCTCCCGGTGGCCCTGAACGGGCTCACCAAGGAAAGCGTCCGGACATGGCCCTTAGCGGGCCTTTTTTATTGCGCGAGCGACAGACAGCAAGGACGACGACAATGAGCGAGGAAATGAATGGCGCCGAAATGGTGATCCGGGCGCTTGCCGACCAGGGCGTGAAACATCTGTTCGGCTATCCGGGCGGCGCGGTGCTGCCGATCTACGACGCCATCTTCGCGCAGGACAAGGTGCAGCACATCCTGGTGCGCCACGAGCAGGGCGCGGTGCACGCCGCCGAAGGTTACGCGCGCTCGACCGGCAAGGTCGGCTGCGTGCTCGTCACCTCCGGCCCCGGCGCCACCAATGCGGTGACGGGCCTCACCGACGCGCTGATGGATTCGATCCCGATCGTGTGCATCACCGGACAAGTTCCCACTCACTTGATCGGCAACGACGCCTTCCAGGAATGCGACACCGTCGGCATCACGCGGCCCTGCACCAAGTATAATTATCTGGTGAAGCGCATCGAGGATTTGCCGCGCGTGCTGCACGAGGCGTTCCATATCGCCTCGAGCGGGCGGCCGGGTCCGGTGGTCGTCGATATCCCGAAGGACATCCAGTTCGCCAAGGGCACTTATTCTAGGCCGAAGGATTTCGCCCACACCGGCTATCGGCCGAAGGTGAAAGGCGACCTCGACAAGATCAAGGCCGCCGTCGAACTGATGGCGCATGCCAAGCGACCGCTATTCTACACCGGCGGCGGCGTGGTCAATTCCGGCAAGCATGCGAGCGAGCTGCTGCGCGAGCTGGTCAAGCTCACCGGCTTCCCCGTCACCTCGACGCTGATGGGCCTCGGTGCATTCCCCGCGGCCGATCCGCAGTGGATGGGCATGCTCGGCATGCACGGCACGCTCGAAGCCAATATGGCGATGCACGACTGCGACGTGATGGTCTGCATCGGCGCGCGCTTCGACGACCGCATCACCGGCCGGGTCGATGCCTTCTCGCCGGGCTCGAAGAAGATCCATGTCGACATCGATCCGTCCTCGATCAACAAGAACATCCACGTCGATATTCCGATCGTCGGCGACTGCGCGCATGTGCTGGAAGACATGGTGCGGCTCTGGCGCGCCGGCGCCAAGCACGGCGACAAGAAGGCGCTGGGCGACTGGTGGAAGCAGATCGACAAGTGGCGCGGCCGCAAGTCGCTCGCCTATCGCGCCTCCAACGAGGTGATCAAGCCACAATATGCGATCCAGCGTCTGTTCGAACTGACCAAGGACCGCGACACCTACATCACTACCGAGGTCGGCCAGCATCAGATGTGGGCTGCGCAGTTCTACCGTTTCCAGGAACCGAACCGCTGGATGACCTCCGGCGGTCTCGGCACCATGGGCT
This sequence comes from uncultured Alphaproteobacteria bacterium, assembly GCA_963738915.1. Lineage (GTDB taxonomy): Bacteria > Pseudomonadota > Alphaproteobacteria > Rhizobiales > Xanthobacteraceae > Pseudolabrys. Next base: position 253,638 of record CAVTYO010000002.1, read on the forward strand.
ACGGCCTGCCGGCCTCCGTCGGCGTCCAGCTTGCACACCCGAAATCATTGGTCATCGACATTGCCGGCGAAGCCAGCGTGCTGATGACCATGCAGGAAATCTCGACCGCGGTGCAGTACCGGCTGCCGGTCAAGATCTTCATCCTCAATAACCAGTACATGGGCATGGTGCGGCAGTGGCAGGAATTGCTGCACGGCGGGCGCTATTCGGAGAGCTATTCCGAGGCGCTGCCGGATTTCGTCAAGCTCGCCGAGGCATACCACGCACACGGCATCCGCTGCGACAAGCCGGGCGATCTCGACCACGCCATCCGCGAGATGATCGACGTCGACAAGCCGGTGCTGTTCGACTGCGTGGTCGATCCGAAGGAGAACTGCTTCCCGATGATCCCGTCGGGGCGCGCGCACAACGAGATGATCCTGGGTGATGCCGCGGAGACGCTGGATGAGGCGATCACCGAGCAAGGCAAGGTGATGGTCTGATGAACGCACCAACCACGAGCCACTATCCCGCCGCGCCCAAGGCGCAGAAGCAGGAATCGCACACGCTCTCGGTGCTGGTCGACAACGAGCCGGGCGTTCTGGCGCGCGTCATCGGCCTGTTCGCCGGGCGCGGCTACAATATCGAGTCGCTCACCGTCTCGGAGACCGAGCACGCCAAGCACCTGTCGCTGATCACCGTGGTGACCACGGGCACGCCGATGGTGATCGAGCAGATCAAGAACCAGCTCGACCGTCTTGTGCCGGTGCACCGCGTCGTCGACATGACGCTCGCCGGCAATTCCATCGAGCGCGAGCTCGCCATGGTCAAGGTGCGCGGCAAGGGCGAGCACCGCGTCGAGGCGCTGCGTCTTGCCGACGCCTTCCGGGCGCGGGTGATCGACGCCACCACCGAAAGCTTCGTGTTCGAGCTCACCGGCGCCTCGAACAAGATCGAGCAGTTCATCGCGCTGATGCTGCCGCTCGGCCTGATCGAGGTCTCGCGCACCGGCGTCGTCGCCATCGCGCGCGGGCCGGAGGGGATGTAAGCGTCACCGTCATGCCCTTCGACGTCTTGCTGGCGCTCACCGTGTTCGCCTTCGTCATGGCGTTCACGCCGGGGCCGAACAATATCCTGCTGACCGCGTCGGGCGTGAACTTCGGCTTCGCGCGCACCGTCCCGCATCTGCTCGGCGTGGATGTCGGCTTTGTTTTTTTGCTCGCGGTCTTCGCCGGCGGACTCGGGCTTGTGTTTGCCGCCGTGCCGGCGCTGCAACTGGCGCTCAAGATCGCCGGCGCGGCCTACATGCTTTGGCTTGCCTGGAAGGTGGCGAGCGCGCGGCCGGTCGAAGGCGAGGGCGATGCGCCGGGCAAACCGATGACATTTCTGCAGGCCGCAGCCTTCCAGTGGGTCAATCCCAAGGCATTCGTGGCGGCGCTGTCGGGCGTTGCGGTCTACATGCGGCCCGGCCACGAGCGCGAGGATTTCGTCATCGTGCTGATCGTGTTCGCGCTGGCGACCGCGCTGTCGACCGCGACCTGGGCGGGCTTCGGCGTGGCGCTGCGGCGCTTCCTGCGCGAGCCCAGGCACGCGCGAATTTTCAACCTGGCGATGGGCCTGCTGTTGATCGCCAGCATCTATCCGATCGTCACGGAATGAAAAAATCGCCGGGACTTGTGGCCTTGCGCCCGGCGTCCTAGAAGCAGGGCCGACATTTCAAGGGGCTCAAACGAGGGTATCATGCGTGTTTATTACGATCGCGACGCCGACCTCAACCTGATCAAGGGCAAGAAGGTCGCCGTCATCGGCTACGGCAGCCAGGGTCACGCCCACGCGCTCAATCTGCGCGACAGCGGCGTCAAGGACGTGGCGGTGGCGCTGCGCAAGACGTCGACCGGCGTGAAGAAGGCGGAAGCGGAAAAATTCAAGGTCATGGAGGTGGCCGACGCCGCCAAATGGGCCGACGTGATGATGATGCTCACGCCCGACGAATTGCAGGGCGACATCTGGCGCGATCATATCGTCAAGAACATCAAGGACGGCGCCGCGATCATGTTCGCGCACGGCCTCAACGTGCACTTCAATCTTATCGAGCCGGGCAAGGGCATCGACGTGCTGATGGTCGCGCCCAAGGGTCCCGGGCACACCGTGCGCTCGGAGTATCAGCGCGGCGCCGGCGTGCCGTGCCTCATCGCCATCCATCAGGATGCCTCCGGCAACGCCCACGACCTCGGCCTCTCCTATGCCTCGGCGATCGGCGGCGGCCGCGCCGGCATCATCGAGACGACGTTCAAGGAAGAATGCGAGACCGATCTGTTCGGCGAGCAGACCGTGCTCTGCGGCGGCCTCGTCGAGCTGATGAAGGCCGGTTACGAGACGCTGGTGGAGGCCGGCTACGCGCCGGAGATGGCCTATTTCGAGTGCGTCCATGAGGTGAAGCTGATCGTCGACCTGATCTACGAGGGCGGCATCGCCAACATGAACTACTCGATCTCCAACACCGCCGAATACGGCGAATACATCTCCGGGCCGCGCGTCGTCACGCCCGCGGTGAAGGCGGAGATGAAGAAGGTGCTGGGCGACATCCAGTCCGGCCGCTTCACCCGCGACTGGATGCTGGAGAACAAGGTCAACCAGACCTCGTTCAAGGCGACCCGCGCCAAACTCGCCGAGCACGGCATCGAGCAGGTCGGCGCCAAGCTGCGCGAGATGATGCCCTGGATCAAGCAAAGGGCGTTGGTCGACAAGGCGAAGAACTAGACCGCGACTACTTCTTCATCTTCTCCCACAGCCACCGGGCCACATTCGGCGGCGAGCCCTGCGCGCCGCCGTTCGAGGCGCGCAAGTTCGCCTCGCGCATCAATTCCACCGGGATGGTGCCGATCAGTGGCTGCAGCGCGCCGATGAGCTTTTCGTCGTGCGTCCGGCGCGGCGAGACCAGCAGCATCGCATCGTATGGCGGCAGCGCGTGCTTTGGATCGTCGAGCACCACGAGATCGAATTTGGCGATGCGGCCGTCGCTCGAATAGGCGGAAATCACGTCGACATCGCCGTTGTGAGCAGCCTGATACATAAAGTCCGACTGCATGGTGCGCCGCTGGCGGAAATGTAGCCCGTAGGCGGCGACGATCGCCTTCCATTCCGGACGCTCGAAGAACTCGTAGTCGGCGGCAATGGATAATTCGCCCGCGTGCGCGACGAGATCGCCGATGCTCTTGACGTCGAGCTTCTCGGCGAGCGCGCGCGGCATGGCCAGCGCATAGGCGTTCTCGAAACCGAGCGAGCCGAGCGAGCGCACGCCGTAGCTTTCCTCCAGCCACTTCGAGACTTCGGCGAGCACCTCCGCGCGTGGCTTCACGTCGTCGCGGTGCATCTCGTTGGCCCAGAGCGTGCCGGAATAATCGACATAGGCATCGAGTTCGTTTGCCGCGAGCGCCTTGAAGATCACCGCCGAGCCAAGTCCGTCGCGCCGCTGCGTCGACAGCCCTTGCGCGGCCAGCCGCTGCTCGATCAGCGCCGCCAGTACGTATTGCTCGGTGAACGGCTTGGCGGCGATCACGTAGGTGCCCTGTGTGCGGGCAAAACCGGGCGCGAGGGCAGCGAGCACCACCAGCACGAGCCCGATGCCGCCGGCCAGAACATTGCCGCGGCTGTGCGCGGCGATGCCGTGTTCCATCAGCGCCAGCAGCTGATCGACGATCAAAGCGAGCGCGGCAGCGGCGACGCAGCCGAACAATACAAACACCCAGTTCTGCGTCTGCAGGCCGGCGAAGATGTAATTGCCGAGACTGGTCTGCCCGATCGGCGTCGACAGGGTCGCCGTGCCGATCACCCACACCGCCGCGGTGCGGATGCCGGCCATGATCACCGGCATGGCGACCGGCAATTCGACAAAGCGCAGCGCCTGCCAGCGCGACAAGGCCAGCGCCTGCGCCGCGTCCACCAGGCCGGGGCTGACGCCGTTGAGGCCGGTCACGGTGTTGCGCAGCACCGGCAGCATCGAATAAAGCGCCAGCGCCAGAACCGCCGGCAGAAATCCGAGCGCGGAAAAGCCCTTGCCGAACGCCTGCACCGACAGCGCCGAGAGCGCCAGCAGCAGCGGATAGAACAATGTGAGCAGTGCGAGACCGGGGATGGTCTGCACGATGCTTGCCACGGTCATCAGGCTCGCGCGCAACACCGGCCGGCGGATGGACAAAATCGCCAGCGGCAAGCTGACGCCGAGCCCGATCGCCAGCGCGGTGATGCTGACCAGCACGTGGCTGCCGAGATAATCGGGCAGCCGTGCGAAGGCGTCGGCGAGGCGGGGATCGATCATGGCCTGCGACTTTGGCACGTGAGGAGGCGCGGCGAAACCCAAACGCTTCCGTCGCAGGCGAATTGGCCTTAGGTTGCCGCCCCCATGCAGAGCCTCGTTCAGGACCGGGATCGCACGGCAACGGCAAGCGCGGTGTCGCTCGCCGGCGTCGATGTGACGTTTCGCCTTGCCGGCGCCGGCACGTTCACCGCGGTGAAGGATGCTTCGCTCGCGGTCGCCGACGGTGAATTTGTCGCCATTGTCGGGCCGACCGGCTGCGGCAAATCGACGCTGCTCAACGTCGCCGCCGGGCTGATCGAGCCGGCGGCCGGCACCGTCGGTATCTTCGGGGCCGCGCTCGGCGAGCTTAACCGCCAGGCCGGCTATCTGTTTCAGGCCGACGCGCTCTTTCCCTGGAAGACCGCGCTGGAGAACGTCGCCATCGGGCTGGAGACGGCAGGTACGCCCGTGCGCGAGGCGCGCCAGCGCGCTGGTGACTGGCTTTCGCGCGTCGGTCTCGGTGCTTTCGGCGACCGCTACCCGCACATGCTCTCCGGCGGGCAGCGCAAGCGCGTGGGGCTTGCGCAAGTGCTCATCCGCGATCCGAAAATCCTGCTGATGGACGAGCCGTTCGGCCCGCTCGACGCGCAGACGCGGCAGATCATGGGCAATCTGCTGCTCGATCTGTGGAGCGCCGACCGCAAGGCGGTGCTGTTCGTCACCCACGATCTGGAGGAGGCGATCGCGCTTTCCGACCGCGTCGTCATCATGTCGGCGGGACCGGCCGCGCGCATCATCGGCGACTGGCGCGTGCCGCTCGCGCGGCCACGCGATATTTCCGAGGTCAAGCTCGACCCCGCCTTCCACGCCCTGCATCGCGACATCTGGCACATGCTCAAGGCCGAGGTGATCAAAGGCTATACGCAGGCGGAGCAGGCGTGATGCCGCGCGCGCAGCTCACAGCCTTGCAAATCCTGGTCGCCGTGATCGCCGTCGGGGCCTGGTACGTGCTCACCACCTATTCGATTTTCGGCAAGGTGTGGCTGCCGCCGTTCTTCTTCTCCAATCCGGTGGATGTCGGCGCGCAGATCGTCTCCTGGTTCGCCACCGGCGTGATCTGGAAGCACCTCTGGGTGACGCTGCTCGAATCGGTGCTTGCCTTCGTCATCGGCTCGATCGGCGGCGTGCTGGTCGGCTTCTGGTTCGCGCGCCAGCCGCGCACCGCCGCGGTGTTCGACCCTTACGTGAAGATGGCAAATGCGCTGCCGCGCGTGGTGCTGGCGCCGATTTTCACGCTGTGGCTCGGCCTCGGCATCTGGTCGAAAGTTGCGCTCGGCGTGACGCTGGTGTTCTTCATCGTCTTCTTCAACGTCTATCAGGGCGTCAAGGAGGTGAGCCAGACGGTGCTCGCCAACGCGCGCATGCTCGGCATGAGCGAGCGGCAACTGATGCGCCACGTCTATTGGCCCTCGGCGCTGTCGTGGATGTTTTCCTCGCTGCATACCTCGGTCGGCTTTGCCGTGGTCGGCGCGGTGGTCGGCGAATATCTCGGTTCCGCCGCGGGCCTCGGCTACCTGATCCAGCAGGCGGAGGGCATCTTCGATGTTGCCGGCGTTTTCGCCGGGATGTTCGTGCTCGCGGGCTTTGTCATCGTCATCGACATCTTCGTGACGATCGTCGAGCGGCGTCTGCTGGTGTGGCGTCCGCCGGCCGAGACGCGCACGTAGTTTTACCGATGCGCTCCGCATTCGGATACCTTCGCCGCTTATTTTCGGCGGCGCGTTTGGCTCGACAAAGGTTCAAATTGTCGCAGTGCCGCGCCGATCGATTAAGACATTGCCGGTAGCGTCGAGCCGCTCGCGGCCGCCCTGGCTCGTCGTGGTTCACCGATATCGGCTCAATGGTTCTGATCAGGCACGGCATATCGATCCTCGACTGGGCGATCCGAGGGGCCGCCATTCTGGCCGCGGCGACCGGCCTTGCCGAAATCGTCTTCGCGCTGATTCACGCGATGCCGTCCGCGGGCCCGCAGGCCGGGCTTGCGGCCATGCGTCTCAATACCGGTTTTGGCTTTGCCACCGCCGGCGCCGCGCTCTGGCTGCTGCACCGCTTCGCGCCGGAAACGCCGCCGTTCCGGCTCGGGCACGGCCTCGCGGCGCTTGCGGCGATGCTCGGCGGAGCCACGCTGGCACAGGATCTCTCGGCATTTCTCGGCATCAGCCAATTCGTCCGGGCCGACGACATTGTCGCCATTGGCTCGCTCAAGCCGCCGCGCTTCGTGCCGCTGGCCGAGTGCGGAATCTTCTTCGCCGGCGTCGCGCTGTTCGTCCTCAAGTCGCGCGATCCGCGCGTGGCCGTATGCAGCCAGTGGCTGGCGCTGCCGCCGCTCGCGCTCGCACTCCTCGGCATCGCCGGCCATGCCTATGGCGTACAGGCTCTGTCGGCGGTAATGGCGCCGGAAGCGGCACTGGCGCTGTTCGTGCTGGCGCTGGGGACGCTGGCTGCCGACTCGACGCACGGCTTTGTGCGCATCGCCGCGGGAGACACGGCCGGCGGCGCCATTGCCCGCCGGTTGCTCGTTACCGTGCCGGCCGCGATCTTTGTGCTCGGCATGGCGGCCGTGCGCGGCGAGGCGGCCGGGCTGTTCGGTTCGCAGTTTGCCGCCGTGTCGTTGGTGCTGACCGCCATTGCGATTTCCGCCGCCGCTGTGGTCAGCACGGCGACGGCGTTGCACGCCACGGACCTCGTGCGCAAGAAAGCGATGGCACGCATCAGAGACCTCAATGCGCGGCACGAGCGGCAGATCGACGAGCGCACCGAGCAACTGGCAAAGTCGCTCGAGGAACTCAACGAAGCGAACAAGATGCTGGAACGGCTGTCGCAGTACGACGGCCTCACCGGCGTCGCCAACCGGCGTTACTTCGACACATATCTCGATACGCAGATCTCGATCGCCCGGCGGCACAATCGCTCCGTGTCACTGGTGCTGTGCGACGTCGACGCCTTCAAGGCCTACAACGACCACTACGGCCATCAGGCCGGCGACCGGATCCTCAAGCAGGTCGCCGAGGCGATCCAGTCGAGCAGCAAGCGCACCGCCGACATCGTGGCGCGCTATGGCGGCGAGGAGTTCGCCATCATCCTCCCGGAAACCGGTCTCAAGGGCGCGATGCGTGTCGCCGAGGCCGCGCGCGTCGCAGTGACGCAATTAAAGATTCCACACGCGCATTCGCCGGCAGGGCCCCACGTCAGCATCAGCGGCGGCGTCGCCACGACCCTATGGCAGGGCGAGGACACGGCGCAGCAACTGATAAAGGCGGCCGACCAGAGGCTGTACGAGGCCAAGCGTCAGGGCCGCAACCGCATGATTGCCGCACAGCCGGTGGCGGCCTAGTCAGCGCGGGGGCGCTGGCATATTGTCCGCGCTGAAAGGGCCCAAGGCAAAGCCCAAAAAACGAAACCGGAGGAACCCCCATGGTGAAATCATTCGCCCGCCGTCTCGCCGTCTCGCTCGCCGCGGTGGTGCTGACGTCAGGCATCGCGCTGGCGCAGAGCAAGATCACGCTCGCCGTCGGCGGCGGCGGCTGTCTCTGCTACCTGCCGACCATCCTCGCCAAGCAACTCGGCGAATTCGAAAAGGCCGGCCTCAATGTCGAGGTCGTCGACTTCAAGGGCGGTTCGGAATCGCTCAAGGCCGTGATCGGCGGCTCGGCCGACGTCGTCTCCGGCTATTTCGACCACTGCGTCAATCTCGCCGCCAAGGGCCAGCATCTGCAGTCCTTCGTGGTCTATGACCGCTTCCCCGGCTTTGCGCTGGTGGTATCGCCCAAGCACACGGCGGAGATTTCGTCGATCAAGGATCTCGCCAACAAGAAGGTCGGCGTCAGCGCGCCCGGCTCCTCCACCGACTTTTTCCTCAAGTACATGCTGAGCAAGAACGGCGTCGATCCGAACTCGGTCGCGGTGATCGGCGTCGGCCTTGGCGGATCGGCAATCGCCGCCATGGAGCAGGGGCAGATCGATGCGGCCATCATGCTCGATCCGGCGGTGACCGTACTCAAGAACAACCACGCCGATCTCAAGATCATCGCCGACACACGCAGCCAGAAGGATACGCTGAGCGTTTTCGGCGGCGAATATCCGGGCGGCGCGCTCTACACCAAGGCCGAATGGATCGCCGGCCATCAGAAAGAAGTGCAGGGCATGGCCAACGCCATCGTCGCCACGCTCAAGTGGATTCATTCGCACACGCCGGAAGAGATCGCCGACAAGATGCCGCCGGAAATGGTCGGCAAGGACAAGGCGCTCTATGTCGCGGCGCTCAAGAACACGCTGCCGATGTATTCGGAAACCGGCCGCATGGACCCCAAGGGCGCAGCCGCCGTGCTCGCGGTGTTCAGCCAGTCCTCGCCGGACGTCGCCAAGGCCAATATCGACCTGTCGAAGACCTACACCAACGACTTCGTCGACGCGGCCAACAAGAAGCTGGGCATGAACACGAAGTAGTGCGCCGGCGCCGCTCCTCATTGCGGGAGCGGCGCATTGTTCCTGGCCTCATGGCTTGCGGCGCCTCGCCGGTGCGACGCTTGCGGCCATGAGGCCTTTCGCTTTGGTCCGTTGCTGAGAAACCACGAAAGGTCGACATGCGTCGCCGCTTTGCCACCCTCGATGTTTTTACGCAGAAACGCTTTGCCGGAAATCCTCTGGCGGTCGTGCTTGAGCCGGCCGGCCTCGACACCGCTGCCATGCAGACCATTGCCCGCGAATTCAATTTGTCGGAGACGGTGTTCGTCTTTCCGCCCGCCGATCCGGCACACCGCGCGGCTATCCGCATTTTCACGCCGGCACGCGAACTGCCGTTCGCCGGCCACCCGACTGTCGGCACCGCGGTGCTGCTCGGCTGTATGGACGGCGGCGGCAAGCGCGAATTCGTGCTCGGCGAGGAGGTCGGCCCGGTGCGCTGCCAGGTCGATACCGGAACGGACCGTGGCCGCGCACGGTTTGCCATCCCGCAACTGCCGTCGCCCGTGGGCAAGCCGGGCGGGCGCGAGGCGGTCGCCGCTGCGCTCGGTCTTTCCGTGAGCGACATCGGGTTCGATAATTTTGCAACCGCCGGCTGGTCGGCCGGCGTGCCGTACACGATGGTCCCGCTGCGCGGGCTTGCGGCGATCCGCCGCTGCAAGCCCGACCTCGCCAATTGGGATCAGGCCTTCGGCGGCGTCGGCGCGGCTTCGGCTTTTGTCTTCAGCAAGGAATGCGTCGAGGCGGGCAGCCATTTTCACGCGCGCATGTTCGGGCCGCGCCTGGGGGTTGCGGAAGATCCGGCGACCGGCTCGGCGGTCGCCGCTTTCGCCGGATTGCTGGCGGCGAGCGGCGCTTACGCCGACGGCGAACATGCGTTGCGCATCGAGCAGGGCTACGAGATGGGCCGGCCGAGCCAGATCGAACTGACGCTGACGATGGCTGCAGGAAAGCTCACGGCGGCGACGATTGCCGGCGATGCGATCACCGTGAGCGAAGGCACGATCGAGGCGTGACGCCGGATATCCGCATCGTTCCGGTCGAGCGGCTCGAGCTGTCGTTTGCGCCGGCGCCCTGGGCCTTCGCCGAAGAGCGGTGCGCTGAGATCGCCGCGCTGTTCGCCGAGCTTCGGCGCGAGACGCCGAGTCTGTGGAACGGGCGCGTCCTCGTGTTGTCCCGCCAGCGCCTGGAGGCGGGCGTCCTCAACGGCGCTTACCTGGAAACGGACTATGCGAGCTTCGTCGCCTGGGCGCGCTGGGGGTGGCCGCAAGCCGGCGTGCACGACTGCTTCGGCGCCGCCGCGATCCTCGGGTCCGATGGCGGCTTCCTGCTCGGGCTGATGTCGCCGCGCACGCTGAATGCCGGACAGATATACTTTCCCTGCGGTACCCCCGATCCGAGCGACATCATCGCCGGCAAGGTCGACCTCGATTTCAGCGTGCGCCGGGAAGTCAGGGAAGAGACCGGATTTTCGGTCGAGGAATTCGAGGCGGAGCCGGGCTGGACCATGGTCATCGACGGCGCGCTGATCGCGCTGATCAAGGTATTCCGGTCCCGGCAGACGGCCGATGAGTTGCGCAAGCGGGCGCTGGCGCATCTGGCTGCGGAAACCCACCCCGAACTGGCCGATATCCGCATTGCCCGCGGCCCCGCCGACTTCGATCCGAACATGCGCGGCTTCGTCCGTGCTTTTCTTATGCACCGCTGGCGCTAAGGGATTGACCCTTGCCAAGCGCGATGGGCTGGCATGGAGTGACCCACATGAGGCTCGAAAAACTCGCCCAGCGCTACCGCATCGACAAGCCGCACAAGTTCAAGCTGGCGGATCATGATCCCGCCGACTGCGCGGGGCTCTCGATCGACAAGAGCGACGCCAAAATCCTGCTTGAAGAGGGCGTCAAGCGGTTATCGGACTTGCAGGAGCGGCTTTACGCCGACGGCCGCTGGTCGGTGCTGATCGTGCTGCAGGCGATGGACGCCGCCGGCAAGGACAGTGTCGTCGAGCACGTGATGACCGGCGTCAACCCGCAAGGCGTCGACGTGCACCCCTTCAAGCAGCCGACCAAGGAAGAGCTCGACCACGATTTTCTCTGGCGCGCCGCCAGGTTGCTGCCGCCGCGCGGCAAGATCGGCATCTTCAACCGGTCCCACTACGAGGAAGTTCTGGTGGTGCGCGTGCACCCGGAGCTGCTTGCCAACGAGCGGCTGCCGGCGGACATGACCGGCACGCATTTCTGGAAACGCCGCTTCGAGGAAATCCGCAATTTCGAGCGCCATCTCGCCGAGAACGGCACGCTGGTGCTCAAGTTCTTTCTCAACGTCTCCAAGGACGAACAACGCAAGCGCTTTCTCGATCGCATCGAGGAGCCGGCCAAGCGCTGGAAATTTTCCATGGGTGACGTCGCCGAGCGCAAGCTGTGGGACAAGTACATGGACGCCTATGCCGACATGATCGAGCACACCAGCACAGATGCGGCGCCGTGGTTCGTGGTCCCGGCCGACAACAAGTGGTTTACCCGGCTGGTGGTGGCGGCGGCGCTGGTCGACGCGCTCGATGGCCTCAAGCTCGAATTCCCCAAGGTCGAAGGCAAGGCGCTGAAAGAACTTGAAGCGGTGCGCAAGACGCTGAAGGCGGAGAAGTGAACTGCGCCAGTCCCTCGAGGAAGGCATGGATGGCCGGGACAAGCCCGGCCATGACGATTCAGTAGCACCCTAGGACAGTCTTGCTGACCTAATCGAGTGCTTGCTTCGGTCCGCCGCTTTCCGCTAGAAACCGCGGGCGGTTAACCCGGATTTTACCTTGATCCGCGAGCTTAGCCGGCGAACGTGAGGCTGTTGAGGCAATGACGACGCGGCAGGACATCTGCGCGATCTCCCGGGCGGCGAAAGCTGCGCCCGCGGCCTCCCTCATTCTGGGCACGCTCCTGCTGCTTATCCGCCCCTGAGGGCCGGCTGGGCGTTCACGCCTGGGCACTCGGGGGATGAACGGATGAACCCCTTAGCAGCGCCAAAGCGGCGTATTCGATTCAGAAGGAATGTCAGCCATGACCACCCCGACCCAGTCCGAAAAGGACCGCGTCGTCATCTTCGACACCACCTTGCGCGACGGCGAGCAGTGCCCGGGCGCGACCATGACGCATGAAGAGAAGCTCGAAGTCGCCGAGCTGCTCGACGCCATGGGCGTCGACATCATCGAGGCTGGCTTTCCCATCGCCTCGGACGGCGACTTCGCCGCGGTCAACGAAATCGCCAAGCGTGCGAAGAATTCCGTGATCTGCGGGCTCTCGCGCGCATCGGCGAAAGACATCGACCGCTGCGCCGAGGCGATCAAGCCGGCCAAGCGCAGGCGCATCCACACTTTCCTGTCCACCTCGCCGGTGCACATGAAATACAAGCTGCAGAAGGAGCCGCACGAGGTCTTCGAGATGGTGATCGCGCAGGTGACGCGCGCCCGCGGCCATACCGACGACGTCGAATGGTCGGCCGAGGACGGCACCCGCACCGAGCACGATTTTCTCTGCCGCTGCGTGGAAGCCGCGATCAAGGCCGGCGCCACGACGATCAATATCCCCGACACCGTCGGCTACACGGTGCCGGAGGAATACCGCCGCCTGTTCGAGATGGTGCGCGAGCGCGTGCCCAATTCCGACAAGGCGCGCTTCTCGGTGCATTGCCATGACGATCTCGGCATGGCGGTGGCGAATTCGCTCGCCGGCGTCGAAGGCGGCGCGCGGCAGATCGAGTGCTGCGTCAACGGCATCGGCGAACGCGCCGGCAATACGGCGCTGGAAGAAGTCGTCATGGCCGTGCGCACGCGCAACGACGTACTGCCCTACTGGACCGGTATCGAGGCCACCATGCTCACGCGCGCCTCGAAGCTCGTCTCGGCGGTGACGTCGTTCCCGGTGCAGTACAACAAGGCGATCGTCGGGCGTAACGCCTTTGCGCACGAGAGCGGCATCCACCAGGACGGCATGCTCAAGCATACGCAGACCTACGAGATCATGACGCCGGAGTTGGTCGGCGTGAAGCAGACCTCGCTGGTCATGGGCAAGCATTCCGGCCGCCATGCCTTCGTGCACAAGCTGGAGGAACTCGGCTATCGGCTCGGCGACAACCAGCTGGAAGACGCCTTCACCCGCTTCAAGGCGCTCGCCGACAAGAAGAAGCAGATCTACGACGAGGACATCGAGGCGCTGGTCGACGAGGAGATCGCGACCGCCCACGACCGCATCAAGATCATCTCGCTCACGGTGATCGCCGGCACCATGGGGCCGCAGTCGGCGACGCTCTCGCTCGACATCGACGGCAAGCACGTCACCACGCAATCGACCGGCAACGGCCCGGTGGACGCGATCTTCAACGCCATCCACGCGCTGGTGCCGCACGAGGCCAAGCTCGAGCTCTACCAGGTGCACGCGGTGACCGAAGGCACCGACGCGCAGGCCGAAGTCTCGGTGCGGCTGGCGTCGGAGGGCAGGGCGGTGACGGCCAAGGGCGCCGACCCGGACACGCTGGTTGCGTCCGCCAAGGCCTATCTCGGCGCGCTCAACAAGCTCACCAGCCGGGCGCACCGTGGCTCGGGCGTCGAAAAGCGCATCCACTCGACCGACGTGGGGTGACCACGACGTACAGTGTCGGCGTCATGTCCGGCTTTATGCCGGGCATCGACGTCTTCCTTCACGTCCGCTATCTGGCTCTTGACTTTATTCCTAATGTAAGAGACTATATTCCTATCACGCTCCAATGAGAGGTGTCTGTACAGCATCTTCAGATGCGGGGCGGGGAGCGGTGGCCGGGAATGATGCTTCGCTGGAGATGCGACGAAGCGGTCCGGCGGTCCAAGCCGTGAAGGCCCGGCTCCCCGGCAGGGGGTCACCAGCGGTGGGTACAAATGGTCTGCCCACCGGGGTCGGCGCGGTGCAAACCTCAAAACATCGCGCGCGGGACGCCGGGGGACCGGCGGACTTGCGGCAATTCACGGATTTCGACAGGCCTCGATGTCGCGAGGCGTCGAGGTCCGCGGGTCTGAGCATTCTGGTTTGCGCACTCTTGCGCACTCTTGCGTAAACTTGAGTGCGCCTGGACCCCTGGCGTCCCGCGCGCCCTCGCTTTTTCGAGGGCCGGCGGCTTTCCCGAATACGGCGCTCCCCGCGCCGGCCAAAGAACAGGGGCGATGAAACGCGCCCAAAATAGCACATTTCTAAAGCAAATCCATATAGTTACCGCGGCGCGCAAAAAATCATAATTTGCCCGCATTTGACCGGCTTAAGTGGGTCGAATTGATGGCTCTTCGGGCCTCGTTAAGCCACTCCAGACATTGGGGAACTTAAGCAGGATGAAGAAGACACTTTGCGCGGGCGTCATCGCGTTCGCGGCTCTCGGTTTCGGTGCCGGCGGCGAATGCCGGCGAATACGTCACTCCCCAGGTGTCGGAGGTTTCGATCGATATCGGACGCATCCATGGCGTGCTGCAACTCACGCCGGATCAGGAAGTCTATTGGCCTCCGGTCGAGGCGGCGCTGCGCGACCTCTCGCGCCAGCAGTCGTCCGACGAACCGGCCGGCTTTGTTCGCCGCCTCAAGCATAGGGTGGTGTCGATCGTGCTCAACAGCGCCGCGATCGAGCGGCTGGTTGTTGCAGCGCGTCCGCTGATCGCGCGGCTCAGCGATGAGCAGAAGCGCGCCGCCGGCGGAATGGCGCAGCAAATGGGTCTCGGTCCCGTCCTTGCCGCGCTGAACTAGCCAACCCACGCAAGCTAAAACGAAATGACGAGAAGCCGGCGCTGTGGCCGGTTTTTTGTGCTTGACGCTTTCGCCAAACCAATGCTGGCTATGGGTCCGCTTGCCGAGGGGCGGCTTTAATGTCAGCCTAACCGGCTGAGATAACAGAATAAAACGCGGCTCGACCGCGCAATTTGGAGGAAATGCCGATGCGTAAACTGCTGCTCGCGGTGGCTGCCGCTGCCGTATTCGCGTTGCCCGGCGTCGCCGGAGCGCAATCGCCGATCATCATCAAATTCAGCCACGTCGTCGCCAACGACACGCCGAAGGGCAAGGGCGCGCTCAAGTTCAAGGAGCTCGCCGAGAAATACACCGGCGGCAAGGTGAAGATCGAAGTTTATCCGAACTCGCAGCTGTTCAAGGACAAGGAAGAGATGGACGCGCTGCAGCTCGGCTCGGTGCAGATGCTGGCGCCCTCAACCGCGAAATTCGCTCCGCTCGGCGTCAAGGAATTCGAAGCGCTCGACCTGCCCTGGCTGTTCAAGGACGACGCGACTTATGCGAAGGCCATGAAGGGGGCGGTCGGCCAGTGGCTGTTCAAGAAGCTCGAGGCCAAGGGGATCACCGGTCTCGCCTATTGGGATAACGGCTTCCACATGGTCTCGGCCAATCGGCCGCTGGAGAAGCCGGCCGATTTCCAGGGTTTGAAAATCCGCATCTCCGGATCCAAGATTGCCGACCGCTACTTCCGCGACATGGGTTCGATCCCGCAGATCATGGCGTTCTCGGAAGTCTATCAGGCGCTGCAGACCGGCGTGGTCGACGGCTGCGAAAACACGCCGTCGAACTATCTCACGCAGAAGTTCCACGAGGTGCAGAAGGACATCACCGTCTCCAACCACGCGCACCTGCAATATGCGGTGATCGTGAACTCCAAGTTCTGGAACGGACTGCCCGAGGACATTCGCGGCCAGCTGACCAAGGCGATGGACGAGGCGACCGACTACACCAATTCGATCGCCCATGATGAAAACGTCGACGCGCTTGCCGCTATCAAGGCCTCCGGCAAGACCACGCTGCATTACCTGAACGATGACCAGCGCAAGGCCTGGCAGGCGGCGATGCGGCCGACATATACCTGGGCCAAGAGCCGCGTCGGCGAAGAAGTGCTCGACCTGCTTGCCAAGCAGCTCGACATCAAAATGAACTGATCGAACAACGATTCGATCCGGACGTGGCCGGGGGCCTTGGCGCTTCCGGCCACACACGACATAAGGCCCTGGGGGGCACGTGCTGGGACGAGCGCTCGACCATTTGGAAGAGTGGCTGATCGCGACATTGATCGCGGCTGCGACCGCTTTGATTTTCCTCGCGGTGGTCCACCGCTATGGCACCGGCCTTTCGATCGACCTGTCGAAATGGGCAACCGCGCATGACCTGACGCTGCTCGCGGCGGTGCTGCTCGGCATATTCAGCTGGCTCAGCTCATTTGACGTGTCATGGGCGCAAGAGCTGTGCATCTACATGTTCATCTGGATGGCCAAGTTCGGCGCCGCCTACGGCGTGCGCACCGGCATCCACGTCGGCGTCGACGTTTTCGTCAATATGCTGGGACCGAATTCGCGCAAGCGCGTGATCCTGTTCGGCCTGCTGTGCGGCGCGCTGTTCACCGCGACCGTTGCTGTCTTTGGCGGCGCCTTTGTCTGGCAGGTCTACCACACCGGCATCCGTTCGAACGATCTCGAAGTAAGAATGTGGATCGTCTTTTCCGCGATTCCGCTCGGCTCCGGGCTGATGTGCTTCCGTTTTCTGCAGGTTGCCTGGTGGTTCTACTGGACCGGCGAACTGCCGCATCATGACGCCAGCCACGTCGAGGGCGTGGAGGAGGACAATCTCCACCCCGAACCGGTCAAGGCGCACGGGAGCAGGGACGATTCAAGCCCGCTCGGGCTGATCATCATTCTCGTTCCGCTGCTCATCGTCGCAATTTGCTTCGCGCATGAAGCGCATCTGATCGCGCTTCCGCAGGGCCTGCGCGCGCTGATCCTGTTTGCACTGCTGCTGTCGCTGATGTTCACCGGCATGCCGGTCTCGATTGCACTCGGCCTGACCGTGCTGACCTTCATGTTCACGCTGACCGCCGTGCCGACCGAATTGGTGGCGCTCAAGCTGTTCACGGGGCTCGAGAGCTTCGAGATCATGGCGATCCCGTTCTTCATCCTGGCGGGGACCTTCCTGACCCATGGCGGCGTCGCCCGCCGCATGATCAATTTCGCCACCTCGATGGTGGGGCACTGGTACGGCGGGCTCGGTCTTGCCGGGGTCGTTGCCTGCGCGCTGTTTGCCGCGGTCTCCGGTTCGTCGCCGGCGACGGTGGTTGCCATCGGATCCGTGATCTTGCCGGCCATGGTGGCGCAAGGGTTCCCCAAGCGTTTCGGCGCCGGCGTCATCGCCACCTCGGGCGCGCTCGGCATCCTCATTCCGCCGTCGATCGTGATGGTGCTGTACGCGGTCGCCACCAATTCCTCGATCGGCAAGCTTTTTATCGCCGGCATCGTCCCCGGCGCCGTGCTGGCGACCATGCTCGGTGCCACCACCTGGTATCGCGCCTGGCGCAACGGCTATCCGCGCATGCCGAAAGCGTCGTTCAAGGAGCGCTTGGTTGCGTTCCGCGAGTTGATCTGGGGCCTGCTGCTGATCGTCATCGTGATGGGCGGCATCTATTCCGGCCTGTTCACGCCGACCGAGGCCGCCGCCATGAGCGCGGTCTATGCATTTTTCATCGCGGTGTTCGTCTACAAGGACCTGAAGCTGAGCGATGTTCCGCGCGTGCTGCTCTCGTCGGCGAACCTGAGCGCGATGCTGCTCTACATCATCACCAACGCAATTCTGTTCTCGTTCCTTCTGACCTACGAGAACATTCCCCAGGCGCTGGCGCAGTGGATCACCGACCAGGGCCTGGGCTGGGTTTCTTTCCTGCTGGTGGTCAACATCATGTTGCTGCTCGCCGGCAACGTCATGGAACCGTCCTCGATCACCTTGATCATGGCGCCGATTCTCTTTCCGGTCGCGATCAAGCTTGGCATCGACCCGATCCATTTCGGTATCCTGATGGTGGTCAACATGGAGGTCGGGCTCTGCCATCCGCCGGTCGGCTTGAATTTGTATGTGACATCCGGCATCGCGAAGATGGGCATTACCGAGCTCACGATCGCGGTGTGGCCGTGGCTGTTGACCATGCTGGTGTTCCTCGCGGTGGTGACCTATTGGCCCGGTCTGTCGCTGTTCCTACCGCGGCTGCTGGGCATGATGTAAGCAAGACATAACGCAACGACGCCGGCCGGCATTTCCTGCGCATTTTTATTCTGAACGCGCGTACATCTACATTGCGCGCGCTTAATCTCTGTCCAAACTTTAACTTGAGGAAAATGACCTGCGCCACTTTACTTTGCGCATCTGAACTTCATTGGAGGATACGTCATGTGGAAGACTGTTCTTGCCGGAACGACCGCGCTCGCGATCGCCGGCACGACGCTCGCTTTCGCGCAGCAGGGGCTAAACGCGCCCGATCGCGCGCAACGCTGGCGTCCGACCGCGGCGGACATCGCCGCCTTCGGTGACGCGCGCATCGCCGCCGTTCATGCCGGGCTGGCGCTTATGCCCGACCAGGAAAAGCTCTGGCCGCCGGTGGAGGCGGCGCTGCACGACATGTACAAGCAGCGCTCGTCCTGGTTCACCACCCGCGCCAGCGCCGACCGTCCGAGGGATCCGATTGAGCGCATGAGCCTGCGCGCGCAGACGATGTCGGATCGTGGCGCAACGCTGAAGAAGGTCGCCGATGCATCGGCTCCGCTCTACAAGAGCCTCGACGATGGGCAGAAGCACCGCTTCATCGTGCTTGCCCGCCTCGGCGGCGAGCGCGACGGCCACCACGGCTGGCGGCATCGCGGTTTTGGCGGCAACCGCGGCCAAGGCGGACCGGGACAAAACGGCCCGCAGCCGCAATAACGAGAAGCGAATGTTGGCCAACGCGCTTTTGGGTTGACGCGCGCCGCCATTCAGAGAGCCGCCGGGAACGCCCGGCGGCTTTTCTCATTATGGGTGTGTTCCATCGCGGCTGGACAACCCCGCCGGGGCTTTGCTAAGGCACCTGCGCTGCGGTGATATCCCTCGCGGCAATCCGGGCGCATAGCTCAGTTGGTAGAGCAGCTGACTCTTAATCAGCGGGTCACAGGTTCGAGCCCTGTTGCGCCCACCACTTTCCCGAAAAATAGTCGATGAAATCCAGAACGTTACTGCGACCCCATTTCGGGGTAGCGCTGGGCGTCGGCAGATTTTGGCCGGTGGGGTAGCGACGGGGTAGCGGCAAAAAATTTTGACGGAGGTTTTTTCGGTGCAAACCGTAATCAGAGTTCGAATTCCACTCGCTCCGCCAGTTCCTTCGACAACTGCGTTCTCTGGCATGGCCAGCTATCCCAAATTGGCCTGTGTGTGGGCCGCATCGGAGAACAAGCTCTGTACTGCCGCGGCTTCGGCTGGCGGTCGCAGCGTTCTCTAAAGGCCAATTTTCTCTAAAGCTCTGTACTTCGGCTGAAGAGTACGGAATTTTTGAAGCCATGATACCAGGCTTTTCTGAAGGGGTACTTTGCACGGAGTTCGAATCGCGCTCGCTTGGGCATGTTCGAATTCTGCTACCGCAGCCAGGCCAGTCCCGACTTAGCGAACCTTCACGGTGACGAAGAAGTGTTGCCCGTCGCGATCAGCGAGGAAATCGCCGCTCGGTTGATTAAACTGTCGCTAGTTCAAGTCCTCGATGCTGACAAACCCGGCATCTGTGAGCAGTCGCTCTGTTAGCCTCTCGCCAACGTCGCCGAGGATCCTCGTTCGTGTTGCCATAACTTCAACCCTAACAATGCTTGGGCGGACCCACTGTATATGTCGTTAAACAGGTCTCGGAAAACCAAGCTACTAGGCTCAGTAACGTGAGCTTACCCGCGTGAGTACTGCGCCATACTCTTGAATAGTCTTTTGTTGGTTTTCCCAACTGAACGGGAACGCCGTCTCACGAGAAACGCCTTCCGCTATCGCGCAATCCAGACCGTCATTCCGGGCTCAAGTTCGGTCGGCCCGCCTTGCGGATCGAGACGTAGCCGGAGCGTGTTGAGGTCATGATCGCCGACTGCGCGTTCAGCCTGCCAGGTCGCGAAGGCGCCGAGCGGCCGCATCTCGGTGACCACGGCGGGTATCGTCCGGGACGCGCCCGCGCGCGCGACCTCGACCGCCGCCCCGATCGTGAGTCCACGGAGACGGTCCTCGCGGACGTTAAAAGACAGCCACGGCCTGCCCGCCTTTTGTATCGCGAGCACGGGCTGACCGGCGCGCACGTTCTCGCCGGCTTCAGTCACGATCACGCTGACTATGCCGTCGACGGGGGAATGCAGGACGGCTTTGTCCAGACGCTGTTTTACCACGGCGAGCGCGGAAGCAGCAGCCTTCACCTGGGCGTCGGCGATGGCTCGCTCCTCCTTGGTAGGTCCAGCAATCGCTGCGGCATGGTTGGCCTCGGCCTCGGCGACGTCGGCTCTCGCCGTGGCAACGTCGTCGGTCGCCTGATCCAATGCCTGCTGGGTGGCGTCGTCGCTTCTAGCCAGTGTGGACACCCTTGAGAGCTGCGTCTCCGCGTACGTCAACTTCGACTTTGCTTTGGCGATCTCGGCGGCCAGCGCGGCGACCTGCTCAGCGCGCACGCCGGCGTAGACGTTGTCGCGGTTTGCGATCGCGGCATCGAGCGAGGCCTGTGCCTGGACCACGGCGGCAGTCAGCTCGTCGGCAGACAGTTCGGCCAGCACATCGCCGGTGCGGACGGTGTCGCCCTTGCGAACCTTGATGCTCGCGAGTTGGCCGCCGACTTCCGGAGCGACGCGAACCTCTGTCGTGCGAACCACACCCGAGAGTGGCGCGGTCGGCACAGGGCGCAACACAAGGAATCCGCCGATGCACATGGTGACGAGGACGACACCGAGCGCGATGCTGCGGCGATTAGCCACGGACCTGCCCCCGCTTGACCAAAACTGCCGAAATCACCGCCAACGCGAAATAGGCGACGGCGAGAAACCACAACCCTATCCAGTCGTGGGCAACCTCCCAGAGACTTGCGCCCAACTGGTCGATGCGCACGATGCCATCGACCGCCCAATCCAAGGGGAAGACGTGGCCAATAGCCTGCACCGGCTTGGGAATGGCCTCGCGTGGCCAGGAGAACCCGGTCAGGAAGAGTTGCGGCAGGCTTGTCCCGAGAAAAATGAGCGTCGGCGTTTCCGGACGACTAAAGCATGTGCCAACCGCTTGACCCAAGAAGCTGGTCGCAAGAATGAAAAGCGAGGCAAGAGCGAACAGCTGAAGCGGGTCGCCGAGCGTCGAAAATCCGTAAATGCGCGGTAGCACGACGAGATAAAGCGCGAGTGGGGCCAGAAATATGGTCAGATGAGCGATGCCGCGCCCAAACACGTTCGTAAGAGCACCGCCGGCAGCCTGCGTCACGGCCAAGCCGCTCAGCGCCGCGGCACCGATCAGGAGAGTCTGCTGGAGGATAACCAGAAAGGCCGCCGGTACGATGTAACTCGCATAGCCACCTACCGGATTGAAAATCGGTTGCAACAAAATGTCGGCCGGACTCACAGCGGCAAGCGTCGCTTTGACGAGGCTGCCATCAGTGCGTGCACCGCCCGCCGCAAGTTCGGAGGAGGCTGTGTTGATCGCGGTCGCGATGCCGTTGGCCGTGGTCCGGAAGATAAACAGGTAGGTGGCATCGGCGTATATTGGAATGTGGGCGACCGTGCCCTTGAGCACATCCCGTTCGGTGCCGGGCGGGATGCCGACCACAGCGAAGGCCTCACCGCGGTCAACCGCGGCATGTGCCTCAGCGAGCGTATTGGCTCGTACAGTAACGCTGACCGCATTGCTCGCATCCAGGGTCTGGACGATGCTTCGGCTCAAATCACTTAGGTCGTTGTCAACGACAGCGATCGGGATATTGCGGAGGATCTGCCCGAGATAGGGTTGCGGAAGAAGTACGCCATAGATCAGCGGCGCAACGATCATGATGATAAAGGCGCCGCGCATTCCAACCACGCGCTTCCATTCAGCTGCGAAAGCCTCTCCGGTATTGCGCGGCGCGGCCGCGGGGGGGGCGGGTTCCGGGCGTGGTGCCTCGTGGCCTATCCTTGGCGCCAACGAGCGCAGGCGAAGCGTTGCGAGCAATGTGTAGAGCGCCGTGAGCCCCGCTAGTGCCGCGAAAGGACCCGCGGATACTTGCAACGGCAGCCCGCGCGCCGCCTGCCCGAACAGCACCGACATGTACCAGCGCAGCGGCAGGATCGCCCCCCAGGCGATCGAAAACGCGTTCATCGCGATAATTGGAAATCCGACGCCGACAAAGCCGAATGCCGGTGAAACGACAAGACCGGTCAGTCCAAGTCCGGTCGGCAGGTCGCGCACTAGCAGCTGCAGCAGCGCGCCTAGCGCGAGGTAGGCGACGATCATCAGTGATGACGCGGCTACGACCATTGCGACGTCGCCCCTGAACGGAATTTTGAATATGCCCTCCAGGATCAGCGGAACGGAGGCCATGATGAGAAAGAAGATCGCGAATAGCGGGGCAAGTTTGCCAGCAAGCGCAACGAACGCATTGCCGCCAGCACACTGCAGCCATTCTCTCATGTTGCGCCGTCGAAACTCAGAGCCGACCGAGTATCCGGCAGCAAGCGCGATAACGATATGGGAGACAACCGGCAGCACCGCGCGCAACAGGAATTGCGCGTAATTGCGCCCCGGGTTGACCAGGGTGATCGCTTCAGGAACAAGCGAA
Organism: uncultured Alphaproteobacteria bacterium; assembly: GCA_963738915.1. Lineage (GTDB taxonomy): Bacteria > Pseudomonadota > Alphaproteobacteria > Rhizobiales > Xanthobacteraceae > Pseudolabrys. Next base: position 276,025 of record CAVTYO010000002.1, read on the forward strand.
CCGATGCGGGGCGACTTCGCGGCTGCCCGCTCGGCGGCGCTTGTGGTGGCGGCGGCCAGGCTGTCCCCGAGCCCTGAAGAGGCAACGCCCGCCGCGGTCAGGTATTGCTGGTTATAGAAGGCGACGACTTGCGGACGCCGTTCGGCCTTGAGGTCACGCTCGAAATTCGACGGTATGTAGACAGCCGCAATGGCGTCGCCGACACGGATTGCCCGCGCTGCGGAGGCGAGGTCGCCGGTTCGATCCACGATGGCGAGATTGGGGGAGGCAGCCACTTGCTCCACAAAGGCGCGGGAGGCGTCGGAACGATCCTGGTCGACGACGACCAACCCAAGGCCGCGGATTACCGGATGACTGAAAGCTGCCGACAAGAGCACGAAAGCAAATAGCGGCACGCCAAAGATCAAAATCAAAGCCACGGGGTCGTGCAACAGCCATTGCCACTCACGCCTGGCTACTAGCCAGAAGCCGGGCTTTGTCTCCGGTGTCACCGGGGCCACTCCAAATAGACGCTCATGCCGGGCCGCAGCTCTGGGACCTTTTCGACGGGATAGGCGCGAATCGAGAAAGTTCGAAGGTCGAAATCGCCGGTGGCGCGCGTGGCGCGCCAGCTTGCGTATTCCCCCTTGGTGGCGATCAACTTGACCTCGACCGTAATACGGCGGTCGGCGAGCGCCGGGACGCGCACCGCAAAGTGGTCGCCGATCTTAATTGTCTTGACCAAGTCCTCGCGTAGATCGAAGTGGACCCAAAGGTCATTGAGATCGATCAGCGTAATCAGCGGCACACCCGGTGATACGTATTCGCCGGGTTCCACGTTGCGCTGGTAGACCTGAGAGGCGACCGGCGCGTAGACCACCATCTGGTCGATGATTGACTGGACGGCCTTGATGTCGGCAAGCGCCTTGCCGACATTAGCCTCCGCAATCTCATGCTCTTCGTGCGTATAGCCGTTGACCGCCTGTTCGTGAGCCGATTGGGCCTGGTCAACGATACGCTCGCTCTCGTGGAGTGAATCGGTCGCCTGGTCGAGTCGTGCCTGTGGGGCATTGCCTTGCTCGGCCAGCGGGCGTACGCGCTCATAGGTCTTTTGCGCCAAAATGAGGGCGGCCTGCGCGCGTTCGAGCGCGGCCTTGCGAGCCGCAATGACCTCAGATCGCGTGCCGACATTAATATTGGCGAGCTGTGCATCGGCCACCAGCTTGGCGGCTACCGCCTGCTCTTGCTTGGCGATCGTCTCGGGGTTGTCGATCCGCACCAGGACCGCGTCCGCCGCAACGTTTTGGCCACGCTCCACGGGAACCTCGCCGACCCGGCCATCGACTCGCGCCGCGATGTCATACCGCGTCGCGTCAACCTCGCCCTGCACCAGCAACGGCTGACCTCGCACCAAATAGTAGAGCGACAGGGCGACGACCGTAGCGATTACTGCAAACGCGATAATTGCAGGTAGCCGATTGGCCGTCGGTTGGGGCGCTTCCATCAGGGGTGGGATCGGTGTTGTTTTCGGCGGCGCCGATTCAGGTTCTGTGTTGGTTGGCATGTCTGCTCATAATTCTAGTTTTGGCGGGCTGGCTTCAGCGCGGCATTACCAAGGCCGATCAGACTCGGATTTGCACGCTGCCTTCGACCTCGCGCGCGTCATACACATTAAGTGGCTTGATCGCCGGCCCGTCAATCACGGCTCCAGTTGCGACGTCGAACCGAGAGCCGTGGCATTGGCACATGATGGTCGTCCCTGCGAGCAAGCCTCCAGAAAGCGGGCATGCCTCCTGAGCGCACGTGCAAAGATCGTCGAACGCGTAGAGACGGTTAGCGACACGCGCGATCGATATCCGCAGTTTGCGATCGTCCAGGTAGTACGGAACGGCGAAGTCGTTTGGGATCGCGTCGCTCCGCCCGACCTTGCGGAAGGCATCAACAGCGAACTCGGCCATGCGTTTCTCCTTATCGGCGCTCGGGTTTAGTACGGATATTCGGGGATAACGTCGGACTTCTTCGCGTCCAGTCGCAGCTCGCCTGGAGCGCCAATAGGGACACATGGACGGTGCGGCATGACCGGGCTCACGCGCTCGTAGCCGGATCCCAGCGGCGGCCGAGTGTCCGGTTCTCCTTTGTTCGGCCAAAGCGACATGGCGCGCTCGGCGAGGGCCGTGATGGTCAGTGATGGATTCACGCCCGGGTTGGCCGGCATGACGCTTCCATCCATGACGTGAAGGCCTGGCTGCCCGAACACGCGTTGATAGGGATCAACAGCGCCGCTTTTGCTGCTGTCGCCGATCGGGATTCCGCCAGTAAAGTGGGCTGTGGCAGTGCGGTTGATGACCTCCGTGACCAACGCTCCTTCGCGGCTGTCCATTTTCTTGGTCAATCGATCGGCGAATTCCTCGACAACCGGGATGTGCACCGAGGGAGGCGTGCCGGCGCCGTGGCGGCTCCTCAGGGTAAGGCCGTCCCAGTAGAGATCGATCGACGTGTCGGTCGTCTGCATGCACAGCATGATCGCCGCCCGCTCGGACCAGTGGCGCGGGTCGCTGACGCCCAGCGCTTGGGTCGGATGTTCGACAAGTTCTTTGAGCCAGGAAAGCGTCGGATGCTCCTGCTTGCCATGCTGATGGTAGGTGAACAGCAGCGCAAATAACGAGCTTCCGACCCCATAATAAACGGGCTCGATGCTTGTCGCCGCATTCGGCCAGACGCCGCAAGTGATTGCGACCGAGCCAGGCGTGATGTGAATCTTCTCCGGCTCGCGCTTCCATTGTTCGTGCGTTCGCGTGATCTCAAGGAGTTGTTCGGAATTCGTGCGCGCTCTTTTGCCCAACTCACTTGAGAGGCCTCTTAGGTGACCTTTATGCTGCATGTGATGGAGTAGCTTCGATGAGCCATAAGCGTGAGCAGCGACGATCACCTGCTCGGCAGTGTAAGTATGGTGGTGGAGATCCGCGGCTCGCTGCGCCCAGCCCGGGTGGCGCGCATGTACCTCGAAACCGCCTCCGTCGAGCGGGACGATATCATGCACCTCATGTAATTCACGCACCTCAACGCCGAGCTTTTCCGCAAGGTAGAGGTAGTTCGTCGTTACTTTGTTCTTGGCATTATGGCCGCAGCCGACCTGGCAGTTGCCGCATGAAATGCATCCGGTGCGTCGGGGCCCGACGCCGCCGAAGTAAGGATCTTCAGCTTCGACCCCAGGGCGCCCGAAGTAGACGCCCACTGGGGCCTTATTGAAGGTTTCTCCTTTCCCCATGTCGATTGCGACCTGCTGCATGTAGCGATCGACATCGGTAGGCATGTACGGGTAGCGAACGACGCCGAGCATGCGCCTGGCCTGATCGTAGCAAGGTGCCAGCTCATCGGCCCAGTCGGTGATGCCCGCCCATCCAGGCGCGTCGAAGAATTGCTGAGGGGGGACATAGAGCGTGTTGCCGTAAACATGCGAGCCGCCGCCCACGCCCGCGCCGCAAAGCACGAGCACGTCGTCCAGGTACTCGATCCGTTGAATCCCGTACAATTCTGCTGCGGGAAACCAGACGTAGTGCTTCAGATCCCAGTTGGTTTTTGGAATGTCTTCGTCGTTCCAGCGCCTACCAGCCTCCATGACGCCAACGTGGTAGCCCTTCTCCGCGGCACGGAGAGCGGCAACGCTTCCACCGAACCCTGAGCCGATAATCACTACGTCGTAGTCAAAACTCGTCATGCACTCTCCCCTCGCTGAGGGAGCATCAGCATCACCACGCAGCACGCGTGGCAGGACTTCGGGTCAAAAGAACTCGGCTTACGACCAAGACCCATGCAAGACCGATGAGGGGCGAGACGAACCGCGAATAGGAGCCATCCGGCGCCCAAAAGCCGCCGCTCACCCAGGTGGTGCCGCCCAGCAGGACAAGCACGAGCGCTGCGACGCCGGTGGCGAAGAGCGCATTCGAGATCAGCCCGGCCCGCCAGAGCCCGAATGTCGCACTCATGATCAGCATCGCTCGGGGGAACGACGTCAATACGATACAGCTCCACACGAAATCGTTAAGTCCAGATGCAAGTGCACGATCGCCAGAACCGGCAATCGAATAGGCAAGCGCGGCGGTCACGGCGATAAGCAGGAGAAACAGACTTCCGAGCATCGCGCTGGCGGCAGTTGCCGCAGCACCCCAGCCGTCTCGCCCCGCATCCGCCAAAGTGGCCCTGAGCGCCGCCGCGAACCACATGAGGTTGAGGACCGCCATGCCGGAGACCACTACAGCGATCAATATCCGCGTGCGATCGCCCTCGTAGAACGCGGTAAGCGCGTCAGCCGACGCGCCGGCCTGCGGCTGATAGGGATAGATGACGTATGCGATGATGAAGAAGACGACGAAGTTGACGCCGCTCAAGCGCCACAGACGTTCCCAGAACGCCGGGGCGGCGTACAAGCTAGTCGGCGATGCAGTTGTCGCGGATGCATTCATGGGAATATCCTCTCAGGTTCAATTTGATTTGGTTTCTCACTTCGCTGTGTTGGCCGCCTTTTCGATCAGCGCCGCCACTTCGCGCGCGTGCGAAATGAATATTGCGTGGCTGCCAGGAAGTTCGATGGTTTGCGATTTGGCCCGCTTTGCCATGAAGCGCTCAAGCTCCGGATTGATCATGTGGTCCTGTCTGGGGATGACAGCGTAGCTCGGCTTTTCTTTCCAGGCGGCGACTGTGATCTTTGCGGCGAATGCGTCGGCCGCAATCGGCACCTGCGATATGGCCATAAAGCGCGAAAGCGACTGGGGAGCGTCCGCGGCGAAGTCTTTTGGGAAAGCATCGACGTTGACTGCCAGAAAACCATCGCCGACGGGCGCCACGGCCTTGCTGGCCGGGGGCATCTTGTCGGCGAGTTCTCCGACAGTTTCACCGACGTCGGGCTGGAAAGCCGCCACGTAGACGAGCGCTTTGACATCGCGATGTGTTCCCAGCTCGGTGATGATCATCCCGGCATAACTATGTCCGACCAGAATGCAGGGGCCCGCCTTGTCGAGGACACGGCGCGTCGCGGCGAGATCGGCGGCAAACGACGTCTCGGGCTCCTGGACGACGTGAACTGAATAGCCGTGACGCTGAAGGATATCGGCAACCGGCTTCCATCCCGAACCGTCCGCGAAGGCGCCGTGGACGAGGACGATGGATTTAACTTCTGCACGGACGGCGGCAGGCGCCATGAGCGTCGTACTCAAAACCAGACCCAGAAGCAGGTGCTTCGTGCCGCAACGCTGCAAATGACCGATGAAAGACATCTTCAAACCTCCCTCTCTATTTGTGCTTCCTCGCTCAGTGAGCCGTTTGCCACCGGAGTTCTGCCACGTTCTTTGCCGTGAGCTTCGAAGCAGCGCGGCCAAACCGCCCTGCGCTGTGCGAGTGGTCGTTGGCTTTAATGGTAAAGGTCATTGCGCCCGTTTCCTTCCCACTTGGCGACGATGTGTTTGCAGCCGGGATGAACCACCTCCAATCAAACTTAGGCAACTTGGATGACCGCTTCGGCAAAAGCTCGCGGAGCCTCCTGCGGGAGATTGTGCCCGATGCCGCCTTTGATGGTCCGGTGCTGGTATTTGCCGGAAAACTTCTTGGCGTAGGCAGCGGGCTCCGGGTGCGGTGCGCCGTTGGCATCGCCTTCCATGGTAATGGTGGGCACGGTGATCACCGGAGCCTCAGCAAGCCGCTTTTCCAGCTCATCGTATTTCGCTTCCCCCTCGGCCAGGCCAAGCCGCCAACGGTAATTGTGGATCACGATGGCGACGTGATCCGGGTTGTCGAAGGACGCCGCGGTGCGCTGGAACGTCGCATCATCGAATTTCCATTTCGGCGAAGCAATCTGCCAGATCAGCTTGGAAAACTCGCGCCGGTTTTTGTCGTAGCCGGCCCGCCCACGCTCGGTCGCAAAGTAGTACTGGTACCACCACTGCAGTTCGGCGCTCGGGGGCAACGGAGTCATGCCGGCCTTCTGGCTGCCGATCAGATAGCCGCTCACCGACACCAGCGCTTTGCAGCGCTCCGGCCAGAGCGCCGCAACAATGTTGGCCGAGCGCGCGCCCCAGTCGAAACCGGCGATCGTGGCCTTCTCGATCTTGAGCGCGTCCATCAAGCTGATGACATCGACGGCAACCACGGCCTGCTGGCCGTTGCGCGGCGTGTCGCTCGACAAAAACTTTGTCGTCCCATAGCCGCGGACATAGGGCACGATGACCCGATATCCGGCGGATGCGAGTATGGGCGCGACATCGACAAAACTGTAGATGTCGTAAGGCCAACCGTGCAGCAAAATCGCGACCGGGCCGTCCGCGGGGCCGGCCTGGGCGTAACCGATATTCAAGGTCCCGGCATCGATCTGCTTGATCGTCGCAAATGAAGTATGCGTTCCGGCTTTGGTCGAAGACACCTTTGTCTCCTTTTGCTTGGCCTGTGCAGGACCGCTTATTCCGAGTTGGACGGCGGCAATTGCCGATACGGCGGCGCTAAAAAAGTGGCGACGATTGGGGTCAACGGCTTCGCATTTAGTGCGTGTGGTCATGGTGCAGCCTTATCTTTCCGAACGATAACTTCCTATTCTGGAAGTGTTGCGACAGCAGACTGGCCTATCTGACATTCAAACAGAGAGCTCGCCGAATGGGTGTTAGGGTTTGCGAGAAGCCGTTAGCCCTCGTCAGAATTGTTCGTCGCAAAGGAAACCGCGACGTCGACGTTATTGCCCAAGGCCTTGGAATACGGACAGATTTCCCGAGCTTCCGCGATCAGGTTTCTAGCAACATCGCGATCGACGCCCGGAAGGCTGACGTCCAGGCGCGCTCTCAGGCGATGGCCGTCGTCCGACTGAACCAGGTCGATTTCCGCGCTAACAACCGAGTTTGACGGCAGGGTAATTCGCCTTTTCCGCGCGGCATCGGCGATGGCGCTATTGAAGCAGGTTGACCAGGCCGCCGCGAATAGCTGCTCGGGATTGGTGCCAATGCGCGCCGAGCCGGGAGATGCGAGGACGACGTCCAGACGACCGTCGGAGCTACGTGCGAAGCCATTTTCTCGTCCGCCAACGGTGCGCGTTTTCACCCGTGCCGTGTGCACGACCTTGGCTTTGCCGCGACCATCAGAGACTGGGCTCATATTGAGCTTTCACATCCTCTCGGGCTCTCGGCGCCAGCTCATCGCGCCATCACAGACCGAATTCGTCTTTCCGTCACAAGCCGGCCAAATCGCCCACCAGGCGACCAAGGTTCATCTCTCCCTCTCGAGTCAAAGCTCGCGACTGAGCGCGGCTTGAAAACGGCGCTGCGCCTCGGCATTTAAAGAAAGCTGCCGGAAAAGTTCGGATCGCGGCGAAAGTCTTCCACCGGCGCGAGCGCGATCTCATTGACCCGCTTCTTGACCATGGCGAGGCCGGCGGCTGGAAATTCGGCGATGCAATCGCGAGTAAACTCACGAAATTGTCGAGCGCATCGGGCAGGCAGGGCGCGATTGATCCAGCCGTATCGTTCGGCCAGGTCAGCGTCGCAATCTTCCGCGCCGAGAATAACCTCAAGGGCACGCCCCCGCCCCATAAGTCGCGTGAGGTGCTGTATTTCCGCCCGCGCCGGGAACCGCCCCAAAAGACGCTTCAGGCTGGCCTGAGTTGCTGGACTTTGCAGCGAACCGCATGTCGCACGCCAGCACGAACTCGCTGCCAGCGCCACGAACGCGACCGTCGATCTGAGCAATGGTGACAAGGCGGCTAGTGCTGAGGTGGCGAAACAGAAGACCAATCGACGCTTCGCCAACCAGTTTCGCCGCTTCCGCCCGGATCTGATCTTGTGTCACGTCGACATGGGGAATAAAGTAATCCGGGTCAGCGCTCCTGAAGACGAGGACTCTGGTGGTGTCGTCGGATTCGGACTGTCGAATAAGGGAAACCAAATCACGAACCAGCTCCGGCCCGAGAAGATTTATGGCGGGGCAACCTGGGATGTCCGCAAACAGAACGGCTCCCTCTTTGCGCACCTTGAGCGTGTCGAAGACGTCATCCATGACGCGGTCTTCTTGCGGCCCTCCACCTCGAGGGCCTCGATGAAATCCGGCGAGCGAAGCACGCCAAAGTGTCAGGCCGACTTGCGCAGCGACTTAAATGTTGCGCGCACGTCGGACACGAACAGCGCAGGCTGTTCCCATGCCGCGAAGTGTGCGCCTTTCGGGACGCTCGCCGTAGTAGACGAGCTTGCGGCACACGCGTTCTCGGCCCGGCTCTTCGGCGCCTGATAGCATCTCGTCGGGGAACGCGGCTACACGCCGACGGGGAGCGCTACGCCGGCCGCACGTCGTAGAAGCCGGCAGGCGGAGCCGGGCCGTGGTGTCCCAGTACAGGCGCGCGGACGGACGATCGCCGTGTTGGTCAGCCAGTAGAGCGTGGTGTTGTCGAGGCCAGTCGTCGCGCGTGAGCCGTTCCGTACTGATGGCCGGCGAACAGTCGCGGGCGAGCGTGCTGCGTAGCGTGACGGATGTCGTGATCCAGGAGCCACGCGGCGCGACCGAGCCGGCGGATGTCGCTCGAGGCCGTAGCCGAGCGTCTGCGGCCGGGTGCGCCATGCTCGACGGCGTATCCACGAGCGACCGTCCCTGTAGATACGTCGACCGAGTTCAGATTCACCAGGCGTGCTCCGACGTCGGTGAGAGTCCCGCCGGCGCAGGCTGGTGCAGGGCGCGGCGCGGGGGCGCCTTGGAGACATCGGGCGGAAGCAGCTGGCGCGACATGTTGGCGTGGATGCCGAGCAAGCCCGGCGGGTGCTTGGCAGGGCCGTCACGCGGCCGAGGATCACGGCATTGCCCCAGTCGCCGCCCTGCGCCACGTAGCGCGGTGTCGCCAGAGCCTGCCGCATCAGCGCTCGCCCACGCACTTGCGCGATGCGGTCGACCGGATCCCATCCGGGTGCGCGTCGGGCCGGCCCGAGAAGCCGTAGCCCGGCAAGCGATGGGATGACGAGGTGGAAGGCGTCCGACGGCGCTCGCGCCGTGCGCCGATCGGGATCGGTGAGCGGGCTCGATGATCTTCAAGCTGCTCGATGATCGAGCCCGGCCAACCGTGCGACGACGATCAGCGGCATCGCGCTCTGTTCGCGCTTGGACCGGACGTGAATGAAATGGATCGGCGAGGCCGTCGATCTCTGTGACGAACTGCGGCAAGGGCGTTGAGCTTCTGCTTCGCACTCGGCGCCAGTCGTAGTCGGTCGCCCAATAGCGCGCGAGTTTCTGGACCGTCGCCAGCCGCACGCCCTGGAGTTATCGTTGACTGTTTCGCGTTCCGGCCAGCGCGTGGCGGCGACGCGGCGGCGCAGATCGTCAAGATCCTTCTTCGATGCCTTGAAGCTGAAGGGCCGGACGGCGTCGCTGTCCGGCGCGGCAGATGCCCGCGAGGAAAGCAGGCTTGCCGTGCCCGCGGCAACAAGGCTCGTTGCGGCGGCGCCCAGAAGCTGGCGGCGATCCTGGTCGATCTCTTCGAACGTGCTCATTGCTCAATTCCTCGTGTTTGAGGGACCAGTTCCCACGGCCGCAGTTGCCAATTGAAACCTTGCTTTTGCGCCGCGGCGGGCATTGCAAGAACCCCTGTTTATTCAGGCGCTTCGAATGTGGGCCGCAGCTTCGCGGCCTCTTCGGCAGACCTGCATCGCGCGGCCATATAAGTGGTTGGCCACTTTGCGACGATAAGCGAAGGTCGCCGGACCACCCAGTTATGCGATATGATGCGGTGTTAGAATTTGTGAGCCTCGCCGGGCGCGGCCGACCGCCGCCCTGTGATATCTGCAACGAGGTTGACGCTTTCGCTGAATGGAGTTGGGGCAGCCGCGTAGGTCAGCGTCATGGTCACGGCAACTGGCCGTAGTAAAAATGTTGTGTCGTTCGGTCCTTACAGCCTGGTTCTGAACGAAAGACTACTGACGAAGAATTGCGTTCCTGTCGAACTGGGCGCGCGGGCGCTCGATATCTTGATTGCGCTGGTCGGCCGGCCCAACGAAATCGTCGGAAAAAAGGAGTTGATGGCTCAGCTGTGGCCGGGCGTCATCGTCGAAGAGGGCAGCTTGCGCTTTCATGTTGCCAATCTTCGCAAGGCTCTCGGAGACGGAAGGACGGTGCACGAGAGATTTCCACGGTCTCTGGGCGCGGCTATTGCCTTGTGGTGCCGGTCGTGCGGGACGGTGATCGCGAAGACGCAAGGCCAGCTTTTGCAGAAAACGTTCGCTACGCTAATCTGCCCAATCGTTTGTCTAAAATCGTCGGCCGCGACAACGATATCTTGAGAGTATCGACGCAGTTGACCGCCGCGCGGTTTGTCACAATCGTCGGTGCCGGCGGGGTTGGCAAAACCACGGTGGCGGTGGCGGTCGGACATCACCTGTTTGACGCTTTTGCAGGCGCCGTCCTTTTCGTCGATCTCGGAGCGCTGAGCGACCCCAATCTGCTGGCGACGACGGTCGCCGCCTTGCTCGGACTATCGGTTCAGTCCGACGACGCGA
>CAVTYO010000003.1:0-340087 GCA_963738915.1 uncultured Alphaproteobacteria bacterium
CGAAAGACGCAAATACTGCTCAAGCGCACGACCGACTGCAATTCCGGGCTTCTCGACAATTGTGAACGAAATCCAGGCGACAAAGAGACTTGCGGTCGTAGCCGTCAAAATAACAAAGACCTGCGCCCAGGCCGAGCCGCCGAGCAAAGCGGTCAACGCGCCAATGATCGGATAGCCGATAGCGGCATGATAGAGGTACCAGCTATACGAGACCTTCCCGATGAAGGGCAAAACCGGAAGTCGTGGTGACCAACGAAGAGCGGCAGCCATGATCGTCGCATTGAGCACCACGAAAACCGCCAATCCGACGGCAAAATAGGAAACGAAAACGGACGTTGCCGCCGCAGAAATCACAACCAGCAGGGCGAGCGCACCGGTATGCATCTCGCCCCGGCTCCATGGCCCGAACTGCATGCCGACGAAGCAAAACGTGAGATAGGTCAAGAAGGTGCTGCCTTCGCCGCGCAGCGCAAATGTCGCGGTATTGGCGGCGATGACGGCGTAAGGCGCCAGGCGCAAAGCGGCTGCGCCGGCGCGCATCACAAAGGGAGCCAGCAGATAGAACTTTGTCTCGATCAGCAGCGTCCAAATAACGCCCACCATCAAGGGCGCGCCGAATAGGTCTTGCACAAGGAAAGCGTTGGCCGCGACGTTGCGCAGGGTGAGACTGCCGTTCGCATGTGTCGTTTTGTCCACGAGGAGAGCGATAGCGAGGCACACAAGGTAAGCCGGCATGATTCGAAAGAATCGCCGGCTGAAATAGCGCAAGAGATTGTTGTCATAGGCGAGATGCCGCTCCATCAAAAATCCGCTCAGGAAAAAGAACAGCGTGACGCCAGCAAGACCAAACGGGCCGATCAGAAAGCCAAGCCAGGTGCCGGCAACGGCGCCGTAAACGTAATGAAAAACGACCACCAGGATGATCGCGAGACCTCGGACGGAGTCGAGGCCTGAAAGATGGCTTGTGCCGGCTCGAACGTTCATTGGTCTGGACGATTCTTTGCCACTATGTGCGCCGCTTCTACCAGAGAATTGGCTACGCAGTCGCTCACGATTCGACGCCGCGCAACGCTTTGCACGGGGCGATTTGTTCGCCGTAAATCCGATGAACGTGCACAAAATTGGTCATGTCCCTAGACCTTAGAGTTTGACGGAATGTGCGGCATCGCCGGTCTGATCGACCGCAGTCTCGCGGGCAACCGCAGTGCGTTGGAAGCGCGGGCCAAAGCCATGGCCGACGCCATCGCTTATCGTGGCCCCGACGGCTCCGGCGTTTGGAGCAGCGCGGACGCCGGCGTTGCGTTGGCGCATCGGCGCCTCGCAATCATCGACCTGACGGTCGCTGGAGCGCAGCCGATGGTTTCCGCCGATGGCCGGTGGGTGATCTCGTATAACGGCGAGGTCTACAACGCTGCCGCCATCGCGGCTTCATTGGAGCTGAAAGGCACTGCATTCCGAGGCACGTCCGATACCGAGGTCATTTTGGAGTCTATCGCAAGACGCGGACTCGATCGGACTCTCGACGATATGAATGGGATGTTTGCGATTGCGCTTTGGGATCGCCAGAGCCGCACATTGCATTTAATTCGCGACCGGCTGGGTATCAAGCCGCTGTTCTTTGCCGCAAACGAGCGTGGTGTCTGGTTTGCTTCCGAGCTCAAGGCTCTCGCTGCGGCCGGCGTCGACCTCGATATCGATCCGGCATCGGTTGCGAGCTTTCTGAGGTTTGGTTACGTGCCGACGCCGTTCTCGATTTTCCGCGGCGTGCAAAAGCTAAAGCCCGGCGAGATCGTTTCGATCGGTAGCGATGGGGCTGTGACAAGTCGAATTTACTGGTCGATTTTCCGAGTTGCCGCGGCGGGATTGGAAAACCCATATATCGGGTCGGATGCGGACGCTGAAGCGGCCCTCAATGAACTTTTGTCTGATGCCGTTTCCGGGCAGATGATCGCGGACGTTCCGCTTGGCGCTTTCCTGTCGGGTGGCATCGATTCATCGGCCGTCGCTGCGCTGATGACGGCGGCAGGGAAGGGGCCGGTACGGACCTTCTCGATCGGCTTTCCCGACTTCGGTTATGACGAGTCTCCATACGCTAAAGTGGTTTCGCAGCACCTTGGTACGATCCACGAGGAGCTGACTGTCACGGCCGCCGATGCCTTGGGCATTATTCCGCAACTTGCCGATATCTACGACGAACCGTTCGCCGAACTCCTCGCAGATTCCGACCCATGCCATTTCGAAATTGACACGCGCCCATGTCACTGTGGCCTTGTCCGGAGACGGCGGTGACGAGCTTTTTGGCGGCTACAATCGCTACGTACTCGCGGGCGGTCCTCTCGCGCGGCTCAGCCACCTCCCGCTGCCGCTCCGACGCGGCGCGGCGACTGCACTGAACTCAGTTTCTCCGTCGGTCGCCAATCTCTTGGCGCAGGTGGTTCCGCGACGCCTGCGCCCTGTACAGCCGGCCGACAAGCTTAGAAAGCTCGCCGAAGTTATGCTGTTGGACGGCGACGCGATCTATTTGCGTCTGATCAGCCAGTGCCCGGATCCTGCGGCACTGACGCACGGTCTCGCCGAACATTCGATCGCCCTGCACTGGGACGGCGTCGCTGGTCGCGACAACGCCGTCGAACGCATGCAGTTGTTCGATACCGCGACTTATTTGCCCGATGATATTTTGCAGAAAGTCGATCGTGCGTCGATGGCGGTATCGCTGGAGGTGCGGCCGCCTTTGCTCGATCACCGTGTGGTCGAGTTCTCCTGGCGGCTGCCAAGGCGGCTCAGCATGCGAGGCGGTGAGACCAAGTGGCTGTTGCGCCGCGTGCTCGACCGCTACGTGCCGCGCAAGCTTGTCGATCGGCCGAAAATGGGGTTTGGCGTTCCCTTGGCGGAGTGGCTGCGCGGTCCGTTGCGCGATTGGGCCGAGGATCTGCTTGATCCGCAACAGCTTGGTGGCGGCTATCTGGACGCGCGTGCAGTAGGTCAACTGTGGTCGGATCATATCGGCGGCGGCCGCAATTGGGCCTATGCGTTGTGGACCATCCTTATGTTCGAAGCCTGGCGTCGCCGTTGGATGGGTGCCGCCGGGAAACAAATGGTTGGCCAACCTCGCTTTGTTGGCGGCCGATCGGCCTAGCGATGGCACCGCGCGTTTTGGTCGTGGCGCCACGGCTCGATGTCGGGGGCACGGAAATTCATTTAGCCCGTGTCCTGCCGCCACTGCGGCGCGCCGGTTTGGACGTCGCGCTTTTCACCATCTCGCGTGGAGGCCGGCTGGAGCCTGATCTGCTCGCAGCGGGCGTCCCGTTGTTCGGCTCCGCGGCCGCGGGCTCGCGCGCAGTACGCAGTTTGCGCGTTGCGTTTGATCTAGGCCGCGAAATTCGCAGGCTGAGGCCTGATGTCTTGCACTTTTTCCTGACCGAGCCTTACTTGATCGGATCGATCGCGGCTGCCGGGCTCGGTGACATCGTCAGGATCATGAGCCGTCGTTCGCTTGCCGACTATCAACGCGACTATCCACTGCTTGCCATGATCGAACGGCACTTCCATCGTGCGACAACCGCGCTGATTGGCAACTCGACGGCAGTTGCCGCGCAACTCATTGACGAATGCGGAGATTCTGAGAAAGTTGGTATCATTCACAACGGCGTCGAATTGCTACCGGCTCCAACCCCGGAGACTCGCGCCGCGTGGCACCGCGCGCTCGGCGTCCCCGAGCACGCATTCGTCATCGTCGTTGTGGCTAACCTGATCCCCTATAAAGGCCACGCGGATCTGCTCACAGCATTGGCCGGGACGCGCGAGCGGTTAGGCAACTCTTGGCGCCTCGTTCTCGTCGGCCGGGACGAAGGCATCGGCGCCGATTTGAAACGGCAAGCCGAGGCGTCTGGAATTGGACCGAATATCGTCTGGCTCGGCGAACGTACCGATTCCCGCGATTTGCTTGCCGCAGCCGACATCGGAGTGCTGCCTTCTCACCAGGAAGGCTTTTCCAACAGTCTGATCGAGAAGATGGCGGAGGGCCTGCCGGTCGTCGCGACGCGCGTAGGCGGCAATAGCGATGCCATTGCGGACGGCGAGAGCGGATGCCTAGTGCCGGTCTCCGACCCGGCCGCTCTTGGCGCTGCGATTTGCGCGCTCTATGAAGATGCCGGCCTGCGTGCGCGCATTGGGGCGATGGCGCGAAAGCGCGTCTCTCGCGAGTTTGCCCTCGATGCCTGTGTGCGGCGCTACCTCAATCTTTATTGTGGCATCGTGGACAACGCGGGAGCGCCGATAGTGCGTCTCATTGATCCGGGCTACCCCGAGTGCCCGGATCGACCCGGCTGTTGAATCAGGAAATTGAAGTAAGCCATCCATGGCAACTCTTTCGTCAAGAAAAGCGGACATTCTTGCCAATTCCGAACACACCGCTTCGGAGCGCGAGAAATTCTGGCAGCAGGCCGCATTCTTCCACGCCGAGGATCTCCGCTACCTCCGGTTTTTGATTCCGGAGGGCTTGCGCGTCCTCGAACTCGGCTGCGGCATCGGCAATACGCTCGCCGGTCTCAAGCCTTCGTTCGGACTCGGTGTCGATTTCAGTCCGGCGATGATCGAGCGGGCGCGCCACCTGCATCCAGAGCTGCAGTTTCAGGTCGGCGATGTCGAAGACGCCGAATTTATTGCCGCGTTGCCTGGACCTTTCGATGTCATCCTCATTGTCGACGCAATCGGCTCGCTCGACGACTGCCAGGCCATGCTCGAGGCACTCCATGGACTTTGCAGCCGCGAGACGAGGCTTGTCGTCGCCTATTACTCGCATCTTTGGGAGCCATTGCTTCGCCTGGCCGAATGGTTCGGATGGCGCGCGCATCAGCCCGAGCAGAACATATTATCGCCGTCGGACATTCATGCACTGGCGGGTTTGTCAGACTTCGAGGTGATCAAGGCGGAGTCGCGCCTTTTGTCGCCGCTGCCATTATTCGGGGTCGGATCGTTGATCAACCGTTTCATCTCGATTCTCCCCGTTATTCGCCAGCTCAGCCTGCGCCATTATTCGGTCTGCCGCTCGTTGCGGCAGAGCCATGATGGCGTTCGGTCGGCTTCCGTTATCATTCCGGCGCGCAATGAGCGCGGTAACATCGAGGCTGCTGTCAGGCGCATGCCGCGATTCTGCGACGACCTCGAAATCATCTTTGTCGAAGGTCACAGCAGCGACGGCACGTTGGCGGAGATCCGGCGCGTTGCCGAGACGTTTCGCGATTTCGACATCAAGGTGATGACGCAGCCCGGCAAGGGCAAAGCCGATGCCGTCTTCACTGGCTTTGACGCGGCGCGCGGCGACGTGCTGATCATCCTCGACGCCGATCTGACCGTGCCGCCTGAGCAACTGCCGAAGTTCTGGCGAAGCATCAGCGCGGGAAAAGGCGAATTCATCAGCGGCTCGCGCTTGGTCTACCCAATGGAACAGGGCGCCATGCAATTTCTTAACCTCATCGCCAACAAGGCGTTTTCTCTGCTGTTTTCGTGGCTGCTCAACCAGCGCGTCACCGACACGCTGTGCGGGACGAAGGTGCTTCGGCGCGCTGACTACAAGCGCCTGCTCGCCGGCCGCAGCTACTTCGGCGACTTCGATCCGTTCGGCGATTTTGACCTCATATTCGGAGCAATGAAGCTCAATCTCCGCTATGTCGAAGTTCCTGTTCGTTACGCGGCTCGGACCTATGGCGAAACGCAGATATCGCGGTTTCGTCACGGCCTTCTTCTGCTGAAGATGGTCGTGTTCGCGTTTTTCCGCATCAAGGCGTTTTGAATGAACGCGCCGCTCGATCGATACGGCGCGGTGTGGGAAAGTAAGCCGCTGCTGCGCCGTGTTTACAACGACATGCACGAGCGCATGGCAGCCGCCTGCGCCGAAGGCACGACGCTCGAAATCGGCGGCGGTATTGGTCAATTCAAGGCCCGTTTCCCCGGCGTCATCGCTACCGATATCCAGGTCGCGCCGTGGCTTGATGTGGTTGCCGATGCGCAACGCTTGCCGTTTGCGTCCGGTTCGATCTCCAACATCGTCATGGTTGACGTGCTACATCACGTCGAGTTTCCGCTTCTCTTCCTCGAGGAGGCTTCGCGAGTCCTACGCCTGGGCGGCCGTCTCGTCATGATCGAGCCGGCGATCACCTGGGGGAGTAGCTTGTTTTATCGGATGCTGCATCACGAGCCGGTTCGAATGAGCGCCGATCCGCTGGCCTTCGGCGAACCCAATGCGAGGCGCGATCCATATAGACTCAAACCAGGCGATTCCGACCCTGCTAATGTTGAGAGATCGCGACCGTCTGGAGCAGAGGCTGCCATCGCTGCGGCTATCGCGCGTCGACTGGTTTGCGTTGTGGGTTTATCCCCTGTCCGGCGGATTCAAGCCGTGGTCGCTGCTGTCGGACCGCGCAGGACGCGCGCTTCTGGCCCTGGAGAAGAAGCTCGAGCCGTCGATCGGCCGTCTGCTTGGATTCCGTCTGATGGCCGTTATGGAGAAACGCTGACGCGGCGTCGATACAACAGGCGGTTTAGTCCGGCTCCGGTTAGCACCATAAAGACCGGCTCGATTGGCAGCCGATACTTTGGCGACGCGACTGGCCCGTTTGCTAACAGGATGAACGCGGTCCAGAACAAGAATAGCATCGCAATCGGTACGTTGCTGCTGAGCGTTACCAATCCCCAGAGCTGGATCAGGCGGACGACGATCAGTCCGGCGATCCCAAGCAACAGAGTCCACGCGTACACCGCGTTGCCGGAGCGAAACAGAAAATTGAACACCTTGCTGAATATCGACGTACCGGATGTCGCGTAAAACCCGGTGCGCGGCAGTGTCGAGACCAAAGGCGACATGGTCGCCGCCGGCGCCGCCAGGTTGAGCGCTGCGCCGAACATCCAGGCTTTCGTTACCGCCGCCGGTCCAAGCTCGGCCAGTTTTTCACGAGCGACCGTTGCATAGTGTCGGGATTGTTCAAACGGATTGTCAGGCATGACAGGATATCGCTCATTCATTTCCTTCTGCATTCGAGCATACCCAACCGGCCACGGCGTTCCGTCGCGTGCCTCTTCGACCAGAGGAACGATCCAATAAGCGAGGTGGATGCCACCTTGCGGTGTTAAGGACCACTCGCCATAGCTGCTGACGTTGCGCAAAAGCACTGGCGCAACCGAGATCGAAACCAACAGAGCGATAACTGCAATTTGACCGAACAGTCGCTTTGTGAGCTGACGCCGATAGAGGGTGACGATGATCAGAAGCGCGACGAGAGGCGCCATCCAAAGCGCCATGAGTGCGCGGACCATCGCCGCAGCTCCGGTCGCGGCGCCGATACCTGCCGCCCACGCCCAGGTCGGCGTGCGGAGCCAACGGATGGTCGCAAGCAACGACAGAGCGGCGAAGAACAGGAATAGGGTGTCCGTCAGTACAAGCCCGCTCAATATAATCTGCGTTGGATTCAGCGCCGCTGCAATTCCTGCAAGAGTCGCGATGCGCGGGTCGAGCATTTCGGCAATGCCATAGATGACCAGGCACGTTGCGGCATCTATGCAGCCTTGCGTTAGCACAAAGGCGAGCGCCGTCCATTTGCCGAACAGCAGCGCATGGAGACCGATCGTCCAAGCGAAAAGTGGCATTGTAAATGTATCGGGACCGGAGCCGATCCACTGCCAACCGTGCAACGCCCCACTTTGAACGGCCTGGGCGAGTTTATGCGCATTTGACACGTAGGTCGTGGAGTCGAGCGTCTCGAGCCCGGCGTCTCCCATCGCTGCAAACGCCAGCAGCGCATAGAGCCAACGGATCGCTAGCGCGACGGCAAAAATCTTCCATAGAATCGGGCGACGAGCGATATGATAAAGGAGCAAATCGACGATGACCTTCGCTTAAGGGTAGGGCAGGACCGGCTGTGACGTCTCGACCGATCTTGATCTACCTCGTTACGGAGGATTGGTATTTCCTTTCGCATCGTTTGCCAATGGCGCTCGCGGCGCAGCGCGCCGGCTTCGACGTGCATGTCGCAACTCGCGTTGTGGCCGATGGGCCGGCCATAGAGTTCGTACGGTTTTCGGCTGCACCGGTTGGATTGGCGGCGCGGCGCGATCAATCCGCTCGCGGCACTTGCCACTGTCCGCAAAGTGCGCGCTCTCTACCGGACGATTGCGCCAGATCTTGTTCATCACGTCGCGCTTGAACCCGCGATTCTAGGCACACTGGCGTCGACCGGCTTGAGGGCAGTTTGTGTCAATGCTCTCGCCGGGCTGGGGTTTGTGTTCACGTCTAGGACGCTACGGGCTCGCTTTGCCGCGGCCGCGATCCGCAGGCTTGTGCGCGCGCTACTGAATTGGCCACACAACGCGGTACTCGTTCAAAATGGCGATGATCGCGCCGTGGTACAATCGATAGGAATTGCCGCGGCACGAATTTTTGTGATCCCCGGGTCGGGCGTTGATATCGACCTGCTAAAACCACTGCCGGAGCCGCCATTGCCGATAACGGTGGCCTTCGCTGGTCGCCTGCTCGACGACAAGGGCGTGCGCGCCCTGGTTGCCGCTCACAAAATCCTCGTTCAGCGCGGACGCAACATTCGCCTGTTGATCGCGGGTGAGGCCGACCCCGCCAATCCAGCATCGATCCCGCCGGCGGAAATCCAGGCCTGGCGCGCGTGTGACAATATCGAGGTACTTGGCCACGTCGACGATATTCGCACACTGTGGCAACGCGCGCATATTGCGGTGCTGCCGTCGCGTCGCGAAGGTCTGCCGAAAAGCCTGCTCGAGGCGGCGGCCTGCGGCAGGCCGATCGTTGCAACCGACGTTCCTGGATGCCGTGAAATCGCACGCGACGGGAAGAACGCGTTGCTCGTGCCGGTCGACAATCCGAGAGCGCTGGCGGATGCGCTCAGCCGGCTGGCGGACGATGCGGTTTTACGTCAAAGATTTGGTGCCGCAGGCCGCCGAATTGTGGAGACGGAGTTCTCAGCTGATAGGGTCGGGCGGGACATTGTCGCGCTTTATGACCGGCTGTTAGACGTGCCGATCCTATTGCGGGCCTGACCAGACAGGACAGAACGAGGGAATTCCGTTGGTGCATCGTCGCAAAATCGCCGTGATCGGCCTCGGCTACGTCGGCCTGCCGGTCGCGGTCGCGTTCGCTCGATCGGGTGCGCCCGTGATCGGCTTCGACATCGACCGCCGGCGCATCGACGACTTGCGCTGCGGCATCGATATGACACGGGAAGTCGAGGCCAAAGACCTCGCGCTGCCGGCACTTCGCTATGCCAGCGATCCCACCGCGTTGGCTGCCGCCGACTTCTTCATCGTCACGGTGCCGACGCCCATCGACGATGTCAGGCATGCCCGATCTCGGCGCCATGCTCAGCGCATCGGGAACGGTCGGCGGCGTGCTCAAGCGTGGTGATATCGTTGTCTACGAATTGACCGTCTATCCGGGCGCGGTCGAGGAGGAATGCCTGCCGGTGCTGGAAAAAGCCTCGGGGCTCAAAGCCGGCACCGACTTCACCGTCGGCTACTCGCCGGAGCGCATCAATCCCGGCGACAAGACGCATCGCTTCGAGACAATTACCAAGGTGGTTTCGGCGCAGGATGCGCGCACGCTCGACATCGTCGCCGAGGTCTATGGTTCGGTGGTGACCGCCGGCATTCATCGCGCGCCGTCGATCAAGGTCGCCGAAGCGGCAAAGGTCATCGAGAATACGCAGCGCGACCTCAACATCGCCTTCATGAACGAGCTGTCGGCCATCTTCCACCGGCTCGGCATCGACACCGGCGACGTGCTTGCGGCGGCGGCGACCAAGTGGAATTTCATGAATTTCCAACCCGGGCTGGTCGGCGGCCACTGCATCGGCGTCGATCCTTACTATCTCACTTACCGCGCCGAAAAGGCCGGCTACCATCCGGAAATCATCCTCGCCGGGCGGCGCATCAATGACGACATGGGCAAGCGCGTCGCGGCAAAGTGCATCCGCAGCCTGACCGGAGCGAAATTGCGCCGATCCGGTGGTGACGGTGCTTGGCATGACCTTCAAGGAGGACGTGCCGGATATCCGCAATTCGAAGGTCATCGACATCGTGCGCGCGCTGGAAGCCTCCGGAGTTCGCGTGCAGGTGCACGATCCGCTGGCCACGCCCGGTCAAAGCGAGCAGGAATATCGCGTGCCGCTGACGCCGCTTGAAGCGTTGACGCCCGCCGATGCCGTCATCCTGGCGGTCGCTCACCGCGACTATGTCAGCGAAGGCTGGCCGCTGGTGACACGATTGCTCAAGGGCGGGACGGGCATTGTGCTCGACGTCAAATCCAAGCTTGATCGAGCGCAAAAACCGGAACAGATCGAATTATGGCGGCTGTGAATCCGATTCTCGTCACCGGCGCGGCCGGCTTTATCGGCTTTCACGTCGCGCGCCGCCTGCTTGAGGCGGGCCGCGAGGTGGTCGGCGTCGACAATCTATCGCCGTACTACGATCCGAAGCTGAAAGAGGCGCGCCTGCGCCAACTCGCCGGCGCCAAGGGCTTCCAGTTCGTGCGCCAGGATCTCGCCGATCGCGCAGCCACTGAGGCGATGTTCGCCAAGCACCGTTTTCCGCTCGTCATTCATCTCGCGGCGCAGGCGGGCGTGCGGCATTCGCTGGTCGACCCCCATGCATATGCGGACGCCAACCTCGTCGGCTTCGTCAATGTGCTGGAAGGCTGCCGCCACACCGGCTGCCGTCATCTCGTTTATGCCTCGTCGTCGTCGGTCTACGGCTCGAATACGAAAATGCCGTTCAGGACTTCGGACAATGTCGACCATCCGCTCAGCCTGTACGGCGCGTCGAAAAAGGCAAACGAGTTGATGGCGCATTCTTACTCGCATCTGTTCAAACTGCCGACGACGGGACTGCGTTTCTTCACGGTGTACGGCCCGTGGGGTCGGCCCGACATGGCCATGTGGCTTTTTGCCGCAGCGATCTTGGCCGGCAAGCCGATCAGCTTATTCAACCATGGCAAGATGCAGCGCGATTTCACCTATGTCGACGATGTCGTGCAGGCGGTGACGAGACTGATCGACAAGCCGGCGCAGCCTGATCCAGCCTGGTCCGGCGATGCACCGGATCCGGCGACCAGTTCGGCGCCATGGCGCATTTACAACATCGGCAACAACAGCCCGGTCGATGTTCCGCACGTCGTCGATCTGCTGGAACGCGCGATCGGCAAAAAGGCCGTCCGCGAACTTGCCCCCATGCACGCCGGCGATGTTCCGGCGACCTACGCGGATGTTGATGATTTGATGCGGGACGTAGGATTCAAGCCGTCGACGCCGATCGCCGAGGGGATCGGCAAATTCGTTGTGTGGTTTATGGATTATCAGAAAGGGTTGACCGGCTGACATCGAAGACGCTGGGCGCTAGAGGTCCAAAGTCTTTTCGCTCGCCGCTTGCAACGACTGAATCCGAATGCGGTTGCTGCCGAATGCCCAGGCCAGGCCGCCGGCCGCTCCGATGATAAAGCTGCCGGCGCCGAACAAAATCGAAACCAGCAAGCCGTCGCTGTCCGGCAGTCCGGCATAGCTGAAAGCAGCGAGCATTGCGCTTTCACGCACGCCCCAGCCGGCGATCGAAACCGGAACAGCGGCGATGAGAATGACCGGCGGAATGAGCAGCACCGAATCCATGAGCGTGAACGGCGAGCCGATGGCCGCGGCGCAACACCACACCGTAAGCACCGTGAGCAGGTGCACGGCGATGGAAATAAGGGCGACGGCGCCGCCGGTTCGCGCCGACGCCAGCACGGTCCACGCCGTTGCGGCGATGTCTGTGAGATGCCGCATCGCTTTCCAGCGTCTCAATGATGTGCCGCCCAATCGCGACAGGGCGAACAGGCCTGCCGGCGCTGCCGCGCCAGCCGTACCGATCACAACGAGTGCCACGCGTCCAACCGGATTATGGATGAGGGCAAGCGACCAGGGCAGGCAGATCAGCACCAGTCCAGCCAGCCAGATCAGCCCGGCGACGCGATCGATCAGGACCGAGAATATTGCCTTCTTCCAGGTGCCGGTATCGCGCGCCAAAAACCAAATGCGCGCAGCGTCTCCGCCGACGGTCGAGGGCAAGACCTGGCTGAAGAACGAGCCGATCAACGTGTAGAGGATCGCGTGGCCGATGATCAGCGGCGCGCCGCAACCCTCGGCAATCCGCTGCCACCGCCGGGATACGATCGCGATCTGGAGCCCGAGAACCAGCAGGGCTGCGGCGAACCAGACGATGTCGATACGGTGGAGGCGTTCGCGCAAGGCGGCAAAATTGACGAATCCCACCGCGACGTACAACAACGCCAGAGAGATCGCGATTTTGGCGGCGAAAAGAAGATACGTGCGCTGGCGTCTCATAAGTCCCGGTCTGTCGGGTGTGCCGAGAAGCGGGCATGGGAAAGGCGAGGGGAACACGGCGATTGAAGAGTGCTATCCTCATACCTTGATTGCTCTTCAATGAGAATAAGCTAAATTGGTGACCAGGGCGCAAGCCTCGAAAGGCAAAGACAAATGCCGAAACTTTCCGACCTCAAAGTAAAATTGTTCACCGACGGCGCCGACAAGGCGCAGATCCTCGATATGGCCAAGCAGGCCTGGATCGCCGGGTTCACCACCAATCCCTCGCTGCTCAAGAAGGCGGGCGTGAGCGATTATGACGCATACGGGCGCGACCTGGTTGCCGCGGTTCCCGACCGGCATATTTCCTTCGAGGTCTTCTCCGACGACATCGCTGAAATGGTGGCGCAGGCGCGCGTCATCACCACCTGGGGCAAGAACGTTTACGTCAAGCTGCCGGTTACCACCACGCGCGGCGAGCCGCTGTTCGAGGCGGTGCGTTCGCTCTCGCGCGACGGCGTCAAGATCAACATGACCGCGATCTTCACTTCGGAGCAGGTTGCGCAGGCAATCGCAGCGCTCGACGGCGGTGCGCCGTCATGTGTTTCGGTGTTTGCCGGCAGGCTGGCGGATTTCGGTATCGACTATCGGCCGATCATGCAGGACGCCGTTGCCCGGGCACGCAAAGAACAAAAAATGTCGAGATCATCTGGGCCTCGACACGCGAAGTGTTCAACGTGGTCGAGGCAAGCGACATGGGCTGCCATATCATCACGGCGCCCGCCGATGTGCTGAAGAAATTGCCGGCGCTCGGTACCAAGTCGGCGGCGGAACTTTCGCTCGGCGCGGTGAAATCCTTCCGCGAGGACGCGCTGGCTGCGGGCCTGAGGCTTGCCGTTCCCGCTTCGCGCGCCGCCGAATAGGCCGCCGGCGGACCTGCAACGACGCTATTTTTCCGCGCCGTTTACGCGTGTAACGCTTTGAATCAAAACGTGTTCGAGCGTCTGCTCGCCGGCGGTCGCCAGTCGCCGCGAGCCATGCTAGTTGAGGTCGGGGCTACGTGAGACGAGGGGCATTCGGCGCGGCATGACGCAAGACTACGGAAACAAGCGCGGAGCGTCCATTGCGCGTGGGCGTCGTCGGCGTCGGCGTCATGGGCAGCAATCATGCCCGCGTGTTCGCCGGCATTCCCGGTGCCGTCCTTGTCGGTGTCGCCGATCCCGACCGCAAGCAGGCGGAATTTGTTGCGCGCGCGCTTGGTTGTGTCGCAGTCGCCGACGTCAACGCTCTTGCTTGGTCTTGGAGTTGATTGCATCACCATTGCCGCGCCGACGCACCTGCATCGCGACATCGCGCTTGCCTGCATTGCGCGCGGTGTCCACGTCCTGGTGGAAAAGCCGATTGCGTCGACGGTTGAGGAAGGACGCGAGATCATTACTGCGGCGCGTCGCGCCGGCCTCACCTTGATGGTCGGTCACGTCGAGCGCTTCAATCCGGCGGTTGAGGCGATCAAGGATGCGATCCGCAACGAAGATATTCTCTCGATCGCCATCACCCGCGTCGGTCCGTTTCCACCGCGCATGTCGAATGTCGGCGTGGTCATCGATCTGGCGGTACACGACATCGACCTGATCCGCTGGTTTACCGATTCCGACATCATCGAGGTGCAGCCGCAGCTCTCCAGTGCGGTGGCCGAACGCGAGGACATTGCACTCCTGCAATTCCGCACCGCCTCGGGCGTGCTTGCGCACATCAATACCAACTGGCTGACACCGTTCAAGGCGCGCAGCGTCACCGTCGCCACGCGCGGCAAATATGTGATGGGCGACCTGCTCACCCGCCAGGTCACGGAGTGCTTCGGCTTCCAGCCGGACGGCAGCTATTCGATGCGGCATCTTTCGGTCGGCCATGCCGAGCCGCTGCGCTCCGAACTGCTGGCGTTCCTGCGTGCGGTGCAGACCGGGACCGCGCCCGCAGTGACTGGTGAAGAAGGTGTCGCCAGTCTGGAGATCGCCACGCAATGCCTGGTCGGCCGTCCGGCCATCATGCCGCGGCGCCAAAGCGTGCGTGAAGCGCCGCGCGTGGTCGTCGGCTGAGATTTCTATTGGAGCACTTCGGACGTCGTCATGAATTTGCGCCCCAATTTGCCGCCCATTCCGTTTATCGACGTCGCCGCGCAGCGACGTCGATTGGGGCCAGCCATCGATGCGGCCGTCGCGCGCGTGCTCGGCCACTGCCAGTTCATTCTCGGCCCGGAGGTCAAGCGGTTCGAGGAAGAGCTTGCCGCCTTTGCCGGCGCGCGCCATGCCGTCACCTGCGCCAGCGGCACCGATGCCCTGGTGCTGGCCTTGCGCGCCTGGGGAGTGGGACCCGGCGATGCGGTGATTTGTCCCTCATTCACGTTCTGCGCCACCGCGGAAGTCGCGGCGCTGGTCGGCGCGACGCCGATCTTTGTCGACGTCGACGCCGCCACCTTCAACATCGACGCGAAGCGGATCGCCGGCGCCGTTGCCACCGCCAAGCGTCTCGGCCTGAAGCCGAAAGCGTTGATTCCGGTCGATCTTTTCGGCCTGCCCGCCGACCATGATGCCGTTGCCGCGGCCGCCAAAGCGGAAAACCTGCTCATCCTCGACGACGCCGCGCAAGGATTTCGGCGCGGTTTACAAGGGCCGCCGGCTCGGCACTTTTGGCCACGCCACGGCGACCAGCTTCTTTCCGGCAAAGCCGCTCGGCTGCTACGGCGATGGCGGCGCGGTGCTCACCGACGACGCGGATATGGCTGATATTTTGCGCAGCCTGCGCATGCACGGGCACGGCAGCGACAAATACGACAATATCCGTATCGGACTTGCCTCCCGCCTCGACACGATCCAGGCCGCGATCCTGAGCGAGAAGCTGAAGATTTTCGCGAGCGAGATTGAAGCACGCAATGAAGTTGCTCGCCGCTATGGGCGAGGCCTTGCCGATGTGGTGACCGTTCCTTCGGTGCCCGAGGGGGCATTATCGGTTTGGGCCCAATACACGATCCGGCTGCCCGCCGGCCGGCGCGATGCTTTTGCCGCGGCGCTCAAGGCGGAAGGTATCCCAACGGCGGTCTATTATCCGATCCCACTGCATCGTCAGCAGGCCTACAAGCATTATCCAGTCGGCGAGGGCGGCGTTGCCATTAGCGAAAGCCTCGCCGCGGAAGTCATCAGCCTGCCGATGCACGCCTATCTCGATGCGCCGACGCAAGATCGCATCATCGCGGCGGTTCGCAGGGCGGCTAAGGTGCAGTCGGGTCCGCGCGGCTAAATCGGCAGCGGAAAATTCTCATTATACGCCTACCAGGCGCCGGCAAGACTACGCTGGCCGGCGTGCTCGCGTTGCCGCTAAATCTGTCCAATGCCGATGGGCTTGTCGACGCGCCCTAGGCGAAGTGAGGGGCTCGGTCAACTTCTCTTGTAGATATCCTCGAGGCGGACGATGTCGTCTTCGCCGAGATAGCTTCCGGTCTGCACTTCGATGAGTTCGAGCGGGATTTTGCCCTTGTTGGCAAGCCGGTGCACCGTACCGAGCGGGATATAGACTGACTCGTTTTCGTGGACCTCACGGATCGTCTCGCCGTTAGTCACTTCGGCGGTACCGCGCACCACGACCCAGTGCTCGGCGCGGTGCTGGTGCTTTTGCAGCGATAATATGCCGCCAGGGATGACGACGATGCGCTTGACCTGGAAGCGCTCGCCCATATCGATCGACTCGTAATAGCCCCAGGGCCGGTGCACGCGCTTGTGGTCGGTCGCCTCGGCGCGTTTCGCGGTCTTGAGCCTTGCGACAAGTTCGCGGACCTCTTGCGCCCGTGCCCGCGGCAGCACCATCACCGCGTCCGAGGTGCTCACCACGACCAGATCCTTGACGCCGACCACGGTTGTGAGCCGCCCGTCGGAGTGCACCACGCAACCGCTCGAGTCGACTGCCACCACCGGTCCCTGCATGACATTGCCGTCAGCATTGCGCGGCGTGATGTCGAACAGCGCGTCCCAACTGCCGATGTCCGACCAACGGAAGTTTCCCGTCACCACCGCGGCGCGTTCGGTTTTTTCCATCACCGCGTAGTCGATCGACTTCTGCGGCGCGCGGCCAAAGGCCTCCGCCTGCAGGCGCAGGAATCCGAGATCGGTTTCGGCATTCTTGACCGCTGCATCGATCGCCTCCGCCATCGCCGGCTCAAGCTTTGCCAGGTCCGCAAGCAGGACATCGCCGCGGAACAGAAAATTTCCAGAATTCCATAAATAGCCATCGCGCACGTATTGCGCAGCGGTCGTCGCGTCCGGCTTTTCGACAAATCGCTTGACCGCGTGGACGCCGCTCTTGCCGATGGGCTCGCCCGGCAGGATGTAGCCGAAGCTGGTCTTCGGCTCGGTCGGCTTTATTCCGAAAGTGACGATGCGCCCGGCGTCCGCGGCTTCGCGTCCAGCGCGGCAGGTGGCACGGAATTCCTCTGCGTCGAGAATGATGTGGTCGGCGGCGAGCGCGAGCACCACGGCCTGCGGATCGCGCTTGAGCGCGACTGCGGTTGCTGCGGCGATTGCGGGGCCTGAATCCCGCCGCATCGGCTCGATCACGACCGTTGCCTCAACGCCGACCGCTTCGGCCTGGCGTCGCGCAAAGAAGTGAAAATTCGGCCCGGTAATGACGATGGGCGGGGCAAACATCGGATCGCGCACCCGCAGCAAGGTCTCCTGATAGGTCGAGTGATCGCCGACCAGCGGCAGAAATTGCTTAGGCAGGGCGTCGCGGGACACCGGCCAGAGCCGCGTGCCGGCGCCGCCGGCGAGCAGAATAGGGACGATCGGCGAGGGCATCGGGCGAGGCTCGGCGGGGCTATTTGTTCTGGCTAAGGAATCGTCTTAAGCCAATCTGCCGTGCCTGACTATCGGTATCGTTGCGAAAGGTTATCGACGCATTCGCGGCGCGTGGCCCGGGATCCGGCAGGTTATCAGCCATGATTCAACGCATTCTCACGGTCGGCGGGCTGACCCTGCTGTCGCGGGTCACCGGGTTTGCCCGCGACATCATCTTGGCGGCGATCCTCGGTGCCGGTCCGGTTGCCGACGCGTTTTTCGTCGCGTTCCGCCTGCCCAACCACTTTCGTGCCATCTTCGCCGAAGGCGCCTTCAACGCCGCCTTCGTGCCGGCCTATGCCCGCATCCGCGAGCAGGGCGGGACAGAGCGTGCCGGCATTTTCGCTGACCGGATTTTCACCCTGCTGCTGGCAAGCCAAATTGTTTTGCTGGCGCTGGCATTGCTGTTTACCTCGCAAGCGATCGATCTTTTGGCACCGGGATTTGCCCGCGATCCTGGACGCTTTGCGCTTGCCGTCGATCTCACGCGGATCACCTTTCCCTATTTGTTGTTCATTACGTTGGTGACGCTTTACGGCGGCATCCTCAATGCCCTGCAACGCTTCGCGGCTGCCGCCGCCGCCTCTACTTTGCTCAATCTGTCGATGATGGCGACGCTTGGTCTTGCCGCTTTTTTCCCCAGCGCCGGTCATGCCGCTGCCTGGGGCGTCGTCATCTCCGGCGTGCTGCAAGTGATGCTCGTCGGCGGCGACACCTGGCGCGCCGGCGTACTGCCGGTCTTGCGCTGGCCGGAACTGGACGCCGACGTGCGCCGTTTTTTCCGCGCGCTGGGGCCGGCGACCGTCGGCTCGATGGGCGTGCAACTCGCGCTGTTTGCCGACACCATCATCGCAAGCTTCCTTGCCGCCGGCGCAATTTCGGCGCTGTATTACGCTGACCGGCTCAACCAGTTGCCCATTGGCGTTATCGGTATCGCTGCCGGCACAGTGGTGCTGCCGGAAATGGCGCGGCGCATCGCCGCAGGTGATGAATCGGGTGCCGCGCACGCGCAAAACAGGTCGATCGAATTCACGCTGCTGCTGGCGGTCCCATGTTTGGCGGCCTTCATCGTTATTCCCGAACTCTTGATGCGAGCCCTTTTCGCTCGCGGCGCTTTCACCGACGCCGACGCGCTGGCTGCCGGGCGGACGCTCTCGGCTTACGCCATTGGCTTGCTTCCGTTCGTGCTTATCCGCAGCACGGTTGCAACCTTCTTTGCTCGCGGCGACACGGCGACCCCCGTGAAGGCGGCCCTCATCGCCGCAGCCGTTAACATCGGCTTCAAATTCTTGCTGATGGGGCCACTCGCCCAAGTGGGCCTTGCACTGGCGACATCGATCGGCGCCTGGATCAATCTCGGCCTGGTCTTGTGGTTCTCGGCACGCGCCGGCCATGCCGGCATGGATGAGCGATTGCGGCAGTCGCTTATCAAGTTCGCCCTTGCCGGACTTGTTCTTTCGGGCGTGCTCTGGCTTTGCCAGACGCCGGTGAGCGATCTTTTTTCCCAGTGGCACCATCTGCACAATGTGGCGGCAGTTGCTTTACTGGCCCTCATTGGTGGCGCCTGCTATGTCGCGCTGCTGCTGGCGTTATTCGGCCCGCGCTGGTTTGTGGCATTTCAGACGCACCCCTAAGCTTTGAATTATCGCCGGTTGTAAAGGTCATCCGGTGGACATAGCTGGTTGGCGACGTTATGGGACGAGCGCCGGATACCGTTCGATTTCAAGGGCTTCATGATCGACTCGCGACGTTTTGGGCTTTTGATCGTGGTGGCACGGCGTTTCGCGGCCGTGCTGCTGCTTGCGACTTTGGTCGTAAGCTGCGGCGAAAAGCAGCCGCAGGGCGCGCCACCGCCACCGACGGTGACCGTCGCCAATCCGGTCAAGCGCACGCTGTTCGATTACGACGAATATGTCGGCCGCTTTACCGCGGTCGATTCGGTCGAGGTGCGCGCGCGCGAATCCGGCTATCTCGACTCGGTCGACTTCAAGGACGGCCAGATGGTCAAGCAGGGCGACCTGCTGTTCACCATCGACAAGCGTCCGTTCCAGAACGCGCTCGATCAGGCGCGCGCAAATCTCGAGCAGGCCAAATCGAACGTGATCTATACCAAGGCCGACCTCGACCGCGGCCAGCAGTTGGTGCGCGACAAGACGATCACCGACCAGACCTTCGAGCAGCGCGCGCAGGCCTATCGCAACGCGCAGGCCTCGGTCAGCGCCAACGAGGCGGCGGTGCGGCAGGCCGAGCTTGACCTCGAATATACCGAGCTGCACGCCCCTGTCAGCGGCCGCATCGGCGACCGACGCGTCTCCCCCGGCAACCTGGTGACCGGCGGCACCGCCGGAAACACCACGCTGCTCGCGACCATCGTGTCGATCGATCCGATCCGGTTCGAGTTCACCTTCGATGAGAGTTCGTTCCTGCGCTACGAGCGTATCGCCACGCAGGGCCACGACGTCGCCAGCCGCGGCGGCGGCGTGGAGGTCGCGCTCAAGCTCATCGACGAGCATGACTACGACCACGAAGGCCGCATGGATTTCATCGACAACGTGATCGACCGCTCGACCGGTACGATCCGCGGCCGCGCGCAGTTTGCCAATGCCGCTGGCTTGTTCACGCCCGGTATGTTTGCGCGCATTCGCGTGCCGGCTTCGCCGCCTTATGAGGGACTGCTGGTGCCCGACGCTGCCGTGGGCACCGAGCAGGCGCGCAAGTTTCTCCTCGTCGTCGGCCCCGACAATGTCGTGGCGCAGAAATACGTCACCATCGGCCAGATCACCTCCGACGGATTGCGGGCGATCAAGGAAGGCTTAGGGCCCAACGATCGCGTGGTGGTCAATGGCCTGATGCGGGCGCGGGCGGGCCAAAAGGTCACTCCGCAGGAGCAGGGTACTGCGCCGCCGCCGGCGCCCGCCGCCGCGGCGCCGAAGAAGTAACGGCGGACCAGCCCGATGCGTATCTCGCACTTTTTCATCGACCGTCCGATTTTCGCATCGGTGGTCTCGATCGTGATCGTGATTATCGGCAGCGTCGCGTTCTTGCGACTGCCGATCGCGCAATATCCGGACATCTCGCCGCCGACCATCACGGTGACGGGTCAATATCCCGGTGCCAGCGCCGACGTCGTGGCCTCGACCGTGGTGACGCCGATCGAGCAGCAGATCAACGGCGTCGAGAACATGATCTATCTGTCGTCGAATTCGACGGGCGATGGCCGCTTCACCATCTCGGTGACTTTCGACATCGGCACCAATCTCGATATCGCCCAGGTGCAGGTGCAGAACCGCGTCGCTATCGCGCAACCGCGGTTGCCGTCCGACGTGCGCAATATCGGCGTCACCGTGCAAAAAAGTTCGCCCGACCTGATGATGGTCGTGCACCTTTATTCGCCGGACAAGTCGCGCGACACGTTGTTTATCTCGAATTACGCCACCATCGAGATCACCGATGCGCTCACCCGCGTCGACGGGGTGGGCTCGATCATCGTCTTCGGCAGCCGCGACTATGCCATGCGCATCTGGCTCGACCCCGACAGGCTGCAATCGGTCGGGCTGACTGCGGGCGACGTGGTTTTGGCGCTGCAGGGGCAGAACGTGCAGGTCGCCTCCGGCGTTCTCGACCAGCCGCCGATGGACAAGCCGGGTGCATTCCAGATTTCGGTGAGCACGCAAGGGCGGCTTAAGGACCCGGCCGAGTTCGCCAATATTGTCGTCAAGCAAACTGCAACCGCGGTGGTTCGCGTCAAGGACGTAGCAACGGTTGATCTCGCGGCGCAGGATTATTCGACGAACTCATATCTCGACCGCGATCCGGCGATCGCGATCGGCGTCTTCCAGCGGCCCGGCTCAAACGCGCTGGCGACTTCGAAGACGATCATCAAGACCATGGACGATCTGGCGCAACGATTCCCGCCGGGCCTGAAATATACAATCGTCTACAATCCGACCGAGTTCATCCAGCAGTCGGTGGATGCCGTCGAATCCACGATCGGCGAGGCGATCATCCTCGTCGTGCTGGTGGTCATCCTGTTCCTGCAGACCTGGCGCGCCGCGGTCATCCCCATCATCGCTATTCCGGTGTCGCTGATCGGCACGTTTTTCGCGATGTCGATCTTCGGCTTTACACTCAATAATCTATCGTTGTTCGGGCTGGTGCTTGCCATCGGCATCGTCGTCGACGATGCGATCGTCGTGGTCGAGAACGTCGAGCGCAATATCGAGGGGGGCCTGAAGCCCCGCGAAGCGGCCATCAAGAGCATGGACGAAGTCGGTGCGGCGCTGATCGCGATCGCGCTCGTGCTGACCTCAGTGTTCGTGCCGTCGGCATTCATCACCGGCATATCGGGGCAATTCTATCGCCAGTTCGCGCTGACCATTGCTTCGGCGACCAGTTATTTCGCTGCTGGTATCGCTGACCTTGTCACCGGCGCTGTGCGCCTTGCTGCTCAAGCCGCATGTCGAAGCGCACTCCGGGCCGCGATGGGCGGCACCGATCCGCGGGTTTTTTGCGTCTTTTCAATCGCGGGTTTGCGGCGCTGACGCGCGGCTACGGCTGGCTCTCGGGGCGCGTGGTGCGCATCGCGGTGCTGATGCTCGTGGTCTATGCCGGTGTCATCGGCTTCGGCCTCAACGAATTCACGCAGGACACCGGTCGGCTTTATTCCGCAGCTTGACCGCGGCTATCTCATCATCGTGACGCAACTGCCGCCGGCGGCGTCGCTGACGCGCACCGACGAGGTCAATCGCCGCGCCGTCGAGATTGCTCTGAAGGTGCCTGGTATCGCGCATGCGGTGAACATCGTCGGTTTCTCCGGCGCGACCTTTACCAACGCGCCCAACGCCGGTGCCATTTTCGTCACCCTCGACGATTTCGAAAAACGCGCGGCAGACCCTCGCCAATCGGCCGCCGGGATCCAGATGGAGTTGTTCAAGCGTCTGGCCGCCATCCAGGAGGGCCTGATCTTCGTCGCCGCGCCGCCGCCGGTGTCCGGTATCGGCAATGCCGGCGGCTTCCGCATGATGGTGGAGGATCGCGGCGGTCTCGGCTACCAGGCGCTGCAGGGTGCGGCCTACGCGATGATGGGACGCGCGGCGCAGACGCCGGGCCTCTGCCCAGGTCTATACGCTGTTCGAAAACACGACACCGCAGCTTTATCTCGACATCGATCGCACCAAGGCGCAGCTGCTCGGCATCAATATCCCTGATGTCTTCGCCGCGTTGCAGATCTATCTCGGCTCGGCCTACGTCAACGACTTCAATCTGTTCGGGCGGACCTATCGCGTGGTGGCGCAGGCACAGAGCGACTACCGCGCCGACACCAAGGATGTGCTCAACATCCGCGTGCGCAATAATGGCGGCGACACCGTGCCGCTCGGCGCTTTCACCACGGTGCAGAGCATCACTGCGCCCTATCGTGTGCCGCGTTACAATCTTTACCCGGCTGCCGAACTCGACGGCTCGGCGGCTCCCGGGTACAGCCAGGGCCAGGCCATCCAAATTATGCAGAAGCTCGCGGCGCAAGTTCTGCCCGAGGGATTCACCTACGAGTGGACGACGCTCGCGTTCCAGCAGATCCGCGCCGGCAATACCTCGGTGTTTGCGTTTGTGCTGGCGGTCGTATTCGTCTTCCTGGTGCTTGCGGCCCAGTTCGAAAGCCTCACGCTTCCGCTCGCCGTCATTCTCATCGTGCCGATGTGTCTGATCGCCTCGATCATCGGGGTGGTGATCCGGGGCCAAGACAATAATATCCTTACCCAGGTCGGCTTTATCGTGCTCATCGCGCTCGCCGCAAAAAACGCCATTCTGATCGTCGAATTCGCCAAGCAGTTGGAAGATGGCGGGCGCGACCGCTTCGCCGCCGCGGTCGAAGCGGCGCATCTGCGGCTGCGCCCGATTTTGATGACGTCGCTCGCCTTCATCCTCGGCGTCGTCGCCGCTGGCCTTTGCCGTTGGCGCCGGCGCCGAACTGCGCCAATCGCTTGGCACTGCGGTGTTTTCTGGAATGATCGGCGTCACCCTTTTCGGCCTCATCTTCACGCCCGTATTCTATGTCGTCTGCCGGTGGCTAGCGCTGCGGGCCGAGGCACGGCGGCACCCGCCGCATGCGCAACCGGCCGAATAACAGTCGCGGGGAGACCAGTGACAGCCATGAAATTCGGCATCGGGCAGGCGGTGAGGCGCAAGGAAGATGATGCCCTGTTGCGCGGCGCCGGGACCTACATCGCCGATGTGACGCCGGCGGGCACCCTGCATGCAGTGGTGCTACGCTCACCGCACGCGCACGCGCGGTTCCAGTTCGCCGATCTCGCCACGGTACGGGCGATGCCCGGAGTGTGGCTCGTGCTCACCGCCGATGACGTCGCCGAGCTCGGTCCTATGCCGACGCCGGGCGTTATCCCGGATCTGCCGACGGTTATCCCGCCTTATGCGGTACTCGCCAAGGGCGTCGCGCGTCACGTCGGCGACGCCGTTGCGTTTATCGTTGCCGATACGCTGGACGCGGCCAAGGATGCAGCGGAAGCGATCGCCATCGACTGGCAACCGCAGCCGCATGTCATTGGCGCCGTCGCCGCGCTCAAATCCGGCGCGCCGCAGGTCTGGCCGGACCGACCGGGCAATCTCGCATTTGAGACAGCGGTCGGTGACCAGAAGGCCACGCGTGAGGCCTTCGCCAAGGCAGCCCGCACCGTCGAGATATCGCTGGTCAATCAGCGTCTGGTGACAAATTATATCGATACCCGCGGCGTCATCGCCGAATACGACGGCAATCGTTACACGCTCACGCTCGGCAGCCAGGGCAGTCACATCGTCCGCGATATCCTCTGCGCTGACGTGCTCAAGATTCCACCCGACAAAATGCGCGTGGTCACGCCTGACGTTGGCGGCGGGTTCGGCACCAAGCTCTTTCCCTATCGCGAATATGCGCTAGCCGCGGTCGCTGCGAAACGCCTGGGCAAACCGGTGAAATGGGTGGCCGAGCGCACCGAACATTTCCTCGGCGACAGCCAGGGCCGTGACAACATCACCACGGCGCGGCTTGCCCTCGACGACAAGGGCCGCTTTCTCGCGCTCGATCTCGATATCGTCGCCGACATGGGCGCCTATCTGTCCTGCTTTGCGCCCTATATCCCCTGGCTCGGGGTCGGCATGGCGCCGGGTGTCTACGATATCCCGCTCGCCTATGTGCGCTTGCGCGGCGCTTACACCAACACCGTGCCGGTCGATGCCTATCGCGGCGCCGGGCGGCCCGAGGCCGCCTACGTCATCGAGCGGCTTGTCGACGCCGCCGCGCGTGATGCCGGCATCGCGCCGGACACGTTACGCAAGCGCAATTTCATCAAGCCGAAGGCGATGCCTTACACGACCGCAACCGGCAAGATTTACGATTCCGGCGATTTCGCCGGCCACATGGCGCGCGCGCAGGAGATGGCCGACTGGGACGGTTTCAACAAGCGTGCTGCCGTCTCCAAGCGGGCCGGCAAGTTGCGCGGCATCGGCTTGGCGACCTATATCGAAGCTTGCGGCAATTTGGGCCCGGAAACGGCGACAGTGCGGCTGGAGGAAAACGGCGACGTCACCGTGCTGATCGGCTCGCAATCGACCGGCCAGGGCCACGCCACCGCCTATGCCCAGCTTGTCTCCGAGCAACTGGATTTGCCGCCGGAGCGTGTGCGCGTGGTGCAGGGTGATACAGATCTCGTCGCCACCGGCGGCGGCACCGGCGGATCGAGCTCTATCCCCTGCGGCGGCGCTTCGCTCGACGGCGCCAGCAAGAAACTGGCCAAGGAAATCAAGCGGGTCGCTGCCGACGCGCTTGAAGCTGCCCCCGGCGATCTCGAAATCGCCAACGGCGCCGTGCGCGTGGTGGGTACCGATCGCGTGATCTCGCTTGCCGACGTTGCCGCGCGCGCAGGGAAAACTCGCGACGCCTTGAGCGCGGCGGACACGTTTACGCCGGGCGAGCCGACCTATCCGAACGGCACCCATATCGCCGAGATCGAAGTCGATCCTGCAACCGGCGCGGTCGCCATTCTCAAATACGTCGTCGTCGACGATTTTGGCATGACGCTCAATCCACTGATGCTTGCCGCGCAGGTGCATGGCGGCACGGTGCAGGGCATCGGTCAGGCGTTGATGGAGGACACGATCTACGACCAGGCGTCGGGGCAATTGCTCAGCGCGACCCTGATGGACTACGCGCTGCCGCGTGCGGACGCTGCGCCGTCTTTCGATTTCGAAACCCGCAACGTGCCATGCAAGGTCAATCCGCTCGGCGTGAAAGGCGCGGGTGAAGCGGGCGCCATCGGTTCCTGCCCGGCGATCATCAATGCCGTTGTCGATGCGCTGTGGCGCAACTATCGCATTCGCCACATTGACATGCCAGCGACGCCCTCGCGGGTTTGGGCAGCGATCGAGGCCGCGGGCGGCCATCGCCATTAAGCGTCAGGCGAGCCGGCACCGTCTGCCACGAAATGCTTGCCTCATTCCCCTTTCGCAAAACGGAACTTGCCGCCGGCGTCCGTTGGGCCACCATGGCAGGCGCCGCATGCTTTTGCGGCGGCAGTCCAGTCGGCTTTGACCTTCTCGCCGTCGCCTCTCTTGGCATCGTCGCTCATCGTTTTGGTGGCGTCGATGAGCGCCGTCATCGCGGCGTCGAAATCCGCCCGTTGCGTCCATATTTCGGGCTTTGCGCGTGTTTCCGGCACGACATCGCGGCCTGTTCCGGGCGGAAAGAGCTGCGCCAGCTTTTTGAGATGATCGACAGCCTGCTCGGCCTTTGTCGCCACAAGGGTAAGATCGGGGCTTCCCGAGCGTATCGTAGCGGCGATGGACTTAAAGTAATCGGTCCAATTCGCGCCCATGGCGTCTTGCCGTGCTTCGACGATCTTGGCGGGTGTTTCCGCGGAGGAGGCGGGGCCGGCGGACAAGAGCAGGGCCGTTGCGAGCGCAAGAGCTGCAGCAATGCGATTCATTGGGTAACCTCGACGTAAGTTTCCCGGGGAGAAGTGGCGCTAGCTATACACCGGAGCTCGTTCATTATTCGTCCAACAATAAATTATTCGTTTGCGCTGCAAAACGTGCTTGATAACCGGGCTTGCCGGGCAATCTTTGCGCCAATTGTCGCCGGTTTAGCCGGCGGCAGGCTAACCGCCCCTTCCTCAGCACTCCAGTAGTATTTTGATGCGCAGCGCCGCTCCGAGACCGTCGTGTAACCGCCGTCGCTCGTGTACAAGCGCTCGGCACCTTCGGGGAAACCGATGATTCGATGGCTGATCGCTGTGGCTTGTCTTGCCGCGGTGATGGCCGTTGCGCTGTGGATTTTGACCATCCCCGCGGCGCCGGTAGCGGCAATTGGGCCGCACACCCCTGATCTTACCAACGGCAGCGAAATGTTTTATGCGGGCGGCTGTTCATCCTGCCATGCGGTTCCCCGGCAGAAGGATCCGACGCGGCTTGGCGGTGGGCTCGCACTGAACACACCCTTTGGCAATTTTTATATTCCCAACATTTCGTCAGACCCGAAGGACGGCATTGGCGGCTGGAGTGAAATTCAATTCATCACCGCCATGACGAAAGGCGTGTCGCCCGCGGGCGAGCATCTTTTTCCGGCGTTCCCGTACACCTCGTACCATAACATGCGGCCAGACGATCTGCGCGATCTGTTTGCCTATATTAAAACCTTGCCGCCGGTTGCCGGCAAGGTGCGCGATCACGACCTGCGCTTCCCGTTTAATATTCGCCGCGCAGTCGGTCTTTGGAAATTGCTATTTTTCGACGGTGAACCGCTCAAGCCCGACGTGTCGAAATCCACGCAATGGAATCGGGGTGCATATTTGGTCAACGGCCCCGGTCACTGCGCCGAGTGTCACAGCCCGCGCAACATCTTTGGCGCCATCATCGCGAGCAAGCGCTTTACCGGCGGCCCGTCCCCGACCAAACATGGCGGCGTTCCCGACATCACCCAAAACAAGCTCAAGAGCTGGACGGAGCAGGACATCGCCGGCGTGCTTGCCGACGGTTTGACGCCGGACGCGGGTCTGGTCGGCGGCGATATGATTGAGGTTGTCGCCAACACCGCGAAACTGACGGCGGCCGACCGCGAGGCCATGGCGGTTTATGTCAAGTCGCTCAAGGCGCGCTGACGATCAGGTCTGGAAGGCCTTGAAGGTGATGATGGTGCGGGTGTCCTTGATGCCGGGAATGGTCTGCACCTTTTCGTTGACGAAATGGCCGATATCGGCTCCCGCATCGACATAAAACTTGACCAGCAAATCGTAGTCGCCGGCGGTTGAATAGATTTCGGAGGCGATCTCGGCCTCGGCTAGGGCGTTGGCCACTGTATAGGCCTTGCCAAGCTCGCATTTGATCTGGACGAAGAACGGGGTCATTGCACGCCTCCGGCGATATGCGAGCGGCAATCCAGCAAAAAGCCTTGGCGCTGGCAAGGCGGCCTTGCGCCCTTGTCCGCCTGGGTTTAGGTATCGTTCAGCAATCTCTTGGGGTGCCCGGCTCGATCTGGGCTGAGAGGCCGTAATCTGAAGGCCAACCCAATGAACCTGATCCGGGTCATGCCGGCGGAGGGAGATGAGATGCACAAGCCCAATCCATCGCCCGGCGACTTGGCCGAGTTCGCCGCCACGCTGATCGAGCGCCTGCGCGCGCGCGCTCCCCGCGTGCACTGCATCACCAATGCCGTGGCGCAGAATTTCACCGCCAATGTCTTGCTCGCTGCCGGCTGCGCGCCGTCGATGACGATTTCGCCCGAAGAGATCGCGCAATTCGTGGCGCGCGCCGATGCGCTTCTGGTCAATCTCGGCACATTCGACGCTGAGCGCCGCGAAGCGGTCGGCATCGCGGTGAAAACTGCCGCCCTCAACAAGCTGCCCTGGGTGCTCGACCCGGTGCTGATCGACCGTGCACCGTCTCGCGCGGAATTCGCGCGAGCCCTGATGAAAGATGTGCCTAATGTGGTGCGACTCAACGGCGCTGAATTCGCAACGATTGCCGGTGCTCCGGGCGGCGACACGGCGCTCGCCGAGCTGTCCCGTCGTCACGGGGTTGTCATTGCGCTTTCCGGAGAAACCGACCTCGTCTCCGACGGCACGCGCGCTGCGGCGATCGCTAACGGGCATCCGCTTATGGCCAAGGTGACCGCCATGGGCTGCGCCGGCTCGGCGTTGATTGCGGCGTGCCTTGGCGTGGAAGCCGATGCCTTCCGCGCCGCCGCGGCAGGGCTTGTGCTGCTGGGCGTTGCCGGCGAAGTGGCGGCGCGGGGTACAAAAGGGCCTGGAAGTTTTGCGGCGGCGATCATCGACGCGCTGGCGGGTCTTGATGGCGATGTCATCATCCGGCGCGCGCGGGTGAACTGATGGACCTTGACCTACGCCTCTACGCGATTCTCGATCCCGCGACGGCCGGCGGCCGCGTGCTCCCCGAGCTCGCGCGGCAGGTCGCCGGCAGCGCGACGTTGGTGCAGTTGCGCGACAAGACCTCATCGACCCGCGCCATGGTGGAAGCGGCGCGCGCAATCCAATCCGTGCTGACGCCGGCGAATGTGCCGCTCCTGATCAACGACCGCGTCGATGTGGCTCTGGTCGCCGAAGCCGACGGCGTACATATCGGCCAGGACGACATGGCGCCGGCCGATGCTCGTTTGCTGCTCGGCCGCGGGGCAATCATCGGATTGAGCATCAAGAGCGTTGCGCAGGCGCAGGCGGCCCCGCTCGAACATCTCAACTATGTCGCCATCGGCGGCGTCTTTGCCACCACATCCAAGGACAGCACCGATCCGCCGATCGGGCTCGCCGGCTTGCGGGCGATCGTGCAGGCGATCCGTGCCCGCGCGCGCGAATTTCCCATCTGCGCTATCGCCGGCATAAACGATGGCAATGCCGCCGACGTCATTGCCGCCGGCGCCGACGGTGTTTCGGTGATTTCGGCGCTGTCGCTGGCGCCCGACCCGGGCAACGCCGCGAAAAGCCTGCGCGCCGTCGTGGACGGCGCTCTCGCCGAGCGGGTTCGGTCGTGAGCGCGATCGCGCTCAGCATTGCCGGTTCGGATTCGAGCGGCGGCGCCGGCATCCAGGCGGATCTGAAAACCTTTGCCGCGCTCGGCGTCTATGGCGCGACGGTGATCACGGCATTGACGGCACAGAATACGCAAGGCGTTGCCGCGATCCACGACGTGCCTGCCGATTTTATCGCGGCGCAGATCGACGCGGTCTACGCCGATCTGGATATTGCTGCGGTGAAGATCGGCATGCTGTCGCAGGCGAGCGCCGTTGCGGCTGTTGCCGCAGGGCTCAAACGCCACAGGGCGAAAAACATCGTGCTCGATCCGGTGATGGTGGCGACTTCCGGTGACGCTCTGCTCGAAAATGACGCGGTCGAAAGCCTGCGCCGCGAGCTTATCCCGCGCGCGCTCATGGTAACGCCGAATTTGGTCGAGGCCGCGACGCTGATCGGCGCAAGCCTTGCGCGCAGCGAACAGGAGATGGAAGCGCAGGCGCGCGAACTCCTGACGCTGGGGCCGTCTTACGTGCTGATCAAGGGCGGGCATGGCGAGGGCGCCGAGAGCGTCGATCTGCTCATTGGGCAGGGCGCGGTGGTGCGCTTTTCGGCGAGACGGGTTGCGACAAAAAATACGCATGGTACCGGCTGCACCTTGTCGGCGGCGATCGCAGCCGGGCTCGCCAAGGGTCTCGATGCCGTCGAGGCCGTGCGCGAGGCCAAATCCTATGTCACCTCCGCGATCGCCACTGCGGACCGATTGCAGGTCGGCCACGGTCACGGACCGCTCAACCATTTCTATGAACACTGGAGTGCGTCATGACAAGTCGCCGTAAATTTATCGCTGCCGCCCTTGCAGGCGCCGTTGCCGCGCCGACGGTTGCCCTTGCGCAAACCATGAAGTGGCGCATGGTCACGTCGTGGCCGAAACGGCTGCCGGGGCCGGGCATGTCGGCGGAGCGCGTCGCCGAACGCATCCGCGCACTTTCGGGCGGCCGCATCGACATCGCCGTTTATGCAGCGGGCGAGATCGTTCCTGCCTTCGGCGTGCTGGATGCCGTCGGCAATGGCGTTGCCGATATCGGCCACACCGCCTCGTTCTATTGGCAGGGCAAGATGCCGGCGGCGGCATTCTTCACAACGGTGCCGTTCGGCTTAACCCCCGGCGAGCACGTGGCGTGGATCGATGCCGGCGGCGGGCAGGCGCTGTGGGACGAGCTTTACGCGCCGTTCGGCGTCAAGCCGTTCATGGGCGGCAATACCGGCGTGTGCATGGGCGGCTGGTTCCGCCACGAGTTGAAAAGCCTCGCGGATCTCCGCGGGTTGAAATTGCGCTCGCTCGGCCTCGGCGGCGAAGTCTATCGCCGGCTTGGGGCCACGCCGCAGACTACGCCGCCGGCAGAAATTCTCACCAGCCTGCAATCGGGCGTGCTCGACGGCGCCGAATTTGTCGGACCGGGGACCGACATTGCGCTCGGGCTCTATCGCGTGGCGCCGTTTTACTATTACCCCGGCTTCAACAAGCCGAACGGCACCGGCGAATGCATCGTCGCGCGCAAGGTCTGGGAGACGCTGCCTGACGATCTGAAGGCGATCGTCGCGCACGCCTGCGCGGCGGAGGCTAATTTCGCGCTCGCCGAAATGGAGCGGCTCAATGCCGAGGCGCTTGCGGCGCTCACCACCCAGCACAACGTCAGGCTTGCCGCATTTCCTGGCGACCTCGTCAGCGCCGCGCGACGCGAGGCAGGTGACGTGCTCGGCGAACTTGCCGTGCGCGACGCCGCGACCGCCAAGGTGCACGGCTCTTACACGGCTTTTCGCGCGCGCACCGCGCCGTGGTCGCGCGTCTCGATCGAAGCAGTGCTCGGCTCGCGCGGCGCCTGATAGTGATTCGGAACCTCGCCCGGCCGCGCCGTTAACCACTTCCGCAGCGGCTCCGCCGCGCGCTCGCTAAGCCACGGCGCGCGCCGGCGTTTTTATGGTTAACCTGGTTTTAACGCTTTTCCGTTCATGTAGGGCAGTCGATCGAATTGCGGCGCGCAATCACGCTTGTCCTGCGCGCATTGCACAAACAGTCAAAGGGCCGTTCCATGAACACACGACTAACCCGCATTTGCTTCGCCGTTGCGGCGCTGCTTTTGGGATCGCTCGCGGCGCAAGCCGCGGATCTGCCGCAACCGAGCTACAAGGCGCCTGCCTATGTCGGCCCGACCTACGCCAACTGGACCGGCTTCTACGTCGGTATCAACGGCGGCTACGCTTGGGGCAATTCAGAATGGAGCGGCGGCACCGGCAACTTCAAGGTTTCGCCGAATGGCTGGCTCGGTCGGCGGCACCGTCGGCTATAATTTTCAGACCGGCGCCTGGGTCTGGGGTATCGAGGGCGACTTCGACTATGTCGATCTCAACGGTACAGCCGGGGGTCTCTGCATCGGCTGTTCGGTTAAGGACACCTGGCTCGGCACCGCCCGCGGGCGCCTCGGCTATGCCGGCTGGAACAACTGGCTGCCCTACATCACTGGCGGCGGCGCCTTTGGCAACATCAAGGTTTCCACGCCGTTCGGCGACAACTCCAATACCAAATGGGGCTGGACCGCCGGCGCCGGCATCGAATGGGCCTTCCTCGCCAACTGGAGCGCCAAGGTCGAATACCTCTACGTCGATCTCGGCTCGACCAACTGCGACTTGTGCGCCGTCACCCCGACGAACGTCGACTTTAAATCCTCGATCGTGCGGCTCGGCGTGAACTACCGCTTCTAACCTGCAGCGTCTAACACGGCCCTGAGACGTTAAGGCCCCGGGCGATGAGCCCGGGGCTTTGTCGTCTCAATACTTTCCCGGCACCACCTTCTGCCTCTGCTCGCCGAGCTTCTCGATGCCCAGCGTGACCACATCGCCGGCTTTGAGAAACACCGGCGGCTTCATGCCGAGGCCAACGCCGGGAGGCGTGCCGGTGATGATGATGTCGCCCGGTTCCATGACGAAAAACTGCGAGCAGTACCATACCAGATGTTCGGCGCCGAAGATCATGGTCCTGGTGTTGCCGCGCTGGCGCTTTTCGCCGTTGACGTCGAGCCACATGGACAGGTTCTGCACGTCCTTGATCTCATCCTTCGTGACGAACCAGGGACCGATCGGCCCGAAGGTCTCGCAGCTCTTGCCCTTGTTCCACTGACCGCCGGAACGCTCGATCTGGAATTCGCGCTCAGAGACGTCGTTGCCGATGAAATACCCGGCGATCGCGTCCTTGGCCTTCTCCTTGGCGAGATAGCGGGCTCGCTTGCCGATGACAATGCCGAGTTCGACCTCCCAGTCGAGCTTGTGCGAATCCTTGGGGATCATGGTGTCGTCGTTAGGCCCGCAGATTGAGGTCGGCGCCTTGTTGAAGATGATTGGCTCTTTCGGGATCGGCATGCCGGCTTCGGCGGCGTGGTCGGAATAATTGAGTCCGATGGCGATGAAATTGCCGACGTTGCCGACGCAGGGGCCGAGCCGCGGCTTGCCGCCGACCGCTTTGAGCCGCTTGACGTTGGCCTTTTTGATCTTGGCGAGTCCGCCGGATTTTAGCATCTCGCCGTCGATGTCTTTCACGATGCGCGACAGGTCGCGGATTTTTCCATCGGCATCGACAAGGCCGGGCTTTTCGCGGCCGGGCGCGCCATAGCGGACAAGCTTCATGAGCGGAATCTCCCTTTGGGTCCGTGATTTTTTGCGTTAGCGGGGCAGGTCTTGAACGATCATGCGCTCGCCGGGCCCGCGGGGGCAAGGGCCTTGGTTAGCAAAGCCTTGCGCAACCGTATGCGTTTTGATGCTTCGTTTCACCCTCCGATAAACCGGCCGCTTTAGATTTGGGTTCTGGCCGCTGTTGGGCGACCGCGGCCGTGGATGGAGAACGGTCATGGAGGAACGACGCAAGGGTTTACGTCACCGCACATTGAAGGCGGGGGTCATCAGCTTTAACCGCGCCGGCATCATCGATTGCCGTGTGCGCAACTTGTCGCCCGCGGGCGCCTGTCTCGAAGTGGCGAGCCAGAGCGGCATTCCCAACGAATTCGTACTGGTGATTGAAAACGACCACCTCAAGCAGCCGTGCCATGTGATCTGGCGCACTGCGACACGTCTGGGCGTTCTGTTTGAGCAGGTGTCGTCGGCTGCCTGACGGCGCGCGCCTAGAACGCGCCGTTGAACATGCCGCCGTCGATCAGCAGATTCTGTCCGGTGATGTAGCCGGCTTGCGCCGAGCATAGAAAGGCGCAAGCCGCACCGAATTCAGCCGGGGTGCCGAAACGCTTGGCGGGGATGGCCGACATGCGCGCGGCGGCAATCTCGGTCACACTCTTGCCGCTGCTCTCGGCGTTTTTGCTCAAGGTCGAACGCAGCCGGTCGGTGTCGAAGGCGCCGGGCAGGATGTTATTGATGGTGACATTGTCGCCGGCGACCGAACGCGCAATGCCGGCAAGAAACGCTGTTAGCCCCGCGCGCGCGCCGGAAGACAGGTCAAGCCCGGCAAGCGGCATTTTCACCGAAGCCGATGTGATGTTGACGACGCGGCCGAAGCGGCCCTGGCGCATCGGATCGATCGCCTTCTGCACGAGCTCGATCGCCACGATCATGTTGGCGATGACGCCGTCGATCATCTGCTGCCGGGTCAACTCGCGAAAATCGCGCAAGGGCGGCCCGGCATTGTTGTTGACCAGGATATCGGGCGCTGGGCAGGCGGCAAACAGGGCGAACTGGCCCTCGGCCGTCGAAACGTCGGCCACGACCGCGGTGATCTTGGCGCCGGTGGCGCTGCGCAGCTCGGCCGCGGTTGCTTCAAGCCGCTTGGCGTCGCGGCCGTTGATCGTCACTTCGCAGCCGGCTTCCGCCAATGCGCGGGCGCAGCCCTTGCCGAGCCCACGGCTCGATGCGCAGACAATGGCCTTACGGCCGGCAATTCCAAGATCCATCGAATCCCCCAAACATACAAAAGCGCGGCGAGTGTCTAAGCCATCACGCGAAGCGTCAAGTGTCGCCGGACTGTCGCACTCGCTTGTTACCCCGGAGGGACGTCCGCCAACTGATTCGCGAGGAGTAAAATGCAGCGCGATCCC
This sequence comes from uncultured Alphaproteobacteria bacterium, assembly GCA_963738915.1. Classification (GTDB taxonomy): domain Bacteria; phylum Pseudomonadota; class Alphaproteobacteria; order Rhizobiales; family Xanthobacteraceae; genus Pseudolabrys. The sequence goes on from CAVTYO010000003.1 coordinate 34,356, forward strand.
GACAAGCAGGTGATGGAAAAAGCCTATGCCCGCTGGGCGCCTATCTACGACGCTCTGTGCGGACCCATCTTCCTCAACGGCCGCCGTGCCGCGGCGAACGCGGCACGCGAGGTCGGCGGCAAGGTTCTCGAAATCGGCGTTGGCACGGGGCTATCATTCGACGACTATGACGAGACCACGGAAATCACCGGTATCGACCTGTCGGAACCGATGATCGCACGTGCGCGTTTGCGCGCTGCCACCGGCCGTTACCCTTATGTCAAGGGTCTGGCGGTGATGGATGCGCACAGTCTGCGCTATCCCGACGGCGCATTCGACTGCGTGGTCGGCCAGTTCGTCATCACGCTGGTCGCTGATCCCGAGCGCGTCCTTTCGGAATGCGCGCGGGTGGTCCGGCCCGGCGGACAGATCATCCTCGTCAACCATCTTTATTCTGAGCGCGGCCTTGCCGCGGCGGTCGAGCGGTTGCTGGCGCAAAAAGCCCGCGCGCTTGGCCTTCGTCCCGAATTTCCGTTTGGGCGGCTTGCCGCCTGGGCACAAAGCCACGGCGGCGCCGAACTGATCGAGCGGCGCAAGGTTCCCCCTTTCGGCGTCTACACGCTGGTGCGGTTCCGCCGAGCAGAAAATCAAGCAGCAGCTGCGTAATACGTGGTTAACAAAAAGTTAAGAACACTGTCACAATAACGAGACGCAGACTTGCTATCGCCTCTGCATGATCCACAACAGAGCGATGATGGAATGACGGACGCGCCGCGGCGCTTTCGCGCTTTGTTTATTTCCGATGTCCATCTCGGAACACGCGGTTGCCAGGCTGACAAGCTCCTCGACTTTCTCCGCACTCACGAAGCCGACACCATTTATCTGGTCGGCGACATCGTCGATGGCTGGGCGTTGCGCTCGAGCTGGTACTGGCCGCAGGCGCACAATGATGTGGTACAGAAAATCCTGCGCCAGGCACGCAAAGGCGCGCGTGTCATTTACATTCCTGGTAATCACGACGAATTCCTGCGCGGTTACTACGGCACACATTTCGGCGGCATCGAGGTGGTCGAAAACGCCGTTCACGACGCCGCCGACGGCCGGCGTTTTCTGGTGGTGCACGGCGATATCTTTGATCTAGTGGTGACGCAGGCGCGGTGGCTGGCGCTGCTCGGCGACAAGGCCTACGATTTTGCCATCAGCGCCAATCGTTTCTTCAACGCATTCCGCCGCATCTTTGGCGCGCCGTACTGGTCGTTGTCGAAATGGGCCAAACACAAGGTCAAGAACGCGGTCAATTATATCGGCGCCTTCGAGAAGGCGCTGGCGACTGAGGCGCAACATCACAAGGTCGATGGAGTGATCTGCGGCCACATCCACACCCCGGCGATCCACGACGATTTCGGCCTGCGTTACATCAATTGCGGCGACTGGGTGGAAAGCTGCACGGCGGTGGTGGAAAACCAGGACGGCCGTTTCGAGATCATCACCTGGACGCGCACAGGGCAAGGTATGGAGCCAAGCCCGGCACTTGCCCAGCCGCAAGCGGCTTAACAGGTCCGAAAGAAATCGCATGAAAATTCTCGTGGCGACCGACGCCTGGCATCCACAGGTGAATGGCGTGGTGCGCACGCTCGGACACATGGCGCGTGAAGCGATTGAGCTCGGTGCCGAGATCGAATTCCTGACGCCGTCGGAATTCTGGACCGTGCCGGTCCCGACCTACCCGGAAGTGCGGCTGGCTCTGACCGGGCCCGGCGACGTCGAGCGGCGGCTCGATCGCGTCAAGCCGAACGCCGTGCACATCGCGACCGAAGGACCGCTCGGCCACGCCATGCGCCGGGTCTGCCTGCGCCGCGGCATCGCATTTACCACAAGCTTTCACACTCGTTTTCCCGATTACATCGCCGAGCGTGTTCCGTTGGCGAGAGCCTGGAGTTGCGATGTCACCTGGGCATGGCTGCGCCGCTTTCATTCATCAGGCGCGGCGGTGCTGGCGGCGACGCCGGGGCTGGTCGGCGAACTTGAGGGTCGCGGCTTTCATAACGTGAAGCTGTGGCCACGCGGCGTGGACGCAAGACTTTTTCACCCGCGCGAGCGCGCTCTGGTCAAATGGCCGCGGCCGCTGTTTCTTACCGTTGGGCGGCTGGCGGTGGAAAAAAACGTCGAAGCTTTTCTCAAACTCGATTTGCCCGGCACCAAGCTCGTCGTTGGCGACGGGCCGGCGCGGGGGCAGTTGGAAAAAGCGTATCCCGATGCGGTCTTTCTCGGCTCGCAGCAAGGCGAAGCTCTGGCGGAAATTTATGCGGCGGCCGACGTTTTTGTATTCACGAGCCGTACCGACACCTTTGGCCTAGTACTGCTGGAGGCGCTCGCCAGCGGCGTCCCGGTCGCGGCGTTTCCAGCCCCGGCGCCGCGCGACGTGATCGGCGAGGCCCCAGTCGGCCACCTCGAGGAGGATTTGCGGCTCGCCTGCCTTGCCGCCCTCGAATGCTCGCGCGAAGAGTGCCGCGACTTCGCCCTGCGCATGACCTGGGAAGAAAGCGCACGCATTTTCCTCGAACACGTGGCAATCGCTACCCACGCCCCCATGCCCGAGAAACTAAAACGTATGACGAGGCTCAGGCAGCGCTTCAGGCGCGCCAAAGAAAACGCAGCCTAGGCCACTGCGCATTTTCATTCGCTCTCGTCGCTGGCTGGAAAGCGAAGTTGGGGGAATCGGAACTTATACCGGCCGCAACTCCTGTATGCTCTTGCCCGACCGCGCATTGCGGCGCTAGCCTGCCGCTTATGGGCATCCTCGACACAACTATTCTGCCTAATGCCGGCGACATCGATGCCGCGGCCAAGAGACTCGCCGGCATTGCCGCGCGCACCCCCCTGATCAATGCGCCGGTGCTGGACGAGCGCTTGGGAGCGCGCGTGTTTCTCAAGGCCGAGACGTTGCAGCGCACGGGCTCGTTCAAATTCCGCGGCGCCTATAACAAAATTTCCTCGATTCCCGTCGATCGGCGTTCGGCCGGCGTCGTCGCCTATTCGTCGGGCAATCACGCGCAAGGCGTGGCTGCGGCAGCACGACTCCTTGGCTTGCGAGCGACAATTGTGATGCCCGCCGACGCACCGAAGGCCAAGCGTGAGCGCACGCTGGCGCTGGGCGCCGAGATCGTGCTCTATGACCGCGACACCGAGGATCGCTCAGCTATCGCCGATCGTATCGTAGCCGAACGCGGCGCGACGCTGGTGCCGCCTTACGACGATCCGCTGATCATCGCGGGGCAGGGCACCATCGGTGCTGAAATCGTCGAGGATCTCGACCACCTCGGTCTGAAGCCCGAGATTGTGGTTGTCGGGGCGTCAGGCGGCGGGCTTGCCGCCGGTATTTCGCTGGGCGTGAAATCCCGTGTGACCACGGCGAAGCTTTATACAGTAGAGCCTGAGGGTTTTGACGACACCGCGCGGTCCTTTGTCAGCGGCCGGCGCGAAGCCAATCCTCGGCTAAGTGGCAGCATTTGCGACGCGCTGATGAGCAACACGCCCGGTGAACTGACGTTTCCGATTACCAGCAAGCTGATCGGGCAGGGCCTTGTCGCCACCGACGAAGAGGTCGGCCGCGCGGTGCGTTATGCCTTCAACGAATTGAAGCTTGTGGTCGAGCCGGGCGGCGCAATCGGGCTGGCGGCGTTGCTCGCCGGTAAGCTCGACGTCAAAGGCAAGGTCGTTGTCGGCGTGCTCTCCGGCGCCAATGTCGATGCCGACTTGTTCGCCAGGCTGATTGCGGGCTGATCGGCGCGGTCACGAAAACAGCGCCAAGCGCTCGTCCTCGCTCAGCGCCATGATCGGCGCCAGCACACGCAGCCGGTCGGCACTCGGTGTCTGGGGGCGGACTGGTGGGCTGGCTGCCGGCGGGCTTGAGTTCGAGCACGTTCACCTCGGGCATCACCGCGGCAACCGGCTTGGCTGGCGCTACCACGGCTATGGCGGGTGTCTGCGCGTCCGGTGAAGGGATCGGCAGTTCCGGTTCGTCGGGAGCCGGCACCACGGCGAGCTGCGGGCGTGCGGGGGTGTGCCGGTCCGTGTCTCGCCGGTCCGTGTCTCGCCGATCAGGGCGTCGATGCGCCGTTCCACAAGGCCGACCAACTCGCCGAGCATCGCCACCTTGCCCGGCGGCCGCCCGGCGTCGATATCCGGACGAGCGAGCCGGATGGCGGTGACCAGCGTGCGCAATTCCGCACGCATATGCTGCAGGGCTTCCGCGTCACCGCGGATCTGCGCGCTGAGCCGGTCGATCGCCGCCAGGAGCACTTCAGTATCGGCCGAGCGGTTGCGGCGTGCATGTTCGGACAAAAAGGCGCGACCGCGCGCGCTCGCCTCCAGAGTCGTACACAGAATCCGGTAATCGTCCTCGGCCGGCGGCTCGGGCCGCGCGATCGCCAGCGGTTCGCTCGCCATTTTCGATCCAGTCGACAAGCGCAAAAAGTGCAATCCCTGAAGAGGCAGTTTATCAATCAGCCGGCTTGATTCGGCCAGCGCTCTTCGCGCAACAACAAACAGGCGTTATGGGGGTCGTTCCCAAGCGAAATTTCGGCTTTGCCCTGCGTCTCGCGGGGCTTTACGCCGCCATTTTCGTGATGACCGGCGTCCAGCTGCCGTTTTTCCCGGTCTGGCTCAAAGCCAAGGGCTTGGACGCGCAGATGATCGGTGCGGTGCTGGCTATCCCAATGTTCGTGCGCGTTTTCGCCATAGCCGGCGTCGCACGCGCTGCCGACCGCAGCGGCCGGCTGCGTGCCGCCATCGTCGCCGCCAGTTGTGCCAGTTTCATCAGCACGATCTTGGTCGGCCTTGCTGACGGCGCCGGCGCCATCATCGCCACCTATACCCTTGCTTCGCTGGCCTTTGCGCCGGTTTTGCCGCTCACCGAAACTTACGCCTTGCGCGGGCTCGGCGCGCGCGGCCAGGCTTACGGGCCCGTGCGCCTGTGGGGCTCGGCCGCCTTCATTGCCGGCAACTTTGCCGCCGGGTTTGCCGCCGACGCTCTGCCCGCGCGCCATCTGATCTGGCTGATCGTGGCGGCGATGCTGTTCGGCGTGGTGGCCTCGTTGATGCTGGCGCCGCTGCCGCTGGCTGCCGCTCCGGTCGCGGCACAAGCACGCCGCGGCCGATCTTTGCTTCGCGACCCGGCCTTCATTGCAGTGCTCGCGGCGGCGAGCCTCATCCAGGCGAGTCACGCCGTCTATTACGGTTTCTCGGCGCTGCAATGGCGCGGCGCGGGGCTCGACGGCAGCGCCGTTGCCGCGTTATGGGCCCTCGGCGTTGCTGCGGAGATCGTCCTGTTTGCGATCTCCGGACGTTTGCCGCTGGCGTTGACGCCGATTGTGTTGATCATGATCGGCGCGGTCGGCGCAGTAGTGCGCTGGACGGTGATGGCGTTCGACCCGCCGGTGGTGATGTTGCCACTGCTGCAGCTGCTGCATGCTTTGTCGTTCGGCACTACTTATCTTGGCGCGCTCAACCTTGTTGCGCGCAGTGCGCCGCCCGGGCAAGGCGCGAGCGCCCAAGGCTATCTTGCCATTGCCACGGGCGTCGCCATGGCGGCGGCGATGAGTGTATCCGGATTGCTCTATGGCGCCTTTGGTGGCGCGGCCTACGCGGCGATGGCGTTAGCGGCGGTCGCTGGCGGCGTTTGCGCTCTCGTAGCGGATCGGCTTGGACGGCGTATGCCGCTCTGAGCGTGCCTGCTGCGAGCCGCCGCAGATCGCGACCATGCTGGAGAGCTCGCGGCCCTGCAGATAGATCATCTTGCGCGACAATCCGCCGTGGCGATTGATCCAGCGGCGAACTTCGCCGGGATAGATATTCCATAGCGCCTGCGTGCCCATGGCACTGGTGACCGGGCGGCCGTCAACGTCGGGCATCCACGCGGCATGAAAACCGAACCGGGCGCGCGCGGTGGCGCAGATGTGGCTGCGTGGGATAAGCCCGAGCACCAAAGTGCAGGCGGAGAGGCAATTGCCGTCCACCACGACATGCTCGCCGCTGGAGCGAACCAGCGCAAAGGCTTGCAGGTATTGTCCGATCTGGCCGCCGCGATCTTCCGCGATGCGCATGGTGGCCGATGCAGGCGTCGCGCCTGACGCCCAAAGGGCGGCAGCGAGAACCAAGGCAAGAAACCGTAGCAAAACCCTTCCCCCGCTTGACGCCACCCGCTGCCCTGCGGCCCCCTTATTGTGCCGCAAGTCTAGGCCAATCCTAGTGGCTAGGGAAAGGTTTGGTTAACCAAAAAGCCGGGTAAAAGTCTCAAGCCGGCGGGGCTCGTCGGGCCTGCCAAGTTCCATTTAGGGACAATTCAGGCAGACCAAGCTTTTGGCAAAGCGCGGGCTCATCCCCAGAGCGCCGGTGAGGCAGGATAAACAAGGCTGTCCACATAGCGCAGCCCATTGTTCCGGTCCTTGGACAGCAGCAGCGGTCCGTCGAGATCGACGAAGCGCGCGACTTGCGCGATCAGCATCGCGGGGGCCATGGCCAGCGACGTCGCCAACATGCAGCCGGACATGATGGCAAGACCCATGCGTTCGGCCTCACCAACCATCGCCAAGGCCTCGGTCAGGCCCCCGGCCTTGTCGAGCTTGATGTTGACCGCATCGTATTTGCCGGTGAGCGCCGGCAGCGAAGCAAGGCCATGGGCACTTTCGTCGGCGCAAACGGGGATTGGCCGCTTGAGCGAGGCAAGCGCCTGATCGCGGCCCTCGGGCAAGGGCTGTTCCACAAGAACCACTCTCGCTTCGGCACAGGCGGCAAGGTTCGCCGCCAGATCGGTCTCGTCCCAGCCTTCATTGGCATCGACGATCAGTGTCGCCTTGGGCGCGGCCTTGCGCACGGCGGCGATGCGTTCGGGGTCGCCACGCGCGCCAAGCTTGACCTTGAGCAACGCGCGGGACGCGGCCTTCGCGGCAGCCTTTGCCATGTCCTCCGGAGCCGCCAGCGAAATCGTAAAAGCGGTTGTCACCGCATGCGGAACCGGACGAGAAACAAGTTCATGCACGGGCCGCCTCTCGCGCTTGGCGGTAAGGTCCCACATTGCGCAATCAAGCGCGTTGCGCGCGGCGCCTGGGGGCAGGGCCTCTTGGAGGCGGTCCTGGCCCAGCCCGGCTGCCAATTGCGGCCGCAGGCCCTCGATGGTCTCCATGACGCCTTCGACGCTCTCGCCATAACGGGCATAGGGAACGCATTCGCCGCGCCCGCGGGCGGTTCCATCGCTCAACTCCGCCACCACCACAGCCGCCTCGGTTTTTGCGCCGCGACTGATGGCAAAGGTGCCGGCAATCGGCCAGCGCTCGCTTGTTAGGGCAAGGGTCAGGGGCAAGTTTGGCGACAAATTCAATGACTTGGGCTATTGTGGACCTGGAGTGAAACCCTCGACAGGTTCGCCTGCGATGGTCAAGTATGTTTTTTCAGCCTCCGCTCTCCGGTCGAGAGGGAAGGTCGCCGCAGGCAGTCCGGGCGGGGTCTGCTTGGTTTGCGGTCCGGGAGCCCTTTGCTCAAACCCAGCCCAGTCTGCCGGTACCTCCGCGTTCGGAGGTAACCGGCATTAGAGGCCATTTGTGTGAGCGACGCTCTGCTCGAAGGCATCACCGAAGGCGAAAGGCTCCGGCTTGCTGGAGCCGGTGCCTGGACCGCGATCCAGGCGCGCCGGCTTGAAGGGCTTATCGATAAGCACTTGCGCTCGCGCGCGCCAATCAAGCGCGTCGATATCGACCTGAGCCGGGTCGAGCGCCTCGACACGTATGGCGCCTTGCTGATCGAGCGGTTGGAACGGGACTTCGCCGCGCGCGGCGCCGCCACCAACCTGCTTGGCCTTAAGGACGACCATCGCACGCTGATGGAAAAGCTGCACGCGCTGCCGCCCGAAGAGGCGCCGCCGCATCTTGGTGGAAGCGGGCCACTCTACGCCATTGCCTCGATCGGCGAGAGCGTCGTCTTCGTCTGGCATGGCTTTGCGGACATCGTCAACATGCTCGGCGCCGTGGTACTGGCGCTGCTGCGCGTCGTCGCGCGGCCGAAACGATTCCGCTTCACTGCAATGATACACCATGTCGATAATGTCGGCTGGCGCGCGGTGCCGATCGTTCTCCTGATTACCTTTCTCATCGGCTGCATCATCGCGCAGCAGGGTATTTTTCACTTCCGCAAATTCGGCGCCGACATTTACGTGGTCGACATGCTCGGCATTCTGGTGTTGCGCGAGCTCGGCGTGCTGATCGTCTGCATCATGGTCGCGGGCCGCTCCGGCAGTGCCTATACCGCAGAACTAGGCTCAATGAAGATGCGCGAGGAGATCGACGCCTTGCGCATCATGGGCTTTGATCCGGTGGAAGTGCTTATCCTGCCACGCATCCTGGCGCTGATAATCGCCGTGCCATTGCTGACGTTTCTCGGTTCGATGGCCTCGCTCTACGGCGGAGGTCTGGTGTGCTGGCTATACGGCGGCATCGACCCGGAGATTTATTTGCAGCGGCTTAAAGAAGCGATTTCGCTGCAGACCTTCGAGATCGGCATGATTAAGGCGCCTTTTATGGCGCTGGTGATCGGCGCGGTGGCGTGCGTCGAAGGCATGGCAGTCAAAGGCAGCGCCGAGTCGCTCGGCATGCAGACCACGGTGTCGGTGGTGGAATCGATCTTTCTTGTCATCGTACTCGACGGTCTGTTCGCAATCTTCTTTGCCGCAATCGGAATGTGAGCCATGGCGCCGGACACCAGACAAACGTTGCGCAGGGAGCCGATCATCGAAGTGCACGATGTTGAAGTCGGCTTCGGCGAGCAGGTTGTGCTCAACAAGGTCAACCTCGACGTTTATCGCGGTGAAATCCTCGGTTTCGTCGGCGGTTCCGGCGCCGGCAAATCGGTCCTCATGCGCACGATCATCGGGCTACTGCCGAAACGCGGCGGCACCATCAAGGTTCTCGGCGTGGACATGGCCGCGGCAAGCGACTCCGAACGGCAGGCGGTTGAACGGCGCTGGGGCGTGCTGTTTCAAGAAGGCGCACTGTTTTCTTCGCTCAACGTTCGCGAAAACATCCAGTTTCCGATCCGCGAATACCTGCGCCTGTCAGACCGGCTGCTCGACGACCTCGTGGTGGCAAAGCTGGAGCTGGTGGGCCTGCACGCCGATGTCTGCGAGAAATTTCCCTCCGAGTTGTCGGGCGGCATGACCAAGCGCGTGGCGCTTGCCCGCGCGCTGGCGCTCGATCCTGATATCGTCTTTCTCGACGAGCCGACATCTGGCCTCGACCCAATCGGCGCCGCCGATTTTGATACGCTGATTGCGACGTTGCAGCGTACTTTGGGGCTGACCGTTTTCATGGTAACCCATGACCTCGACAGCCTGCACACGGTTTGCGATCGCATTGCAGTTCTCGTGCAGGGAAAGATTATTGCGGCGGGCTCGATGGAGACGATGCTCGCGTCCACGCATCCGTGGCTTCGCGCCTACTTCCACGGCAAGCGCGCGCATGAAGACAGCAAGGTGCAAGTGACGTTGAACGTATAGCCGGCGAGAGCGATGGAAACCAAAGCAAACTATGTGTTGATCGGAATGTTTACGCTTGCGGTAATCGCCGGCGTATTCGGCTTCGTCTACTGGTTCCAGAACGTCGGCGGGACGCGTGAACGCGTGCCGTACCGCATCGTGTTCCAAGGCTCGGTCGCGGGCTTGCATACCGGCGCCAATGTTCTGCTCAACGGCATCCAGGTCGGCGACGTGACCAGCCTCAAGCTCGACCCGCAGCGGCCGAAGGAAGTCGCGGCGCTGGTCAACATCGATAAGAGCGTCCAGATTCACTCCGACGTCGAGGTCGGCCTCGAATTTCAGGGGCTGACTGGCGTCGCACAGATCGCGCTGAAAGGCGGCAGCCCGGACTCGCCGATCCTGCAAAGTTCCAAGGAAAAGCCGGCGCTACTGACCGCGCCTCCCGCCGCCACACTCGATTTCACGCAAGCCGCGCGCGACACGCTTCGCCGTCTCGACGATTTCGTCGCCGCCAACCAGGACATCATCAAGGATGCGCTGAAGAATATCGACACGTTCACGGCGGCGCTGGCGCGCAATTCCGACCGGCTCGACAAGATCGTTGCGGGGGTTCAGGACCTGACCGGCGGCGACGATGGCAAGGGCGGCAAGCTCAACGAAGCGGCAAAATCGATCCGCACGCTGTCCGACAATCTCGACCAGCGCACGGCAGATATATCGGTCAATCTCAACCGGCTGTTGGTCAACGGTAACAAACACATCGAGGTGGTCGGCAACGACCTGCATCGCACGCTGGGCACAATCGACACGGCGGTGAAGAATTTCGACAAGAACCCGAGCCGGTTAATCTTCGGCGGCAGCGGCAGCAAATAACGCTTCCTATTTTGCGCCGCCGGTTGCGGCCGAGGGCAACGCCGCGCCGCCGAGCACGACGGTTTCCGGGGCTGCTGCCCCGACGATCGGCCGCCGCACCACGATCCAGTAGGCGATAACGGCCAGGACACCGACCGAGACGATGTCGGAGGCGATGTCGTAGAACGAAAACAGGATGAACAGCGACATCGCAGCTAGCACCCCGCGCACGGCGAGATCCACCGCTCGCGTTTCGGAATAGGTCGCCTGCAGGGTAAAAGTAATGCCGAGAGTTGCGACGAGGACCAGATAGGCTGCGCCCATTTGATCGAGGCCGGGCTTGACCACTAGTTCCGGATGCACGAAGACGCCGGCCATGAGCGTGAAAAGCGATACGCAGATCTGCACCGAACGCCACAATGTCACGTAGAACGACGCATTGGCGATTTTTGCCGTAATCGCGGCGGTGATCGAGGTCGGCGGCGTAAGTTCGCCGAACACGCCGATGAAGAAGGCAAAAAAGTGCACAACCCACGGATTGACACCGGCCTTGATGAAAGGCGGGCCGATGACGATGGCAACCAGGATATAGACCGGCGCCGGGGGTAGGCCGGTGCCGAGAATGGCGCCGAAAATGAATGCCATCGCCACCATGGCGGCCATGTTGATGCCGGCGGCTTCCACCAGCAGCGAGCCGAGCTTGGTCGGCACGCCGGTAATGACCAGCGCCCCGGTCATGATCGACAATGTCGCCAGCAACAGCGCGATGTCCGTGATCATGTCGATATAGGAATCAAGCACGCGGCGCAGCGGCGCGATGAACTCACGGAACGACCAGTTCCCAACCAGCCCGACCAGATGGATAAGCACCAGGCCGAAGCCCGCGGCGCAGAACATGTAGAGCGCGGCAAACATCGGCGCGAGAAAGATGGTCGCCATCAGCGTTACCAGGCCGCCGACGACGACAACGAAGGCGCCGAGATTGACCTTGTCACGCCAGCCGAGCCTTTTCGCGCTCAGGTCGACGATCATGTGCGTATGGTAATACGTTGCCAGCAGATAAACCGACGTCGATACGGAGATATAATAGATCAATGCCGGCACCCAGCCGCGCGCCACGACATCGAAATAATCGACGCCAAGGAACTCGGCCATCAGGAAGGCGGCGATGCCCATGACCGGCGGCATCAACTGCCCGCCCATCGACGAGGAATTTTCGATCGCTGCAGCGGTCGCCGGCGGCAGGCCGGCCTGGATCATCGCCGGGATCGTCGCCGAACCAACGGTGATCGAATTGGCCGCGCCCGAGCCGCTCACCGTGCCGATCGCCATCGAGCCGATCACTGCCGATTGCGGAATGGCGTGCGGCGAACGAATGGCGACGCGTTTGGTCGCGCGCAACAGCGAGTCGACGCAGCCGAAGCCTCGCAGCAGGCTTAGCACCAGCAGGAACGAGCCGATGACGGTGAGCGCGATCTGCGGCAGCCGCGAAAAGATTCCGGTCTCCATTTCGACGCTGCTTGCCGAGACCACGCGGCTCCACGACAGCCCCGCGTGATGGAACATCCCGGGCACAAAGTAACCGTAGACCGCATACAGAACGAGGACGATGGTGAGGATAAACAGCGGCATATGGCGCTTGCGCGCATATTCGATGATCAGCAGCGTCATCACGCCGCCGACGGCGAGGTCGGCCGTGTTCCACATCCCCGAGCGCTCCGTGCCGAGCGAGATGTAGTTGGTGGTCATGTAATAGGAGCAGTAGATTGCGAACAGGCAGAATACCGACGCAATCGCGTAATTGGCGGCGCGCGGCAGACCGGGATAAAAATCGTTCGAGACGCAGCGACTGCAGCGTGAACAGCACGTAGGTGATCGGTATGCAGCCCATGGCCAGCAGCGTTTCGCCGCCGGCGCCGGTCCAGTAGTAATAGAACATGTAAGCCGCAAAGCCGATAGCGATCGCGTAATAGATGCAATTGAGCGCAAACGGCGGGCGCTGTTCGGCCGAAACATCGGTCATGGCGGGTCTATCTCTCGCTGTATGCAAATCGAGGCGGGCGCATGCAAACGCCCGCCCCGTATTTTCAATCGCACACGCGTTGCATCCTTACATGGTCGCCTTGGCGACGTGGGAATCCCACTTGCTGTCCCATTGGCCTTTCGCCTTGAGGTATTTGGCGAGGCCCGGATGGATCGGCACCAGGTTATAGGTCAACTCGAGCGCCTCTTTCTGGAACTGCGCCATCTTGCCGCCGCTGATCTGCTTGAAGCTCGGATCGGCTTTGGCGAGCTCGTCGGCGTGCTGATCGATGATGGTCAGCATCTTGTACATTTCGTCGGCCGAGACGTTCATGCCGAGGTCGAATCCCCAGTAGAAGGGCAGCAGCGTGATCTTTTTCACGTACGCTTCCTTCTTGTGGAAGTTCGCGGGATCAACCTCTTCGCTGGCGAAGCCCTTGGTCTTGAGTTTGGCGAGTTCGGCAGCCGTCGGATTAAGCGCCGCCCAATCGACCGCGAGCGAAGCCTCGGCTATCCACGGCGCCGGGGTTTCGCCGCCGGCGGCATAGATGATCATGCCCTTGATGGAGCCGGACTGAAGCTGCGAGCCGGCGGTCGACAGGTCGACTTGCTTGTAAATGTGCTTGGCCCCGACCGCTTTCATTGCGTTCTCGAGATGCAGGCGGGTGTCGAAGGGAAGCGGGCCGGTGTAAACGTTTTTGCCGCTGAGATCTTCCCAGCTCTTGATGGTGTCGCGATCGCTGGCCTTGATGGCGAGGCCGACGTCGAGGGTGTAGCACCAGAACGATTGCACGGGCTGCACCTTGACGTTGGCCTTGAAGCCTTTGAAGCGGCCATCGTCTTCTGAAAATTCTCTCAGCGCGACGTCGGAGCCGTAATAGGCGTCAAGTTCGCCGGTGGCGAAACCTTTCACCGTGCCGACGGCGCCGGGATAAGGCAGCACCGAAATGCGGAACTCGGGCATCGCCTTGTTGAGCACGTCGGCGAGCACCACCAGCGCCTTGTGGCCGGAAGAGCCGACCGGGCCGGTGCCCCATTTGATATCTTTTGGTTCGGACCAGGCGGCTGTATTGGACAGGCCGATCAAAGCAGTCGCTGCGAATAATGCAGCAGCAACACCGCGCGCCGCAAAAGCCCGCGTCGGGAATTTATGTTCGAGCATGGCATCTTCCTCCCAGAATTGCCGTTTGGTCATCGGCGCTTAGGAACGCCTGTTTCGTCTCCGCCCGGTCTCGCTGTTTTTAAAGAGCGAAGACGTTTCTCTCATCTACACATGCCCCCATGTTCCGCCGCGCGGCGGATGCGCCACTATCCGATAGATGCGGAGCGCTGGCAAATCGAAATTTGCCAACGTTAGAACGGAACAAACTTCGGGCACGCGGCAGAAACCCGCCGGGCCTCTTATTTGTGCCGCAACGCGGCTGACGTGGCTTTAGTCGAAGCGACCCGCGGCGTGGGCGAGCATGGTGTAGACCTTGCCCGTCTCTGACGTCAGGTAGGTGCGCGCCACCACCTGTCCACGATCGTCACGCGAGACCTCGTCGAGCAGACGTTCGAACTCGCCGATATAGCGGTCGACCGTCTGCTTGAACTCGCGGTCGGCCCGATACTTCCTGCGGATTTCGTCGAACGCTTTCTGCCCCTGGAGGGTGTAAAGCCGGCGCGTGAACACGTTGCGCTCGCCGTTCTTGTAGCGGTCCCATAAATCGGCGGCGGCATCGTGGTCGATCATGCGGGCGATATCGACCGAGAGCGAATCCAGCGATTCGATCGAATGGCGTGGTGTGCGTTCGTCTCCGCCGCGCGTCGCCTCGCGCGGCGTCTCGCGCGCCGGTTCCGTTTCATCGCGCGAAGCTCGGTTGAGCAAATCGGTGAGCCAACCACGTCCGGGAGGCGGCTGCACCGGGCTAAGCGCTGGCATTTCGCTGCGCCGTGGCGCCGGTGCAAAGCTGCTGACGTCACCTCGCGGCGGAGCCGGCGCAAAGCTGCTGTTTTCGCTGCGCGGCTGCGATACCCGCGGCGGCGGCTCGCTGCGCATCGGGGAGGGCTCGGTGCGCCCGCCGACGATCGCGAGCGCGGGCTCTTCGCGCGGCTGCCGGCGGGTCGGCTCGACCGCATCGAGATTGCGTCCGTGACGGGCAACAATGCGATTAAGCTCCGCCAAAGCCTCGATCTGGTCGACGATCACTCGGCGCATCTGTGCGGCGCTTTCGGCAGTTTCCTGCGGCAGATCAAAAATACCGCGGCGCAGTTCATTGCGGGTCGCTTCGAGCTCGCGCTGCATCTCAGCGGACATACGTTTCATGCCCGCCAGCACTTCGGCGAAACGCTCGCTCGCCTCCTGGAACAGCCCGTGGGTGTCGCCGGTAGCCTGATCGTAGATCGCGCGCATCGCTTCGGCAGTGCGCTGACGTTCTTCTTCGGCGTTGGTGCGGACATGTTCGTATTGTTCATAGATCGCGCGTGAACCCTCGGTACTTGCCTCCGATACCACGCGGGCGACCTCGCGGGCGCGGCTCGAAGCGGCTTCCAGCGATTCGTCGAGCAGGCCGGAGAAGCGCTTGAGACGCTGATCGAGGTCTTCGGTGCGAATGTCGAGCGTCGCGACAAGCGAGTCGAGCGAAACGCGGCGCTCATTCACGATGTCCTCGGTGCGCTGGTTGCTTAGATCGATCATGTCGGCGGCCTTGGCCAGGTCGCGGCCGTGATGATCGAATTGAACGGCAAGCTGGCCGAGATCGGTGATCACCCGCGAAGTGATGTCGCGGAAGTTGCTGATATCGACCTCGACGCGGCCGGTCGCTTCACTGGTCGAGGCGGTCACTTCGTTCATGGCGGCCACAAATTCGGAAACACGCAGCATCAGCGTGTTCTCCAGCGCGCTCATGTTCTCGTGCGTGCCGCTCAAGACCTCCTGCAACATGATATTGGCCTCACGCAGCCGCTCGAACAGCGAGGTGGTGTCGGCCCGCAACATGTTGTGTGTTTCCAGCATCTCGGAAACGGTGGCCTTGGCGGTGGTCTGCGACTGGTCGATGGCGGATTGCGCCGTGGCGTGCAGATCATTCAGGGCTCGGGTGACCGAGTTCGTCGCCGATTCGCCGGCGATGTTGATGGTGCGGGCGATTTCGGTGCTGTTGTCCAGCATCGTGCGGGTAAAGGTGAAGCCCTTCTCGTCGATCGATTTGAGGGCGAGTTCGGTCGCCATAGTCACTTGGCCGGCAAAATCCTGACCCTTCTCGCTGATCGCGGCGATGACGCCGCCACCCTGATCGGACAGCAGCGCGGTCATTTCGTTGGCGCGCTGAGTGAGAGCGCCGGCAATTTCATCTGCTTTGCCGACGAAGCTGCGGGCCACCTCGGCGCTGACGCCAAGCAACGTACGTTCGACTTCGCTGGCGCTGGTGCGGATAGCGTCGGTGGTCGAGAGCGCCAGCTGTCCGAGGGACCGCTCGGCTTCCGAGGCGTTGACCGTGATCGACTCGGTCAACTGCTCCATGCGGGCGTTGAGCGCGTCGGCGGCGGCCTTGCTGCGGGTTTCGATCTGCGTGGTGACGGTTTCGGCTCGGCCGATCAGCAGCTCCTCGAAACGGCCGATGCGGCTGTCGAGATTGTCGGCAACCTCAAGCGCGCGGGTCCCCAGCGTCCGGTCGATCTCGCCAATCTTGGCGCCGATCGTGTCGGCAACCGCGTTGCCGCGCTGGTTGATGGTGTCGGCGACGGCGCCAATGCGGCTGTCCAGCGTCTCGACAACGTCCTGGGTTCTGCTCGTAAGCGTCGCGGTAATATTCGATACACCAAGGCCGATTTGCTGCTCAAACTGCGACATCCGTTGATCGAGTGCGCCGGCGAGTTCCTGGGAGCGGCCACTCACGCGCTGATCGAAGGTGTCGATATAGCCGCGCATCAATTCAGAGACATCCTGGGTGCGCTGACCGAGCCGCTCGACCAGTTCGCCGCCGTAGGTCTTCACGGTGTGATCGAATTCGGTAATGTGACGGGTAATCAGGCTGCCGAGCGTTTCGGCGTCGCGGGAAATTTTTTCCGTGAGCTCGGTGCCGCCGTGGCTGAACATGTCCTCGAAGGCCTGAAGGCGGGTCATCAGCATGTCTTTGACCGCATCGCCGCGGCTGTTGAGCGAGGACACCAGCGTTTCGGCGCTCTCGCGGAAATCATCGACGGCTCTGTTGCTGCGCGAAACGATCGTCTCGGTAATGAGCGCGCCGGTCTGCTCCATCTTGGAGACGACGTCGCCGCCGCGCAGGCTCAGATCAAGCACCAAGGAATCACCGGTCGCCCGAAGAGTCGAATTTACCTCTTCTGAGCGCGCGGTGATGTTGTCTGCCATGCGAGTGCCGGTATCGGCGATTGAATCGCTGAAGGCCTGCGAGCGCGATGCCATCATCTCGATCAGATTCGCCGATTTCTGCGCAAAGCCTTGCGCGACCTGGTCGAGCCGCGCGCTCATCATCTGCTGGAGGCGCGCGACGAGTTCGGCGAACTCATCGTGGACGTGCTCGGTCTTGAAATTGAGGCTGGCAGAGAGGCGGTCGCTCGCAGAAGAGATGGCGGTGGTTGCGTGATCGCTGGTCGTTTCCAGCCGCTGGAGCAGCGTTGAACCGCGCTCGGAAAGCGCATCGATCATGGAATCGCCCGCATGGCCTAGGGCAAGTGTAATATGCTCACCCTTTTCGGTGAGCGAACGGGTGACGCGCTGCGCGACTTCGTTCACTTTTTCCGCGACAAGATCGCCGACCGAGGTGATGTCATTGGCGAGATCAAGGTGAACGCCGGAGATCGCGCCGCGCACCTGTTCAGCCTGACCGACCAGGGTCTCGCGCTGATGCACAAGCTCGGTGAGCAATTCACGGATGCGTACCTCGTTGTCGTTGTAGGCGCGTTCGAGCGCGGAAACTTCGTTGTGCACCAGTGCTTCGAGTTCTGACGCGCGGGCGAGCGCGCGTTCGACGCCGTCGCCCATTGCGGCAACTTCGCGGCGGATCGCATGACCGACGGTAACGACCTGCTCGCGCGCCGAACTTTCCGGCTGCAGCAGACGCATCGCGACTTCCGCCATGGTTTCCGAAACCAGGCGCATGTCCTGGGCGCGGCGGAACATATGTGCGAGCACGAAGAAGAAAATCACGGGCACCACGATGGCGCTGAAGGTGGCGACCGTCGCGGCGGCGCCGAGCGGCGTCGTGAACAGGTCGAGCTCTCCACGGAAAATATAGGCGGCCGCGATACCGCCGGCGGCCCAGGCGGCCGCGATCACGCTGGCAATGATGTAGGGAGTGCGCGATGGGCGGCGGCGCAGCGCCTGCAGGATTTGCCCGATATTGGCGCGATCGTCATTGGCGGCGCGCGGCAGGCCTGCGTCTTCCCGGACCCAGCCAGCCGGCGGGCGGTCGTCATTGAACAGATCGGCCGTTGCGGTCGCGGACGCCTCGGCGGTGGAACCCTCATCGCCGGAGCGGCGGTCGGCGTCACGGATGCCCATGGCCTCGTGGATGGCGGCGGCGAGTGCCTCCTGAGTGGCTTCCTTCGACTTTTGCGGGGTATTTGCCATTTCGGTTCGTCGCCTCGTTGATTACGCCAGACTTTGCCGCGGCCCCAACCACGGCTTCGCAGGGGCCGCGCCACGAGCACGGAATCGGAGCCTTTCGGGGCCCGTAGTTAAGCTTAACCGGGGCGTCGTCATCCTATCCATTTGGCAATACGAAAGAAACCTCGTGCGTAAGGACTTTTTAATCATCGTTAACTCGGATTAATCGTCGTTAATTCGGGCCGTCACGGGTGCCGCGGCAGCGTCAACAATGCGCCGCAAATTGAGGCGGCGAGGCGACCGCGCCTGACGGCTTTCCTCACGCGGTTAAACGCGGGTTAGCTATCGCTCCAATCCGTGCGCCCAGCGGTGGCAGAACAGGCCCAGAATTTACCGGGATTTGACCCTGCGGGGGCCAGACTTGCCGGGAACACTGGGCGGTAAAGACCCTATCCGGGATAGCGCCATGGAAGCTGCGGTCACGACCGACATGAAGGTACCGGCGAGCCAAGTGCCGGCGATCGACGGCGTGCATCTGGCCCGGGTCACCTTCGGGGAGCGGCGTCTCGAAGAGGAGGTGCTCCAGCTCTTCGACCGCCAGGCTGTGCTGCTGATGTCGCGGATCCGTTCCAGCAGTCCGACGGCGGTCGCGGGGCTTGCCCATACGCTGAAAGGCTCGGCCTTGAGCATCGGCGCCTTTGACGTGGCGCACGCGGCGGAAGCGACCGAGCTTGCATCGACGCAAGGCGGTCCCGAATGCGATGCCGCGGTCCGCAATCTTGCCGCCGCGGTCGACACAGCGCGCGCCGCAATCATCGCCATGCTGCGCAAGCCCTGACGCGGCCGACACTGGCGCGCGGCGCGGAATGACTATATAGGGGCGGCTCCGCGCCAATCCCGACACGGCCAAATCCGCCGCCATGCCGAAAATCATATTCAAAGACGCCAGCGGTGCCGCGCACACGGTCGAGGCCGAGGTCGGCTCGACGGTTATGGAAACCGCGCTGCGCAACAATATCCCCGGCATCGAGGCCGAATGCGGCGGTGCTTGCGCCTGCGCGACCTGCCACGTCTACGTCGACGAGGCCTGGCGCGAAAAGACCGGCGAACCTTCGCCGATGGAAGAAGACATGCTCGACTTCGGTTACGACGTGCGGCCGAATTCGCGGCTGTCCTGCCAGATCAAAGTCAGCGACGAGCTTGACGGCCTGATGGTGACCACGCCGGAGAAACAGGGCTAGACTTCACCCCATCCGGCGGGGCCTTAAAATGCCGCAGAGCTCAATCAACACCACATGTTGCGTTGCCGGCGGGGGACCGGCGGGGATGATGCTCGGTTTTCTGCTGGCGCGCGCCGGCATTGCCGTCACGGTTCTCGAAAAGCACAAGGACTTTCTGCGCGATTTCCGCGGTGACATCGTGCATCCCTCGACCCTCGAGCTGATTTACGAGCTTGGCCTGATCGATGAGTTTCTCAAGCTGCCGCATGAAGAAGTCGATCATCTGACCGGCAAGATTGGAGCCACCAGCGTCACCTTGGCCGACTTTTCGCATTTGCCGGTGCACTGCAGGTTCCTTGCGCTGATGCCGCAATGGGATTTTCTCAATTTCCTGGCCGATCACGGCAAGCGCTATCCCGGTTTTGATCTGCGCATGCGTGCGGAGGTAACCGATCTGATCGAAGAGGGCGGCCGCATTGCCGGAGTGCGAGCAAAAACGCCCGACGGCGATATCGACATCCGCGCCGATCTCACCGTCGGCTGCGATGGGCGCCACTCGACCGTGCGCGAGCGCGCCAAACTTGAGGTCGAGGATATCGGCGCGCCCATCGACGTGCTCTGGTTTCGCATTTCGCGGCGTCGCGATGACGCAACCGACATGTTCGGCCATATCGAAGCCGGCAAGATGATGGTGATGCTCGATCGCGGCGATTATTGGCAATGCGCTTACGTCATTCCCAAGGGCGGCATTGACCGCGTCAAGGCCGAAGGCCTTCCGACGTTCCGTGATGCGGTTGTCGAGATGACGCCGTTTTTCAAGGATCGCATCGGCGAGATCAAGGATTGGGACGACGTGAAACTGTTGACGGTGACGATCGACCGGTTGCGTCAATGGCATCGGCCCGGTCTGCTGTGCATCGGCGATGCCGCGCACGCGATGTCACCGGTCGGCGGCGTCGGCATCAATCTTGCGGTGCAGGACGCGGTCGCCACCGCCAATATTTTGGCCGGACCGCTCAAGGCAGGAAATGTCATGGACGACCTGTTGGCTTCCGTGCAGCAGCGCCGCAGCCTGCCAATGCGGGCGATCCAGCGCATCCAGGTCATCGTTCAGAATATGCTTTTGGCGCCAGCGCTGGCCAGCGCCGAACGGCCGACGCCGCCGTTTCCGATCAAGCTGATGACCTGGTTTCCGATCCTGCGGCGAATTCCAGCCCGGGTCATCGGCATGGGCTTTCGCCCCGAGCACGTCCATACGCCGAATATGACCTGAGGCCGACGGTTTCGCCCGCTCTGCCCCGTCAAGATGGCGGCAAGGCCGCCATTCTTAACCGAGCGTTTACCATAACGGCTACAGAATGATGCCGCTTTATGCTCTCGCTCTTCAGGAAACCGCAGCAGCTGCCAGCGGCGCCGCCGGCATTGCCGGCGAGCCCACCGCAGCAGGCTGTTGCGCCATCGGCGACGAGCAGCACGACATCGATTCGTGAAACGATCGATCTGCTTGAACTCGATCTCAGCGCAATGATCCGTGAGGTCGCTCAGGCGGCGGCATCGGTTCGTGGCGGCGCGAGCGCTTCGGCGGAAGCGCTTGCGGCGATCCGGGCGAGTACCGAAGCACTCGCCGTCAGGTCGCACGACGCCAAGCGCGATGCCGATCAAGTTGCCGGTGCCACGGAAGAGTTGGCTCGGTTTGCCGGCGAAATCGACCAGCAGGTTCGTCTTGCCGGCTCGCTTACCGATGATGCAGGCAATGCGGCTATCGCAGCCAGCAAGAGTGTTGACGGCCTGAAATTGTCCTCTGCCGAAATCGGCAAAGTCGTGAATCTGATCGCCACGATTGCCCAGCAGACGAACTTGCTGGCGCTGAATGCGACGATCGAGGCGGCGCGCGCCGGTGAGGCCGGCCGCGGCTTTGCCGTTGTCGCTTCCGAAGTAAAGGCGCTTTCGGTGCAAACCCAGGCCGCCACCCAGGAGATCAAGCGCCGGATCGACTTGCTGCAGAACGACGCCGCCAATTCAATCTCGGCCGTGCATCAGATCGCCGAAGCGACCAACGCGGTTCGCCCGGTGTTCTCAAGCATCGCCAAGGCCGTCGAGAATCAGGTCGAAACGACCAATGGGCTTTCTCGTAATGCCGGCGAGAATTCCCATTTCATCGGGGTGGTCGCCGACGGCGCGACTGAAATCAAGCAGGCCGCAACCGGGGCGACCGCGTACGGTGAAAAGGTCGATCAATCAGGCCAGGAGGTTGCGCGACTCGCGGAACGGCTGAAGACGCGGTGCGTAATTTTTCTCCGCCTGACCGAAATGGGCGATCGCCGCCGTCACGAACGATTGCCTTGCGAACTCGCGGTCGACTTTCAAATTCGCGGCGGCGTCATTCGCGGACAGACGGCGGATATATCGGAAGGCGGCATATTGGTCCGCCTCGGCGAAAAGCAGGGCATTTCCGTCGGTGACGTCGTTACTGCACAGGTCGCGACAATCGGGACCTGCCGCCTGAGGCTGGTCAATCAATCGGCGCTCGGCCTTCATTTCCAGTTCGACAACCTCGACGGCGGCGCGCGCGTCACGCTGGAGAGCAAGCTCGCCACGATTCGCTCGGACAATACCGAGTTCATCGAACGCGCAATCGATGCGGCCAACAGGATTGCCCGCCTGTTCGAAGACGCCGTCGCTCAACGGCAAATTTCGCTCGATGATCTTTTCGACAACGACTACATTCCGATTGCGGACACGAACCCGCCACAGCATCGCACCCGATTTCTGGAGTTCGTCGAAAAGATCTTGCCGGGCATCCAGGAGCCGCTTCTGGCCAGCGACAAGCGGCTGGTCTTCTGCGCAGCGGTCGATCGAAACGGCTATCTGCCCGTGCACAATAAGATCTATTCGAAGCCGCAGCGGCACGGCGAAGTTCTCTGGAACACGGCCAATTCCCGCAACCGGCGAATCTTCGATGACCGCGCCGGCCTGTCAGCCGGGCGCGTGGTGCGGCCTTATATCATTCAGAACTATCCTCGCGACATGGGCGATCGGGTGGTGATGATGTGGGAGATTGGCGCGCCTATTCGCGTCTTTGGCAAGCAATGGGGCGGCTTCCGCACGGCCTACACGCTTTGACCGCGGCCCCGAAGGGCGCCAGTTCGCCGCGCGGCGTCTTTAGCCTTCAAACGGAATGCAGATGATGGCGGAGGGCACCGTTGGGTTCGCCGCGATCTCGCTTTCGCTCGCCATCCTTTCGAGCGCGCCGTCGGAAACCTCGAAAAAGAAAATCTCTTCGTCGTTCGGGGTAGGTCCGTTGACGCTCTCGTTCATGGCATCACCCTCGTGTTCAAGGCTTTAACCCGGCCGGCGCGACGATCGACGATTTTAGCCCCATCTCGTCTAGCGCGCTACGCACCAGCCCGGCAGCCTTGGCTTCTTCAATGAACGCACTGACGTAAGCCAGCGCCGCGGGCTTCCCCTTGGGCACGCAGACCGCGGTGGTGGAATTGAGAAATGCGTCGGGCAGAACGCGCGAGCCGGGAATTTTGGCGGCAAGCCCGCCGAGTGACTCCCGCGACAACGCAATTGCTTCGATTTTGCCCTCGTTCATGGCCGCGGTTGCCATATCGACACCCTTGAACTCGATGTGGGTTGCCAGCGGCGTCGATTTCACGGCGGCGCGGAACGTTGCGGTGTTGGCGACGCCGCCGATGCCGATGCCCTTGGCGTCGGCGTCCTTGACAGACTGCAATTTAGAGTGGGGCGCGACCAGAAAGGTGCTCTGCAGAAGATGATAGGCGTTGCCGAAATCGACGAACTTTTTGCGCTCTTCGTCAACAGGCAGGAAGGCAACATCCCATTTGTTGTCGGCCGCCGAATTCTGGATTTCGCCGGAGGCCTGATGCGGCACGATCTGCGCTTCGACGCCGAGCTTTTCGGCGAGGGCGGCGCCGAGTGTGACGGCAACGCCCTTGAAGCCGGCGCCATCCTTGATGGCGAATTGCGCCGACGGCGAAGGCGCCACGGCGATTGCAACCGCGCAATTTTCCGCTAGGCGCGAGTTGCTGCAAGACGCTCGTATCGGCCATCGACGTCTCCCCAAAAACCGCCGGCCGGGAAATTCTAGGACAAATTCCCGGACGCCCCAAGGCGGGGCTCGGCCCGGCTTCGCCGCCAGGCGTCGATCGCCAAAAGCGACAGAGCAAACAGCGCGAGCGGAGCGAGCCGGCTCTGATAGCGGTCGACAGGATGCGAGCAGATTGCGCAGATCGCCGCATTGACGACCAGCGACATGAGGACGACGACCGCGAGTGCGTTCAGATCGGGCGGCAGTTTCAGCCGGCGGCGGAATACGAGTGCGCCGATCAGCCCGATCATAGCCAGCGCGGCGGCCGGGACATGGACAAGGTTGAGGGTGTCGACGTCGATGCGTCCGTTCTGCTGCCGCGCGGCCATCAGTTGCGGCGAAAGTTGCGGGGTCCATTCGGCGATGGCGCCGATGGTCGGCAGGTTGTCGTCGAGGCTGATCTCGGTCTGGAACGAGGTCAGTTGATCGAAAATATCGCCGACAGCGGCGGTGAGGTGCAGCAGCGGGTAACGCACAAGCGTGGCAAGAATGATGTCGCGCTCTTCGTCGCCGATGCCCTCCCAGCCGTCGAGCTTGCGGAACGGCGAGTTGGGATCCCAGAGCCAGTCGTCGGCGTCGTCGGGGATGTCGGCTTTATAGGCGCACAGGCGCACGGCCGCGTCTGGACAGCGATCTTCAAGATAGCGGGCGACGATGCCGTCCTCGACCAGGCGGCCGAACAGGAAACTCGAACCGCCGGGCGTGAAGGCAAATGTGCCGGTGATAGCCCAGTTCGACACCGGGCAGAGCAGGACGCCGGTGGCGACCGCGACGGCGGCGAAGACTCAGGCGCAGCCTCGGCAGTTCAAGCGGCGAAAACCGCCTGAGCAGCCAAAGCGCGGCGAGCAGGCCGACGCAGAGCCCTGCCGCCGCCATGTGACTGGCGCTGGCGAAGGCGATTACGCCGATGAGGACACCGCGTTCCCAGTTGAGCAGCCGGTCGGCGCGAAATGCAAGCAGATAAAGTCCAAGCACGGCGGCGGGAAACCAGATGTCGGGCAGCAATTGCCCGGCGAGCCAAGGCAGGCTGGTCGTGACCGACAGCAGTGCGACGATAGCGAAGGCGAGCCAGGGCCGGCCGCCATAGCCGAGCGCACGCAGGCTGAGCACGATGAGCCAGGCGGTGAGCGCGGCCTGGACGATGACGGCCGGCCAGAACGCGAAAGGAATGCCGGCGACGAGAAACAGTCCGTAAAGTGCCGAGCGGCCGAGGTCGAGCGTGCCTTCCAGGGGCCGCGTCAGGTAGCCGCCGGTGTCGGGAAAAATCAGCGGGAAGCCATTCCATAGTGCCGGCGCGACGAGCACGAACAGCATGGCGGCGCTGGACAACGCCCAGGGGACCAGTCCCGCCCGCGGATGCGCCGACTCATCGCCCTGCGCGGGGAGACCGGTTACCGTTATGTCAGCCATTTCCAGCCCCGTTGCACCGCACAAACGATAATACGGACGGTTCGATTTAGTTCAACTCTTGACGGCGCCGCGCGGCGAACTCGACGGCGGCAAGAATCACTGCAAACGCCGCGAGCCAGACCACCCGGGCACCGTAGCGATCATGCGGGTTGGACAGCGCGCCGCAGACGAAGGCGTTGGCGAGCATCGTGAGGATGATGGCTGCGGCGATTTCGCCGGCGGCCGGGCTCAGCGTCTTTCGTGCCGAGAGCAGCACGATCACCGGCAGCAAGGCCATGGCGATAAGGCCTAAAGGGTATTGCACGGCGTTGATCGTCGTGAAGGAGATTTCGCCCTTCTGCTGGCGCGCCGCCCACATCGCGGGCAAGAGCTGCGGCGTGTAGTGCTGGATGATGAAATAGGTGTGCCAGACCCATTTGACGACGCCTTCGCCGGTATGCACGTCGATCAGTTGCTCGGCGGTGTCGGCCGCGGCTGTCGCGATCTGCATGCCCGGATATTCGACGAGCGAGCCGAGCGCAATTTTTTCCATCTCCTTGCCGAGGCCGTCGAAGCGGCCGAGCCGGTCGAACAGCGGGCTACCCCAGAACCAGACGTCGGCATCGTACGGAAGCTGATCTTTGTAGGCGCAGAGCTGAAGCTTTGTGTCGGGGCAATGGTCATCGAGATAACGGGAGACAATGCCGTCCTGCAACATGCGGCCGAAGGAAAGCGCAAAGCCGCCCGGCGTCCAGGCGAGGCGTTTCGCCACGACAAGATCGGCGGCAAACACCAGCGCGGCGCCGAGGATGAGCGCCAGCAGGCCATGGCCGAGCGCGGCGAGCGGGATGCGCGAACGATCGATGAGCCACACGAGCGCCGCGGCGGCGGTCAGGGCTATGAGCACGGCCAGCGTCGCGCTGTGGGTGGCAACGGCGACCGCGATCAGTGCGATTAGTCCGGCGCGCTCGGCGGGGAAGAGCGTATTGCCGCGCATGAGCAGCAGATAAAGCGCGATCACGCCGAGGCCGCAGAAAATATCGGTGAGCAGGATGGCGGTGAGCCAGGGCAGCGTGGTGAAAACGGAAAGCAGGGTAACGACGCCGAGCACCAGCAGCGGCCGCTTGCCGAGCCGGTGCGCGCGCAGAGTAAGCGCGACGACCCAGACGGTGAGTGCCGATTGCAGCAGCAGCACCGGCCAGAACGCGAGCGGCACTCCGGCGAAGAGGATGAGGCCGTAGACAACGGCGCGGCTCGGCACCAGGTAGCCTTCATACCAGCGTGCGAGGTAGCCGCCGGTGTCGTATTGCAGCAACGGAAAGCCGTTCCAGATCGCCGGCGCCATCAGCACGGCAAGCGATAAAAAGACGGCGAGCGCCCAAAGGGCGCGGTGGCGCGCAAGCAACGAATCCTCCCGGCCTTACGTTTCTTATGTTTCTTGACGCCCTTGTTAGCTGCCTTGACGGCGAGCTGGGCTAGGGCGAATTCTGGCCCCTATGTTCGTCACCTTCTTCCAGGAGCTGAAATCCGCCGGCGTGCCGGTGACGCTGCGCGAATACCTCACGCTGATGCAGGCGATGCAGGCGGATCTCGCCTCGCGCAAGGTCGAGGACTTCTACTATTTGTCGCGCACCACGCTGGTGAAGGACGAGCGCAACCTCGACAAGTTCGACCGCGTCTTCGGCCACGTGTTCAGGGGCCTCGAATACGTCACCGACGGCATCGAGGCGCAGATCCCGGCCGAGTGGTTGAGGAAGCTCGCGGAGAAATACCTTACCGACGAGGAGAAAAAGCAGATCGAGGCCATGGGAGGACTCGACAAGCTTCTGGAGACGCTGAAAAAGCGTCTCGCCGAGCAGAAGGGCCGCCATCAGGGCGGCTCGAAATGGATCGGCACCGGCGGCACCTCGCCATTCGGCAACGCCGGCTACAACCCCGAAGGGATCCGCATCGGCGGCGAGAGCACGCACAAGCGGGCAGTAAAAGTGTGGGAGAAGCGCGAGTTCAAGGATCTCGACGATGACGTCGAACTCGGCACCCGCAACATCAAGATCGCGCTGCGCCGCCTGCGCAAGTTCGCCCGCACAGGCAGGGCGGAAGAACTCGACCTCGACGGCACCATCAGGGGCACCGCGCACAAGGGTTATCTCGATATCCTCATGCGCCCTGAACGGCACAATGCGGTGAAGGTGTTGCTGTTTTTCGATATCGGCGGATCGATGGACTGGCACATCAAGGCGACCGAGGAATTGTTTTCCGCGGCGCGCTCCGAGTTCAAGCACATGGAGCATTTCTATTTCCACAACTGTCTTTACGAGAAAGTGTGGAAGGAGAACCATCGCCGCTTCCAGGCGCACACCGCGACCTGGGACGTGCTGCACACCTACCCGCACGACTACAAGGTGGTGATCGTCGGCGACGCTTCGATGTCGCCGTACGAGATCACGGCGCAGGGCGGCTCGGTCGAGCATTACAACGATGAGCCGGGGCAGGTCTGGCTGGAGCGGCTCGCGCGCACCTATCCGGCGGCGGTGTGGCTCAACCCGGTGCCTGAGCGCGAATGGGACTTCACCTATTCGATCGCCATGGTGCGCCAGTTAATGGGCGGGCGCATGTATCCGCTGACGCTGGACGGGCTGGACCGTGCGATGCGGGAGTTGGTGCGATAGCGGCCACCGGCCGGAAGGGCTTCCAAATCGCCGCGGCTCCCTTATATTGGTCGCACCGTTAACAACCGAAAGGAGGTGATCCAGTGTCTCATTGTCTATCGCCGCAGTCACCGGCACACGTGAACTGGATCTTCGCCTCGACCGAGGTCCACATCCGGTAACTTGCCGTTGACCTAATCGGTCAACGGCTCACGCGCGCAGGGCAGGAGATCGCCCGCGCAACCGGGCCGCGGCCTGACAATGGAAGGGCTGTCCGCAAGGACGGCCTTTCTTTGTCTTTGGTTGTCCGGGCTCGGAAACTTATTTGCCGCGCCCGGCCGGCATTTTGCCGACGACGCCGAAGTCTTCCGACTTAGACCTGAATTGCGCCACTCCGAAGCCCTCGGCGGCGAGGCCGCGCTTGAGCAGTTCGCGCACGGCGGCGGTGCGGCTCGGCATTCGCGCCTTGAAGCGGAAATCGTCCAGCACCTTAAGTTCATCGGCGGACAACATGATCTGCAGTCGCTCGCCGCGGTTCCCGTTGGCCATGAAAACCCCCGTTATGTAACCTTTCTTACATTAGCCAAATTAGCAGCACCTTCAAACTAAGCCAATTTAGCCGATAACGATCTATGAGTAAATTACTCATACTGACAACTATCGTCAAGCGGCAAGGTTCCCGTGCTCGGCGGGATTTTTGTGTCCGCTGGATTCCGTTCATTTGGGCGCATCGGCGCAAAAGATGGTTGCAAAGAAACCGAATTGACGCCGCCCGTCCTCGGCGTAGCGTCGGCTGACGACGAACCAGATGAAAAGAGGGATGCGATGTCAGTAACCGCTCAAGGCAATTCCGGCGCCATTGAACTTGTCGCGCCGATGGCTTGCGACCGCTGTGCGGGGACTTTGCGGCTGGTCGGCATCGAGCCGCACCATACCTTGGCGGCAACCGACGTTTTCACCTACACCTGCACCAAGTGCGACACGACGCAGGTCATCACCGTGCCGCGCAATCCGC
Organism: uncultured Alphaproteobacteria bacterium; assembly: GCA_963738915.1. Classification (GTDB taxonomy): domain Bacteria; phylum Pseudomonadota; class Alphaproteobacteria; order Rhizobiales; family Xanthobacteraceae; genus Pseudolabrys. The sequence goes on from CAVTYO010000003.1 coordinate 62,663, forward strand.
CTAAAACGTCCAATCGCCGGTGAAAACAACATCGCCGGGCTTTTGGCCCGGCGATGCAGCAGTCCCCTCGTCAACTCGATAGATGTCAGGCGGCGTTGGCGGCAAAGGGATTGGGCCCCGGCTCGCGCGCGGCCTGACTGCGTTGCAGCGCCATGACCTCGCGCATCACCCGGGCAAAATCCTTGCGGCCGGTATCAAGCGCGCCTTCGGCGACCGCACGCTCGTGTTGCTCGCGGCGCAGCGCCGCGGTCAGATCTTCGAGCGCCTTTTCCGCGGTCTGCTGGCGCGCCTTGCTCTCGTTTTCCATTGCGGCGATGCGCGCGTTCAGCGCAACCGCGGTCTCCGCGCTGCGGGTCAGTTCGACGTCCTTGGCATTGAAGGCGCGGGCGAGCGCTGCGCTGCGTTCCTTCAGCGTCGTGAGCGACTGCCGCAATTCCTCGAATTCCGAATCGCGCCTCAGACGCTCGGCCTCGAGTTCGGCGACGCGGGCCTGCACGGCTTCGCGCGCCAGTGCCGCTTCGCCGATGCGGCGCTCATAGGCGCGGATTTCCTCGGCGCGAGCGAGAAGATTGTCGCGCGCCTCGCCGAGGAGCTTTTCCGTTGCGCCAACGCGCGCTTGTAACGCGTCGTAGCGGATGCGCTGGCTGTTGCGCTCATGTTCGTGGCGCTCATGCGCCTCCTCGAGAGCGTTGGCGAGACGCCCGCGCTCGGTGGTGAGCTCGGCAAAATTCGCCTCCACGTTGCGCAAGCGGCCGTGCACGATGGTCAGGCTGTTCTCGGTCTCGGCAAGTTTACGCGACAGCCGCGCCGCGTCGGTAACGCTCTTGTCGAGGGACGTCTGCAGCGCGCGCTTTTCGTCCTCGGCCATCAGCAGGCGCTGCCGCGTGCTGTTGACGTCGGATTCGAGGACGACGATGCGTTTTTCCGCGGCGAGCAGGCGATCGTCGAGCCGCTGGTTCTCCTCGCGCAGCGCGCGGTTGTCGCCGCCTTCCTGCGTAAGACGGCTTTCCAGTTCGTTGATCTGGGCGCGGCGGGCGGCGACGTCGATCGCAATCTCCGCCTTGGTCGCTTCGGCGGACTTGAGCAAATCCTGCGTGCTCATGAGTTCCTGGCGCAGCATCAGGCATTCGCTCTGGGCCGCCGTCTGACGCCTTTCCAGGTCTGCCATCTCGTTGCGCAGCTTGCCGTAGGCGGTGCGCGTATTGTTGAGGACGGTCTGTAAGCCGATCTTTTCCGATTTTTCGGTCTCGTAGTCGGCCAGCGCCTTGGCGACAGGATCGGCGAGCTGGGTGACGGCGTCCTTGATGGAATCGAGTTCGTTGATCTTGGTGCTGGCCTTGAGCAGCAAGTTGCGCAGCGCCTCGTTCTCGCCGCCGACGCGGGCGCCGAGCGCGGAGAACAGTTCCTCATCAAGCTCGAGCGGGTTGGCGGTGTCCGGCGCCGGGTCGGTCGCGACTTCGGAGATAACCGGCTTGCGGGAGAGAAAACCCCCAAATTTCCCCATTGCTGGATCCTTCAAAGCGCCGATCCGCCCGGCCGAAGCGACGCCGAATCACCAGAAAACGATCCTAGTGCAATCCTGAATCCGGGTGGTTAACGGTTTACTAATACCGGTGGTGGCCGGCCAAAAACCGTCTTTGTTCTCAATAGCTTGTTTGTAGCTGGGTGTGGCCTAACGCCAGGCCGCAAAGGCCCCGCGCCAAGGCTGATGCAAGGCTGCCACGGCGTCTGTGAATAACGCCGCACCGTCTCGCCTACCTGCTCGACTCGCAGCGTAAAGCAGCCCACAAATTCAATGCGCATCGTTTCCGGCAGGAGAATCCCCGCGAATGTTCAGGAAAGTTTTGTTGTTTGCCGCCGTCGTTGCGGCATTTGCGTTCACCTGCCAGGTCGCCGAAGCGGGCGACAAGCATCCGGACAACAAGAAACTTGGCGCAGTGGCGATCGGCGTCGGTGCCGCGGCGGGCGCGGGTTATTGGGCGCTCGGCAACTGGAAATGGAAATGGGAAAACGTCAACGGCATCACCAGTGCCGGGGCGTGGGCGCTGACCACCGTCGGCTGCGCCGCGGTTTCGCCGATGGTGGCGACCGTCGTGCTCAACCGTCCGCTGACGATGCGCGAAGGACACGTTCTTATCGCCTCCTGCTTCATTCCCATCATCGGCGGCTGGCTCATGGAGCAGGCCTACGACGCGCATCCGGAATGGGATCCGGCCTACAAGCCGCCGCGCGCAAAGAAAGTCAGGCACGCGAAGAAGTAAGCCTTCGCGTCGCCGAGTAAGCGAAAGCGCCGCCGATTTGATCGGCGGCGATTTTGTTTTGGCGGGGCCTTAGGTCCGTTTGGCGATGAACAGGCCTTCGGACAGGCGGAAGGTCACGTCGGCGTCCGCGCCCTTCGGGCTCCAGTTCGGCCTTCACCTCGGGCGCTGCGAGCGAGAGCATTGAACGCAGGAACGCCTGCATGTTGGCGTCGTGGCGAGCCGCCCAGCTTTTGAATTCCATCTGCTTGTACATCTGCTCGTCATGGGTGACGGCGAGCCCGGCCTTCTTTAAGGCCGCGCGCCATTCATCGATCGTCCACGAGCGCAGGTGGCTCGGATCGCGAAAGCGCTCAAAGGCGTTGACGTAGTCGCCGACGCTGCCCGCGGGCACCACGTTGTCGACGATCGCCGCAAGCCCGCCCGGCTTGAGCACGCGATGCACTTCGCCGAGGAAATCGGGGATGCTGTCGAAATGGTGAGGCGCTATGCGGCTGGTGACCAGATCGAAGGTCGCATCCTCAAAAGGCAGCGCCTCGGCTTTTGCATAGGTGGTGCGGACGTTGGCAAGGCCGCGCTTTTTCGCTTCGCCTTTGACCATGTCGAGCATTTCCTGGGTGATGTCGGTCGCCCAGACGCGCTCGACGTGCGGCGCAAAGGTGTAAGCGACGTGTCCGCCGCCGGTCGCGATGTCGAGCACGCGCCAGCTTTTCTGCGGAGCGGTCAGCTCGACCAGCCGCTCCAGGCTCTTGCCCAGCCGGTGCGGCGCGCTGGTGAGGTAGCTGGCGGCGGTCTTGCCGAATTGTTCCTGGACAAGGGTCTTGCTCATGTCGCACCCGATGGATTGAAGGCCGGCAAGCCTTAGCGCGTTTATATCCTGCCTGCGACCGCATTTTACCGCGGGACTGCAATGCGTGGAAACGGGGGTCAGGGCTCGCCCTGGCCCTCATCGTAGCCGTGCCGGCTCGAATAGAAGACCAGCGCCATCAGCCCGCCGCCGACCAGCAGCGAGAACAGCACGCCTCCCGCGATGGCGATGTAGCCGTACGCCGGCATCGGCTCGCCGCCGAGGCGAACCCATGCTGTCCCGGCAAACCACAGGGCTAGCGCAAGCAGCCCGAACAGCGACACAATGAGCAAAAGCGTGCGCACGAGGCGGATATAGGCCGCGCTCATGCCTTTGTCATGGCCATAGGCGCGCGCAAAAAAAGCGCCCGGCGTGAGAAGCCGGGCGCCAAAACGGCATCGTGCGAGGCCGTTATTTCTTCATCGTATCGTTATGCGGGACGCTTTCACTGCCCGCGCCGGTGGTCTGATTTGATCCTGACGCCTGGTAATAGGCGAATTTCGGCGCGTTCTTCAGCTGATCCTTGGTGTAGTTCACCGTGATCTTCTCGATCGAGGCGCTGTTCGCCTTGCGCTGAACGCTCAGCGCGTTGAACGGAATGGCGACGTTCTTCTCGCCAACGCCGAGGAAGCCGCCGACACCGACGACGACCGCGCGAACGTTGCCGTCGCTGCCGATCAGGACGTCGTTGATATCGCCGATGCTGGTGTTGTCGGTGCCGTAAACGCTGGTGCCCACGAGCTTCGAAGAGCGCCAGTCAGTCGCCTGCTGCGCCTGAACGAAGGTGTCGCTATTCTGTGTAGCGCTCATCGCCGGCATGGTGGTTTGCGTCGTGTTGTTCATCGAACCTTGCGCGAACGCCGGGGTAGCAAGAGCCGCCGCGAGCGCGGCAACGGTGAGAGTTTGTTTGAACATTTCTGTCCTCCTCGTAGGTGAAGCTTAGGCGGCGCACGAACGCGCGCCACTCCAAAGGCCAACGCACGGCCTCATCGAGCGTTCCGGAAGATGAAGGAATTTTAAGAAGCCGCGGAACTTCTGCTGTTCCGCACAGCGCAACTCAGAACTTGCCGCTCAGGATTTTCCGCCTTCGCTCGCTTCGGCGTTCTTGCCCTTGCGCGGCCGCTGCGCGGCCTCGTCGTTGGCCGGCTCGCTCGGCGTCATGGGCGCCTCGTCGAACGGCGCCCCGCGCCGCAGCGTCGAGCGCAATGCGCCGACTTCGCTTTGCAGGCGCGAATTGTCCTTGCGCGCAGCCTCGAGCGCACCCTCGATGACGGCGCGTTCCATCTGCTCGCGCTGCAATGCCGAACTTAAATCCTCGATGCGCTTCTCGATGTTGGTGCGGCTCACCTGGATATCGGCTTCCAGATGCGCGTTGCGGTCGGTCAGGCCAGCGATCTTTTCCTCGGCGCGGGAAAGCGCCGTCTCGCGCGACTTCAGCGTCTTGGTCAGCGCCGCGGCCCGCTCGGTGAGCGCCACGCGTGCTTGCTCGAGATCCTTGATCAGGCGTTCGCGCGCCTCGTGCGAGGCCTCGATCTGCGCCAGCCGCTTGTCGGCATTGTTGCGCCCGATAGTGGCTTCCACCGATTTACGGTCGAAGGCGCGCACCTCCTCGGTGCGGGCGACCAGGTTCTGCCGCGCTTCGCCGAGCAGCCGTTCGGCGGTGGCGACGCGCGACTGCAGCGCATCGAGCCGCATGTTCAGGCTGTTGTGGTCGGCCTGATGCTGTTCCTTGGATTCAGCCAAGGCGGCGGCAAGCCGTCCGCGTTCGGCGTAGGCCTCGGCAAAGCTCGCCTCGACCTTGCCCAGCTGGGCCCGCGTTGCGGTGAGATTGTTCTCACTTTCGGTAAGCCGGCGGGTGAGGCGGGCGGACTTCGTTGAGCGACTGATCGACAGCGGCCTGCAGCGAGCGCTTTTCGTCTTCAAGCAGCGCCAGTTTCTCGCGGGCGCCGGCGAGTTCGCTGTCGAGTTCGATATTGCGTTTCTCGGCAATGTCGTACTGCTCTTCGAGAATACGGCGGCCTTCGGTCAGCGAGCGGCGCTGCGCGCTTTCCTGCGTCAGTTGGCGTTCGATTTCGACAATCTGGGCGCTGCGGGCTTTAACGTCGTCGGTGAGTTCAAGACGCGTGCTTTCGAGGCCGCGGTTTGTCTCGCGCGCGAGTTCAAGATCCTCGCGCAGCTTCTCGACTTCGCTGCCGAGCGCGATGGCGTTTTTTTCGACGGTGTAGAATTCGGAGCGGAGGGTGTCGTAGGCGTTGCGCGCATCCGCCAGCAGGTTGGTCAGGCTGAGCGATTGCGATTTTTCCTGTTCCAGCGCGCGCAGGGTGTTGTTGAAGGGCGCGACGATTTTCTCGAAGGCGTCCTTGAGATCGTCCAGTTCGCCGATCTTGCGGCCGGTATCGGACAACAGGTTACGCAGGGACTTCGTTCTGCTCGCCCATGCGCGAGCCCATATCGGACAGGTTTTCCACACTGATGTGGCCGCCGTGGCCATTGCCATTGCCAGACGATCCGGCGACCCGCCCGGCCGGGCCGGCTTCGCCCGCCTTGCGGCCAAAAAGATCGGAAAACTTAGCCATTACAAGGCCTCCCACGCCCAAGCCTACCCGTACCGCCAATGCCCGTTAAGGTATTATAAAGCAAGACTGATTGGAACACACTCAAACCTTAGGCCGTGGCAAAGGCCGGCGTCGAGCGCAATCATGGTTAATAGCGTCGATTGTAAACCGGGTGTTGCGCGCAGGCTCGCGTCGCGCGGGCTTGGCGCATGAGCGATGGTGAGCCGCCGCCGGGCGGCGAGGCTACGTTCGCATACACTTATCGGCCGTCCTTGCTCGGCGCGCCCTGGGTGTTCGCGCTGAAGGGCGACACGCTCGAATGGCGGGCAGGGCGCAAGAGCGGCAGCGCCGCGTTGAGGGCAATCAGGCGGATGCGGCTTTCGTTCCGCCCAATCACCATGCAGTCGCGGCGGTTTCTGACCGAGATATGGGCTGAAGGGCGCGCCCAAGCTCGAGATCTGCTCGAGTTCATGGAAGAGCATGGTCGAACAGGAGCGGCTCGACCGCGGCTATGTGACATTCGTGACCGAACTGCACCGGCGCCTTGCGCAAGCCGGCACGCAGGTGCGTTACGAGCAGGGATCGGATCCGTTCCTGTATTGGCCGGGCCTTGCGGTTTTCGCGGCGGTCGCGCTGGCGCTCGCGTTCCTCTGCGTACGCGGGCTGCAGGCGCAAGCCTGGGGCGGTACCGCCTTCGTCGTGGCGTTTCTGCTGGTCTTTCTCTGGCAGGCGGGCAACTACTTTCGCCGCAACCGGCCCGGACATTACCGCCCGGAGCACCTTCCCGCGGAACTCATGCCGGTGTCGTGACTCGTCGATCCTGGTTGCGCACCACCAGCACCGAACACTTGGCGTAACGCACGACGTGACCGGCATTCGAGCCGAGAAAATAGGTACGCATCGCCGGCCGGTGCGAACTCATGACGATCAGGTCGGCGCCTATCGCCTGCGCCTCTTCCAGCACCTCGTGATAGATGCCGCCCTGGCGGACGTTCGTGGACACCCGCGCCGAGTCGAGGGCGCATTCGCGGGCGACGATCGCCAGCGCCTCAACCGATGACTTGCGCTGCTGCACATCGAAATCCGGCGGCACGTATTCGGCGAGCATCACCGGCGTCATCGGCAACACGTTGATGAGCCGCACGGTGCCGCCGGAGGCCTTCGCCATGCTGACCGCGGTCTCAACCGCCGGCTTTGCCAGATCGGTATCGGCCAAATCGACCGGGACGAGGATTTTCTTGTACATGGCAGCGCCCTCCCTCCGCCGTGCGGGAATACTGCCACGTTTTTCCGCGGCCGGGCTATTGCCTCATTTGGGCGCGTTTTCCAACGACTTCGGCGTGACGAAGCGCTCGAGGCGGCCGGACCGCGGGTGCAGCAGGCCCCAGTCGTCGATCGCAAAATCGATGACGGCAAGGCCACAGGTCGGCAGCTTCTCGCGCAGCCGCTCGCGCGTTTCGACGTCGCCTGAGGCGATCAGCATCAGCGCCAATTCGTGCATTCCGGGATTGTGGCCGATGACCAGAAGGCTGCCGGTTTTCGCCGGCGTGGCCTTGATGACCTCGAAGATCGCTTGCGGCGTGGCGTCGTAAAGGCGCTCGACGGTTTGCGCCGCTGGAGGCGGGCGCAACGCCGCGGCGGCGTATTTCCAGGTCTCCTGCGTGCGCAGAGCCGGGGATACCGCTACGCGGGCGGGGCTGAGTGCATGTCCGGCCATGTAAGCGCCAATCTGGCCCGCATCCTTGCGGCCACGCTCGGCGAGCGGGCGGTCGCGGTCGGTCGCGCCGGCCTCGGCCTGTTCGGCCTTGGCGTGGCGGAATAACAACAGGCGGCGCATGTCGGGTCCGCTTGGAAACTGGTAGAGTCCGCTTTAATGCAAGGTGACCATATCCTAAGCGCCTGACGCAATGGCCGAGCACGAAGCACCTGCGCAAAACTGGTACGAGGCAACGCGCGTGACGAGTGCGCCGCGCCCGCGGCTGGGCTTCGACCTTGACATCGAAGTTTGCGTCATCGGCGGCGGCCTTGCCGGTCTGACCGTCGCGCGGGAGGTGGCACGGCGCGGCTGGTCGGTCGCCGTCCTTGAAGCCAATCGCATCGCCTGGGCGGCCTCTGGGCGCAATTCCGGTTTCGTATTGCCGGGCTTTTCCGAAGACCTCGAGGGCATGGTCGAGCGCCTCGGCCTCGACCATGCCAAGCAGCTCTGGGCACTGTCGGAAGCGGGTGTCGATTACGTGCGCCGCACGATCGATGAGACCGGCATGGCCGGCGTCGACCGTGTGGATGGCTGGCTCAATGTTTCCAAAACCGACAACGACGACGAACTGCGCAATCGGGTCGAGCGGCTGCGCTGGATCGGCGCCAATGTTGAATTGTGGCCGGGCGAGCGCGTGCGCGCCGTGCTGCCGAGCCGGTATTATTTCAGCGCCGCGCATTACCCGAGCGCTTTCCACGTTCATCCGCTCAATTACGCCTTGGGTCTTGCCGCGGCCGCGGAGCAGGCGGGCGCGCGCATTTTTGAGGATACGCCGGCGGTGGCAATCGATGCGGCCGGGGTGCGCAAGCGCATCGTCACTCCGGGCGGGCGCCTGCGCGCCTCGCATGTGGTGCTTGCCGGCAACGTGCATCTCGGAGCACTGATGCCGAGACTGGCGGCGACGCTGATGCCGATCACCAGCTACGTGATGGAGAGCGAACCGATCGGCCCGCAACTGCACGAGGTGATCCGGTTTCGCGGCGCGGTCACCGAGGGCGACCGCGCCGACAACCATTACCGCATCGTCGGCGGTGCGGATTCCGGTGGCGAAAGACTGCAGTGGGCCGGGCGCATGACCGTATGGCCGGCCGAGCCGCGCCGGTTCGCTCGCAGGTTGCTCGCCGATATCCGCCGGAATTTTCCGGATCTCGGCAAAATCGCCATCGCGCACCTGTGGTCGGGCACGTTCGGCCGTTCGGTGCATCACATGCCACAGATCGGCGCCATCGAGCCCGGCGTCTGGGTGGCAAGCGGCTTCGGCGGGCACGGGCTCAACACCACGGCCATGGCCGGCGAATTGATCGCACGCGGGATTGTCGAGAACGACGATACCTGGCGTTTGTTTGCGCCCTACGAACTGGTGTGGGCCGGCGGCATGGCTGGCCGCGCCGCTGTGCAGGGAGTCTATTGGGGCCTGAAGCCGCTCGAGCGGATAGGGCAGGGGCTCGCGCGTTACCGCGAGGCCGCGCGCCGGCGCAAGGCGGAACGCGCGGCGACGCGCAGGGCGAAGACGGCGGCGGCGTCGGCCGCGGAACCGCCGACCAGGCCGGACGAACCGGCACAAAGCGGCGGCTAGAACCAAAATTCACGTGGGCATCTGCCGTGAGCGCTGTCGAGATTTGGGGCCTGTGCTAGAAGGCGCCATGCCATTCCCCCGCCTCATGCCGTTGCTTGCCTGCGCCATCGCGCTTGTCGTGTCCGGCTGCGCGCAGAGCACCACCCAAGGCGGTCTGTTCGCCAGCGCGCCGTCGCGGCCCAAGACCGTGATCGTATCGGATTTCATCGCGGACTCCGAAGTGACCGCAACCGACAATGGTTTCAACACGCGGCTGGAGAAGCGGGGCAATTATCCGATCCTTGAGCGCAGGCAGCGCACGATCGCCCGCGTCAATGACGAGATCGTTGCCACTGTCATCGCTGATCTGCGCGCCGCAGGTCTTGAGGCACGTCCCGGGAACGAAACGAGCTTGGGCTACGGCGACGATGCGCTGGTGGTCGCAGGCCGCCTGCGTCCGCCGGAGCGCAAGGGGCCAGGGCAGGTCGGATTCGGCCCGGGCCGCGGTAATGTCGCCGCCGATATGACGGTGACGCGCGCCTCGGCCGGCAAGCGGGAGCAGCTGCTTGCCTTCGCAATCGACGTGCAAAGCGGGCGCAAGATTTCCGCCCGGCAATGCCGCGAGCGTCGCCGCGCGCAATCAGGAGATCGCCACCGCACTCGCGGCGCAAAACGCGCTGCCCGAGCGACTTTCACCGGACGTCGAAGCGCAGGCACGCGCGCTTGGCCGTGCGATTGCCGAAAAGGTCGTCGCATTGGCCAAAGAGCGCGATTGGCTTCCAGCGCCGCAGGTCGCGCAAGCCGCGCCCGAAAGCGAGCAACGCGCGCGCGTCCCTGAGGCGCGACCGGCGCAGAAGCCGGCAGCAAAACCGCCGGCGCAAAAGCCGGCGGTACAGCGGCCCGAAGCACCCGAAGACGAGGAGCCGCCGGATACTGAAGGTCCGGACGAGCCCAACACCAAACGTTAGGTATCCCGCGCGGCAGCGGCTGCGTCAGCGGCCGTCGCGTCTCGCTATAAATGCCAGCCGCTCAAACAGGTGCACGTCCTGTTCGTTCTTGAGCAGCGCTCCGTGCAGCGGCGGGATCAGCTTCTTGGGGTCGCGCTCGCGCAAAATTTCCGGTCCGATGTCTTCGACCATCAGCAATTTGAGCCAGTCGAGTAGCTCCGAAGTCGAAGGCTTTTTCTTCAGCCCCGGCACCTCGCGGATTTCGTAGAACAACTTGAGCGCTTCGCTGACCAGGCGCTGCTTGATGCCGGGAAAATGTACCTCGATGATGGCAGTCATGGTGTCCGCATCGGGAAAGCGGATGTAGTGGAAGAAACAGCGCCGCAAAAAAGCGTCCGGCAATTCTTTCTCGTTGTTGGAGGTGATGACCACGATCGGCCGCCGCCGCGCCTTCACCGTTTCGCTCGTTTCGTAGACGAAGAACTCCATGCGGTCGAGCTCGAGCAGCAGGTCGTTGGGGAACTCGATGTCGGCTTTGTCGATCTCGTCGATCAGCAGCACCGGCCGTTCGTCGGCGACGAAGGCATCCCATAGTTTGCCGCGCTTGATGTAGTTGCGGATGTCCTTGACGCGCTCGTCGCCGAGTTGGCTGTCACGCAGGCGCGACACCGCGTCGTATTCGTAAAGTCCTTGCAGGGCCTTGGTGGTGGATTTGACGTGCCATTCGATCAGCGGCGCGTTGAGGCCTTTGGCGATCTCGAGGGCGAGCACGGTCTTGCCGGTGCCGGGCTCGCCCTTGACCAGCAGCGGACGTTCCAACGTGATCGCTGCATTGACCGCGACCTTGAGATCGTCGGTCGCCACATAAGCCTTGGTGCCTTCAAAACGCATGGAAACCTCGCTTTTCAACGCCGACACTAGGCAGCGTACAGGTCTCCGGCAAGACGATTTGGGGGGCCGCCTCGCATCAACGTGATGCCGGTGTGAAGGTAAATTGAGTGGCGCCCATGCGCGAACGCATTATCTGGTGGTCCGAGATGCAGCCGGGAGCGAGGGAATTGCCATGATCGACCGACGGGCTATGCTGACGGCAGCCGTAGCGCTTGGCGCCTTCATTGGCACAGGCAGATTTGGCAGGGCAGAAACAATGACAACCACAACCGAAGTCGATTTCCACAAGCTCACCGATGCCGAGTGGCGCCAGCGGCTTAACGCCCAGCAGTACGAAGTGCTGCGCAAGCACGGCACCGAGCGCGCCGGCACCAGCCCGCTCAATCATGAAAAACGTAAGGGCACGTTTGCCTGCGCGGCCTGCGACCTGCCGCTGTTTTCCTCCGACACCAAATTCGAAAGCGGCACCGGCTGGCCAAGCTTCTATCAACCGCTGCCGGGCGCGGTGAAGACGACGACCGACCGCTCGTTCTTCATGACGCGAACCGAAGTGAACTGCAGCCGCTGCGAGGGCCATCTCGGGCATGTCTTCGACGACGGTCCGGCGCCGACCGGACTGCGCTACTGCATGAACGGCGTGGCATTAAAATTCGAACCGGCGTCCGCCTCGTCGTCCTGATCGAGACGGCAAAAACTGCCGGGTGACGGCAGAAACGATCAAGAGTGGCGGTCCCCTGTGGGCCGCCATTTTCGTTTAAGCCATTGCTGCAGCTTCATTTTTCTATTGGCACGGGGATTGCGAAGCAAGCGGTGGATGTATCCGCGTGCGCTTCAAGATTGCGGCGGCGCGCGTCTTGATTGTGGAGATGAAGTCATGGGTTTGTTCGACGCTCTGTCCTCAGCCGTCAGTGGTTTGCAGGCGCAATCCTTCGCCATGCAGAACATCTCCGGCAACATCGCCAACTCGCAGACGATCGCCTTCAAGGGCGTCAACACCAGTTTCATGGACTTAATCCCCGGCGGCGGGGCGCTCACCAATCAACCCGCAGGCGGCGTCGTCGCCAATTCGGTTGCAACCAACAGCGTCCAGGGCGCGATCCAGGCCGGTACGGTCGGAACCGACATGGCCATCAACGGCGATGGCTATTTCATCGTGCAGAAACCCGTAGGCTACAACGGCAACGCGCCGATTTTCGGCGGGGTCGACAGCTACACGCGGCGCGGTGACTTCCAGCTCAACGCGCAAGGCTTCCTGGTCAATAACGCCGGCTATTATCTCGAAGGCATCCCGATCGACCCCACCACCGGAAACCCCACGGGCAGCGTCGGCGCGCCGCTGCAATTTGCCAACAACTTCCTGCCGGCGAACCCTTCGTCGGTCCTCAACTACGGGATCAACCTGCCGACGACGCCGGCGACCGCCGCCTACAATGCGCAGGTGCCAAATTCGGAACTGCTCAATCCCGCCGACTTCACAGTCAACCCCACCATCGCGGGAACCGGAACAGTTGTCGGAAACGACGTCTCGAATTTCGTCAACGAGTCGGTCGATGGCGGCACCGTGACGCTCTACGATCCGAACGGGACGCCTGCCAACCTCGAACTGAGGTGGGCAAAGACCGACAGCGCGGCGAGCGGCGGCACCGATACCTGGCAACTGTTCTATCAGGTTGATGGAAATGCGACCGGTACCAATGTCGCGTGGCAGAATGCCGGCACGGCCTTCACTTTCAACGGTTCCGGTCAATTAAGCCCCAGCGTCACCAATTTGGCGCTCACCGGCGTCACCATCAACGGCGTGGCTGTCGGCAACCTCAGCGTCACGATGCCGACCGGCAGCGTCACCCAATTTTCCAGCAGCAGCGGCACCACAACCGTTAATAACATGCAGCAGAACGGCTACGCCGCCGGACAGTTGCAGACTATCCAGGTCGGCACCAACGGAACCATCACCGGCACGTTCTCTAACGGTCAAAACGTCCCGCTCGCCGAAGTTCCGCTGGTGCATTTCAACAGCCCCGACAACCTTAAGGCTCTCGACGGCGGCGCTTACGAGCAAACGCAGGCCTCGGGCACCGCGCTGACCGGTGCATCGGGGCAGATCGTCGGCCAGTCGCTGGAGGGTTCGAACAGCGATATCGCCACCGAATTCACCAAGCTGATCGTGACCCAGCAGGCTTATTCGGCGAACACCAAGGTGATCACCACGGCCAACCAGATGTCGCAGGATCTCCTCAACATTCTGCGTTAGCGAAACGGGCCGGTGCAAAGCGTGAGCGAGGCTTAACTCATGGGTCTAACCCAGGCGCTTTCGACCTCGCTGGCCGGGTTGAACGCGACGCAGACCGGCCTGTCGATCATTGCCGGCAACGTGGCGAACGCGCAGACGCCCGGCTACGTCGCGCAGAGTGCCACGCAGATCGCGGTGCTCGGCGGCGAATTCGGCAACAGCGTCCGCGTCACGGCGATCAATCGCATGCTCGACACGTTCGTGCAGCAGCAGTTGCGCACGGAGACTTCAGGCGGCGCCTACGCAGACATGAAGGCCAATTTCTATCAGCAATTGCAGCAGGTTTACGGCCAGCCCGGCACCGGCACCTCCTTCGACGCGGCCTTCAACAATTTCACCAGCGCGGTGCAGGCTTTGGCGACCTCGCCCAATTCGACCGCGGCGCAAAGCCAGACGATCAGCGCCGCGCAGGCCTTCGCCGCGCAGCTCAATACTGCCACCTCCACCATCCAGTCGCTGCGCGGCCAGGCCGATCAAGGCATCGCCAGCGACGTCCAGGTGGCGAACAACGCCTTGCAGCAGATCGCCACCATCAATCAGCAACTGCAATCGACCACCGTCAACGACAGCTCCAAGGCGACGCTCGAGGACCAGCGTGATCAGTACATCGATCAACTGTCGAAGCTCTTCGATATCCGCACCGCCACAAGCGGAAACGACGTGATCACGGTGTTCACCACCTCCGGCACCCAGCTCGTGGGCACACAGGCCGCGCAACTTCAGTTCAGTCCCACCGGGTCGATCACGGCGGCGCAGCAGTGGAATTCCGACCCGACCCAGAGCGGGCTCGGCAGCGTCACCTTGGTGCCGCCGGGCGGCGGTAGCAGTATCGACCTCATCGCCAACGGTGCCATTCGCTCCGGCGAGATCGGCGCCTACCTCAACATGCGCGATAATGTCTTGGTGCAGGCGCAGAGCCAGATCGACGCCATCGCAACGCAAATGTCGAGTGCGCTGTCCGACACGACCACGGCGGGAAACGCAGTCACGGTAGGCGCGCAAAACGGTTTCACCACAGATGTGGGCAGCATGCTGGCCGGCAACGCCACGCAGGTGACCTACACGGATTCGTCGAACGTCCAGCACACCGTCAGCATCGTGCGCGTCGACGATCCGAGCGTGCTGCCGCTGTCGAATGCGACGACGACGGACCCCAACGACACGGTCGTCGGCGTCGACTTCTCCGGCGGCATGGCTTCGGTGGTGGCGCAACTCAATACGGCGCTCGGCGCCACCGGTCTGCAGTTCGCCAACCCGTCGGGCACGACGTTGCGCGTGCTCGATAGCGGCCCAGGTACGATCACGGTCAATTCGGTGGCGACGACCGCGACTGCGACCACGCTCTCGGGCGGCTCCGGCGCGCTGCCGTTCTTTGTCGACGCCGGCGCCCCCTATTCCGGCGCAATCACGGCCGCGGGTTCGCAAAGCGTCGGCTATGCCGGGCGCATCCAGGTCAATGCCGCGCTGATCGCCGATCCCAGCAAGCTCGTGAGCTACCAGGCAGGCACGCCGGTCGGCGACGCCACGCGGCCGAATTTCATCTACGACCAGTTGAGCAACGCATCGCTGCAATTCTCGGCCGCAACCGGCATCGGCAGCGCTACGTCACCGTATCAGGGCACCCTTTCGGCTTTTTTGAGCCAGGTCGTGAGCACACAGAGCTTGGCGACGACGGCCGCCACCAATCTGCAAGCAGGCCAGGACATCGTCGTCAATGCGCTGCAAACGCGGTTCAACCAGGCGTCGGCGGTCAACATCGACACCGAAATGGCCAACCTGCTCACGCTGCAAAACAACTACGGCGCCAATGCGCGGGTGATGGCCACGGTGAAGGCCATGCTCGACACGCTGATGCAGATGTGAGGGAGCCATGAGCGTGACTGGCGTTTCAGCAAACCTTGCACCGCTTATTCAGTCGGTGCTCGACATCAACAAGCAGCTCGATACGCTTCAACAGCAGCTCGGCAGCGGGCAAAAATCGGAGACCTATGGCGGGCTCGGAGCGCAAAGCGGCGTCGCTGTCGCCCTCAACGCGCAGCTTGCCGCATTGAGCAGCTACGATCAGACGATTACCAACGTCGGCACAACCGTCAGCCTGCAACAGCAAGTATTGCAGCAGGTCGCGAAAACCGCCGCTACCGTACAGGCCTCGGCCGTTCAGCAATCGAGCTTCACGATCGGCGGCAGCGGACAGACAACGGTGCAGAGCAGCGCGGCGGATGCGCTCAATCAGATCCTGAGCGCGCTCAACAGCCAGGGCGGCAACGGCTACCTGTTTTCCGGCAGCGCGCTCAATCAACCTTCGGTCGACACCGCCGACCACATACTGAACGGGAATGGTGCGGCCGCGGGACTACGGCAGGTGGTCACCGAGCGCAACCAGGCCGACTTGGGCGCCGACGGGCTCGGCCGTCTGGTCATACCGGCGGCGGCGGGCGCGGCGGTGTCGGTGAGCGAGGACGCAGCCGGCTCACCGTTCGGCCTCAAGCTTGCCGCGGTTTCCTCCACCCTGACAAATGCCGTCGTCACCGGCCCCAGCGGCTCTCCGGCTGCCATTGGTATCGATTTGAGCGGCGGCAACCCAAATAACGGCGATACGGTCACCTTTACCTTCTCCCTGCCCGACGGCACCGCGCAGACGTTGCAACTTCAGGCAACAACCTCGGCGACGCCCGGCGCAAACCAGTTCAGCATCGGCGCAACGCCGGCTGCGACGGCGGCGAACCTGCAGGCGGCGCTCACCGCAGGCGTCACCCAGATCGGCAGCACTTCGCTGTCGGCCGCCTCCGCCATGGCTGCCGCCAATAACTTTTTCGACGATCCGCCGATGCGGGTTTCCGGCGCGCCGGCAACCGCAACAGCGTTGGCCGCCGGAACAAGCGCCAACACCGTATTCTGGTACGCGGGCAACAGCGCCACCGGCTCGATCCGGTCAAGCGCCACCGCGCGCATCGATCCGACAATGAGCGTCGCCTACGGCACCCAGGCGAACGAACAAGGCATTCGCTGGCTCGTGCAGAACGTCGCGGCCTTGGCGGCCACAAGTTATTCGACGAGTGACCCGAATGCTGCGGCGAGCTATGGCGCGTTGAGCCAGCGCGTCTACGCGGCGCTCAGCGTCCCGTCCGGCGTGCAGAACATCAGTGACATCGAGGCGAGCCTCGCCAACGCTCAGAACGCCATGAGCGCGGCGCAAGACCAGCACGCGCAGACGTCGAATACGCTGACCGACATGCTGCAATCGATTCAAGGTGTGGACACGACCCAGATTGGCGCGCAGATATTGTCGCTACAGACGACTTTGTCCGCCTCGCTGTCGACCACGGCGCGGCTGGCTCAGATCAATCTGCTGGCTTATCTGGCGCCCGTTACCGGCTAGCCGCGCCGGCGCGCGAAGAACTCAGGCCTTGGCGCGCAGTCCCGAGGCGATCTTCCGATTGATATTGATCAGCGTACCCAACCCGTCGGGTTGCGGATTGCTGGCAAGAGCGATGGTGCGGCCGATCACAAACAGGCCAAGATTGGCGACGTTTTGCCGGATCACGATCGGCAGCGGGTTATCGTCACGCGTCACGGCGTCGATAAAAAACGTCCACAGCTTGCGGTTAAACAACAGCGCGTCGTTAAGATCGACCTTGCGCCGGTCCCAGCCGTCGCGGATGACTTGAAATTGAGCGGCCGATTTAAGCAGAAGCGAAGCTTCAAGGTCACGCGCGCTAGCCGTTTCCTTTGCCACGTTTTTGTAGGCCTGCGCGGCGTGTTGCATTGCGAAATAGCTCCTCTTCGTAGTCAATCAGTTTTCGTGATTGTTTCAACGCCTTATACAATTCGCCTCTTAAGATATGATTATTGATAGTCTCGATGTGCGACCAAGTACTGGGCGCCGCCTGCACGATGTCGCGCATCAATGCGAAATAAACGTCGTGATGAACGCGCGGGTCGCGTGAGGTGTACATCAACTGGACGGCGAGATAGATACGCTTGGCCGGAGTGTCGGCGAGCTGCGACGTCATGATGTCTTTTTCGCGCAAAACCGGCGCCGCGCCCTTGATTAGAAGTCGGGTGCGCTGATCGTCATTGGTGACGACGCACTCGCCGATTAAAATGCGCTCGCCGGGCTTGAGTTCGACTTTGAGGGCCATGAAGGTTCCGCTGCGCCGCCAGCGCACATGGTTGCGGGATTAGGTAAAGGCTTCCTTAAAACGACGACGGCGGGGCTCAGGCCCCGCCGTCGCATAACCGTCTGCGGTAGCGGAAGCGTTATCCGCCGAACAACTTGAGCACGTTTCGATCGGACTGCGCGGATAGCGACAATGCCGTGGTCGACAGCGACTGCTGGGTCTGCAGGGCCAGCAGGTTTGCGCCTTCCTCGTTGCTATCGGCGGTCACCAGCGCCGCGGCGCCGGTCTGCAGCGTGTTGATCGTCGCGCTCGTGAAGTCGGAGCGGATCTGGATTGTCGACAGGCTCGAGCTCAAAGAGGCCGACTGCGACTGCAGCGTCGTCAAAGCGGTGGTCAGCAAGGTCGCCGCCGCGGCGATGTCGGTTGCGCCGGCCCAGGAACTCTGCGCAGCGACGATCAGAAGGCCAGCGGAGGTGTCGGTGACACCGGCAACGGTCGCGGTCGATGTGCCGGTTTCGTTGAGGGTCAGCGTCAGGCTGTTGCCGTTGAGCAGGTTGGTGCCGTTGTAGCCGGAGTCCCCGGCGAGCTGGTCAATCTGTGTCAGGATCTGGCCGTACTGCGTGGCGAGGCTCGCGCGGACAGTGGTGTCCGACGTCTGCTGCGCCTGGGTGACCAGCGACTGGGCAGACTGCACCAGCTTGGTGATCGCCGTGATGCCGTTGTTGGCCGCCTGGATGGTGTTGATGCCGTTGGTGATACCGTCGAGCAGCGCGCTCAGAGAGTTGGCGCGGTTGGTGAGGCCCTGCGATGTGAAGTACTCGTTTGCGTTGTCGAGCGCGGAGTTCACCTTTTTGCCGGTGGCCAGTGCGTTCTGCGTGGTGGCCAGTTCTTTCGCCGTCTGTTGCAGCGACAGCAGGTTCTGGCGCACACCTGCTGAAAGCGTAATACCACTCATCGTACAAATCCTTCCTGGATCGATCTCCGTTCCCCGTGAACGGTCCTGCGCAATATCCCGTACGCCTCCTACGGTTCAGTTAATCGCCTTGGTTAATGGTCGCTTAACGAAGTCCGCGATACCAATACCGGCAAACGCCGGCCGGGCGGTCCAAACCGGCCTTACCCTTGTGGATCGCGGCAATCAGGAACCATGGCGCTTCTGCAGTCGTCGAAAACAATTAACCTTCCGCAGACGATCCAGCGCGCGCTTGAGTTGCAGCGCCAGGGCAATCTGCCGCAGGCCGAACAGCTCTATTCTCAGGTACTGGTGCTGCGACCCGACTATTTCGAGGCGCTGCACATGTTGGGCCTCATCAAGCTGCAGCAAGGCGACGCGGCCGGCGCGTTGCGGCTGATGTCCGGGGCACTGGCGGCGCGGCCGAAATCGCCGGAAGTGTTGCTCAATTACAGCATTGTCCTCAACGCCCTCGGCCGCACCGAGGAGGCGCTGGCCACGCTCGACCAGCTACTTTCGGTCAAGCGCCGGTCCGTCGAGGCCTATAACAATCGCGGCGCCATGCTGGAGAAGCTCGGCCGCGACGAAGAGGCACTTGAGAGCCTCGAGCGCGCACTGGAGATCAAGGCCAATCACGTCGACACGCTCTACAACAAGGCCTGCGTGTTGCGAAAACTCGGGCGCCATGCCGAAGCGTTGAAGAGCTTCGACCGCGTGCTGGTGTTTAGGCCCGACCACGCCAAGGCATACAACAACCGCGGCACCGCGCTTGAAGCCCTGGACCGCCGCGCCGAGGCAATCGAGAGCTATGACCGGGCGCTGGCGATCGATTCAAATTTTGTCGAAGCGCTCAACAATCGTGCCAACGCCTTGCTCAATGATCGCCGCCACGAAGAAGCGCTGGAGTGCTACGAGCGCGCGTTGGCGATCGATCCGTTTCACGCCGAGGTGCTCAGCAACCGGGGAAACGCGCTGGCTGCGCTCGGCCGCCACAGCGAGGCGCTCGCCAGTTGCCGCCGTGCTTACGGCATCAATCCGAATTACGTCAACGCGCAGTGGCACGGAGCCTTGCTCAAGCTCCGCCTGGGTGACTATGCCGGCGGTTGGCCGCAATACGAGTGGCGCTGGCAGCGTGCGGAAAACGCCAAGCACAGACACAATTTCGAGCAGCCGCTCTGGCTGGGTGACGGCGCCATCGACGGCAAGACGGTGCTGCTGCATCACGAGCAAGGTTTCGGCGATACAATCCAGATGGCCCGTTACGCAAAGCCGCTGGTGCAGCGGGGCGCGCGCGTGCTTCTCGGCGTGCAGCCGCCGTTAAAGACGCTGCTTGCCAATCTTGGCGAAGGCATCGAGACAATCGGCAGCGGCGAGCCTATCCCGCCGTTTGATCTGCATTGTCCGCTGATGAGCCTGCCGCTGGCGTTCCGCACCGAACTCGCCACCATCCCCGCGGATATCCCCTATCTCACGGCGCCGCGCGACCGGATCGAGGCATGGACCGGGCGTTTTGCGCCCAGACAAGGCTTGCGCGTCGGCCTTGTCTGTTCGGGCAATGCCACGCACCGTGACGACCATAACCGGTCCATTGCGCTGGCGCGCCTGGCGCCGCTGTTCGATGTGCCCGGCGTGCAATTTGTCGGTCTGCAAAAGGATCTGCGCGAGGCCGATGCGCAAACCTTGGCGGACGAGCCGGGGATTGCCGACGTCGCGCGCGACTTTGGCGATTTCTGCGACACGGCGGCCGTGGTGGCCTTGATGGACCTGGTAATCACGGTCGATACCTCGGTCGCCCATCTTGCCGGTGCTCTCGGCAAGCCGTTCTGGCTCATGCTGCCGCTCTGTCCCGACTGGCGCTGGCTTACCGATCGCGAAGACAGCCCCTGGTACCCGACCGCGCGGTTGTTCCGCCAGCCGCGCGTCGGCGATTGGCAGAGTGTCATCGAACGCCTGGCTGCCGCGCTCGCGCAGCGCGCCCAATCGGCTGTTAATTAGCGCGCCGTTAACGGTCGCTGCCTATCCTCTCGCTTCGGCAAGGGTGATGCGGGTATGTCGAGTATTTCCGCCGTCAATGGCGCGGCTTTCCTCCAGTCTATGCAGACGACAGGCAACTGGATGTTGGATGCGTCCAATGCCACCTCGTCGGACTGGATGGACCCATCATCGTCGGGGCCCGATGCCGTGGATTTGGCCGCCAATGCTTTTGCTGGCGCCCACGTGACCGCAATCACCTACGGCAGCAATTTTGCCGTCAATAAGGGCATCACCACCCTGCAAAACGTGCTCAGCGTGACAAGCACGGCGCCCGGGCAAGCCGTCAATATTCTTGCTTAAGATCGTCAGAGCTTACGGCTCACCGCCAGCGGCTGCGCCGCGCGCGGACCCGGGCCGTTGGTGCGGCCCGAAGCGCCATACGTCTGCGGGGCGCGGCTGCGCGCAAGTTCGCCTGAGACGCCGCGGATAATGCCTTCGGAGACCGCGTGGGCGGTGGCGAGAACGGTCAGATTGATTTGCAGCATTTGCTGGAAGGCTTCGTGGCGACGACGGAGCGCGGCGGCCGTCTCCGGCAATACGCGCGCGACGAAGTCCTTGCCCGCGGCGAGCCGCGCGGTTTCCGCAGCGTAAGCGCGCGCAAGCTCGGCCTTGGCGGTTTCCTCGCCGGCCTGCGGCAGGTGTCCGGCGCGCACCTGCTCGGTTTCTACGGCGATGGTTTCGGCCAGGCGCTCCATGATTTTGGCGAGGTTGGCGATCGCCTGCTCGGCTTCGCCGACGCTGGCGACGGTGTGGCGCGTTTCGCCGCGCGCGGCGCTCAAGGGCGTTGCTCCTGCGTTGCCATCAGCGACTGGTAGACGTGGCTCGCAATGCCGACGCCACCGGCCTTGGCAAAAGATTTCGCGTATTCGTCGGTGAGCATCGAGCGCCAGACACCCTCGGCGCCGCTGCCGCCGAAGGGGCCTTCGCCGCCGATGTCGGTCTGCATCTGGGCGAACATGGTGTTGAGGAACACGGCTTCAAAGCTCTGCGCCGCCGCGTGCGCCTTGGCTTGGGTAGTGGCGGCGCCGTTGGCGCTGGTCAGCGGTGCGGTCAGCTTGACGACATCGAGCGGGCTCAAACCCGCCGGGGCGATGGAGAAAGCGCTCGCCATCACATCACCTCGATGTCGGCCTGGATCGCGCCGGCGGCCTTGATCGCCTGCAGGATGGCGATGAGATCGCGCGGCCCGATGCCGAGGGCGTTGAGGCCGTCGACGAGCTGTTGCAGCGACACGCCGTCCCTGACCACGGCGAGTTTCTTTCCGTCCTCCTGCACGCGGATGTTCGTGCGCGGCACCACCTTGGTCGTGCCGCCGCGCGAGAACGGCGCCGGCTGACTCACCTGCGGTGTCTCGGTGATCGTGACGGTAAGGTTGCCTTGTGCGACCGCGACCATCGACACGCGCACATCGCGGCCCATGACGATGATTCCCGAGCGTTCGTCGATGACGATCTTGGCCGTTTCGTCGGGCTCGACCTGCAGCTGCTCGATTTCGGTGAGCAGCGAAACCACGTTGCCGCGGTATTGTTCCGGCACCGTGATGCCGACGGTGCCCGGATCGAGCGGCTCCGCGGTCGGCGTGCCGATGAAGTCATTGACCGCCGCGGCGATGCGTTTGGCGGTGGTGAAATCCGGATTGCGCAACGCCATGCGCATCTGGCTGAGCTTGTTCAAGGTGAATTCAATCTCGCGCTCGATCAGCGCGCCATTGGCGATGCGGCCGACTGTCGGCACGCCGCGCACCACTTTGGCGGCCTCGCCTTCGGCGGCAAAGCCGGCGACGGCGACCGAGCCCTGGCCGACCGCGTAGACGTTGCCGTCGGCTGCGAGCAGCGGGGTCACCAGCAGCGTGCCGCCCTGCAGGCTCTTGGCATCGCCCAGCGCCGACACGGTGATGTCCATGCGGGTGCCCTGGGTGCCAAAGGCGGGCAAGTTGGCGGTGACCATCACCGCGGCGACGTTGCCGGTACGCAGTGTCTGCCCGCGGATGTTGACGCCGAGGCGCTCGAGCATCGCGGTCAGCGACTGCTTGGTGAAGGGGATATTGTTGAGCGTATCGCCGGTGCCGTTGAGACCGACGACGAGGCCGTAACCGATCAACTGGTTTTGCCGAACGCCCTCGACATTGGCGAGGTCTTTGATGCGCGAAGTCGCGCCGGCGCAAAGCGGGGCGCCCGCGAACAAGATCACCGCCAATAACGCGGACCAAAACGTCTTCGTCATCACTGCTCCCCAATGTGACGTCCGACTTGGCACTCTCTTATGCGAGCGCCGTGCCAAGCCGGCTGTGCCGTGCAAGACTCTGGCGACAATGCGATTTTTCGTTTGGCCGGTCTGCCAAAGACCGCCGCCGCCCGGCAGCATTGGCCCTGACGGCATTTTTTGCCGGGTCTTTTACCCGCCGTTAACCATACCGGGCGAGGCTGGCGGTATTCAGGGACCGGCCTTTAGAGCCGGCGAGGATTTCACACTATGCGCATTTACGGGCCGAATGGAACCGCGCTGGCGACCGCGCCGGCATCCGCACGGCGTACGGCAGATGGCGCCTTTTCGATCAGCGAACAGGAGCCGTCCCGGCAGCCGGGACCCGCGACATCGCTGCGGGCGATCTCTACTGTCGATGCCCTGATTGCACTGCAAGGCGTCGAGAACCCAACCGAGCGCAAGAAGCGTGCGGTCGCCAAAGGCCGCAATGCCCTCGACGTGCTCGACGCGCTCAAGCTCGGCTTCCTCGACGGCAGCGTCGATCAGCCGATGCTCGCTCGCCTCAAGGTTGCGGCCGACGGTCTAGGCGAGTCGTCCGGCGATCCGGGGCTTGACGAAGTCCTCGGCGAAATCGACCTGCGGGTCGCCGTGGAACTGGCCAAAGCTGGAATTCGCTAGCCAAATAAGGCCATCCGCCCGCTGCCTGGTTTCAGTGCAAGTCACTGAACTGTCATAGAATTCGGCACGTAACCCTACCCTTACTCGGATGTTGTCCTCGCGCCGGGGCGCGGCTATAAGCCAGCCGCGCGTGGGGGAGCTTGTTCGAACAAGAACAGAAAAAAACACGGGAGTTGGTGGGGATGCTGGCGAGGACGAAGACTTACAGGCCGTCGGACAAAGAGCCGTTCATGAACGAGCGGCAGCGGGAATACTTCCGGCAAAAGCTGTTGATCTGGCGGGAAGATATTCTCAAGGAAGCCAAAGAAACGCTCCTGCATTTGCAGGAGGAAAATCAGAATCACCCGGATCTCGCCGACCGCGCATCCTCGGAAACCGACCGCGCCATCGAACTGCGCGCGCGCGACCGCCAGCGCAAGCTGATCGCCAAGATCGATGAGGCGCTCGGCCGTATTGAGGACGGCAGCTACGGCTACTGCGAAGAAACCGGCGAGCCGATTTCGCTGCGCCGCCTGGAGGCGCGTCCGATCGCAACATTGTCGGTCGAGGCGCAAGAACGCCACGAGCGGCGCGAGCGCGTCTATCGCGACGACTGAGATTTTTCCGGCGGATTGTTTTGTATGCCCGGCCTTTGCGCCGGGCATTTTTTTCGCGAAGCGCGGCCTCCGGCTGGGGAGCTGCCGGAGGCCGCGTCGTGAACGCCGTTTACGCTCGCGAGACGAAAACGGCGCGGGAGCCCGGTAAGCTACGCGGGGACAATTTGTTTGCGCATGATCGATCCGAACTCTGGTCTCCGCTTTTCGGGACCATGCGCTAGAACGGCAAGAGAATCTGAGTGAGCTGCTGACCGTACGGGTCCTGCTGGATGTCGCTGATCTGACCACGCCCGCCATAGGCGATGCGCGCCTGCGCGATCTTGGTTGAATCGATGGTGTTGTCGCTCTGGATGTCCTCCGGCCGCACGATGCCGGCGACGACCAACTCACGCACTTCGAAGTTGACGCGGATTTCCTGCTTGCCCTCGACGACGAGATTGCCGTTGGGCAACACCTGCGTCACCACGGCGGCGACGTTGGTAAGAAGGGCCTCGGAGCGGTTGATCGAACCCTTGCCGTCGGCCGACGAGTTGGAGTCGGTGGTGAGGATGCGGGTTGGCACCGCCGCATTCATGATCGGCACCTTGCCCTTGCCGAAGAAGTTGGTGATCCCGGAATCCTGCGAGGTTGCGCGGGTGCGCTGGGTCTCGTTGGAGAGATTTGCCTTGTCGGTTATGTTGACTTGCACCGTGAGGAGGTCGCCGATCTGGTGCGCGCGCTGGTCTTTGAAGAAGGCCCTCGATCCGTTGCGCCACAGCGAATTGGGATTGTATGAGGCCGGCTGTACTGCCGGCATTGGCATCTGCACCGGCTTGTAGCCCGGCTGTGTGGTCGGATTGTTGACCGCGGAAAGCGGCGGCGGCTGTCCGATATTCTTGACGCTTTCCCAGGCAGCACAACTGCTGAGCAGCGACGCCGCCAATACCGCCAATACGGTATGACGCATAACCTTGGGTACATTCATCGACGTCACTCTCACTTTGGGCGCGGACTCGCGCGGTTTCACTGTCGCTTCGTTCCGGCTCTCGCGGTCTAAGGTGTCCGTGACGGCGGGGTATTAGCGGCCAGTTGCGCGCTGGTGGCGCCAACGACCACCTGCCCAGGCCCCGCAACCACGCCCTGTACAGGCCGCTTGGTCTGCTCATTGGTGACGGTGATGGCGTCGCCCTCGGCGCCGCCTTCCGCCGCGCGGCCGCGCACGGTTAGCGTAATACCGGGCACCCGGTAGACCAGCGTCACCGCTTGGTTGCGCTGAACGAGTTCGGGCTTCATCAGGTCGGTCGAGCGCAGCGGCCGTTCGGCCTGCAGCGACGTTCGCGCGGCATAGCCGAGCGCCTGCTTCAGGTCAGTTATGACGGCGCTGTTGATCTCGGTACGCGGGCGGCGCTGCAGGACGATGTCGTCCTGGCGGATCACCTCGCCGCGCGAGAGCGGCCGCGTCAACAGCGCGACCTCCGTGGTCACGGCGGCGCGTCCGCTGTAACGCAGCCGGGCGCGGCTGGTGGCTCCGGCGGGCAGATCGAGCGTTGCCTCGAAACGTCCGGTGCGTGAGTCGTAGTTGAGCGTGTTGATGCGTAATTCGCCCTTGGCCTCGGGTTCGACGTTGACGGTCTGCGGTTCGCGGTCGAAGTAGAGCGCGATGTCGTCTGGCTGACCCAGCGAATTTTGCGCGGCGAGCGCCCTGGCGATGCGGGCTTCAATGTCCTTTGGCACAATTGCGCGTCCGAGGCGCGTCACCGTCACTTCATTGATGCCGGCGGTGTCAAGACCGATGAGCGCATGCGCGCGCACCGCTTCGACCACCGCGTCGGCGGAAACCGCGCCGGTCGATCCCAAATCGGGAGCGCGGAAAATCGGAATCCTGGCCACGACGCCTGCATGCTCGACAAGGTCGCCGATGCGAACGAGTTCGCCGGTGACGACGGCGTCCGAACGCAACACCGGGCGCTCCTGGTCGAGCGCGGCGGTTGTCTGTGCGGCGGCGGCACCGGGCAGCGCAAGAAGAGCGGCCGTGACGGCAAGAATTCGGATCATGGAGAGGCCTCAGCGCATCAGGTTGGAGGTGGTCGACAACATCTGGTCGGCGGCGGATATCACCTTCGAGTTCATCTCGTAGGCGCGCTGCGCGGCGATCAGGTTGGTGATTTCGGTCACCGAGTCGACGTTCGATTGTTCGAGGTTGCCTTGCTGCAGATCGCCGGCGCCATCTGTCGAGGGCAGTCCGTCCTGCGGCGTGCCGGAGGCGGGCGTTTCCGTGTACAAGTTGTCGCCGACCGACAGCAGGCCGGCCTGGTTGATGAAGCGGGTGAGCGTCAACTGGCCGAGGATTGTCGGCGTCGATGATCCTTGCGGTATCACCGACACTTGACCTTGCGCGTTGATGGTGAGGCCGGTCGAATTCTGCGGGATGGTAATCGCCGGCTGTACCACGTTGCCTTGCGCGGTAACGATGCGCCCCTGCGCGTCCATCTGGAACGAGCCGTCGCGCGTATAGGAATAGGTGCTGTCGGGCATCTGGATCTTGAAAAAGCCATCGCCGCGGATGGCAAGATCGAGCGAACTGCTGGTTTGCGTTAGCGTGCCTTGCGTCATCAGGCGCGGCGTGCCGACGGTTTTCACGCCGGAGCCGAGATCGATGCCGACCGGCAGGATGTTGCCTTGCGCCGACGTCTGCGTTCCGATGCGGCTGACGTGGTCGTAGAGCAGGTCCTGAAACTCCGCCCGCTGGCGCTTGTAGCCGGTCGTGGTCATGTTGGCGAGATTGTTGGAGATGACCTGGACATTGAGCTCCATCGCCATCATTCCGGTCGCTGCGGTACTGAGCGCGCGCATGACTTAACTCCTCATCAATTCGGGACTTCGGCGAGCTTGTCGATCGCCTGTTGGCCTTGGTCGGCCTGCTGTTGCAGGAGGCCGGCGATCTGGGTGTAGGCGCGGGTGATTTCGATCATGCGCGACATCTCGACCACGCCGCGCACGTTCGATTTTTCGACGGCACCCTGAATCAGCCCGGTCGAAGATGTCGCCGGCTGTGGCGTGCCGTCTCCGGTAAAGTTGAAGGTGCTGCTGCCGTCCTTGTGCAGGTCTCCGGCATTGGCGATGGTCACCAGCTTGAGTTTGCCGCGTTGGGAATCGACGTTGGAGTTGCCCTCGCGCACGCTGATGGTGCCGTCGCGGCTGATGGAAACCTGACTGTCGGTGGGTTGCAGCGTGATCGGCCCGCCGTCGCCGAGCACCTGGTAACCGTCGCTGGTGACCAGTTGTCCGGTAGCGTTGACCTGCAGAGCTCCGTTGCGCGTATAACGCTCGCCGCGCGGTGTCTGCACGGCGAGGAAACCCTTGCCGTCGATCGCCACGTCGAGCTGATTGCCGGTGTGCTCGATCGCGCCTTGGCTCATGTCGTGCCAAAGGCCGCGGTCGCGCACGAAGCTGATGCGGCCTGACGACCCGCCGGCGCGGGCCGACGAGGACAGATATTCCTCGAACAGCGAGCCGTCGGCCTTGTAGCCGGTGGTGTTGATGTTGGCGATGTTGTTGGCGACGACGTCGAGTTCGCGCTGGATCGCGACCTGACGTGACAGCCCGACCAGAGCTCCATTCTGCAAACGGCATCTCCCCTTGTCAGCCAGGACCGCCCTCCCGAGGCCGGCCCTGTCATCTGGCGCCGCTAAGCTCTCCCAAGCGTTGCGGCTGGGGTGCTATTTGCAGACGCCGTGCCAACTTGAAAAATCACGTTCAATCAGTGATTTAGCCGAAATGCCGTGCACGCCCACGGCGGCAAAAGCCGCCATTTTCGCAACCCATGCGGCAAAAGCTGCCGGGTGAAAATGATCTGTTAACCATACCGACCTACCTTCGCGGAAAGCGTGCACGGAGCCGCTTTTCAAAGGCGTTTCGCACCGGCGAAGCGTCGTCGGCGACAGCACGTCATCGGGGTGGGGTCATGGCAGCGAAGGCAAAACAGGCGGAAGCGGAGAAGGACGCCGACCAGGCGCCGGAGGCCGAAGGCGAAGCCTCGGCTGCCAAGCTGAAGAAAAAACTGCCGTTAAAATTGATCGCGATCGCCGGCGCGGCTCTGCTGGTGCTCGGCGGCGGCGGAGCCGGTGCCTACTTTTATTTCGGCGGTCACAAAGAGGAAAAGCCGGAGGTAGTTGCTGCCAAGCCCGCGACCTTCGTCGACATGCCCGACGTGCTGGTCAATCTTGCCAGCGGTGGCGCCGATCACGCGCAATATCTAAAGGTCAAAATCGTGCTCGAAGTGCCGGACGCAGCCGCCGTGCCGCAAATCCAGCCGCTGATGCCGCGGGTGATGGATGCCTTCCAGACCTACTTGCGCGAATTGCGGCCGACCGATCTTGACGGCTCCGCAGGTCTCTACCGCCTCAAGGAAGAACTGACCCGCCGCGTCAATGCCGCTATCGCGCCGAACCGGGTGACCGCGGTGCTGTTTAAAGAAATCGTTGTCCAATAACGCGAAATGAAAAGCTGACATAGCGCATGGCAGGCAAGGACCAGATCGATCAGGATGCGTTGGCCGCCGAGTGGGGGGTGGCGCTGGAATCGGATCCCGGTGCGGCAGCGCCTGGCGCCGACGCAGCCGCCGCGCCGAGCACCGACGAAGCCGCGGCGCAATGGGCGGCGATGGTCGACGACGGCAACGACTTTAATCAGGCCGGCGCCAAGGGCGGCGCAGAGCGCATCCTCAACCAGGAGGAGATTGACGGGCTGCTCGGCTTCAGCCTTGCCGATATCACGCTCAACGACAATTCCGGCATCCGCGCCATCATCAACTCGGCGATGGTGTCCTACGAGCGTCTGCCGATGCTGGAAATCGTCTTCGACCGCCTGGTGCGGCTGATGACGACATCGCTGCGCAACTTCACCTCCGACAACGTCGAGGTCTCGCTCGATCGCATTACCTCGGTGCGCTTCGGCGACTATCTCAATTCGATCCCGCTGCCGGCGATCCTTGCCGTGTTCAAGGCCGAGGAATGGGAAAATTTCGGTCTCGCCACCGTCAATTCGAGCCTGATCTATTCGATCATCGACGTGCTGCTCGGCGGCCGCCGCGGGCAAACGGCGATCCGCATCGAAGGCAGGCCGTACACGACCATCGAAACCAACCTAGTCAAACGCATGATCGAGGTGGTGCTGGCGGACGCCGAACTCGCCTTCAAGCCGCTGTCGCCGGTCAAGTTCAACATCGACCGCCTGGAGACCAATCCGCGCTTTGCCGCGATTTCCCGGCCCGCCAACGCCGCCATCCTGGTGCGGTTGCGCATCGACATGGAAGACCGTGGCGGCAACATCGAACTGCTCTTGCCATACGCGACCATCGAGCCGATCCGTGCCGTGTTGCTGCAGATGTTCATGGGCGAGAAGTTCGGCCGCGATCCGATCTGGGAGGGCCATCTCGCAACTGAAATAGGCCAGGCGCAGATCGGCGTCGACGCGGTGCTTTACGAAGCCAGTCTGCCACTGCGGATGATGATGAACCTCAACGTGGGCGACACGCTGCCGCTCGAGATCAAGCCGGATGCGCTGGTGACGGTGCGCTGCGGCGACGTTGCCTTGACCGAAGGCCGCATGGGCAAGGTCGGCGACCGTGTCGCGGTGCGCGTCGCCAAGGCACTGCGCAAGCCGCGCACGACGTTTGCGATGTTCGAGAAGGCCGATGAGCCCACCAATCGGATGGAGGTACCGTGAACTATCACTACGGTTTCATGGTCGAGAGCATGGTCGCGATCCTGCTGCTGCTCACGATTCTTTATTGCGTCCAGCTCAGCAAGCAATTGCGCCTGCTCAAGGCTGACGAGCAGTCGTTGCGCGCCACCATTGGCGAACTGATCACCGCCACCGAGATCGCCGAGCGCGCGATCGGCGGGCTCAAGGCGACCGTGCGCGAAGGCGAACAGTCGCTCGGGCAGAAACTTGAACGTGCCGAGACCATGAGCGCCGACATGGAGCAGCGGCTGCGCGCCGGCGAGGAGTTGCTGACGCGGCTGATCCGTATCATCGGTGTATCCAAGGACAAGACCGTGCCGGCCCCAGATGCCAAGATCGTCGCCGCGGCGGCTCAGGCCTTCGCCAAGCGGACGGAGTCGAGGCTCGGCGGCCTCGCCGCATGATGCGCTTCCTGCGCGACGTACGCTTGATCCCCATCGTCCTGTTGGCGACGGTCTGCCTGTTTGCGTTGAAGGTATCCGGCCTGGTGTTCGACGGCGGTTATACGCTCGCCGAGCATATCGACCATAACCTCGCTACGCGAAAAACTGCGACCGCGGATGCTGCCGATAGCACGCCGGACTTTCCCAAGATTGCGGCTGCCGATGGTCTCGCCGGGAAGCGGACGTTCGATTTTGGCGGGGCGAGTGAGGACATCACCGGGTCGGTCGACAAGGACAAAAGCGAAAGCAAGGACAAGAGCGAAAACAAGGACAAGAAGGACGACAAGGCAGCTGAACCGAAGCTGACGACCAGCGAGAAGCCGCCCGGGCCGCCAAAAGTCGAGGTCGGCAATGTCTCGGTGTCGATTGAGCCGGGCCGCATCGCCTCGGCCGGCGAGCGCGCCGTGCTCGAGCGCCTGCGCGACCGCAATCAGGAGCTCGACGCGCGCAAGCGCGAACTCGACATGCGCGAAAACCTGATCAAGGCGGCGGAGAAGCGGCTGGAAGCCAAGGTCGCGGAGCTCAAGGACACCGAAGCGCGTGTCAATACGGCCTTTGGCAACCGCGACAAGGCGGAGGCCGCGCGCTTTAGCAGCATCGTGTCCATGTACGAGAACATGAAGCCGAAAGATGCCGCGCGCATTTTCGACCGGCTTGAGCTCAACATCCTGGTCGACGTCACCACCAAGATCAATCCGCGCAAAATGTCCGACATCCTTGCGCAAATGTCGCCGGATATGGCCGAGCGCCTCACCGTCGAGCTGGCTAGCCGCGCCGGAACCGGGCCAAAGCGGCAAGGCGCAAATCAGCTGCCGAAAATCGAAGGCAAACCGGGCGGGTGATAAGCCTCACGGTTAACGCAACCTTAAACGCCAAACCGTAGGTTACCTCTACCGGTCTGTTGCCGGGCGGAAACGCGTCATGACGGCATTGCCGAGCATCATGAAATTACGCGCGCGCGCGCTGGCGTTCGCCTTGGCTTTGTTTGCCTTGGCGTTGCTCGCGGCCAGCGCCCCCGCGCGGGCCGCCGACCCGGTCAAGGCCGACGTCAAGGTATTCAACGACAGCGGCTATGCGCGGCTCGTGTTCCGTCTCGACGAACCGGTCGATGCCAAGGTCACCATGTCCGGCGCGGTCATGGTCATCACCTTCAGCAAACCGATGGACGTCGCCGTCGACCGCCTCAACGCTGGGGCACAAGATTACATCACCGCCGCGCGGCGCGATCCCGACGGCACGGCGATCCGTCTGGCCTTGGCGCAGAAGGTCAAGGTCAACACGATCCCTGCCGGCGAATGGCTCTATGTCGATCTGTTGCCCGAGACCTGGACCGGCGTCATGCCCGGTCTGCCGCAGGAGGTGATCGACGATCTTGCGCGCCGCGCGCGGGAAGCCGAGCGCAAGCTCAACCTGCAACGCCTCAGCATCCGCCAGCAGACGCCGCCGACGCTCCGCGTCAAGGTGGCGAAGCAGCCCACCTTCATGCGCTACGTGTTCGAGATGCCGAACCAGGCCAACGTGGCGACCGAACGCAGCGACAACGCGTTGACGCTGACGTTCGATCAACCGATCAAATGGGATCTGGGCGAGGCCAACGCCGCATTGCCGCCGACGCTGCAATCGATCGAATCCGTGCTCGACTATGATTCGACCACGATCAGTTTCACGCTTAATGGCACTCCGGAGGTCCGCAATTTCCGCGAGGATCGAGCCCTCGTTGTCGATATCGGCCTGAGCGGCGCCAAGCCGAAGCTGGTGGCGCAGCAGGGCGATCAGAAGGCGAAGGCAGAGGCAAAGGACGTCAAGCCCGTAGGGGCAGAGGCGCAGGCCGCAAAGCCTTCACCGAAGATCGACGCGCCGCAGTCGGTGCCCGCATACGACGACGCGCCCGCCGCGCCGGCAATGGCGGCCGCGCCCGCACCGCCGCCGCCGCCGCCGAAGGCGATGCCAGGGTCCGCACCTGCGGCAAAGGCATTTCCGATGCCGGCCGGACCTACACCGGCGACGCTTCTGGGTGTCGCAAGGCCGGTCGAAGCGCCCGCGACGGCGATGCCAGGCGCTGCGCCTCTTGCCGCGCCGGTTGCACCTGCGGCCGCGCCGATGCCAAAGGCGGAGGCGCCCAAGCAGGACAACAATGTGAAGCCGGCGACCGAGGCAAAAGAGGCGACCCCGGGCAAAAGCGCCGAAGGCAAGCCGCCGGCTCCCAACCCGAACGCGCCGGTTGTCGTCGCCACGCATCGCTCCGGTGACGTCCTGCGGCTCGAATTTCCCTTCGCCATGCCGACGCCGGCCGCGGTGTTCCGCCGCGCCGATACTTTGTGGCTGATCTTCGACAGCGCCGCCAAGATCGACATCGGCGCGTTGAACGCGAACGAAACGAGCCAGTTGATCCGCGCCAGCGTTCTTGATCGCGGTGCCGACGGTGAGGCCATCCTGCGCGTGCGTCTCGAGCGGCCGCAAATGACGAGCCTTGCCGCCGACGGAGCGTCATGGGTCTTGACGATCGGCGACGGCGGCGCTGTGCCGACCAAACCGCTGGTTGTTGCCCGCGGTCTCACCGACAAGAACCACGCCAGCATCTCAATCCCGTTCGAGCAGGCGCAGAAAATCCATACCGTCACCGATCCCGAAGTCGGTGACCGGCTTGTGGTCATTACGGCGCTCGGTCCGGCCCGCGGCTTCATCAAGGGGTTCGACTTTGTCGAACTGCGCGCGCTTGCCTCGACGCAGGGTGTGGTGGTGCAGCCGCTGGCCGACGATATCCGCGCTGAACTGGCCGCGGATCGCATCACCATCACGCGGCCCGGCGGGTTGACGCTGTCGTCCGGCGCGATCAGCGAGCGCGCCGTCAACACGTTCACCTACAATCCGGTGCTGTTTGATAGCCAGATCTGGGGCTTCGATCACCAGGCCAAATACAACGAGCGGCAGAACGATCTTGTCCAGCTCGCCGCTAGCGCGCCCGAGGCCAAGCGCTATCAGGCAAGGCTCAACCTCGCGCGCTTTTATCTGTCGCGCGACATGGGCGCGGAGGCAAAAGGCGTGCTCGACGTCGCCTTGTCCGATCTGCACGGCGACGATGTCACCGGCACCGTGCTCAAGAGCATCGCCGACGTGATGCTGCACAGGCCGGAAGATGCGCTCAAGGATCTGTCCAACCCGCTGGTCGGCGGCCAGTTCAACGCGCCGATCTGGCGCGCCATCGCGCTCGCCCGTGTCGGCAAGTGGGTCGAGGCGCGGGAGCAGTTCAAGAACATGGAAGCCACGATGGGCGCGCTGCCGCTCGAGCTGCAGCGCATGGCCTTGCGCGAAGCGCTGCGTTCGGCGATCGCGGTGCGCGACTTCAATGGCGCGGCGCGGATGTTCGACGAATTCGACACCATCGGCGTGCCGCCGGAGCTTGAGCCGTCGATGGGCGTTCTGACCGGCAAGCTCGACGAGGGCCTTGGGCGTACCGAGGACGCGCTCGCGGCCTATCGGCTCGCCGCCGGTTCCCGGGACCGGCGCGCCGCGGCGCAAGGCCGGCTGCGCGAAGTCGCCTTGCGCTTTTCCATGGGCGACATGCCGCGTAAGGACGTGATTTCGGAGCTTGAGACGCTCACGACAGTCTGGCGCGGCGACGATACCGAAGCCGAAGGGCTCAAGATGCTTGCGCACCTTTACACCGAGGACGGCCGCTACCGCGAGGCCTTCCACGTCATGCGCACGGCGATGATGGCGCACCCGAATTCCGATCTCACCCGGCAAATCCAGGACGAGGCCGCCGTCACCTTCGAAAGTCTGTTTCTCGGCAGCAAGGGCGACGCGTTGCCGCCGGTTGAGGCGCTCGGTCTGTTCTACGACTATCGCGAGCTCACGCCCATCGGCCGTGCCGGCGACGAAATGATCCGCAAGCTCGCCGACAGGCTGGTGGCGGTCGACTTGCTCGAACAGGCAGCCGAACTGCTGCAGCATCAGGTCGACCACCGTCTGCAAGGCGCGGCACGCGCGCAGGTCGCGACACGGCTAGCCGTCATCTACCTGATGGACCGCAAGCCCGACCGGGCGCTGGCGACGCTGCAGTCGAGCCGCAGCGGCGAACTTTCGAACGAAGTGCACGATCAGCGGCTGCTGCTGCAGGCGCGCGCGCTGTCCGACATCGGCCGCCACGACGTCGCGCTGGAGGTCATCGCCAACATGCAGAGCCGTGAGGCGACGAGGCTGCGCGCCGACATCTTCTGGGCGGCGAAACGCTGGCGGCAGGCGGCCGAGCAGATCGAACTGTTCTACGGGGATCGCTGGAAGCAATTCACGCCGCTGAGCGACACCGAGCGTGCGGATATAATGCGCGCGGCGATCGGCTATTCACTGGCCGACGAATCGATGGGGCTTGCGCGCTTCCGCGAAAAATACGCGGCGAGGATGGCGGACAGTCCGGACCATCACGCCTTCGACGTCGTCAGCGCGCCGATCGGCAACACCGGCGCCGAATTCCAGGACATCGCCAAAACCGTCGGCGGCGGCGACACACTGGATGGCTTCCTGCGCGACATGCGAGCGCGCTATCCGGATCTGTCAACCGCGGCAGGCGACAAGGCGCCCGCGGACGCCGCGGGGAAACCACAGGCCTTGGCGCCGCAACCGGCGTCGGAAAAAGCGGCGGTCAACTCCATCGGAAATCCCGATCCTGCATCTTCGCCGCTGCCGCCAAGGCCCGCAAATGGCGACGGGCGCAAGGCCGATCCGTCGCCGACCGGGTCGATTGGAAGAATGCAAATGGAGCGCGCCGTCGCCCGCTAGGCGATCCTAGCCGCTAGGTGCCGTAGCTCTGGATCAGCGAGCCGGCGACCAGGCTCCAGCCGTCGACCAGCACGAAGAAGATCAGTTTGAACGGCAGCGAAACGACGACCGGCGGCAGCATCATCATGCCCATCGACATCAGCACCGAAGCCACCACCAAATCGATGATCAGGAACGGCAGAAACAGCAGGAACCCGATCTCGAAGGCGCGCTTGAGTTCGGAAATCATGAAGGCTGGCACCAGCACGCGCAGCGACAGGTCTTCGGGCTTCTCGGGCGGGGCTTCCTTTGACATGTCGACGAACAGCTTCAGGTCTTTTTCGTTGACGTTTTTTTCCATGAAGGCGCGCAGCGGCACCGAGCCGCGCTGGAATGCCTGTTCGGCGGTGATCTCGTTGTTGGCGAGCGGCTTGACGCCGGTCTCGTAGGCCGTCTGCAGCGCCGGCCCCATGACGAAGGCGGTGAGAAACAGCGCCAGCGATATAATGACCGCGTTGGGCGGCGCAGTGGCGGTGCCGAGCGCGGTGCGCAATAGCGAGAGCACCACCACGATGCGGGTGAACGACGTCATCATCACCAGGATCGAGGGCGCCAGCGACAGCACCGTGAGCAGCGCGATCATCTGGATCACGCGCTCGGTGAGCCCGTTGCCTTGCCCGAAATTGACGCTGATGTCCTGCGCGGCAGCAGGCGTCGCCGCCGCCGCCATCATCACCCCGGCTACTCCAACCGCCACCGTCAAAAGACGGACACGGCGGTCGGAAATACCTGTCAAGGTTTGCCGGGTGGACGGCCGAGCAAGCTGGCCATCTCCTGTTCGAGATTGTCGTAGAGATTCTTGCCCGGCGTCGCCGACGGCTCGAGCTTAGGCTCAAGTTTGGGCTCGACCTTCGGTTCGGCTTTCGCCTCGATCTTGGGTTCGGGTCTTGCCTCGTGGCGCATTTTGGGTTCGCGCAAAAGTCCGCGCGGCGGATCGGGCGACTTGCTCGGGGCACTGGTTGGGGCGGTTGTCGCCAATGCGTCGGTGACCGGGGGACGATTATCCGCGGGAGCGGGCGTGCGGCGCAGCGCTGCTTCGAGCTGTTGCGCCATTTCCGCGAGGTTGTGATCGTTTTGCGGCGACGGTGGCGGCTCGCTCGGCGGCGCGGCACTTAGCCGTGGTTCGGGGCGAACGACCGGAGTGCCGAGATCGGGCGCATTGAGACGCGCCGACAATTCGCCGGCAAGCCCGTTGAATTCGGGAGAGGGACGCGCGCGTGCGCCCGGTTCGGGC
This sequence comes from uncultured Alphaproteobacteria bacterium, assembly GCA_963738915.1. Lineage (GTDB taxonomy): Bacteria > Pseudomonadota > Alphaproteobacteria > Rhizobiales > Xanthobacteraceae > Pseudolabrys. The sequence goes on from CAVTYO010000003.1 coordinate 98,567, forward strand.
GGCAGCCACGGCTCTTCGGTGGCGTTGGACCGATAGGGACGCGGCAGGTTCATCGGCGTGATCGGCGCGGGTTCATTGACCGGCTGCAGCGGCCATGCGCCTTCGGTGGACGGCGTGGCGCGCGGAGCTTCGCTTGTCATGCGCGGCGCCTCGCGGGCGACTTCGCGGGTACCGAGGGCGCGGACAATATTAGGTTCGACCACGAGGTCGGTCGGGCCGCCGATCATTAGCAGATGCTCGATGTTGTCGCGGCGGATCAGTACCAGGCGGCGGCGGCCATCGACCGGCGCGGCATCGATCACGGCAAGCCGCGGTTGCCGGCCGCGTGAACTGCCCAAACGGTTGGAACCGAAGCGGCGCACCAGCCATGCGGTCAGGCCGATCAGGGCGAGCACGATGGCGAAGGCAATGAAGAACTTGGCGGCCAGCGGCATCTCCGGGCCGAGCAGGTCGAACATTCAATGCGCTCCGTTTATCGACGCCGCAGGGCTCCGGACGGGAATCGCCCGAATGGTTAACTCCCTAGGCACTATTTGCCGCCCGGCATACTAACAGAACCTTAACAAGGGAAGGTCTTTCCCCCGCAGCGGCAGGTTCCGAAGACTAGCCCGAGGGTTAATGCTTGCGAAGCCCCTATCCCTTTACCCGCCATTAACCATGCACCCGGCAAAGTCTGCCTAGCGCCGGGGGGCGGCCGGCTGAGGAGGGTTAATTGGCCATTACCGATCTACCGATCCTGTCGATGCTGCGCACGCGGCTCGACTGGAGCCAGCAGCGCCAGCGCGTGCTGGCCGAAAACGTCGCAAACTCCGACATGCCGAACTACCGGGCGCGAGATTTGGCGCCCCTGAAATTCGTGCCGGCGGAGCAGCTAGCGGCGACCGGCGTGACCCCGGTGGCGCTGGTGCAAACCGAAAGCGGCCACATCGCCGGCTCCGAGGCCGCTGGTTCCTCATTCCGCAGCCAGACCGATAGCCGTTACGAAGTGCGCCCGGGCGGCAACACAGTCGGGCTCGAGGACGAGATGATGAAAGTCGCCGCAAACCAGATGGACTACCAGGCGGTCGCGGCGCTCTACACGCGCAGCCTCAACCTGCTCAAGACCGCGCTCGGCAGACAGACCGGCTAACCGCTAGGGAAGGCAGCCCATGGATTTTCTCAAGAGCATGGCGATCGCCGCATCTGGCTTACGCGCGCAGGCGGGCCGCATGCGCATTATTTCCGAAAACATCGCCAACGCCGATTCAATGCCGACCACGGCGGGCGGCGATCCCTACCGGCGCAAGATTCCGACTTTCCGCAGCGAGTTCGACCGCGCGCTCGATGCCAACATGGTCGAGCTCGGCCCAACGCAGACCAACTCATCCGACTTCCGGCTCAAATACGAGCCGGGACACCCGGCCGCCGACGCCAACGGCAACGTCAAATATCCCAACGTCAATCCGATGCTGGAAATGACCGACATGCGCGAGGCGCAGCGTTCCTACGAAGCCAATATCAATGTGATCACCGCGACGCGCCGCATGCTCCAGCGCACCATCGATATCCTGAAGGCATGATCCCGAAAGCGGGCACCGGTTTTCGGACAAGATCATGCGCATGAAGAAAGCATAGCCAATGCCCACTCCACTCGCCGCCGCCAGCGCTTACGCCACCGTCGCGCGCCTCGCCGATCCAACCGCATCGCTTGGCGCCGCCGCCGCGACGAGCACCGGCATCGGTAACGACTTCTCTGCCATGCTCAAGCAGGCCCTCGAAGCCGTGCACGAGTCCGGGCAGAAATCGGACTCGCAGGTGCGCGCCGCCGCCAACGGCAACGCCAATATGGTCGACGTCGTCACCGCGGTGTCGGAAACCGAGGTTGCGATCGATGCCGTGGTCGCAGTGCGGGACAAGGTCATCGCCGCCTACGAGGAAGTCATGAAGATGGCGATCTAGGCCGATGGATCTCGGCTTTCGGACCGTACGCAAACGAAAGAACCATTGATGACCGGTCCGGAAGTCCTCGATATCGCCCGCGACGCCATCTACACGCTGATCATGGTCGCCGGGCCGGTGATGCTGGTCGGCCTGGCGGTCGGCATCGTCATCTCGCTGCTGCAGGCGCTGACGCAGATTCAGGAAATGACGCTAGCCTTCGTGCCCAAGATTCTGGCGATCTTTTTGGCGCTGTTGGTCGCGCTGCCGTTCATGGCGGAAAAGCTGCACGCGGAAATGCTGCGGCTGGCCGCGCGCATCGTCAGCGGTTAATCCGATGCATATCGACATTTCGTTCCTGCCGGCGCTTGCCGCCGCATATCTCCTCACATTCGCGCGTGTCGGCACCCTGGTGATGCTGCTTCCGGGCCTCGGCGAAATGACCGTGCCGACACGGGTTCGGCTTGCCGTCGCGCTGGTGCTCACGGCCATCCTGCTGCCGCTGCACGAGAAGGCCTATACCATCGACTTGAAGGCGCTCGGGCCGGTGCTGCTGATGCTCGCCGAGGAGATGCTGATCGGCGCGGTACTGGGGCTGACCGCGCGGCTGGCGATTTCCGCGCTGCAGGTCGCCGGCTCGGTGGTTGCCCAGCAACTTGGGCTCGGTTTTGTCACTGCGATTGATCCGACACAGGACCAGCAGGGCGTGCTGGTCGGCAACTTCCTCACTATGCTCGGCATCGCCCTGATTTTTGCCACCGACATGCACCATCTGGTGATCGCCGCGCTCAACGACAGTTACACGCTGTTCCAGCCTGGCGAACTGCTGTCGGTCGGCGACATGGCGCAGCACATCACCCAGGTCGTGACCACGGCTTTTCGCATCGGCATCCAGCTGTCGGCTCCGTTTCTGGTGTTCGGCCTTTTGTTTAACCTCGGCCTTGGCGTGCTGTCGCGGCTGATGCCGCAGATGCAGGTGTTCTTCATCGGCCTGCCGCTGTCGATCATGCTCGGCCTTGCCCTGCTGTTGCTTGTGCTCGGAAGCATGATGGGCATCTTCGGTGGCTATATCGAAGGCGTGCTGTCCAACCTGGCGCCGAACGGGTAACGGCGGATGGCTGACGAACAACCCGATACCTCGGAAAAAACAGAAGACCCGACGCAAAAGCGCCTGGATGACGCGCTCCAGCGTGGCGACGTGGTCAAGAGTCAGGAAGTTTCCACCTGGTTCATTATGGCCGGCGCGACGCTGGTGCTGATCGCATTCTCCGGCGGTGTCGGCGCAAATCTGACTACCACGATGCGCGGGCTGATCGCCAATGCCTATGACATCCGCACCGACGGACCTGCGCTGCCGCGGTTGTTCGAGAAGCTCGGCGGCGAATTGATCGCGACTCTCGCCATTCCGTTCCTGCTCCTGATGCTCGCGGCGCTTGCCGGCAATCTGATCCAGCACAGGCTGGTGTGGTCGTACGAGACGCTGGCGCCGAAGCTCTCGCGGATTTCGGTCAATGCCGGGTTCAAGCGGATGTTTTCCACCCAGGCGATCGCCAATTTCGCCAAGGGGCTGGCCAAGCTTTTGCTCGTTGGCGCCGTGCTGATCACGGTGATGTGGCCGGAACGCCAGCGCATGCAGAATCTGCTGTGGACCGATGTCGACGCTGTGCTTGCGCTGGCCAAGACCCTCGCGCTCAAACTCATGGGCACGGTGGTCGCCATCATGGCGATCATCGCCGCCGCCGACTACCTGTTCCAGTACCGGCAGTGGTACGAGCGGCAGAAAATGTCGCTCCGCGACCTGAAGGAGGAGTTCAAGCAGACCGAAGGCGACCCCAAGATCAGGGGCAAGATGAAGCAGGTGCGCCAGGGCCGCATGCGCAAGCGGATGATCGCCGCTGTGCCCAAGGCCGCGGTTATCATCACCAACCCGACGCATTATTCGGTCGCCCTGCAATACGAGCGCGGCATGGCCGCGCCGGTCTGCGTCGCCAAGGGCGTCGATGCGCTGGCGCTGAAGATCCGCGAAGTGGCCTGCGAGCACCGGATCCCCATCGTCGAGAATCCGCCACTCGCCCGTACGCTGCACGCCACCGTCGAGGTCGATCAGGCGATCCCGCCCGAGCACTATAAGGCGGTGGCCGAGGTCATCGGCTACGTCATGCGGCTGCGGCGGGGCGGCCGCCGGTAATTGTCCAAAACGTTGCATTTTGCGACGCGCAAGCTCTTGCGCGCATGGGCCGGCTTGGGGCACTCAAAGGCAAGCGCATGTGATTTGGCCTTAAGGCCAGCGGCGATGCGAAGGGTCTTCAACCGTCATGGCAGCCCCAGATCAGGCAACGCCGCAGCCTTCGGGACCGGAACCGGCAACCCCGGATAGCGGATCGCGGCGCGAGGCCTTTGACCGCAGCCAGAGCGCACCTCGCGGCGGCGGCGTCGGCATGGTGCTGCTCATCGCGCTACTGCTGATCGGCGCGGCAGTGGGCACGGTCTATATCGGCCGCGAGCACGCCGAACTTTATATTCTCGGCCTGCTTGGCGTGCTCGGCACCGTCGGCATATTCGCATTGTTCGCGATGGGCTCGGGCATCATGACGGTGTCCGGCCGCGACCGCGGCAACCCGTTGCTCAAGTCGGTTGTCGATCACGCCTTCGACGGCATCGTGGTCACCGACCAGACGGGCAGGGTCTATTACGCCAACGCCACCTATCTCGATTTGATCGGCGCCGTCGACAGTAACGATGTGCGCCCGATCGAACGGGTCTTCATCGGCGATCCCGACGTCTCCGAGGCGATCTACATGCTGCTCAAGGCCGCGCGCGAGGGCCACAGGCATGTCGAGGAAGTTCGCATTGCCGGCGCCGGCACGACGCCGGCGCGCTGGATCAGGCTGCGCGTGCGCCCGCTCGGCGATTCCAAGCGCGACGCGCGCATGTCGGTCTGGTCGGTCGCCGATGTGACCCGCGAACGCGCGCGCGCCGAAAATGTATTCCAGGAACTGCAGCGCGCCATCGATTATCTCGACCACGCGCCGGCGGGATTTTTCTCGGTCGATGCCGGCGGCACTATCGTCTATCTCAACGCCACGCTCGCCGACTGGCTCGGCCACGATCTCGCCGAGGTCGGCGCCGGGGCCCTGAAGCTCGCCGATATCGTGGCCGGCGAAGGCGCCGTGCTGCTGACCACGCTCAACGCCGCGCCGGGCGAAGTCAAAACCGAAGTGCTCGATCTCGATCTGAAAACGCGTAGCGGCAAGCCGCTGCCGGTCAGGCTGTTTCACAAGGTCGCCTTTGGCGCCGACGGCGCCGCCGGTTCCTCGCGCACGCTGGTACTCAACCGCGCACGCGATGCCGGGTCCGACCCGCAACGCGCGGCGGAAGTCCGCTTCATGCGCTTCTTCCAGAACACGCCGATGGCAATTGCCACCGTGGATAAAGCCGGTGGTATCGCCCGCAGCAATGCGCGCTTTGCCTCGACCTTCGAGAGCCTGCTCAAGGGTGGGCGCTCGATCCTCGCCGCCGTCACCGAACGCGACCGGCCAGGGCTGGAAGCCGCCATTGCAAAAGCGGCGGCGGGGCAGGGTGACATCGCGCCGGTCGAGGCCGCGCTCTCCGGTTCGGAGGATCGCTGGGCGAGCTTCTTCGTCTCCGCGGTGGACGAGGACGATCGCGATGGCGAGGCCGCGATCGTCTACGCGTTGGAGACGACGGCGCAGCGCACGCTGGAAAACCGCATCTACCAGCAGCAGAAGATGGAGTCGGTCGGCCAGCTCGCCGGCGGCATCGCCCACGACTTCAACAACGTGCTCTCGGCCATCATGATGGCGACCGATTTCCTGCTCAACGCGCACAGGCCGACCGACCCGTCGTTTCAGGACATCATCCAGATTAAGCAGAACGCCAACCGTGCCGCGGCTCTGGTGCGGCAGCTGCTCGCCTTCTCGCGTAAGCAGACGCTGCGCCCGCAGGTGCTCGATCTGGGCGAGACGCTCTCCGACCTCGGCATGCTGCTCAAGCGGCTGATCGGAGAAAAGGTGACCTTCCCCGGCGTCGTCATCGGCCGCGACCTTTGGCCGGTGAAGGTCGACATCTCCCAGTTCGAACAGGTGATCGTCAATCTGGCGGTCAATGCGCGCGACGCCATGCCCGACGGCGGTACGCTGACCATCCGCACTGCCAACGTGGCGGCGGCCGAGGTGGCGAAGTTCGCCTACAAGGGAATGCCGGCGGCCGACTACGTGCTGGTGGAGGTCGGCGACACCGGCACCGGCATCCCGACGCAGATCATGGACAAGATCTTCGATCCCTTCTTCACCACCAAGGAGGTCGGCAAGGGCACCGGTCTCGGCCTGTCCACGGTGTACGGCATCGTCAAGCAGACCGGCGGCTTCGTCTATGCCGATTCAAAACCTGGGCAGACCGCTTTCCGCATCTTCCTGCCGCGTCACGTGCCCGGCGCCGACGAGGCGCTCAAGCAGATTCCCAGCGCCGAGGCGCCGGCGATCGCCGGCGCGCTGACGGCGGCGGAAAACGCGGCGCGTGCCGCCGCCGACCTGACCGGCCACGGCACCATCCTCCTCGTCGAAGACGAAGAGGGCCTGCGCGCGCTCAATGCACGGGGCCTGACCTCACGTGGCTATACCGTGCTCGAGGCGGGCAATGGCGTCGAGGCAATCGAAGTGCTGGAGCGCGGCGAGAGCATCGACCTCGTGGTATCGGACGTGGTGATGCCGGAAATGGACGGGCCGACTTTGCTCAAGGAATTGCGCCAGCGCAATCCCGGCGTGAAAGTGATTTTCGTTTCCGGTTACGCCGAGGAAGCCTTCAGCAAAAACCTGCCGAGCCAGGAGCAATATGAATTCCTGGCCAAGCCGTTCACGCTCAAACAGCTCGTCTCCAAGGTGAAAGAGACAATGGCGGGCTGAGCGGCCTAGTCGCAGGATCGAGCGAGCCGGAACGGCTGGTTGGAAAAATAAAGATGCAGCCGGCAAAGGCTTTTGTTGCCCGACTGAACATGCGGCGCGCGGAAATAATCGCTCTCCAGCATGGCGCCGATCGGTCCGGCGTAAAGCACCGCGTCTTCGACGGTATTGGACGAAGGCGCAGGAATTGGATCGTTGGCAACAGTTTTGGCCTGCGCCGCGGGAACGAGCCATAACAGCGGCAATGCTGCGAGCAGCGCGAGTATCTGTGCCGGACGGTTTGCCGAACTATCGGTCATCGCCAAACCAATCGCCGGCCCGCGTAGCGGTTCCGCCGATCCGGTGACATTCGCGTGACTGACGAGACGTAAGCGCCCCAGAGCGACTAGGCGGCGCTTTCCGGTGCCGGCCCGGTCTTCGGCTCGATCTCGGCTTCAGCTTCGGGCCCGGCATTGACCTCAGATTTGGCCGCCAAGTCGGCGTTGGCTCTCGGCGCCAGGGTTGCAGCCCCGGTGTCGCTCAAGCGGCGTTCGAAGGCGACGCCAACCTGGGCCGGTGCGCGCCAGACCACCCGGCAGCGGCGCCGCGCTGAGCCGGTGCCCGAGAGCAGCAGCATGAAGCGGTCCGGCAGGCTGGCGGCATCCTCGACATCGATGCGCGCGCCGGTATCTGAAATGTCAGACAGCACGCAGCCGTGCAATTTTTCGCTGTCGAGCGCCATCCAGGCGCTGTAGCGGATCGGCCGCCGCCGTGTCTTGCGCTGGTCTTTGTTCATGTCGCCTCGGGGAGCGGCGCCGGTATGATCTTTGGCGGTTTACAATCCATTAACCGGCGGGCGTTTGATGCGGCTGCAACCCTACGGGACGGCGATTACCAATCCTTAAAAGGCGGATTGCCGGGCGTATTTGGCCCGACCGTTGACGGGAACCCCGTTTTTGTCTATGTCGCCGCGCGCAACCTGGTTTTCGGCTGACCTTGCTGACACGCTCCCGACTTTGGGCCAGCGCTTCCAAGTGAACTCCCAAAACTCGGATAGTTGCCGCCTCCCGCGACGAGCGCGGAGGGCGTTCAACGAAGAAGCGCGAAAGGAACTACGATGCCAGTCGGAACTGTGAAGTTCTTCAACACCCAAAAAGGCTTCGGCTTTATTCAGCCGGATGACGGCTCCAAGGATGTGTTCGTGCACATCAGCGCCGTCGAGCGCGCAGGAATGCGTTCGCTCAACGAGGGTCAGAAGGTGAGCTACGAGATCGTCACCGAGCGCGGCAAGCAAGCGGCGGGAAACCTGCAGTCGGTCTAAGCCGGCGCATGGAACTTATCTGAATTCTGAAAGCCCGGCGGCGACGCCGGGCTTTTTGTTTGTTCCCGGTGCAGCAGCAATAACGTCGCGCATGGCCGGAATAGCCGGTGGCGGACCGGTTTTATTATTCCCAAGGCGCAGGCGTTGTGCCGCGCCAAGGTGGAGGGAGGCGACAAATGCAAAAAACAATGCGTGTCGGCGTGCCGCTGGCGGCGTGCCTGGCATTTCTCGGCGCCGCGCCAGCGCAGGCGCAAAACGCGAACATGACCTTTTTCGTGACCAGCGTCGGTCCCGGCAATGGCGCCGATCTCGGCGGGCTCGCCGGCGCCGACAAGCACTGTCAGGATCTCGCCGCAACGGCGGGAGCGGGAGGCAAGACGTGGCGCGCCTATCTGTCGACGCAAGGCGCGGGCGCCGTCAACGCGCGCGACCGCATCGGCAACGGGCCGTGGCAGAACGCCAAGGGCGTGGTCGTTGCCACCAGCGTCGCCGATCTGCACAGCGACAACAACAAGCTCAGCAAGGCCGACGACCTCAACGAGAAGGGTGAGCCCGTCAACGGTTACGACGACACGCCAAACCGTCATGACATCCTCACCGGCTCGCAGCCGGACGGCACCGCCTTTCCGCCGGACAAGGACATGACTTGCAAAAACTATACGAGCAGCACGGAAGGCTCGGTCATGTTGGGCCATTCGGACCGCAACGGCCCGGCGACCTTTCCGACAGTAAAGTCGTGGAATGCCGCCCATCCGTCGCGCGGCTGCTCGCAACCCGCTTTGATCTCAACCGGTGGTGACGGCCTGCTTTATTGCTTTGCGGCGAACTGACGCGCTAACCTTGCCTCGGCCGTCGTGGCGGCGGCCGAGGAAATCCTATGCGGTACCAGCTTTATTATTGGCCTGGCATCCAGGGCCGCGGTGAATTCGTGCGCCTCGCATTGGAAGATGCCGGCGCGGCCTATGACGATGTCGCGCGCAAAAGCGGCGGCGTGAACAAGATGACGGCGATAATCGAGGGGCGCGGTGAGAAATATCCGCCCTTCGCGCCGCCGTTTCTCAAAGCCGGCAAGCTTGTCATCGCGCAGGCCGCGGAAATCCTGTTTTACCTGGGACCGCGGCTGAAACTTGCGCCGCGCGACGAAGCCGGACGGCTCTGGCTGCATCAGTTGCAGTTGACGGTCACGGATTTCGTCAAGGAGGTCCACGACGCGCATCATCCGGTCGGCAGCGGGCTCTATTACGAGGACCAGAAGCCGGAAGCACGGCGCTATGCCGAAAATTTTCTCGGCGAGCGCGTGCCAAAATACCTCGGCTATTTCGAGAAGGTGCTGCAGAAGGGCGGCGGTCCCAACGTGCTCGGGCGCAGGTTCAGCACCATGGATCTGTCGCTGTTTCAGCTTGTCGATGGCTTGCGCTATGCCTTTCCGAAGGCGATGCGGCGCATCGAGCGCAAGGTGCCAAACGTCGTGAAGGTGCATGGCCGCGTCTCGATGCGTCCGCGCATCAAGGCCTATCTCGCTTCGCCGCGCCGCATTCCGTTCAACGAGGACGGGATTTTCCGGCACTATCCGGAACTGGACGAATAAGGCGCGGCTGAGGTCACCCCTGCGCCGGCAAAGTCTTGCCGCCGGAGCTCACAGGTTTCGCCGCGACAAGGGTGAATGCGATCACGCAAGGCACCTCACCTTTGTTTACCCAGTTATGGATGGTGCCGCGCTGCACCAGCACGTCGCCGGCTTTGAGATGCACCGTTCCGGTGTCGAGCTCCATGTCGATCTCGCCGGACATTACCACCGCATAGTCGATCGAATCGGTGCGATGATTGCGCGGCGCGACGCCGGGGCCGAAACTGACGACGCGGAACACCGTGCCGCCGGCGATCGTGGTGCCAATTGTCTTGCCGGACGGATCGGCATCGCCGTTATTGTCGACCGGGAAGCCTTCGCTCGACCAGATGACGCTGTAAAAGGCGCCGGGCCGGTGCGAAAAGACGTTCTGGACCTGCTCGTCGATCAGCACTTTGGCGCGGCCTTGATCGTCGTGGCCGGTAACGACGCGGCGGATGGTGAGGCTCATGGGAACGTGCTCCCGTTTGCGGGTTATGCCGAGGTGGTGCGCTTTTTGCCGGCTTCGCGCCAGAGCAGGAACAGCCCGGAGCCGACGACGATCGATGACCCTGCGAGCAACGTCGCCGACGGCACGTCGCCCCAGAACGCGAGGCCCAGAATCATCGCCCAGACCAGCGTGAAATAATAGAACGGCCCGACCGCCGCGGGCGGTGCCAGCGACAGCGCCCGCGTCCACCAATACTGGCCGACGCCGTTGCAGACGCCGGCGGCGATCATCGCCGCGGCGTCGTCGGGCGCGGGCAGGGTGAAGCCGAACACGGGCAGCGCCAGGGCAAAAAATACCGTCATGAACAACATCTGATAGATGGTCAGCGTCTGCGGCGATTCGGTCGCGCTCATGCCGCGCACCGCCGCGGTGACGCTGCCGTAGAGCACCGCGTTGCCGAGCGCGAACAGCGCGCCGGTGCGGAAGCTGTCGGCGCCGGGGGAGGCGACCAGCAGCACGCCGCAAAAGCCGACGGCGAGCGCGGCGGCCCGCGCGAGCCCGACCTTCTCCTTGAGCCACAGCGCCGCGAACAAAGTGGCAAAGAGCGGCGCCGAAAAATTGATGGCCATGGCGCCGGCGATCGGCATCAGGCTCAGCGCGACCAGGATCAGGCTTTGCGCCACCGTCTGCGTCACCGCGCGGGCGGCATGATCGCGCAGGCGCTTGGTGCGGAACACGGTGATGCCGGTGCGCGGCAGGATCAGCACGCCGCAGGTGACCAGTGAAATCGCGGTGCGGATGAACAGGACTTCGGCGAAGGGATAGTGCGTGACCTGCCATTTCGACAGCGCCGTCGAGCAGGCATACATCACGGTGGCGCCGAGCATCAGCAGGATGCCGAAGGGAACATGATCGGCGCGCCGGTAGGGGGCGGAGTTAGCCCGCTCGGCGTTCTCCGCGTTCACCGCGACCGTCTCCGGCGCTTGCGCGCCGCCAAGCGTTTCAAGGAGCGCTTCTTGCGCGCCCTGGCCTCACGGGCCTTGCGCGCTTTGCGCCGGCGGCAGCGCGAGCAGCGGCAATTGGAAATGCCGATGACGTTGCGCAGGTAGTCCATGCCGTAATGGTAGACGATTTCCTCGCCGGGCTTGATGTTGCGCATGGCGCGGATGAAGGCGCGGTGGCCGACGTCGTAGGCTTCGGCGTTGGGATTGCAGGAATGGTTCGAATAGCGCGCCAGGTTAGAGCGCGGCGAGCCGTCGATGGTCCAGCGGCTGTTGATCTCGTAGAGGTACTTGTTGCCCCTCGCCTCGGCCTTGTTCGCGTCCTTGGTGCGGAGCAGGGGCCCCTTGTATTCGACGATGCGGGTGCGCTTTCTGATCGGCCGGGTGGCGAAAAGGCCGAGGCCGGTGACGGCGCGGCCGACGCGAAAGGGTCTGCGGGGCATTGGCGGGACAAGAATTCCAGAGAGACGCGGCTCGCGGGATGGCAGATCGCGCCGCAGGCGTCAATGTCGCGCCGGCCGGGAAGGCGCAGCCGCTATGGGCAGCCGGTGTCGACTTGCTGTTTCTGGCAATAGGCCGGGCAGTAGCGTCCGCCGACTTTCTTGCAGGACTCGATGCACTGCTCCATCGTCCGCCGGCATTTCTTCGCGGCCTGCGCCTGCGCATCGTGCATCGCCGTGGTCATCACGAATGCCGCCGCCGCGGCCAGAATAATCGCGCGAAGCATTGTCCGCCCCCCTTGTTGCCTGAAGCTGCCTCCGCCGCTACATGAAATCGTAACGCGCCGGCGCCGCCTCGCGCCAGCCAGAAAATCGGACGGGCACCAATAATGCCGACGACCAACGCAACCATCTGGCCAGCCTTGCCTTACGCCGACTGGGCCGGTACCCGCGCCACGCTGCATTTGTGGACGCAGATCGTGGGCAAGATCCGCATGGCGCGCACGCCCTGGCTCAATCATTCCTGGCACGTGACGCTCTACGTCTCGGCGCGCGGGCTCACCACCGGGCCGGTTCCAGACGGCGCCCGCAATTTCGAGATCGAGTTCGATTTTCTCGACCATGTGCTGTGGCTGCGCACCAGCGATGGCCACGTCCGCCAGGTCGCGCTGCGGCCCGTGAGCGTCGCCGAGTTCCATGCCGATGTTGCGATCGCGCTGAAGGAACTCAACCTCGCCACGCCGATCATGACCATGCCCTGCGAGATCGCCGACTGCGTGCCGTTCGATCGGGATACGCAGCACAAGTCCTACGACGCCGAGGCGGCGGGCCGTTTCCACCGCGCGCTCATTCGCGCCAACCACGTGCTGTGGCACTTTCGCAGCGGCTTCATCGGCAAGGCCTCGCCGGTGCATTTCTTCTGGGGCTCGTTCGACCTCGCGGTGACGCGCTTTGCCGGCCCCAAGGCGCCGCTGCATCCCGGCGGCGTCCCGCATCTTTCCGACGCCGTGGTGCGCGAGGCCTATTCGCACGAGGTGTCCAGCGCCGGCTTCTGGCCGGGCTCGCCCGGGCCGGTCGAATATCCGGCGTTTTATTCCTACGCCTATCCGGCGCCGCAGGGCTTCGATGCGGCGAAGGTTGCGCCGGCCGACGCCTTCTTCGACAAGGCGCTCGGCGAATTCATTCTGCCCTATGACGCGGTGCGCGCGGCGAGCGACGGCGACGCCCTGCTCATGGAATTTCTGCAATCGACTTACGCTGCGGCGGCTGATCTCGCGCAATGGAACCGCAAGGCGCTCGAATGCGCTCTCGGCGAGCCGGGCAAGGTGCGGGCGGTCTAGCTGCGCACGCCGGCGAGGTTCTTCAGCAGCGCCGGCGAGTTGACGTGAAAGCCCTCGATCATCCAGGCATCGCCGATCTTGACCAGCGCGACGCTGATCGCGGCCCCGCCTTTGCGGAAGCGGGCCTTGGCGACGTAACTCGCGCCGACCGTCGATTGCGCGTTGACCATCGACATCGTCGCCTGGCCCTCGCTGCCGTCATATTCCGCCATCTGCCCGAGCGCGCCGCCGAGCGCATCGAACAGATTGCGCAGGTCCTCGCGCTTGACCGAAGCGCGCAGCCGCGGGCCGGCGCGCTTCCACAGTTCATCGACGTTCCAGTTGCCGGCGATGGCGACAACGCTGTCGTCGACATAGGCCTTGCTCATTTTGTCGAACGCCTCGCCGTTGCGGGCGAGGACGAAGAAGCCGATGCCGCCGGCGGCCAGCAGCAGCGCGGTGAGCACGCCGAGGCCGAGGAAGAACTTGCGCATCATGGGACGCCCCTGATTGTGCCGGCATCAGACTAGGCGGGCCGGGCTAATCCGCCGCCAACGCGTTGATTAAAATTGTCGGGGTTTTGCGCGGCCGTCCGCGCAGAACAAAAGGCGCGCGGCATCGCCCATATTCTTTAGCGGCGCCGGGTGCGCCGTCGTCTCTTTTCCCCTCGGCGAAGCGAGGGAATGGAGCGCCGCAAGGCGCGTCCGTTGCAAATCGTGCCGCGCGCAATCGCTTGCGCGCGGATCGCCCTGTGGCGCTCCACCTGCGGTTCCTTTCGGCGCCGGGCCCGCGCTTTCTGCCGCCGTGTCGCCCCGCCGTCCGCCTGTCCGCGCCAGTTCCCCTCAGCGGGTTGTCGCGCATCGAGGCGTCGGGCGGGCCTTGCGGCCGGCCGTCAGCGAGCTCCTCGCGGCGGGTCGTAGTGCCCGCGAGCGGAGCCCCGGCGCCGCCCGGGTGCGAGGGGATACGTGGTCCCTTCGCGCGCAGGCGCCGCATCCTGCTCCATCATCGAAACGTCTCCGGTGACGCCCTCTTGGTCGAGCAGGACGGAGAGGATTTAATTCCTAGAATGTGGCGGGATGAGGGCGAAACAGGCGTTTTTTCGCTAGGTTGCGTTTCGCTCCTCCGGACGACGCTTGCTTCTCACCGCCGCGGCCGGAGTATCGGAAGGAAGGGAAGGGGCTTGGAAAGGGAGAGTAGGGCTATTGAGAGTGCTGCCCTCTCAGGCCGCTATTCATTCAGATCGAAGCGACATATCGCCTTGACAGTCTCAACCGTCACTCCGGCCCCCCCGAGCAGCGCCCTTCGTAGCCGGATAACGCCCCCTCATAAGAGACTGGCGTTGGCAGGCAGATGGTGTTGAGACTGCGGTTTGCGCAAGGCGGCCGTGCGGTCCAAATGCGCAAAAAAATTTACGTTGATTAGTGAGTCAGCTCTTTGCAAGGGTCGAAATCCACGTATCGCGTAACGCGAATCACCTATCTCGCGAGATTGGAAAATGAACGCCCCCACCGCCACACCAACCCCCGCCTACAAGCACACGCCGCTGTTCCCGCTCGGGCCGGATACGACCACCTACCGCAAGGTCACCGCCGACGGCGTCAAGGTGGAAACCGTGATGGGCCGCGAGGTGGTCACCGTTACGCACGAGGCGCTGCGCGCGCTGTCGGAAGCCGCCTTCACCGACATCAATCACCTGCTGCGCCCGGCGCATCTCAAGCAGCTTCGGAAAATTCTCGACGATCCCGAGGCTAGCGACAACGACAAGTTCGTCGCCTACGATTTCCTCAAGAATGCCAACATCGCCGCCGGCGGCGTGCTGCCGATGTGCCAGGACACCGGCACCGCCATCATCATGGGCAAGAAGGGCCGGGCCGTGTTCACCGTCGGCAACGACGAGGCGGCGCTCGCCGAGGGCGCGCGCGACGCCTACCTCAGGCGCAATCTGCGCTATTCGCAGCTCGCGCCGCTCACGATGTTCGAGGAGAAGAACACCCGCTCCAACATGCCGGCGCAGGTCGAGATCTTTGCCGAGGGCGAGGAAGGCTCCGAAGCCGCCTACAAGTTCCTGTTCATCGCCAAGGGCGGCGGCTCGGCCAACAAGGCGTTCCTGTTCCAGGCGACGCCCTCGATCCTCACGCGTGACCGCATGCTGGCGTTCCTCAAGGAGAAGGTGCTCACGCTCGGCACCGCCGCGTGCCCGCCGTATCACCTGGCGATCGTCATCGGCGGCACCAGTGCCGAACTCACGATGAAGACGGTGAAGCTCGCCTCGACCAAGTATCTCGATGCGCTGCCGACGAAAGGCAGCGAGGACGGGCACGCCTTCCGCGATCTGGAGATGGAAAAGGAAGTGCTGGCGATGACGCAGTCGATCGGCGTCGGCGCGCAGTTCGGCGGCAAGTATTTCTGCCACGACGTGCGCGTCATCCGCCTGCCGCGGCACGGCGCGTCGCTCCCCATCGGCCTCGGCGTCTCCTGCGCCGCCGACCGGCAGGCGCTGGGCAAGATCACGCACGACGGCGTGTTCCTTGAGGAGCTCGAGCACAATCCGGCGCAGTTTCTGCCCGATGTCGATCAGGAAAAGCTCGGCGGCGCGGTGGTCAAGGTCGACCTGCGCCGGCCGATGCAGGAAATTCTGGCGCAGCTGTCGAAATATCCGGTGAAGACGCGGCTCTCGCTCACCGGCACCATGATCGTCGCCCGCGACCTCGCGCACGCTAAGCTGCGCGAGCGGCTGGAAGCAGGCAAAGGCCTGCCGGATTATTTCAAGAACCATCCGATCTATTACGCCGGCCCGGCGAAGACGCCGGCGGGCTACGCCTCCGGCGCCTTCGGCCCGACCACGGCCGGGCGCATGGATTCATACATCGACCAGTTCCAGGCAGCCGGCGGCTCGATGATCTCGCTCGCCAAGGGCAACCGCTCGGCGCAGGTGCGCGACGCCTGCAAGAAACACGGCGGATTTTATCTTGCGTCGATCGGCGGCTCGGCGGCCAAGCTCGCCGAGCAATGCATCAAGAAAGTGGAAGTGCAGGAATATCCGGAGCTCGGTATGGAAGCGATCTGGAAGATCGAGGTCGAGGATTTCCCCGCCTTCATCGTCATCGACGACAAGGGCAACGACTTCTTCAAGGAACTGAATCTGGGTTAGCCCCAATTTCGCGTTACCGCTGACGGCATAAGCGCGGCTTCTGGAACCTTACGAGGCGAAATTGAGCGGCGGCGTTTCGCGTCGTGAAAACCGATCACGCGCTTTGCGCTTGCCGACTCATAGTTTCGAGCGCAACTTTCTCCTCGACGCGCCCAGCAAAAAGAAGGCGCGCAGCATGAGGGGAAATATCCATGTCGCAAACGTGGATCGATTTTGATGCGCCCGATCTTGCCGCGCGCATCGAACAACTCAGCGACAGCGAACGCGACGAGCTGCCGTTCGGCATCATTCACCTCGATCCCGAAGGCATGGTGCTGTTCTACAGCGCCACCGAGGCGAAGCTGTCCGGCTACGGGATGGCGCCGCTCGGCAAGAATTTCTACGAAGTGGGGCGCAACCCGGCCAACCGCGATCTGCGCGACCGCATCCGCACCGCCATGGAGGACGGCGCGGTCGATCTCGAATTCGGTTGGACCGGCGATCTGGTCAACGCCGAGTTGCGCATGCGCGTGCAGTCGGCGCGCGACGGCGGGGTTTGGCTGTGCATCGAGCGCGATCAGCCGCCGCTCGCGCGCCGCGCCGCGAAACAGTAGGGCCGCTTACTTCTCGCTGAGCGCGGCAAGGCGCCGCTGCTCGGCCTCGCTGAGCGCGGGCGCATCTGCGATGGCGCGTCGGCGGCGCGCGGTGACGAAGAGCGCGATCACGCCGGCAAGCAGCGCCGCCGGCGGCAGTCCCCAGAGCAACAGCGTGTCGAACTCGATCGGCGGCTTGAGCAGCACGAAGTCGCCGTAACGCGCGACGATGAAGTCTATCACCTGCCGGTCGCTTTCGCCGGCTTCCAGCCGCTGGCGCACCAGCAGGCGCAGATCGTGCGCCAGCGGCGCGTCGGAATCGTCGATCGACTGGTTCTGGCAGACCATGCAGCGCAACCCTTGCGAGATGTGCCGCGCGCGCGCCTCCAGCGCCGGATCTTTCAGGATTTCGTCAGGCGTTACAGCGAATACCGGCGCCGCAAGCGTCATCAGCAGGAAAATGAGAGCGAAGCGCCGCATGGTCACTCCGCCGGCGCCAGTGCGGCTTTCGCCGCGGGTTTCGGCGCGCCGATGCGCAGCCGCCGGTCGGAAAGCGACAACGCGCCGCCGAGCATCATCACGACGGCGCCGAGCCAGATCAGCAGCACCAGCGGCTTGTAATAGAGACGAATGGCGGCCGAGCCATCGGCGTTGGTGTCGCCCAACGACAGGTAGAGCTGGCTTGCCCCGCGCATCACCAGCGCCGCCTCGTTCTTGGTGCTCGCTCGCGCGGCGAACTCGCGCTTTTCCGGCTGCAGCGTGCCGATGACGGTGCCGCCCTCACGCACGGTGAAGGTGGCGACGAGCGCCGTGTAGTTCGGGCCCGGCTGTTGCGAGAGACCCTCGAAAGTCACCTCGTAGCCGGAAAGCGACACCGTCTCCGCCGGCTTGAGGGCGACGATGCGCTCGGTTCCCCAGTTGCCGGCGCTGACGATGCCGAGCAAGGTCAGGGCGATGCCGAAATGCGCGATGCCGGTGCCCCAGGCCGAGCGCGGGAGCCCGGCGGCCCGCGCGCGCACCGCGGCAAGTGGCAGGCGGAACAGCCCGGTGCGCTCGACGAGATCGATGACGGCGCCGCTCATCACGTAGAAGGCAACGCCGACGCCGAACGGCGCCAGCGCCGAATTGCCGCCCTCGATCCAGAACGCGGCGGCGATCGCCGCGAGCCCGATGGCAAAGGCCGCCATCAGCCGCTGCGCGACGCCGAGGAGATCGCCGCGCTTCCAGGCCAGCAGCGGCCCGAACGGCATGGCGAGCATCAGCGTGACGAACAGCGGCCCGAAGGTCAGATTGAAGAACGGCGCGCCGACCGAAATCTTGGTGCCGGCGAGCGCTTCCAGCGCCAGCGGGTAGAGCGTGCCGGTGAGCACCGTGAGGCATGAGGTGGCGAGGAACAGGTTGTTGAACACCAGCGCGCCCTCGCGCGAGATCGGCGCGAACAGCCCGCCCTGCTTGAGCAGCGGCGCGCGCCAGGCAAACAGCGCCAGCCCGCCGCCGATGAACAGCACCAGGATGGCAAGGATGAAAATGCCACGGCGCGGATCGTTGGCGAAGGTGTGCACCGAGGTGAGCACGCCCGAGCGCACCAGAAATGTGCCGATCAGCGACAGCGAGAACGTCAGAATGGCGAGCAGGATGGTCCAGACCTTGAGCGCGTTGCGCTTTTCCATGACCACCGCGGAATGCAGCAGCGCCGTGCCGGCGAGCCACGGCATCAGCGAGGCGTTTTCGACCGGGTCCCAGAACCAGAAGCCGCCCCAGCCGAGCGTGTAGTAGGCCCAGTACGAGCCCATGGCGATACCGAGCGTGAGGAACATCCAGGCCGCGAGCGTCCACGGCCGTACCCAGCGCGCCCAGGCGGCGTCGATCCTGCCGTCGATCAGCGCGGCGATGGCGAACGAGAAGGCGATGGAGAAGCCGACATAGCCGAGATAGAGCAGGGGAGGATGAATGGCGAGGCCGGGGTCCTGCAAAATCGGGTTGAGGTCGCGGCCCTCGAACGGCGCGTTGGCGAGGCGCAAAAACGGATTCGAGGTGAGCAGGATGAAGAGATAAAAGGCGGCCGCGACCCACGACTGCACCGCCAGCACGTAGGCTTTCAACGCCGCCGGCAGATTGCTGCCGAATGCCGCGACGCCGGCGCCGAACACCGACAGGATCAGCACCCAGAGCAGCATCGAGCCTTCGTGATTGCCCCAGACGCTGGTGATCTTGTAGACGAGCGGCATCTGCGAGTGCGAGTTCTCGAACACCGTGGCGACCGAGAAATCGGATGTCACGTAACACACCGCGAGTGCGGCAAAGGAGAACGCGACGAAAACGAATTGCGCGAGCGCGGTGGTCGAGGCAAGTCCCATCAGCGCGGCGTCGCCGCGGCGGGCGCCGATCACCGGCGCGACCGACTGGATCAGCGCCAGGCCGAGCGCCAGCACCAGCGCGTAAAGGCCGAGTTCGGGGATCATTTCGTCTCGCCCTCCTGCCAGCGCCCGGACTTCTTCAGGGCGTCGACCACTTCCTTCGGCATATAGCGTTCATCGTGCTTTGCCAGCACCGTGTCGGCATTGAACGTGCCGTCGCCGCCAAGCGTGCCTTCGGCGACCACGCCCTGGCCCTCGCGGAACAGGTCGGGCACCACGCCCTGGTAGCGCACGGGAACGTCGCTCTTGCCGTCGGTCACGTCGAATTTTATCCGCAGGTCGGCGCCGCGCTCGAGGCTGCCCGGCTTGACCAGCCCGCCGAGCCTTATGCGCGTCGAGGGACCCGGATGTTTCTCGACGATGTCGCTCGGCGAATTGAAAAACACGATGGACCCGCTCATCGCGTAGAGCACGAGCCCGACCGCCACGGCGAGGACGCCGACGCTGCCGCCGATCAAGGTGAGGCGTCGTTGCTTGCGAGTCATGACTTATTCTCACGCGTCATGCGCCTAGCCCCAACGCTTTGATCGCGTCTTCGAGCCTGCGCAGCTTGTCGGCGTCGCCGGCGAGCGCGTGACGCGCATCGTTTGCCGCCGCAACCGCCTTGTCGCGCTCGCCGAGCACGAGGTAGGCGCGCAGCAGGCGCTGCCAGCCCTCTACGTCGGAACCATCCTGCTTGAGCTTGTCGGCGAGGCGCAAAACCATGCCGCGGATCATGTCGCCGCGGTCCTTTTCGTTCATGCCCTGCGCCGCGGCGATGTCCTGCGCGCTCGGGCCCGGCGTCGCGGCAGCAGGGGCCGATGATCGCGGCGCCGGCGTCCCGATCTGCGCCAGCGCCTCGCGCACGGTCTCGGTCCAGGGCGCGTCTGCCGGGGCGTCGGCGAGCATGCGGCGCCAGATGTCGGCGGCCTTGCCGTTGTCGCCGTCCTGCGCGGCGGCCATGCCGGAGAAGAAGCGCGCCTTGGCGTTGGTCTTGTCGAGCGCCAGCGCATGATCGAAGGCCGATTTCGACTCGGCGGTGATGACGCCGTTCGCCGCCGCGGCCAGCGCCTCGCCGAGATCGGCTTCGTGGTCGGCGTTGTCGCCGCCGAGCGCCAAAATCTTGCGCCGCGCGTTGACGGCGTCGTCAAAACGGCCGAGCCGCAGATAGACCGGCGCCAGCACTTGGTAGCCGCGTGCATCGTCTGGATGCTCGGCGAGATGCTTCTCGACCTGGGCGATCATGCTGTCGATAGAGCGGTCGCCGCGATGCGCAGCAAGGCGCGGCGCCAGCGGCTCGCCCGGCAATCCCGGCGAGCCAACGAGGATATAGAGTGCGACGGCGCCGAGCGGGAGCAGCAGCAAGCCGGCAACTGCGGTGGCGCGGCGGCGCCAGAGCGGGGACGCGGCGCCCACGGGCCTGTCGGCAACGGCCGCATCGGCAGCGGCAATCAGGCGGCGCGATACTTCTACCTTGGCCGCGTCCGCTTCCGGCGCGCCGATCAGCCCTGCCGCGCGGTCACGTTCGATCTCGGCGAGCTGGTCCTGGTAGACGACAACATCGCTGCCGCCGCCTGCGAGCTCACGCC
Source organism: uncultured Alphaproteobacteria bacterium (assembly GCA_963738915.1). GTDB lineage: Bacteria > Pseudomonadota > Alphaproteobacteria > Rhizobiales > Xanthobacteraceae > Pseudolabrys. The sequence continues at coordinate 119,228 of CAVTYO010000003.1, forward strand.
TGCCAAGCGGCCACAGCACGGCAAAAATCGCCGCCGCGGTGCGCGGTGGCGCGGCGGCGCCAGAGCGGGGAGGCGGCCCTTACGGGCTTGTCGGCAACGGCCGCATCGGCGGCGGCGATCAGGCGGCGCGACACTTCTACCTTGGCCGCCTCCGCTTCCGGTGCGCCGATCAGGCCTGCAGCGCGGTCACGTTCGATCTCGGCGAGTTGATCCTGATAGACGGCAATGTCGCTGCCGCCGCTTGCGACCTCACGCCTGCCAAGCGGCCACAGCACGGCAAAAATCGCCGCCGCGGTCATCAGTGCGAAGATGAGCCAAAGCGTCATCGGACCCTGAATATGCCGGCAGGCACTTGCGCCAGCCGCGATCCCGTTCAACGCCGAATATTGCGCCGAATATTGCGATATTTGAGGCGGGCATGGCACGAAAGCCCGCGCCGGTGCAAGGGTTTAGCCGTGAGCTCGGTATGGCGCCCGTCTGCGCGCACCCGCCTGGCGATTCATCTTGCGCTCGCGGTCATGACGCGTTGCGCGAACCGATTGGGTGCAGACGCGCTTGGCGCTTACGCTTTGAACTAATGAATCCGTGTCGTCAGCGCGGCCTTCACGAAGAAATCCCGGCGCGAGGCTTAAACGACAACGAGGCTCCCCATGCAGGGAGCCTCGTTCGCATTCAGTCAGGCGGACTGCAACCGCCCCGGCTTAACGCTCAGGTCTTGATGTCGGCCGGCAGCTTGCCGCCGTTGGCGGCGAGCTTGGTCATGATCTGCTTGTGCAGCCAGACATTCATGGTCGCGGAATCATTGGTGTCTCCGGTGTAATTAAGTTCCTTCGCCAGCTCTTTTCGTGCGCCGAGGCTGCTGTCGAGGCCGAGAGCCTTCATGAGATCGACGATGGACGTGCGCCAGGCGAGTTTCTCTCCTGACGCCGCCGCTGCCTTGTCGACGATAGCGGCGACGTCGACGGTTTGCGCCGGCGGCGCACTCGGCGCCGCGGTCGGCGAAGCGCTCGCTTGCGCCGAGCTGTGGCCGAATATTGCTCCCATAATGCTTGAAAAAACACCCATGACGTTGCGCCCCTCCGTTTGTGATCTACATCACAGTTTCAAAACAAGACTTCATTACGGTAGCCGTTATATTGTCGCGATCAAGCGTTAGAGAGCGATCGTGGATCGCAGGCGACACGTTACCGTTACGGTGCTGTCTTCAATTTTAGTTTTAGCGGAGATGAACATGGGCCTGATGGATGTTCTTAACGGAATGCAGAACGGGCCGCGTGGCCAACGCGACCCCGGCAGCGGCGGCGGAGGCGGAGGAATGTCGCCGATCACCATGGCGATCCTCGGTCTGCTTGCATACAAGGCGGTCAAAGGTCTTGGCGCCGGTCAACAGCCAGCCAGCCCGGCGCCGGGACTTCCGCAAGGCAACCCGATGAATGCCGGGCCTTCGGGCGGCGGTGGACTTGGCGATCTGCTCAAGGGCGGATTGGGCGGCCTGCTTGCGGGCGGCGCGGCCGGCAGCGTGCTGAGCGGCGGCTTGAGCGACCTGCTCAAGCAGTTTCAGGAAAACGGCCACGGTGAGGCGGCGAGTTCCTGGGTCGGCAGCGGACCAAACAAGGCGATATCGCCGAACGATCTGGCCGGCGCGCTCGGAGCCGACAGGATCAACGCGCTCGCCGGGCAGACCGGCCTCTCGCGCGAGGATCTGCTCCAGGGCCTGAGCCAATATTTGCCGCAGGTGGTCGACGCCATGACGCCTCAAGGGCGGCTGCCGACCGAACACGAAGCCGGACGCCTGATATAACCGAGAGGAGCGCGCATGAGCATCATCTGGATCGTCGTGATCGGTTTCCTCGCCGGGCTTGTTGCGCGCCTGATTTCGCCGGGCCCGAATAATCCTTCCGGCTTCATACTCACCGTCGTCCTCGGCATTGCCGGAGCATTCCTGTCGACCTGGATCGGCCAGGCGATCGGCTGGTACCGGCCCGATCAGGGCGCCGGATTTATCGCCGCAACGATCGGCGCACTGCTGGTCCTGTTCATCTGGAACCGGCTTGTGGCGGCGCGCGTGATTCCGGATCCAGGGGCGGGACCGCGCTGACGGCCCTCAAAATCCGGTGGCGAAGCGCGCCATCACCACGATGATGGCGACCTGCATGGTGCCCTGCACCGCGACCACGCGCACGTAGGTGCGCATCCAGCGCTTGAGCTTGTCGGGGTCGGGCGTGTCTTTGAGAATTTCGAAATAGAGCTTGAGGTTCATCGGCAGCAGGTAGCCGAGGCCCTGCACCGTGAGCACGGTGACGATGGCGAGCGCGGCGATCACCCACCAGAATTCCGGATAGGCGAGGTCGAGAAAGCCTATGCGCACGGCGAGGAACCAGCCGGCGGTCGAGGTGACGGTGGACAGCGTCGGCATCAGGATCAGCGTGCGCGGGATGATGCCGGCGATCATGGCGCGGCGCGTGTCGAGCGAGACGCGGCGCAAGACGGGTCCGATGACGAAGCCCATGAACAGGTCGATGCCGGTCCACAACGCGCCGCTCATGACGTGGACGAAATTGAGAAACCACAGGCTTGGCGAGAGGATCGCCGCGGTCATCAGCGCAAAGGCGAGCGCCGCCGCGGCGATGTAAGCCGGGCGCAGCGGCGAGGGGATGCTGGATGCGGCAAGCTCGCTGTCGGCCATGCGCGAACGCTAGCCGCAGCGCCTGCAAATGCCAACGGGGATCAGGACAGCGCGGGAGCGTCGTTGGAGATGAAGGTCGAACTGGCGTGGCCGCCTTCGCGTTGCGATTGTTCGCCGATCGTCTGGTCGCGGAAATGCTTGAGCACAAAGACGCGGATCGCCGAGGACAAGTTCGCGCTGTCGCGCGCGGCGTCGATCTCGTGCAGCACGACCGACAGCGGCTTCTGCCGCATTTCGGCGATGTCACGCAGCCCGTACCAGAACGGCGCCTCCAGGCTGACGCTGGTCTTGTGCCCGCCGATGATGACGGATCGTTTCACGATCGACGACTTCATGGGTTGTGCAGACATGTGTCACCCCGCTGAATTGAGCTCTGGGCCCGGTCCACGGAAATGCACGGACGGCCAGAAAGGTTCCCGCTTTCGTTGGGGACTCGAAAGCCGCAGGCCTTAACGGGCTTTAAGGGTCAGTATTGCTGCTGTGCTGGCGCGGCAGCCCGGCGCTATTGTGTATCGGCGCAAATATCCGGATGATGGCAGGGCCACTACGGGAGGGCGTATGGCCAGACGGCGCGATCATAACAACTTTATGTGGGGCACTATTTTCGTGGTCCTCGTGGTCAGCGGCCTCATGCTGTGGCGCTGGCACGGGCTTTGAGGCGAGCCGAGTTTAACCTTCCCACTTAAGGTTTTCACGCAAATTGCAAGGACAAGGATGCCCTGCCTGCGCTATGGGCGCGGGGAAGGATATTTCATGCAAACGCCCTTGGCGCAATTGGCCGACGTTGAAGCCCGACTGCAGCACGCGGTCGGCGAGTTACGCGTTCAACAAAGCCTGATATCCGGTCTGGATTTTCCCGAGTGCCGCCGGCTGCTGGCCATGCTTCTCGGCAACGGGTTGCGCGCCTATGGCTGGCTCGAGGATCAGCATTTCGGTCTGGTGCGGCGCCTGGCCGAAGAGCCGCCAGCGGCACTAGCGCCGGATTGAATAGCCCCGCCCAGTTCACGACTTGAGCAGCCGTGCCATAGGCGGGGCTAGGGTTGCGCGCCGGATTTGTGGCGTATCCCGCGCACGGCAATAACACCGCCGGACTGCGACACGTTCACGACAAAATGGCGAAATCGGCGGGCGTTCACCGAAAAAAATGCGCGGCCGGCACGGAATAGGCCTTCGCCATCGCGTGTTTGAGCCAGACGGTTTCGTCCAGCGTTTCCGCGCGCCGATCGAGCGCGTCGGCCAGCCGCGCGAAGGCGGCTTTGCATGCCGGATCATAAGCGGTTCGCGCCATGTCGCGGCATTCGGCGGCGTGCCGCTCGAATTCTCCGGACACATTCGGCGTGAATTGCGCGGCTTGCGGCGTCGTGTGCAGCATGGCTTGCCTCCGACAATGGTCCGCCCCGGCCCGCCCCGTTAACCGCGCGGGGTGCCTGCCGGTTCCCGGATGGCAGCGGGCGGAAACCGTTGCGCCGGCCGCCTAGAGTTTCACGATCTTGGTCTCTTCGATGTCGCAGCGCTGGCACTTCAGCGTATGCCTGTCGTAACCCGGCTCATGCGGCTCGATGCGGGCGATCCACATGGTCCAGCCGCAATTGGCGCAGACCGGCCGGTCGATCGGATCGGGTGGATCGAAACTGTGCGTGTCCGGCATGCCGGCGCCACCTTGCATTTCGCGACTGCGACCGAACGGAACCATCGTATCACGGGACGCCGCGGCGGCACGTATAAATAACGAAAGCTGGCCTCCCGAATGAACGAGGCCGCCTCTATGGGCGGCCATGCAATCATTCGGCGGAAAGGGTGGGAAATCACCACGCCGTCCAGCGGTTGCCGTGCCAATAGCCGCGGCCTTCATGCTCGCGCCAGCGATAGCGATCGTGCCGGCCCCATTTCCAGTCGTCGGCATGAACCACGACGCGCGCCGTCGGCGGATAATCGTAGACTTCATGCGTGTGCCAGCAAACTTTGCCCGAGCAAACAACTGCTGCCGAGGCGCCGACCGGCGACAGCGCTACGATACCGGCGCCTATGGCCGCCGCCAAAAGGGATTTCCTGAGTAATGTATGTCCGCGCTCCTTGGTTTCGATGCCCAAAGTAACGGCAGCAACGACTGTAGGTTCCCAAGGATAAGCGCATGGGTGGAGCGATCGTGCGCCGCGCGCACGGGGCAACGACTGCGCATTCGGCTGCGGGTGACCGGCGATAGACCTCGCGCAGGCCCGCTCTTGCGGCCTCCGCCCTAGAACGCGTCGACGATGAGTTCGATCAGCTCGTAGCCGAGCGTGGATACCCAGACCGCGGTGGCGACCAGGCCGAAGCCGATCATGCCGAGCGCAAGGGCGCGCCGGAGCGGCGGTTCGACGACTCGTGCTTGTGCGGTTGTGACCAATGCGGCGGGAGTTTGAACGGACATGTTACCATCTGCTCACTCGCCACGATGCGAAGACTAGCAGGAATTTATTGCAGTGCAATAAAGGCCGGATAAAAATATTGTGCCCGGGAAGGGACTTAAGTTCCAACGGCATTTCGAGATCGCCGCGGAGAGCCCCGACGAGTTGGCCGGGCCCTTAATCCTGCGCCGCCCCTTCGGCCCAGACCATCAGTTGAAATTCGTGACGGCACACGTCGCAGCGGAACACCCGGATCGCGGTGTCGCCGCGCGGCTTGGTTTCCGCCAGCCGCATCTCCGCGCCGCACATGCATTCCGGCACTTCCGTCGAACCCGGAACCAGAGCCCCTCGATGGCACGCATGATCGCCCCAATACCGCAGTGCCACATTTCGACGCTACTGTGCCGGCCCGGCGCCGGGCAACGGCCATGAGGACCCATCGTTAATGCGAGAGCCGGCCCTGGCCGAAATAGTGCGGCCGCTTTCCGAGATGGGCCACGATCTCAAATCGGGCATCCGCGAATTGGCCGTGACATGAAAGAGGCCGCCAACTGAGGCGGCCTCTGCGTCTATACTTTTTTCGGGCCTTACGATGTAGTAGCCGGTCATGCCCCCCATCACGACCACGACCGCAATGAAGGGCCAGCGCAGACCATATATCCATGCGGACCCTCCCTAGGGTGCGTGACTGCTTAGCGGCAGCCACGGACGGCAAGCTACGACTGAAAGTCTAACGGCTGCAATCAGCACGGGGGTCAAATACTCTGGCACCCCAAAAAGAACATATTGCGAACGGAGAACAAATAGTGTACATACTGTCCTTCAGTCAATTCCGGCGGCGTGGGCAGGGGGCTCGCGTTGTGGGGGGGTCGAATCTCAGGCCTTATAGGAGCCAAATCATGAGTCAGCCTGCGCTGCGTGTCGTCGAAGGATCATCCATGGACAAGTCGAAGGCTCTGACCGCGGCGCTCAGCCAGATCGAGCGCCAGTTCGGCAAGGGCTCGATCATGAAGCTCGGCAAGAACGACAGGTCGATGGATGTCGAGGTGGTGTCCACGGGCTCGCTCGGCCTCGACATCGCGCTCGGCGTCGGCGGGCTGCCGCGGGGCCGCGTGGTGGAAATCTACGGGCCGGAATCCTCCGGCAAGACCACGCTGGCGCTGCACACCATCGCCGAGGCGCAAAAGGCCGGCGGCATCTGCGCCTTTGTCGATGCCGAGCACGCGCTCGATCCGGTTTACGCCCGCAAGCTCGGCGTCAATGTCGACGACCTTCTGATCTCGCAGCCCGATGCCGGCGAGCAGGCGCTGGAAATCGCCGACACGCTGGTGCGCTCCGGCGCGATCGACGTGCTGGTGGTGGACTCGGTCGCAGCTCTCGTGCCGCGCTCCGAGCTCGAAGGCGAGATGGGCGACGTGCAGCCCGGCTCGCAGGCGCGGCTGATGAGCCAGGCGCTGCGCAAGCTCACCGCTTCGATCTCCAAGTCGCGCACCATGGTGATTTTCATCAACCAGATCCGCATGAAGATCGGCGTGATGTACGGCTCGCCGGAGACGACGTCGGGCGGGCAGGCGCTGAAGTTCTACGCCTCGGTCCGCCTCGACATCCGCCGCATCGGCGCCATCAAGGAGCGCGACGAGGTGGTCGGCAACCAGACCCGCGTCAAGGTGGTGAAGAACAAGATGGCGCCGCCGTTCAAGCAGGTCGAGTTCGACATCATGTACGGCGAGGGCGTCTCCAAGGTCGGCGAGCTGATCGATCTCGGCGTCAAGGCCAACGTGGTGGAGAAATCCGGCTCCTGGTTTTCCTATGACAGCCAGCGCATCGGGCAGGGCCGCGAGAACGCCAAGCAGTTTCTCAAGGACAATCCCGACATGGCCGCCAAGATCGAGGCGCAGGTGCGGGCCAATTCCGGCGTCGTCGCCGAGGCGATCATGGCCGGCGAGGAGGCCGCCAAGGACGATGACGACGAGGCGGCGGAGGCCTAGCGCCATGTCGCGTTTGCTGATGCGCGTCGCCGTCGAACGGCGCGCGCTCGATGCGGCCGTCAACAGGCTGCGGTCGGCCGCCGGCGCGGCGAGGAAGCGGGCCCGACAGACAGGCCCGATTGCGATCGAGGACAAGTCGCTGCGAATGAATCCGTTTGTCCCCGCGCAAGCGGGGACCCAGTACCAGGATCGGCCAGGTTAGGGGCCTTAAGTCCCCGCATTCGTCGGGACGAACGGGAGACCAGGGTTTCGAATTGTGTAAGGCGCCGCGGCGGCGCTGTGTGCTTTCCGCCGCACCATTGAAGGCGACCAGTCACAAGCGACCCGTCGCGCGTATCGCCCCCGTCGGCACCCGGCTGCTTAACGCGGCCGCCACCGAGGACGGGGGCGAAGGCGTTTTTGGAGTGTTGTGCGTATTTTGGCGCGATGGCGCGGCATTCGCGCTTCCCCTCTCCGTCAAGGGGAGAGGGCGTAGCGCGCCTTACGCCTGCGCCCGGACAGCGCGGCGATGAGACCGGCCGCTTCCTAGACTTCACGCCCCCCCGCCGCTACATAAGGCCTGAAAACATCAAGCGGGACGGGGATTTAGCCCCGGACCGGGGGCAAAAGCAGCGTCTTTTCAATGAGCGGCGTCAACGACATCCGCAAAGGCTTCCTCGATTTCTTCGCCCGCAACGACCACCAGGTCGTGGCCTCGTCGCCGCTCGTTCCGCGCAACGACCCGACGCTGATGTTCACCAATGCCGGCATGGTGCAGTTCAAGAACGTCTTCACCGGGCTGGAAAAGCGCCCCTACGCAGCGCGCCACCACGGCGCAGAAATGCGTGCGCGCCGGCGGCAAGCACAACGACCTCGACAATGTCGGCTACACCGCGCGCCACCACACGTTCTTCGAGATGCTCGGCAATTTCTCCTTCGGCGACTACTTCAAGGAGCGCGCCATCGCGCTCGCCTGGGAGCTGGTCACCAAGGAGTTCGGCCTGCCGGCCGAGAAGCTGCTGGTCACCGTCTATGTCGACGACGACGAAGCCTTCAACCTGTGGAAGAAGATCGCCGGGCTCCCCGAGAAGAAGATCCTGCGCATCGCAGGCTCCGACAATTTCTGGGCCATGGGCGACACCGGGCCGTGCGGCCCCTGCGCGGAAATCTTCTACGACCACGGCGCGCATATTCCGGGCGGCCCGCCGGGATCGCCGGACTCCGAGGGCGACCGTTTCATCGAGATCTGGAACCTCGTGTTCATGCAGTACGAGCAGCTCGAGGGCGGCAAGCGCATCGACCTGCCGCGGCCCTCGATCGACACCGGCATGGGGCTCGAGCGCATGGCCGCGGTGCTCCAGGGCACCCACGACAATTACGCCATCGATCTCTTCCGCACGCTGATCCAGGCGATCGCCGACCTCACCAAGGTGTCGCCTGCGGGGCCGCACAAGGCCTCGCACCGGGTGATCGCCGATCATCTGCGCGCCTCGTCATTTCTCATCGCCGACGGCGTGCTGCCGTCCAACGAAGGCCGCGGCTACGTGCTTCGCCGCATCATGCGCCGCGCCATGCGCCACGCCGAACTCATCGGCGCCAAGGACCCGCTGATGTGGAAGCTGGTACCGGTGCTCACGCGCGAGATGGGTCAGGCCTATCCGGAACTGATCCGCGCCGAGGCGCTGATCACCGAGACGCTGAAGCTGGAAGAGACGCGCTTCCGCGCCACGCTCGCGCGCGGGCTCACCATTCTCGACGAGAAAAGCGCCGGCCTGAAAAAAGGCGCTATGTTCGACGGCGAGACCGCCTTCACGCTCTACGACACCTACGGCTTTCCGCTCGATCTGACGCAGGATGCGCTGCGCGCGCGCGGCATCAGCGTCGATCTTGCCTCGTTTAATGACGCGATGGAGCGCCAGCGCGAAAAGGCGCGCGCGCGTGGGCCGGCTCCGGCGACACCGCGACCGAAACCGTCTGGTTTGCTCTGCACGAGAAGGTCGGCGCCACGGAATTCCTCGGCTACGAGACCGAAAGCGCCGAAGGCGTCGTCTCGGCGCTCGTCAAGGACGGCAAGGACGTCAAGGAACTGAAAAAGGGCGAGAGCGGCGCGGTGGTGCTGAACCAGACGCCGTTCTATGCCGAGTTGGGCGGACAGGTCGGCGACACCGGCGAATTGCGCCGCGAAGGCGTGCGCGCGACCGTCACCGATACGCAGAAGAAGGCCGGCGACGTGTTCGCGCATCTGGTCAAGGTCGAAGAGGGCACGCTGAAAGTCGGCGATCCGCTGCTGCTCGAGGTCGATCACACTCGCCGTTCCGCCATCCGCTCCAACCATTCCGCGACGCATCTGCTGCACGAGGCGCTGCGCCAGGTGCTCGGCGATCACGTCGCGCAGAAGGGCTCGCTGGTGGCGCCCGACCGCCTGCGTTTCGACTTCTCGCATCCCAAGCCGATGAGCGCCGCCGAGATCGAGCGCGTCGAGGACATCGCCAACGACATTGTTTTGCAGAATGCCGCCGTCACCACGCGGCTGATGGGGTTGGACGATGCCCGCGCCTCCGGCGCCCGCGCGCTGTTCGGCGAGAAATACGGCGATGAAGTCCGCGTCGTCGCTATGGGCGAGGGCAACAATGCGCTCGGCTGGTCGGTCGAGCTTTGCGGCGGCACGCACGTCAAGCGCACCGGCGACATCGGGCTGATTTCGGTGGTCGGCGATTCAGGTGTCGCCGCCGGCGTGCGCCGGCTCGAAGCCTTGACCGGGAAAATCGCGCGCAAGACCGCCGAGCATCAGGCGCAGGTGGCCAAGACCGCCGCCGCCGAACTCAAGGCGCCGCTCGAGGATCTGCCGGCGCGCGTCACCGCGCTGCTCGACGAACGCAAGAAGCTCGAGCGCGAGCTGACCGAGGCAAAGAAGAAGCTCGCCATGGGCGGCGGCGCGGCGAAAAGCGGTGACGACGGCGTGCGCCAGGTCAACGGCGTCAAGCTCATTGCGCGCGCGGTCACCGGCATCAGCGCCAAGGAATTGCCGAGCCTGATCGACGAGGCCAAGAAGCAGATCGGCTCCGGCGTCATTGCCATCGTCGCCGTCAGCGACGAGGGCAGGGCGGGCATCTCGGTCGGCGTCACCGCCGATCTGACCTCGCGCTTCAACGCCGTCGAGCTGGTCAAGAAGGGCGCCGAGGCGCTGGGCGGCAAGGGTGGCGGCGGCCGCCCCGACATGGCGCAGGCCGGCGGGCCGGACGGCTCCAAGGCCGACGCCGCGCTCAAGGCCATCGAGGCCGCGCTCGGCGCCTAGGGCATGACCGCGCCAACTGCCTTTCGTATCCGCCGCTGGACCGCCAGCGAGCGCCTCGGCGACATCATGGCGATGATCCACGATGCCTTCGGCGGCCTTGTCCCGCCGTCAGGCGTGCTCAAGGAAACCGCCGCCGATCTTGCGGCGCGCCAGCGCGACGGCCTCGTGCTGGTGGCGCAAGCGGGCGAGCGTTTCATCGGCAGCGTGTTCTGCGCGCGCAAGGGCGATGCGCTCTATCTGACGCGGCTTGCGACGGCGCCGGACTGGCGGCGGCGCGGCGTCGGCCGCGCGCTGATGGCCGCCGCCGAAAGCGAAGCGCGTGCGGGCGGTGCCGCGCGGCTGACGCTACGGGTGCGCGTGACGTTGCCGGACAATCTCGCCTATTTCGCCCGCGCCGGCTTTGCCGTCACCGGCGAAGGCCAGGAAGACGGCCGCACGCCGTTTTACACCATGGAACGGAGGCTTTCCTCGCCGCCCGGAGGGCGTTCGACGGATTGATCTTCGGCAGCGCCGCTATCGCCACGAATTGTATTAACATCGGCTCGGCTCAACCGGAAACCGGCAATGCCACGCGACACGATCAGGGACTTGCGGCGACGCGTGTACATGGTGCTCGAACAGGGCCCGGTCGGCGACGGCGTTGGCGGTCTTGTAGATCGGCTGCTGATCGGCCTCATCGTCGTCAACCTCATCGCCGTCGCGCTCGAGTCGGTGCCGAAGTACCGCGACCACTATGCACCCGTTTTCGTCCTGATCGAATACGTCTCGCTTGTCGTGTTCACGGTCGAGTATGCGCTGCGGCTGTGGTCGTCGGTCGAGCATGGACCGCACCAGCACATGAGTTCGACGCGGGCGCGGCTCAAATATGCGCTCAGCCCGGCTGGCATCGTCGATCTCGCGGCCGTATTGCCGTTCTGGTTCGGCTTCGTGCTGCCGGCGGACCTGCGCTTTATTCTGGTGTTCCGCATTGTGCGTTTTTTCAAGATCGCGCGCTATTCACCGGCCATGCGCTCGCTGCTCGATGTGCTCTACGCCGAACGGCGGGCCCTGTTCGGCTGCCTGGTGATCGCACTGGGCACGGCGCTGGTCGCCGCTGCGCTGATGCACCTCGCCGAAGGCCGCGTGCAGCCGGACAAGCTTGGCACCATTCCGGAAGCGTTGTGGTGGGCCGTGGTGACGCTCGGCACCATCGGCTATGGCGACGTCGTGCCGGTGACCGGGCTGGGCAAGCTGATCGCCACGGGCACGATCTTTGCTGGCCTCATTATGATCGCATTGCCCGTCGGCATCATCGCCAATGCGTTTTCCGAGCAGATCCACCGCCGCGATTTCATCGTCACCTGGGGCATGATCGCACGCGTGCCGTTGTTTGCCGAACTCGACGCCACCGAGATCGCCGGCATCATGGAGCTTTTGCGCGCGCAACTGGTCGAGCCTGGCGAGGTGATCGTGCGCGAGGGCGATGCCGCCCATTCGATGTATTTCATCGCCGCAGGCGGCGTGGAGGTGGCGCTCAAGGGCAGGAAGATGCGGCTCGGCGTCGGGCAGTTTTTCGGCGAAGTGGCGGTATTGCGCCGCGGCCGCCGTTCCGCCACCGCCACAGCGATGACACGCACCAGCCTGCTTGTTCTATCGGCGCATGACCTGCACGCGCTGATGAACCGCGACACCCGCGTTGCCGCCCGCATCAAGGACGTCGTGGACAAGCGCAGCGGGCGCGGTGGCGCGGCTGCGAAGGACACGGTGGCGGACGCGACGTAGAGCCTAGGCCATCGCCTTTTTCAGATTCTCGTCGACCTTGTCGAGGAAGCCGGTGGTGGAAAGCCACTTCTGGTCAGCGCCGACCAGCAGGGCCAGGTCCTTGGTCATGAAGCCTGCTTCGACGGTGTCGACGCAGACCTTCTCCAGCGTGGTTGAGAACTTCGCCAGCGCCGGATTGCTGTCGAGCTTGGCGCGGTGTGCGAGCCCGCGCGTCCAGGCAAAGATCGACGCGATCGAGTTGGTCGAGGTTTCCTTGCCCTTCTGGTGCTCGCGGTAATGCCGCGTCACCGTGCCGTGGGCGGCTTCCGCTTCGACCGTCTTGCCGTCGGGCGTGAGCAGCACCGAGGTCATGAGGCCGAGCGAGCCGAACCCCTGCGCCACCGTGTCGGACTGCACGTCGCCGTCGTAGTTCTTGCAGGCCCAGACGTAGCCGCCCGACCATTTGAGCGCCGCGGCGACCATGTCGTCGATCAGCCGGTGCTCGTAGGTGATCTTCTTCTCGTCGAACTTGCTCTTGAATTCCTTGTCGAACACCTCCTGGAACAGCTCCATGAAGCGGCCGTCATATTGCTTGAGGATGGTGTTCTTGGTGGAGAGATAAAGCGGATAGCCGCGGCCCAGCGCATAGTTCATCGAGGCGCGGGCGAAGTCGCGGATCGAGCCGTCGAGGTTGTACATTGCCATGGTGACGCCCGATTCCGGCGCCTTGAACACTTCGCGCTCGATCACCTTGCCGTCGTTGCCGACGAACTTGATCGACAGCGTGCCGGGTGTCGGAAATTTGAAATCGGTGGCGCGGTACTGATCGCCGTAGGCGTGGCGGCCGATGATGATCGGCTTGGTCCAGCCCGGCACCAGGCGCGGCACGTTCTTGCAGATGATCGGCTCGCGGAAAATCGTGCCGCCGAGGATGTTGCGGATGGTGCCGTTGGGCGAGCGCCACATTTCCTTGAGCTTGAATTCCTTCACCCGGCCCTCGTCCGGCGTGATGGTGGCGCATTTGACCGCGACGCCGACCTCCTTGGTCTTGTTGGCGGCGTCGATGGTGATCTGGTCGTTGGTCTCGTCGCGCTTCTGGACGGAGAGGTCGTAGTAGAGGAGGTTGATGTCCAGATAGGGGTGGATCAGCTTGTCCTTGATCAGCTGCCAAATGATGCGGGTCATCTCGTCGCCGTCCATTTCGACGACGGGGTTAGCCACCTTGATCTTCGCCATTGCGGGAGGGCCTTCTGACTAGCGTGCGCGGAAAGCGGAAACGGTCGCCGGCGGATTTGGCTATAACATCCCGCAACAGGCGGCGGAAGCCCGCTCGCTGCAACGGAGGAATCTAGAATGCCGGGCGCCGGCACCGACAAGACCAAGCGCTGGATCGAGGAGCCGGGACCGATCGTGGTGCTGGTCGAGCCGCAGATGGGCGAGAACATCGGCGCAGCCGCCCGTGCCATGGCCAATTTCGGGCTCGGTCGGCTGCGGCTGGTCAAGCCGCTGCAAAGCTGGCCGAACGAGAAGGCGCGGGTGATGGCGGCCGGCGCCGACCGCGTCATCGATGGCGCGGTGGTGTACGGCACTTTGCAGGAGGCGATCGGCGATTGCACATTCGTGCTGGCGGCGACCGCGCGCAATCACGACCAGGCCAAGCCCGTGATCGGCGCCGAGGCTGCAGCCGCGCAAGCCGCGCCCCGCGTGGCGGCGGGCGAGAACGTGGCGATCGTGTTCGGCCGCGAGCGCAACGGTCTGGAAAATCACGAGGTGGCGCTTGCCGACGCCATCCTCACACTGCCGGTCAATCCGGCTTTTGCCTCGCTCAATCTGGCGCAGGCGGTGGTCATCGCCGGCTATGAATGGTTCAAGCTCCAGTCAGGGGCGAAGCTGCCCTTCGAGACGCCGCGGCGCTCGCCGCAGGCCTCCAAGCAGCAGCTCGATGCCTTCTTTACCGATCTCGAGCGCGAACTGGAAAAGGTCGAGTTCTTTCGACCGGAGGAAAAGCGCGGCACCATGAGCGTGAACCTGCGCAATATCTTCCAGCGCATGGCGCCCTCGCAGCAGGACGTGCGCACGCTGCATGGCGTGGTCACGGCGCTGGTGCAGGGCAGGAAAGGTCCTGCGCGCGGCGGCGTGCTCGACGCCGAGGGCGCCGAGAAGCTGCGCGAACTCATTGCCGAGCACGGCGCGGCGCGCGCCCCCTCGGAGCGCATGCCGCTGCGCGGCCTGCCGCGGCTGCTGCGGCGCAATCCGACGGATGCCGAGCGCGCATTGTGGCAGGCGCTGGTCAACGATCGCCGCTTCGCCGGCCTCGGCTTCAAGCGGCAGGTGCCGATCGGCCCGCACATCGCCGACTTCGTTTCGTTCCCGCTTAGATGCGCGATCGATCTGGTGCCGGAGAGCGAAACGCAAGCCGCCGCCGCGACGCGTGCCGAACGCAGGGAATGGCTGGAGCAGCACGACTACCACGTCGTCGAGGTCAAGAGCGCGGCGGTCGAGCGAGGCGTCGCCGGCGTGCTCGACGCCCTCGCGGCGTCAGCCCTTTAGCTTCTTCACGTGCGCGCCGATGCCTTCGCGCAGGAAGCCGAGGTCGTTGCCGACGGCGAGGTATCCGAAGCCGCGCTTGGCCATCGCCGCGGCGCGCTCGCCGGTGGCACAGTAAAGACCCGCCACCTTGCCCGCCTTTTTCGACGCCGCAACAATTCTGTCGAGCGCCGCCTCTATGTCTTTCGAATGCGGATCGAGCACGGCGCCGTTTGACATCGTGATCGAGAGATCCGAGGGGCCGACGAACAATACGTCAATGCCCCTGACCGCGGCGATGGCGTCGACATTCGCCAGGGCCTCGCGCGTTTCGATCATGGCGATGGTCACGGTCTCATCGTTGGCACTCTGCAGGTAGGATTTCATGTCGGGGAAGCCGCCGAGCATCATGGCGCGGCTGGGCCCCCAGCTGCGGTCCCCGACCGGCGGAAACTTGGCGACCGAGACGAACGCCTTGGCGTCGGCGACCGTATTGATCAGCGGCGCAACGACGCCTTCGGCGCCCATGTCGAGCGCGCGGCTCACGCTTGGCCAGTCGTGATAGGGCGTGCGCACGATCGGCGCGGCGCCGACGCCGTGAATGGCCCCGATGCCGGTGACGGCCGCGGCGAAATCCCACATGCCGTGCTGCATGTCGATCGCCACCGCGGAAAATCCCTCGCGCGCCAGCACTTCGAGGATGATGGGGGCGGGCAGCGATGACCAGCCGGAGTAAACGGTTTCGCCCGCGCGCAGGCGCCGGGCGAGTGAAAATGATGTCACGTCAGCCGCTCGCCTTGATTTGCGCGACGGCCTTGGCCATCAGATCGTCCATGGTGTGACGAAGCTCGGAATCGCTCACGGCGACCTTCTTGGCGTCGAAATCCTTGCGGATTTTGCGAAAAACGTCGTGATCGCCGGGCTCTTCGAAGTCGGCCATCACCACGTCCTTGCCGTAGGCCTCGGCGTCGGGGCCGGAAAGTCCGAGCTTTTCCGCCGCCCACAGGCCCAGCATCTTGTTGCGCCGGGCGCTTGCCTTGAACTGGAGTTCTTCGTCGTGTGCGAACTTCTTTTCGAAGCCATCCTCGCGCTTGTCGAACGTCGTCATGCCGCCCTCACTCACCCTTTTTCGTCCGTCAAAGCTCGCGCCTTGCATATCGCCGCAACACCGTCAAGGCAACATAGCCTTGCATTTTGCCGCTAATTTGCGAAGTGGAAAACGCGGGAGGGACGCGATTGTGCTGCCCCACCCATTGGGCTAGGTTCACATCCGTGTCCGACGCTTTTACGCAGACGAAGCGAAAGATCGGTCCCGCCGCCGCGGATCTCGCACGTTCTTGAAAATTTAGGAGCCACGGCAAACCCCATGGACTTCCAAAAACCACGGTACACTCCGATGAGCCGCCGTCGCCGCATTTATGAAGGCAAGGCGAAGGTCCTCTATGAAGGCCCCGAGCCTGGAACGCTGATCCAGCACTTCAAGGACGACGCCACCGCCTTTAACGCGAAAAAGCACGAGGTGATCGAGGGCAAGGGGGTGCTCAATAACCGCATCTCGGAATACGTCTTCCAGCACCTCAACGATATCGGGGTACCAACTCACTTCATCCGCCGCCTCAACATGCGCGAGCAGCTGATTCGCGAGGTGGAAATCATTCCGCTCGAGGTGGTGGTGCGCAACGTCGCCGCCGGTTCGCTGGCGCAGCGCCTCGGCATCGAGGAAGGCACGCAGCTGCCGCGCTCGATCATCGAGTTTTACTACAAGAACGATGCGCTCAACGACCCGATGGTGTCGGAAGAGCACATTACCGCCTTCGGCTGGGCGTCCCCGCAGGAAATCGACGACATCATGGCACTGGCGATCCGCGTCAACGACTTCCTCTCCGGCCTGTTCCTCGGCGTCGGCATCCGTCTGGTCGATTTCAAGATGGAAACCGGCCGGCTGTGGGAAAACGACGTCATGCGCATCGTCGTCGCCGACGAGATTTCCCCCGACAGCTGCCGGCTGTGGGACATCAAGACCAACAACAAGCTGGACAAGGACCGCTTCCGCCGCGATCTGGGCGGGCTCGTGGAGGCCTATACCGAGGTCGCCAAGCGGCTCGGCATCATGAACGAGGGCGAGCGGCCCCAAGGGACCGGGCCGGTGCTGGTCAAGGGCTGAGGCTTCGCAAGGAAATCCCGGTCTGGCCCTCGATTGGGCCCTTCCGGGCCTTGTCCCGATTTCGTTTGCTCATAGTTTAGGCGTGGATAGGCGGGTAATTGTGGGCCCGCTTTTGCAATTCATGCGGTAAACGAACACCATGAAAGCCCGCGTCACCGTCACTTTGAAGTCCGGCATCCTCGATCCGCAGGGCAAGGCCATCGAGGGCGCGCTGCGTTCGCTCGGGGTGGAGGGCGTCGCCAGTGTGCGCCAGGGCAAGGTCTTCGACATCGAGGTCGATGGCGCCGACCGCGGCAAGACCGAGGCGCTGCTCAAGCAGGCCGCCGACAAGCTTTTGGCCAACACAGTGATCGAGAATTACCGGGTCGAGGTCTTAGGGTGAAAGATCTTGGGGTGCAACCACCTCGCAATGACGGGACGATCGGGATCGCCTTGAAACGCTGCGGCATCGCGGCCGCGATTTTTGCCGTCACATTGGCGCCGTTGTCCGCGTCCGCTCAAGGCAGACCGGAAAAAACGCTGTCGATAAAGCTGACGACGCGGGCGCCGGATCCTGACAAATGGAATTCAGGCACGGCGTCGAACGGGACGGTGCGTATCTTCACATGCAAGCCGCAAGCCTGTTTCGACCCCGTCACCGTCGCCGTCTTCGTGCAGAAGGGTGCGGTCACTCCGCCCAGCGACCCGGCGCTGGAGAGATTTGCCTCCATCGATCTGCGCAAGACCATCGAAGCTGCGACGGTCGCGCTGGCGGCCAAGACCGGCGTGACCGAGAAGGTGGAGACGCTGGCTTCGGCGCCGGCGAAGCTGAAAGGCTACCCGTCGGCGCTCAACGAGACGAAATCGACCGGCGGAAATCCGTCGCCGGTCTATGTCGACATCGGCGTTATCTTTGTCGGCCCGATCCTCATTCGCGTCGAATCAAGGTCGCCAAGCCGCGAACTGGCGCAAAAGTCGCTGAATGAATTCGTCGACGTCATGGACGTTGTCGAAATGCCGCCGTCGGAAAAGCCCGTGCCGCGGACGCCGACCGTAAAACCGGAAAAACCGTGAGTTCTGCCCGCCGATGAAAGCCGCCGTCCTCGTCTTCCCAGGTATCAATCGCGAACGCGACATGGCGCGTACGCTGCGGCTCATCTCCGGGACGGAACCGGCGATGGTCTGGCACACCGAAACCGCGTTGCCTGCCGGCACCGATCTCGTCGTCATCCCCGGCGGATTTTCCTACGGCGACTACCTGCGCTGCGGCGCGATCGCCGCACGCTCGCCGGTCATGGACGCGGTCCGCGCACACGCCAGCAAGGGCGGTCTTACGCTCGCGGTGTGCAACGGCTTCCAGATCGCCTGTGAAGCCGGGCTGTTGCCCGGCGTGCTGATGCGCAATGCCATGCTGCGCTTCATCTGCCGCGATGTCTTTCTCAAGGTCGAGCGCTCGGATACCCCGTTCAGCCGCGGCTACAATGCCGGTCAGGTCATCCGGGTGCCGACCGCGCATGGCGAAGGCAATTACGTCGCCGACGCCGAGACCGTCGCCCGGCTGGAAGGCGAGGGCCGCGTCATTTTCCGTTACGTCGCTCCGGACGGCGCACGCGACGAAGCCTTCAACGTCAACGGTTCGACCAATGCCATTGCCGGGATCGTCAACGAGCGCGGCAACGTGCTCGGCATGATGCCGCATCCGGAAAATCACGTCGAAGCGGTGGTGGGCGTAACCGACGGCGGCGGCCTGTTCGCCGGGCTCGCCGAGGCTCTGGGCAAGGCAGCATGACGGACGTATCGGTAGGGCGTAAAGCGCCGAGGATCACGCCCGAACTTGTCGCCGAGCACGGGCTCAAGCCGGACGAATACAGGCGGCTCCTCGAACTCATCGGCCGCACACCGACGCTCACCGAACTCGGCATCTTTTCGGCGATGTGGAACGAGCACTGCTCGTACAAGTCCTCCAAGGTGCATCTGCGCACGCTGCCGACCAAGGGCGAGCATGTCATCCAGGGGCCGGGCGAGAATGCCGGCGTCATCGACATCGGCGATGGTCTCGCCTGCGTGTTCAAGATGGAGAGCCACAACCACCCAAGCTACATCGAGCCCTATCAGGGCGCGGCGACCGGGGTCGGCGGCATTCTGCGCGACGTGTTCACCATGGGGGCGCGGCCGATCGCCTGCCTCAACGCGCTCTCCTTCGGCGCGCCGGGCCATCCGAAGACGCCGCATCTCGTTTCCGGCGTGGTTGCCGGCATCGGCGGTTACGGCAATTCGTTCGGTGTGCCGACCGTGGGCGGCTCGGTGCGCTTCCACTCGCGCTACGACGGCAACTGCCTGGTCAACGCCATGGCGGTCGGTCTCGCGCGCAAGGACCAGATTTTCTACGCCGCAGCCTCCGGCGTCGGCATGCCGATCGTCTATCTCGGCTCCAAGACCGGCCGCGACGGCATCCACGGCGCTTCCATGGCTTCCGCCGAGTTCGGCGAGGACGCCGACGCCAAGCGGCCGACGGTGCAGGTCGGCGACCCGTTCGCGGAAAAATCTCTGCTCGAAGCGTGCCTCGAAATCATGGCCAAGGGCTGCGTCATCGCCATCCAGGACATGGGCGCGGCGGGCCTGACCTGTTCGGCGGTGGAGATGGGCGCCAAGGGTGATCTCGGCGTCACGCTCGATCTCGACAAGGTGCCGTGCCGCGAAGAGGGCATGAGCGCCTACGAGATGATGCTCTCCGAGAGCCAGGAGCGGATGCTCATGGTGCTCAAGCCGGAAAAGGAAAAAGAGGCCGAAGCGATCTTCCGCAAGTGGGGGCTCGATTTTGCCGTGGTCGGCGAAACGACGCCGACCAAGCGCTTCATCGTGCGCCACGGCGGCGAAGTCATGGCCGACCTGCCGATTAAGGAACTCGGCGACCAGGCGCCCGAATATCGCCGGCCCTTCGTCAGCGCGGCAAAGCCAGTGCTGCTCGAGGCCGAAAGCGTCAAGCCGCCGCTCGGCGTCGCTGACGCGCTGGAGAAATTGATCGGCTCACCCGACCTGTGCTCGAAGCGCTGGGTCTGGGAGCAGTACGACCACATCATCCTCGGCAATACCGTGCAGCGCCCCGGCGGCGATGCCGCGGTGGTGCGCGTGGAGGACGGGCCCAAGGGTCTCGCGCTCGCGACCGACGTGACGCCGCGCTATTGCGAGGCCGATCCGTTCGAGGGCGGCAAGCAGGCGGTGGCAGAATGCTGGCGTAACCTGACCGCGGTCGGGGCAAGGCCACTCGCCGTCACCGACAATCTCAATTTCGGCAACCCCGAGAAGCCCGAGATCATGGGCCAGCTCGTCGGTTGCATCCGCGGCATCGCCGAAGCCTGCAAGGCGCTCGCGTTCCCCGTCGTCTCCGGCAACGTGTCGCTCTACAACGAGACCAATGGCCGTGCGATTTTGCCGACGCCTTCGATCGGCGGCGTCGGGGTGATCGACGACTTCACCAAGTCGGCAACGCTCGCCTTCAAGCGCGCCGGCGAAACCATCCTGATGGTCGGGGAAACCACCGGCTGGATCGGCCAGTCGATTTTCCTGCGCGAGATTTGCCGGCGCGAGGAGGGCGCGCCGCCGCCGGTCGACCTTGTCGAGGAGAAGGAAAACGGTGATTTCGTCCGCGCCCTTATCCTCGACGGCGTGGCGACCGCAGCCCATGACCTCTCCGACGGCGGCCTTTTGGTGGCGGTCGCCGAGATGGCGATGGGCGCGGGGCTTGGCGCCGCGCTCGAAGCCGCGCCCGAAGATATTCCGGGCTTTGCCCATTGGTTCGGCGAGGACCAGGCGCGCTATCTCGTGACCGTGCCGGCGGCGAAAGCCGAGGCCGTGTTCGCCCGGGCGCGCGAGGCGAGCGTTCTAGTCACGGTCATTGGGACAACCGGGGGCGATGCATTGACGATCCCCGGCGAGCGCCCCATGCTGGTCACAGTTCTGCGCGAGCGTTTCGAGGGCTGGCTGCCGGCCTACATGGCTGGCGAGTTGCCGAACGCTTGAGGGAGCCAAAAATCGCCATGGCGATGGACGCAGGCGAAATCGAACGGCTGATCAAGGCCAGCATCCCGGACGCCAATGTGAGCATCCGCGACCTCGCCGGCGATGGCGATCATTACGCCGCGACCGTCATCTCCGCCTCGTTCAAGGGCAAGTCGCGGGTGCAGCAGCATCAACTGGTTTACGAGGCGCTCAAGGGGCAGATGGGTGGCGTTTTGCACGCGCTGGCCCTGCAGACCGGCACGCCGGAGGCCTGAAAAAGGCTCAAGGCAAAAGCATCTCCGCAACGGCGTGGGCGTGGAAGCGGCGTCCTGTTTTCACGCGCAACGCGCGGTTAACGGCCATCCCCCATATTCGTTCTTCGAGGGCCTTGGGCTTACGCCACAATATGCGCTACATATATGGATAACGAGAGTTTCGCGGCGCGCCCGCCTTTGCCGCGGGCAGGACAGGATGTGAAACACCATGGCTATCGAGAAATTCATCGACAATGAGGTCAAGAGCAACGACGTGGTGCTGTTCATGAAGGGCACCCCGCAGTTTCCGATGTGCGGATTTTCCGGACAGGTGGTGCAGATCCTCGACCACCTCGGCGTCGCCTATAAGGGCCTCAACGTTCTGGAGTCGGAAGACCTGCGCAACGGCATCAAGGCCTATTCGAACTGGCCGACGATCCCGCAGCTCTACGTCAAGGGCGAATTCGTCGGCGGCTGCGACATTATTCGGGAAATGTTCCAGGCCGGCGAATTGCAGCAGACGTTGAAGGAAAAAGGCGTCGCCGTCAGACAGCCCGCCTGAACGAAATCGAACCGGAAAAATAAAAACCCCTGCCGCACGGCAGGGGTTTTGCGTCTGGTGCTGTCAATTCGCGTCAGCGCGAATAATATTCTACTACCAGATGCGGTTCCATCTGCACTGCGTAAGGCACGTCGGTGATTACCGGAATGCGCGTGAGCTTGGCGGTCAGCTTGGAGCCGTCGACGTCGATGTAATCGGGCACGTCGCGCTCGGCCAGGGCCTGCGCTTCGAGCACCAGCGCCATCTGCTTCGAGCTTTCCTTGACCTCGATCACGTCGCCGACCTTGGCGCGGAAGCTCGGAATGTTGACGCGCTTGCCGTTGACCTTGATGTGGCCGTGATTGATAAACTGGCGCGCGGCAAACACCGTCGGCACGAACTTGGCGCGGAAGACGATGGCGTCGAGACGGCGCTCGAGCAGGCCGATCATGTGCGCGCCGCTATCGCCCTTGAGGCGGCGGGCTTCCTGGTAGATGCCGCGGAACTGTTTCTCGGAAATGTTGCCGTAATAGCCGCGCAGCTTCTGCTTGGCCTTGAGCTGCACGCCGTAGTCGGAGAGCTTGGACTTGCGGCGCTGGCCGTGCTGGCCGGGGCCGTATTCGCGGCGGTTGACGGGGCTCTTGGGGCGGCCCCAGACGTTCTCGCCCATGCGGCGGTCGAGTTTGTACTTGGCTTCGTGGCGCTTGGTCATTCGCGTCCTCTCAAAAAACACAGTGGGTGAGGAACCGCGCCCATCCTCTGTCCCGCATCTCTGCGGAACCGACAGGCAGGACTTTAAAGCGTCAAGTCCTGCCGCGGGTCGCGAAACGCCCGGCAAGGTCGAAACCCGCCGGGCGAGGGGTGTTTAGGCGGCAAAGGCCGCCCTGTCAAACCTCAGGCAGGCCTGCGGCCGCGGGCTTAAACCCATAGTCCGCAAGGCTTTTCTGCAAGGCGGGCGAGGGCGCTTTGCCCGACGTGAAGAACAGCCGCGCCGGTGCCGCGGTTTTTGCGCTCAACGCCGGTCCGATCAGTTCGGTGACGCGCCGGGCAATGGCGGCGGCCGGATCGAGCCAGGCAACCGGCCAGGGCGCGAGCCTCTCGAAACGCGCGGCGAGCAGCGGATAGTGGGTGCAGGCGAGCACGACGGTGTCGGTACGCCGGGCGTTTTCATCGACGAAACAGGGCGCGATTTCGGCGGCGACGGCGGCATCGGCCACCGGGTCACCGGCGAGTTCGGCCTCGGCATAGGCTGCAAGCCGCGAGGAACCGACGAGGTCCACCTCGCAGCCCTGGGCAAATTCGCGGATCAGCGCCCGGGTATATTCGCGCGACACGGTTGCCTGCGTGCCCAGCACCGTCACGCGCTTCGACTTCGACTGCGCGCAGGCCGGCTTGATCGCCGGCACGGTGCCGACAAGGGGCACCTGATACTGCGCGCGTAAATCCTTAAGCGCGAGCGTGGAGGCGGTGTTGCAGGCGACGACCACCAGGTCCGGTCTGTGCTCGGCCTTCGCCTTGCCGATGACGTGGAGGATGCGCGTGATCAGCGCGTCTTCCGGCATATCGCCGTAAGGGAACGCGGCGTCGTCGGCGAGATAGACGTAGCCTGCATCCGGTCGCGCGGCGGCGATCTCGCGGTAAACGGTGAGGCCGCCGAGGCCGGAATCGAACACGAGGATGGTCGGCGCCGGCGTCGGCATCAGCGATTGCACGCGTCAAAGAGCTTCTTGACGCGGTCATAGGCGTCGTCCGGATTGGGGATGTCGCGGACGCTGACGCCGCTCGCCGACACGTTGCCGAAACCGATCGCACCGAAGGGGTTGTAGGACGACGAGGTGCCGGTCGCCAGCGTCGCGATATAGACGGTGCCGAGGCCGTAGATGCGCTGCAACGGCCCCTTGCGCAATGTGATCTCCTTGACATCGCGGAACTTAATCACTTTGCGGTTGATGCTGAAGAAGCCTTCCTCTAATTCGAGACGATCGGAAAAGAAATTATACTCGGTGCGCGCGTAATTGAGCTTCTTGCCGAAATAGGCGACGATCGGGACAGCGATGAAGCCGAGCGCGCCGAAAAAGACGAATGGCGCGCGCCCGTGCATGCCGGCCAAGGAGCCCAGCATCCCGCCAAAAAAGCCGCCGCTCCAGACTGTAAAAAACAACTGGAACGGCAACTGCACGAGGAACGCGATCCACCCGATGAATACGGGCCGCAGTGAAAAGTCGGCTCCGGTTATTGGAACGCTCATGCCGAGCCGAAAACCCGTTCAAAGATCGTGTCGACGTGCTTGAAATGATGGGCGAGGTCGAAATTGGCCTCGAGTTCCTTGTCGGACAGCGCGGCGCGCACGTCCTTGTCGGTCTTGAGCAGCGCGAGGAAATCGCCGCTCTCGCCGTTCCACACCTTCATGGCGTTGCGCTGAACCATACGGTAGGCATCCTCGCGGGCAACGCCCTTTTGCGTCAGCGCAATCATCACGCGCTGCGAATGGACGAGGCCGCCGAGGCGGTCGAGATTCTTCTTCATGGTGTCGGGATAGACGATTAGCTTGTCGATGATCCCCGCCATGCGATTGAGCGCAAAATCGAGCGTCACCGTGGCGTCCGGCCCGATCATGCGCTCGACCGAGGAGTGGGAAATGTCACGCTCATGCCAGAGCACGACGTTCTCCATCGCCGGCATGGCGTAGGCGCGCACCATGCGCGCAAGGCCGGTGACGTTTTCCGACAGCACCGGATTGCGCTTGTGCGGCATCGACGACGAGCCCTTCTGGCCCGCCGAGAAATATTCCTCGGCCTCCAGCACTTCGGTGCGCTGCAGATGGCGGATCTCGGTGGCGAGGCGCTCCATCGAGGAAGCGATCACGCCCAGCGTGGCAAAATACATGGCGTGGCGGTCGCGGGGAATGATCTGCGTCGACACCGGCTCGACGGCAAGCCCCATGGCCTTGGCGACGTGGGCCTCCACGCGCGGATCGATCTGCGCGAAGGTGCCGACGGCGCCGGATATGGCGCAGGTCGCGACTTCCTCGCGCGCCGCCACCAGCCGCTCTTTGGCGCGGCTGAATTCGGCGTAAGCCTCGGCGAGCTTGAGCCCGAAGGTGGTCGGCTCGGCATGGACGCCGTGCGAGCGGCCGATGGTCGGCGTCATCTTGTATTCGAAGGCGCGGCGCTTGAGCGCCGCAAGCAGCGCGTTGACGTCCTTGAGCAGGATATCGGCGGCGCGCACCAGCTGCACATTGAGGCAGGTGTCGAGCACGTCGGACGAGGTCATGCCGGCGTGGACGAAACGCGCTTCCGGACCGACGATCTCGGCGAGGTGGGTCAGGAAGGCAATGACGTCGTGCTTGACCTCGGCCTCGATCGCGTCAATGCGGGCGACGTCGAATTTTGCCGCGTTGCCCTTGTCCCAGATCTTCTTCGCCGCCTCTTTGGGGATGATGCCGAGCTCGGCCATCGCGGTTGCGGCGTTGGCCTCGATCTCGAACCAGATGCGGAATTTCGTCTCCGGCGACCAGATCGCAGTCATCTCGGGGCGGGAGTAGCGCGGGATCATGCCCTGCCTCTTGTCCTGACATGGCGCTCTAGCAGATCGGCGGCGGAAAACAAACCAGTGTGGATATCTCCGCCGAGCGGCCGGCACGCGTCACGACGACGTCAGGCGACGCGCTATCGGATGGCATGATTGTGTGCCGAATTTCCCCGTCGATTCGCCGGCCCGTCGATATCCGGCGTCGAGATAGAAGCGCAGCGCGGTGTCGGTGCTCGAAAGGGTGCATTCGGAATTTCCCCTCTCGCGCGCGCGGGTTTCCAACGCGCGCAGCATGGCACGGCTGACCCCGCGGAAGCGCGCGTCCGGCGAAACGTAGTTCAGCGTGATCTCGCCGCCGTTGGTGACGGCGCCGACCGCAAGGATCTCCGGGCCTTCGACCGCGACCAGCATGGAGTGGTCCGGCTTGCCGATCCACGAGGCAACGATTTCCGGCGTCTTGTTGGCCAGCCAGCGGTCCATGATGACCGCATCGTCATGGTGATCCGCCGCGCACAATTCGGCGATCGAGCGGCGCAATACCGCGCAGGCCGCGTCTGCATCGCCGGGCACGGCGTCCCTGATTTTCATCGGCGGCGCGCTTCTAGGCCGATTCCCCGCGCGCCATGGCCGCGGCGGTGCGGATCGCGGCGATGTTGGACTTGTAGTTGCCGCCGCGAAACACCGCGGAGCCTGCGACCAGCACATTGGCGCCGGCCTGCACCACGCGCGCGGTATTGTCCGCAGTGACGCCGCCGTCGACTTCGATATCGATCGGACGCGCGCCGGCGAGAGTGCGGACTTCCTTAAGCTTGTCGAGCGCGGCGGGGATGAAGGCCTGGCCGCCAAAGCCGGGGTTGACCGACATGATGAGGATCAGGTCGACCAAATCGATGACGCGTTCGATCGAGGACACCGGCGTCGCCGGGTTCATGGTGACGCCGGCCTTTTTGCCCAGCGCGCGGATCGCCTGCAGCGAACGGTGCACGTGGGGGCCCGATTCAACGTGCACAGTGATGATGTCGGAGCCGGCCTTGGCGAAGGCCTCAAGGTAAGGATCGCACGGCGCGATCATCAGATGCACGTCGAGCGTGCGTTTGGTGACGGCGCGCAACGCCTTCACCACGTCGGGACCGATAGTGATATTGGGCACGAAATGGCCGTCCATGACGTCGACATGAATCCAGTCGGCGCCCGCGGCCTCGACCGCGCGCACCTCGTCGCCCAGTTTGGCGAAGTCGGCGGCAAGGATCGACGGCGCAATGATCAGCGGGCGCATGACGCCGTTCGCCTAACACGGCAGGCGAAACCGGGCAACGCTGAGCAACGGCGCCGTGCACCGCTTCCGTCAGCGCTGGGCAAGCCGCGCGGCAAGCGGCTTGAGCGCCAGCGGAAAGAGATAGACGGGAAACTGCACCAATCCGAAATAGAACCAGGCCGTGTCCGGCAATATCGCGCCGAGCGTCGCCATCACCAGGCCGATATTGCGGAAGGTGGCGAGCATGCCGATCACCATGCCGCTGCCGGCGCCGGCGCGCAGGAACACCAGCATGCTGACCCCGATCAACAGGCAGCTCAGCAGAGCGACCAGCCCGAGCAGCGCCGCGGCAAACAGCGGGTCCGCCATTACGTGGCGCGGCACGCCTTCCATCGCCACGATGGCGAAGACGAAAACAGCGATCACATTGAGTCCGTCGATGTGGTCCTTCTGCTGCTCGATCCAGCGCGCGCCTGCAATGCGCCGAATCGCGTAGCCGACAACGCCGGAGGCGGCGTAGAAGAAAAACAGCTTGATGCCGAGGTCGATCGGCGAAAACAGCGACGTGCCGAGAAACAGGTAGCTGAAGGCGACCGTCGTGACCGGCGACAGCGCGCTGCACACGATCAGCGTCAGCAAGGTGAACTCGACATCGAGCGCCATGATCGCGGCAAAGGCCGCCGACGAGGTGATCGGCGCAATGGCGAGCTGCAGGATCATGATCGTGTAGAGCGCCGGATAGGCCTCGCGCAGGCCTGAGCCTACATAGACCGCGCCGAACAGCAGCGGCACCGCCACCATGACCCACAGGCCGGCGGCGATGGCGAGGACCGGCGACTTGACGTGGCGCAGCAGCGCCGGCGGGTCGATACGCAGATAGGAAAACAGCAGCAGGACGAACACCGCTTCGCCGAGATGCGGCTTGACGTAGGCCGCGAGCTGCGGCACGGCGAGGCCGAAAAAGATCGAAGCGGCGAGCGCCCGCGTGCCTTGCCGGCCGAGCCACGCCAGCGCGGCGGCAAGCCCCTGCAAAATCGGCATTGATGGTTTCTCCGGCGCGGGCAGTATGCAAAGGTCATAGCGCGCGGGCCCAGGGCATTCCATATAAAAGGCTTCAAGGAGAACTCGAACGATGGCACGCACGGATGCGATGGTGCTCGGCGGCGGCATTGTCGGCGTTTCGGTTGCCTTGCAACTGGCACGGCGCGGCCTCTCGGTTGCCCTGGTCGAACGCGCCGGCGTCGGCGAGCAGACCTCTTACGGCAATTCCGGTGTCATCGAGGGTTCGACCGTGCTGCCGCCGGCGTTCCCGGCGAGCTTTTCGGCGCTGCTGCGCGTCGCCCTCAAGCGCGCGAGCGAAGCCAATTATCATCTGTCGTTCCTGCCGCAGCTCGCGCCGTGGCTCGTCGCTTTCCGCGCCGCCTCGCAGCCAAAGCAGATCGTCGAGACCGCGCGGCTCAACCGCCCGCTGTTTGCTTCCGCTCTTGCCGAGCACGAGACGCTGATGCAGGAGGCGGGCGCCACCCGCTATCTGCGCAAGAACGGCTGGATGAAGCTCTATCGTAGCGAAGATGCCTTTAACGTCCTGCGGCGCGAATTCGATCTGGCGCAGGAGTTCGGTCTGCCGCTCGAGCAGCTCGATGCCGCGGGCGCGCAGGCGCTCGAGCCCTCGCTCAATCCGGTGTTTTCGCGCGCAGTGTTCTGGCCCAAGGCCGCCTCGCTGAGCAATCCGCTGGCGGTGACGCAGGCCTATGCCGCGCGCTTTTCCGCGCTGGGCGGGGTCACGCTCAACGGCGACGCGCGCTCGCTGCACCGCGCGGGAAATAGCTGGCGGGTTGAATCCAATGAGGGCGCGCTCGATTCCGCGGAAGCGGTCGTCGCGCTCGGCCCCTGGGCGCCTGATGTTTTGGAGCCGCTCGGGATCAAGCTGCCGATGGGGATCAAACGCGGCTATCACCGCCATTTCCGCGGCGCGGGCAATGCGGCACTGTCGCGGCCGGTGGTCGATGTCGACTTCGGCTATCTGATCACGCCGATGGAGCAGGGCATCCGGCTCACCACCGGCGCCGAATTTGCCGCGCGCGACGCAAAGCCGACGCCCGTACAGTTCGACCGCTTGATGCCGCGGGCGCGCTCGTTGTTTGCGCTCGGCGAGCGTGCCGACGATTTGACCTGGATGGGCAGCCGGCCGTGCTTTCCCGATTCACGCGCGGTCATCGGCCGCGCGCCGGGGCAGAGCGGCCTGTGGCTCGCCATCGGGCACGCGCATTGGGGGCTGACGCTGGGGCCCGCGACCGGGCGTCTGCTCGCCGACATGATCGGCGGGCAAACGCCTTACATCGACCCGGCGCCGTTCCGGGCGGAACGGTTTCTGTCCTAGGCCGTCTTGCCGAACTTGTCCTTCCAGCTCGGCAACGCGCCGGGGAACGGCAGCGCGGTCGCCTCATAGACGCCGCGGGCGATGGCGCGCGCCATGACGTTTGCCGCCAGCATGCCGAGCCCGGCCAGGCCGTAATAGGGATCGGCGAGCGGCTTGGCGCCGGTTGCCGCGGCAAAGACCACGTCGCCGTCGAGCGGGGTGTGCACGGGATAGATGGCGCGGGCAAAGCCGTCCTGCGCCATCACCGCAAGGCGGTTGCATTGCGCCTTGGAAAGCCGCGCGTCGGTGGCGATGACGGCAATGGTGGTATTCTCGGCGGGGCCGCCTTTGGCGCGCAACGAAAGATCGGCCTCCGAGATTTTCGCCGGAAATCCACGCCCGCCGAACTCCTTGCCCTGCTCGAATGCCGCCGCCCAGAAATGCGGACCGTTGCCGATCACGGTTGTGCCCACGGCGTTGACCACGGCGAGCGCGCCAACGGTGATGCCGCCGGCGGTGACCGCCGAGGCCGAGCCGACGCCGCCTTTGAGCGTCGCCGTCGTCGCGCCAAGGCCGGCGCCGGCGCTGCCAAGCGCGAAATCCGTGGCGGCGGCTTTCGCCGCTTCGAAGCCCAAGTCGCGGTAGGGCGGGTAGCGGCCCCAGTTCTTGTCGCCGCCGTTGAGCAGGTCGAACATGATCGCCGCCGGGATGATGGGCACCACGGCGTCGCGGATGCGGAAGCCGCGGCCCTGTTCGCGCATGAAGGCCTGCACGCCGGAGGCGGCATCGAGGCCGAAGGCCGAACCGCCCGACAGCACGATGGCGTCGATCCCCTCGACCGTCTGCGCCGGATCGAGCAGCGCGGTTTCGCGTGTGCCGGGCCCGCCGCCGCGCACATCGACGCTGGCCACGACCGGGCGCTCGAAAACGATGACCGTCGTGCCGGAGGCGAGTTTGGCCTCGCTCGCATGGCCGACGCGGATGCCAGCGATATCGGTGATGAGGTTGGGCATAGTCTCTCCGGACGGCATCCGATCACAACAAAGTCAGAACCGCAAAGCCCGGTCCGCCAAAGCCAGACTTGCCATTGCCATAGTTGCCGTCGCATCTAGGTGCCATGCACGGTGACGTCACCATTTTTGCCGCCCTGATCGCCGGACTGGTTAGCTTCCTCAGTCCTTGCGTGCTGCCGCTGGTGCCGCCGTATCTTGTCTATATGGCCGGCGCCTCGCTTGAGCGCCTCGATGCCCGGGAGCCGGCGCCGCGGGTGCGGCGCGAGACGGTGACCGCGGCGCTGTTGTTCGTCGCCGGTTTTACCACAGTGTTTGTCGCGCTCGGCGTCAGTGCCAGCGTGGTCGGCGCGCTCATTCGCGCCTATTCGCAGCCGCTCTCGATCGTTGCCGGCATTGTCATCATCGTCATGGGGCTGCATTTCCTCGGGCTCACGCCGATCGCGCTGCTCAACCGGCAAAAGCGGGTGGAGATCGCCAAGCCCGTGGGACTTTGGGGCGCCTACGTGATGGGGCTCGCCTTTGCCTTCGGCTGGACGCCGTGCATCGGGCCAATTCTTGCCGCCATTCTCGCGGTGGCGGCCTCCGAGCAGACCGTCACGCGGGGCGCCGGACTGCTCGCCGTCTATTCGCTGGGTCTGGGGATTCCCTTTGTCGCCGCCGCTTTCGCCATCGAGCCGTTTGCCGCGTTTCTCACGCGTTTCAAGCGCTATCTGCATCGCGTCGAGCAGGCGATGGGCGCCCTCTTGGTACTGACGGGCATCGCCTTTCTGACCGGCAGCATCAACGAGGTGAGCGTGTGGCTGCTCGAGGTTTTCCCCGGCCTCGGCAATATCGGCTGAAAAAGCAAAACGCCCGCCCCGGTTGAGGGGGCGGGCGCTCCCGGTTCAAAGTAAAACCTTAGTTGGTCGCTGACGGCGGCAGTTCGACGTAAGTGATCTTGCCGGCCGCGTCCTTCTTCCACACGTACATGGTGTAGTCGAGGCGGGTGATGTCACCCTTCTTGTTGTAGGACAGGTCGCCGATCACGGTCTTGAACTTCATGCCCGAGTGCATCTTCTCGGCGACCTTCTTCGGGTCGAGTGACTTGGCGGCAGCCGCCGCCTGCGCCATCACCTGCACCGCGGCGTAGGAGTAGAGCGTGTAGGCTTCCGGCTCGAACTTGGCGGCGCGGAACTTCGCCACCACCGCCTTCGCGGCCGGGTTGTTGCGCGGATCGGGCGGGAAGGTCATCAGCGTGCCTTCGACGCCGGGCCCGCCGATCGAAGCGAATTCGTCGGTGGTGATGCCGTCAGCGCCCATCAACGTGGTCTTGAGGCCCTGGTCGCGCATCTGCCGCACGATCAGACCGCCTTCGGTGTGCAGGCCGCCCCAGTAAACGAGATCGGCGCCGGACTGCTTGATCTTCGACACCAGCGCGGAGAAGTCCTTCTCGCCGATGTTAATGCCTTCATAGAGCGCCGGCTTCATGCCGCCCTTTTCCATCGCCTTGACGGTCTCGTCGGCAACGCCTTTGCCGTACGTGGTCTTGTCGTGGACGACGGCGATTTTCTTGCCCTTGAAGTGCTTGAGGATGTACTGGCCTGCCACTGCGCCTTGCTGATCGTCGCGGCCGCAGGTGCGGAACACATCCCACATCCCGCGCTCGGTGATCTGCGGATTGGTAGCCGATGGCGTGACCATTAGCATGCCGTTTTCCTGATAGACTTCAGACGACGGCATGGTGACGCCGGAGTTGAAGTGGCCGACAACGAACTTGACGCCGTCGCCGACGAACTTGTTGGCGACCGACACGCCCTGCTTCGGATCGGAGACGTCGTCGCCGAACGAGAGGGTGATCTTCTGGCCATTCATGCCGCCGGCCGCATTGATGTCATCGACGGCCTGCTGCGCGCCGTTCTTGAGCTGCGCGCCGAAGGCGGCGTTCGGTCCGGTGATCGGTCCGGCAACGCCCATTTTGACTTGCGCCGAGGCGGTTCCCGCCAGAGCCAATCCGAGGCCCAGTGCGAGACTTAACGTGGTGATTTTCTTCATGCGTCTTCCCCTTCAACTGTTACAGGCAGGTTCGATTTTTGTTGTGGGTAGGTCCAGGAATTAGCGGGATGCTACTTCACGGCGGCTTGCGGCGCCAGCGCATCAGTCCGGCAGGCTCATTGATCCAGCTGTATTGATTGAGCATCTGCGCCTTGCGGGCGGCCCGGTAGCCGGCAAATCCCGCCAGCAGGCAGACCGCGCTGTCCACCAAGTAGTAGTGTAGCGACAAAAGCGTACCGCTGAACAGGGAGAAATGGAAGAAGCGAACCGCCCCGCCCAGTATCATCATATAGGCGATAATCTGCCACCACGGCCGCCAGGTCTGGGCAATGGCGCGGCCGGAAAGCGCCGCCGCACCGCCGCCAAGGATGATGGTGACCAGGACGAAGACGCCCAGGCCGTCCTCGTAGAGCAACTGGTGAACCAAAGGGGCGCTGTCTTCCATCATGGCTAGGCCTGCTGGCGCCCTCCCTCCAGATAGGCGGATTTTATCTCCGGCCGGTCGAGAAGCTCCTTGCCGCTGCCGGAGAGTGTGATCAGCCCGTTGACCATGACGTAGCCGCGGTGCGCGAGCTTGAGCGCGTGGAAGGCGTTCTGCTCGACCAGGAACACGGTGAGCTTGTCTTGCGCATTCAGCATGCGGATGGCGTCGAAGATCTGCCGCACGATGAGCGGCGCGAGACCGAGCGAAGGTTCGTCAAGCAGCAGCAGCCGCGGCCGGCTCATCAGCGCCCGCGCAATCGCCAGCATCTGCTGCTCGCCGCCCGACAGCGTGCCGCCGCGTTGGCCGAGACGCTGCTTGAGGCGCGGAAACAGCACGAGCACGCGCTCGAGGTCGCCGTCGAAATCGGTGTCCTCGCCGACCGTCGCGCCCATCTGCAGGTTTTCCATGACGGTCATGCGCGAAAAAATGCGGCGGCCTTCCGGCGATTGCGACAGTTTGAGCCGGGCGATCTCGTGTGTCGGCATGCGCGTGATGTCGCGGCCGTCGAACTCGATCTTGCCGTCGCGCGCGCGCGGATTGCCGCATATGGTCATCATCAGCGTCGACTTGCCGGCGCCGTTGGCACCGATCAGCGTGACGATCTCGCCGTCCTTGACCTCGAGGTCGATGCCCTTGAGCGCCTGCACGCGGCCGTAAAACGCGGTCACGCCACGCACCGAGAGAAGCGGAGAGGTCATAGACCGACCTCCGCCTCTACCTGCGCCACCTCTTCGTCGGCGACGCCGAGATAGGCGGCGATCACCTTCTCGTCGTTGCGCACGGCCTCGGGATTGCCGTCGGCGATTTTGACGCCGTAGTCGAGCACGACGATGTGGTCGGAAATCCCCATCACCACCGACATGTCGTGCTCGATGAGCAATATCGATGTGGCGTGGTCCTTGCGGATCGAGAGCAGCAATTCGTTGAGCTCGGCGCTCTCCTTCGGGTTAAGGCCCGCCGCCGGCTCGTCGAGGCAGAGCAGCACGGGTTCGGTGCACATGGCGCGGGCAACTTCCAGCCGCCGCTGCGCGCCGTAGGGCAGGTCGCCGGCCGGGTCGTCGGCACGCCCGGTCAGACCGATGCGGTCGAGCCAGAATTTGGCCTTGTCGATCGAGGCGCGCTCGGCCGCGGTGTAGGAGGGAATGCCGAAGATGCCGAGAAAGGTGAAGCCGGACGCCAGCATCAGCACGTTGTGCTGGGCGACCAGCAGGTTTTCCAGCACGGTCATGCCGGCAAACAAGCGGATGTTCTGGAAGGTGCGGGCCACGCGTGCCTTTTGCGTCACCAGAAAGTCGGGCATGCGCTCGAGCAAAAAGAGCGCATCGCTGCCATAGGCGATGCTGCGCTCGCCGCGGTCGGTCAGCGGCTCGATCTGGTCCCAGATCGACGGCTCGCCGTGCTTGAGTGCGATCCGGCCTTCGCTCGGCTTGTAGAAGCCGGTGATGCAATTGAACACGGTGGTCTTGCCGGCGCCGTTGGGGCCGATCAGCGCGGTAATGTCGCCGGATTTGGCCTCGAACGACAAATTGTCGACTGCGACCAGGCCGCCGAAGCGCATGCTCAGGTGCTCGACGCGGAGCACAACGTCAGGCACCCGCGCCATTACCCGTGCCCTTCCTTGGTCAGCTCGGCGGAGATGCTCTTGCGCTCCTTGAGGAACACCGACGGATCGCGGCTCGAAACCAGCCCGCGCGGCCGCCAGATCATGATCAGCACCATGGCCGCCCCGAACAGCAGCATGCGGTACTGGGTCGGATCGAAATCGGCGCCGAAGATCTGCTTGAGGAAATCGAGTTCGCGCAGCATTTCGGTACCGCCGACAAAGGCAACTGCGGCAAGCGCGACGCCGATCTGGCTGCCCATGCCGCCGAGTACGACGATGGAGAGCACGGTTGCCGACTCTAGGAAGGTGAAGCTTTCCGGCGAGATGAAGCCCTGCCGCGCGGCAAAGAACGAGCCGGCAAAGCCCGCAAACATCGCGCCCATGGCGAAGGCGGTGAGCTTGGTGTTGGTGGTGTTGATGCCGAGCGAGCGGCAGGCGATCTCGTCCTCGCGCAGCGCCTCCCAGGCGCGGCCGACTGGCATGCGGCGCAAACGCACCGTGACGAAGGCGGTGATGAAGGCCAATGCCAGGATCACGTAATAGAGGAATATCGTGCGGTGCAGCGGCGAGAATTCGAACCCGAAGGTGGCGTCGAAGCCGTTGTCGCTGGCGTTGAACGGAATGCCGAAAAAGCTCGGCCGCGGAATGCCGCTGATGCCGGCATAGCCGTTGGTCAAGTCGACGAAGTTGATGAGCACGAGACGGATGATCTCGCCGAAGGCGAGGGTAACGATGGCGAGATAATCGCCGCGCAGCCGCAGCACCGGGAAGCCGAGCAGGATGCCCCAGAACGAGGAAAGGATGCCGGCGAGCGGCAGCAGCAGCCAGAAGGTGAAGCCGAAATTCTTGGCGAGCAGCGCGTAGGAATAGGCGCCGACCGCGTAGAAGGCGACATAGCCAAGGTCGAGCAGGCCGGCGAGGCCGACCACGATGTTAAGTCCCCAGCCGAGCATCACGTAGATCAGGATCTGGATGCCGAAATTATCGATCCATTTCAGCGCGGAATCGTAGCCCGCGCCGAAGATCGCAATCAGCGGGTAGGCGACGGCAAAGCCGATAGCGAAGGGGATGAACCACTTGCCGACAAACGTCCGCCATGCGGATGGCGCCGCGGCAACCGGGCGCATGGCGCGTTGCGCCAGCCACGGTGCGATTGCCAGCGAATAGAAAAAGCGGCCGAAAAAAATCACGCCGACCCATGTGAACAGCAGGGGCCAACGCGTGGTCAGGATCAGTTCATTGCGGATATTGGTGAGGGTAAGGAAGCCGATCAGCGGCAGGAGCACGAAGAAGCTGATGACGCCGGTTTTCGACGCATCGCGCAACGCAAGCACCACATTGACGCGCTCCCCCCGCACGTCCGCCATTCTACACCTTTTCAACGTCCGGTCGGCCGAACAATCCCTGCGGCAGGAAGATCAAGGTGATGGCCAGCACCGAGAAGGCGGCGACATCCTTGTAGTCGATGGAAAAGTAGGCCGACCAGAAGGTCTCGATGAGGCCGATGAGAATGCCCCCGACCACGGCGCCGGGCAACGAGCCGATGCCGCCGAGCACCGCCGCGGTGAACGCCTTGACGCCGGGGACGAAGCCGTCGGCAAAGCTCACCACGCCGTAATACATCAGGTAGAGCGTGCCGGCGACGGCCGCGAGCGCCGCGGCGATAACGAAGGTGAGTGAGATCGTGCGGTCGACGTCGACGCCGACCAGCGCCGCCATCTTCTGGTCCTGTTCGCAGGCCCGCTGGGCGCGGCCGAGCCGGGTCTTGGCCACCAGGTACCAGAATATCGCCAGCAGGATCGCGGTGACGCTCCAGATCGCCAGTTGCTTCATCGACAGCGTGACCGCGTAGTTGCCGTGATCGACCAGCACGAACTCGCCGCGGATCATCGGCGGGATCGCCTTGTTGCGCGGGCCCTGGCTTACCTGGACGAAATTCGAAAGAAAGATCGACATTCCGATTGCCGAGATCAGCGGCGCCAGACGGAACGAGCCGCGCAACGGGCGATAGGCGAGGCGCTCGATGACCCAGTTGAGCAGCGAGGTGAACACCATGGCGACGATGAGCACGATGAACAGCGCCAGCGCGATCGAGGTGATGCCGAGCCAGGTGGTGAGGATGAGGAAGGCGATCAGGGCGACGAACACCGAGACCATGAACACATCGCCATGGGCGAAATTGACCATGCCGATGATGCCGAACACCATGGTGTAGCCGATGGCGATCAGGCCGTAGATCGAGCCGAGTGTGATGCCGTTGATCAGCTGCTGGAGAAAAACTTCCATGCGTCCGCTAAGCGCTCCGCGGTGCCGCCCGGCTGACGGTTCGAGGCATAATGCATAACAGGGCGGAACCGATGCGGCAACGGTCAGGCTGGCCGCGCCGGTTCATAAGTCGGGACGCGTCTTCGACCCTGCAAAACGCCGGACGCCGCGCCAGTGCGGCGCGGCGGGCAATTTCGTGCAGTGCGAAAGGGCGGCGGAGCGCTCAGTGCAACCCGCCGAACACCCAGATCAACAATAAAATCGGGATCGGTATCCCCAAAAGCCAGAGCAACAAATAGCGACCCATCGCCGCCTCCCATGTCTCGCGCTTCAACAAGGGGGAAATGCCGTGGGCGTTGTCGGGTTCCGTCGCATTTGCGTCAACGCCGAGCAAAGTCACCAACCGGAACGAAATGCCTGTCGGGCGCATTGTGATGTTGCGGGGATGGATCCCCGTGAAATGCCTATTGGAGAGGACAAGAAATCATGAGTCAAAACCAAAATCAGAATCCGAACCAGGACCAGCAGCAGCAGGGCAACAAGCCTGGGCAGCAGGGTGGTCAGCAACAGGGCGGACAGAAGCCCGGCCAGCAGCAGCAAGGCGGCCAGCAGGATCGTCCGGGACAGGGCGGACAGAACCAGGGCGGGCAGAACCGCTAAGGTCGAAAGCGTTCGCGTAACGGAAAGCCCCGCCATGCCGGCGGGGTTTTTCTTGTGCCGCTCACAGGACGCCCGCGCCCGGTTAAGCTTAAGCGCGCCGATTAACGCAGCGCCGGTAAGGTAAAATATCGGTATGCTTTGAAATTAGCATTTGAAGAGATTACGCCCGTTGCTTCTTTGAAGGAGGAACGCATGCGTAAAGCTTCCGGTGCCGTTGTGGTCATGATCTTGGCCATCGCGCTTTACTACACGCTGTTCTGGGGGATCGATGCGCTGCGGGTGCTCACTTCGTCGTCCTACGGGTTCGACGACGTGTACGGCTCGCAATACGTCTTTGGCGTTGGCCGTCTGTTCAGGCTCGGTCCTGAAGGGTTGATCAGGCTCGCCGCATTTTTTGCCGCAATGAAACTTGCCACCGCCGCGGTGTTTGCCGCTCACGTCGCCGACCGGCTGCGTTGTCTTGTCGCCGGCGGGTCAAAGCCCAACGCGGAGATTCTCGAGGCGGGGCTGATCCTCGTGGTGCTGCTGAGCATCGCCGCGGTCGTGCCGGCGCTGGTGTCGCACAATCTGGCACAGGCGCAACAGCAGACCATTGAGCTGCTGCTCGCCGGTCTCGCCGCGGCGCTCGCCATCATCGAGCGCAACGACGCGACGATCGAGGACGAGCCGGTCGAACACGAGACCGCGCACGAGCCGAAAATCGTCGCGCCCCCCGGCGCCACCTGGTTCACGCCCTGGCGCTGAGCCCGAAATAAAAATTGAATTGTGGATGCCCGCGCCGGTCGCGGGCATTTTCTTTTCAGGCCGCGGGTTCAGCGCGCCTGCCGCGGGTGGCGTTGGCGATAAGCGTCTTGCCCAACGACCAGACCGCGCCGGGAACGCGGTGGGCGTCGGCAATGACCGCCTCGAACGCGCGCTCGATCCAGTCGCAGTCTTCGTCGGTGATGAGCAGCGGCGGGATCAGCTTGATGGTGTGATTGCCGTGGCCCGCGACCTGGGTGAGGATGCGATGCTCCTTGAGCAGGGGGATCACGATGAGCTGGCAGAACAGCCCGCTGTTTGCCGTCTCCAGCAGATTCCACGACGCCTTGAGCGCCAGCGAGCGCGGCGCGCCGAACTCGATGCCGATCATCAGCCCCTTGCCGCGCGCGGCCTTGACCAGTTCGTGCCGGGAGGCCATCGCCTGAAATGCCGCCAGCAGACGCGCGCCTTTGTCGGCTGCGTTCTGGATCAGCCGCTCGGATTGCATGACCTCGAGCGTTGCCAGACCCGCGGCCATGGCCAGATCGTTCTTGCCGAAGGTCGAGCCATGAACCACGGCGCGGTCCATGCGGTCGAACACCTTGTCGAAGATCCATTTGCGCGTCAGCACCGCGCCAACGGGGACATGGCCGCCCGACAACGGCTTTGCCAGCAGTACGATGTCGGCCTCGACGCCCCAATGCTCGCAGGCGAGGAACCGCCCGGTGCGGCCGAGGCCGGTCTGCACCTCGTCGGCGATGAACAGCGTGCCGTATTTGCGGCAGAGTCCCTGCGCGTTTTTCAGATAATCGTCATCGGGTATGACGACGCCCTTGCCTTGGATCGGCTCGACGATGAACGCGGCGACATTGCGCGACGAGAGCGCCTGCTCGAGTGCGGCTAGATCGTTGAAGCGCACCTCGACGCAATCGGGCAGCAGCGGCTCAAAGCCGGTGCGGAAAATCTCGTCGCCATTGAGCGAGAGCGCGCCGTAAGTGAGGCCGTGGAAGGCGTGGTCGCAATAGACGATGCCGCTGCGGCCGGTCGCGGCGCGGGAAAATTTCAGCGCGGCCTCGACCGATT
Source organism: uncultured Alphaproteobacteria bacterium (assembly GCA_963738915.1). GTDB lineage: Bacteria > Pseudomonadota > Alphaproteobacteria > Rhizobiales > Xanthobacteraceae > Pseudolabrys. Next base: position 157,791 of record CAVTYO010000003.1, read on the forward strand.
CAGTGCCGGAATTGACGAAGAAGGCCTTTTCCAGATGCGGCACATGGCGCAGCAGCCGCTCGGCGAGAACGCCGGCAAGCGCCGACACGTCCATCTGCACCAGGTTAGGCAAGTCGCCGTCGAGAACCTGCTTTAAGTGCGTCGCGCACCACCGGATGATTGCGGCCCAGCCCGAAGACGCCGAAGCCGCTGAGCAGGTCGAGATATTTTTCGCCCTGGCAGCCGTAGAGATATTGGCCTTTGCCTTTTTTATACGCGCGGTCGAACCCGATCGTCTTCAGCACCCGCACCATCTGCTCGTTGAGATAGCGGGCGTGCAGATCATAGCGTTCGGCATTTCTCGCCGCGAAGAGCCGTTCAATGTCCAAGACACGTTCCCCCACCGAAATCGAACGTCGCTGTAACCGCGACTTTTATGTCGTTGACTTTTTTGCATGGTATCGATGTTGCGGCCGCATGTCATTGCCCCGCTGATTAGGCCCGGATTGACTGGATCAATGCGATACCGCGTCAATTGCCATTGACCGTCGCGTACGCCTTGGGGAATATGGCGATCCGGGGTTAAGGGCGAATCGGACTATGAGGCACGCGGGCGTCGTCGCCGTCACGTCTCTTGCGCTTGAGGCGCGCATCGCAGAGGGCCCGGGCGTCTCGGTGGTGCTTTGCAATCAGTCGTTGCACCTGGCCGCAAGGCTGAGCGAGGCGATTGCGCACGGGGCGTCGGGCATTATCAGCTTCGGCATTGCCGGTGGGCTGGCGCGGCATCTGGTCGCCGGCGACTGCATCGTCGCTTCCGCCGTCAAGACCGGCACCGACAATTTCACCACCGACCGCGCCTGGTCGCGGCGTCTGTTGCAGGCAATCCCCAAGGCCATCCACGCCGAGGTCGCCGGCTCCGATGTGCTGGTGGCGACGCCGGCGCACAAGGCACGCCTGCATGCCGAGAGCGGCGCGCTTGCCGTCGACATGGAATTGCATATTGCCGCGCGGGTCGCGCTCGCTAACGGCATTCCTTTTGCGGTCTGCCGGGTCGTCATCGACGCCGCGCATCGCACCTTGCCGCCGGCTGCCGCCGTCGGTTTGCGTGCCGACGGCACGCCGGACGTGCGCGCGGTCGTCCGCTCGCTGTTGCGCAATCCCGCTCAGCTTCCCGACCTCATCCGCACTGCGCGCGATGCCGAAGTCGCCGAGCGTGCATTGCTGTGGGCGCGCCATCACCTCGGTGCCGGGCTAGGCTTTGTCGAAGAGCCGAGCGTAGCGGAAGAGCAGGGCATTCCGGCCTACGCCGTCGCCTGAGTTATCGCCGCGAGGCCTATTTCGCCTTGGCGATTTCCTCGATCACTTCGGCTGCTTCGTTGAAGGCGTGATTGGCGGCAGGCACGCCGCAATAGATCGCCTGCTGCAGGATGATTTCCTTGATGTCGTCCTGCGAAAAGCCGCCTTCCTTGAGGGCAGCGCGCACGTGCAGGCGAAATTCGTCCCATTGGCCGAGCGCGACCATGGTGCCGATGACGAGGACGCGGCGGGTGCGTTCGTCGTAATGCGGCCGTGTCCACACTTCGCCCCAGGCGGCGCGGGTTATGAAATCCTGGAATTCCGCGCTGAAAGGAGTTTTGCGGGCGTTGGCGCGATCGACCCATTCGGCGCCCAGCACCTTGCGGCGTCGGACCATGCCTTTTTCGTAGCGTTCTTTTTCGTCCATGAAGATAGACCACGTATTAGGCGAGGTTCCCTATTGATCCGTAATTGATACTTATATTCAATGTCGCCGGGGGAAATACCTCGAAGACATCGCGCGGCGTCTCCGATTTCGCGCTTGCGGCCAAACCGTTCGGTCTTTTCATGCGACTGGCCTTGTTGCATTCGCCCTTAACATTCGGGCGCGCACCCAAGCAAACTCGAAAAACCTCTATAACCCCCGCCGATGGTCCTATCGAGCATCGCTTGCTCGTCGAGCCGGGCCGCGAGCCGGCAATCTGGTTCGAGGTCGAAGACTTCCTTCGCTATTTCGATCACTTCGACAACCCGACCGGCTTGCAACGCGTATCGTTTGAGATTTTTGCCGAAGCCGCGCGGCTGTATGGCCAGTCGGGCCGCGCCAGATTTTGCCGGCTCAGCGTCTATACCAAAAAGCTTGTGCCGATAGACTTTGATGCGGTCGTCGCGGCATACCGCGATCCGCCTGGCAAGACCGCGCCGTGGACGAATATCTGGGCGCCGGCGCATATCGGCAGTGACCTTTTGGGCACCGCGATGACGGTGCTTCGCCACCCCCGGTTTTTCCTGCGGCTGCTCAAGACGGCCTTGCGCGACATTGCCGACCTCGTCGTCCCGCGCCGTAGGTTCGAACGGCACGCGCGGCCCGGCGATGTCGTCGTTTCGCTTGGTGCGTCCTGGGCGATACCGGGCTACATGAGACACATCGATGAAGCCAAGCGAAAACTCGGGATAAAGTTTTCCTTCCTGCTTCACGATCTCATACCGATTCAGAACGAATCCTTCGTCGAGCCGTGGCACGTGAGCAAATTTCGCGACTGGCTTGGCGAAGCGATTCCTACCGCCGATACGATATTCACGACCACGAGAAACTCGCGACGCGATCTGCTCACATCCGCGGGCGACGCCAAGGACATGCTGCCGCCTATCGAGATCCTGCAGCCGGGCGCGGGCCTGAGCGACCGGCACCTGGCCGGCGAACCGACGACCGCACGCTTTCCCGAGCGGTTCGTGCTGTTCGTGTCGACAATCGAAATCCGCAAGAACCACCGGCTGTTGCTCCGCGTCTGGCAGCGACTGATCGAGCGGCATGGCGCGGATGCCGTGCCGACTTTGGTGTTTGCCGGCAAGATCGGATGGCTGGTCGATGACCTGATGGCCGAGCTCGCGGCCAGCGATTATCTCGACGGCAAGATCAGAATCATGAGCGGTTTGTCGGACGCCGATCTGCACCGGGCTTATCGGTCGTGCCTGTTTACCGTCTTCCCGAGCCTCTGTGAGGGTTGGGGCCTGCCGGTTGCCGAGAGCCTTATCCACGGCAAGCTATGCGTCGCATCGAATATCGCCCCATGCTTTGAAACCGGTGGCGAGTTCATCGACTATTTCGATCCGGCAGACGACGATGACGCGCTGGCGCAGATCGAACGGCTGCTCACCGACCCCGATCGCATGGCCGCCATGGAAGCCCGGCTGCGTGCCGAATATCGTCCGCGTGCGTGGGCCGATTGCGTGCATACGCTGATCCGCACGCTCGGCAATAAGGTCCCGCAAATGCGGCATACCGAGACCGCCGCGGCGGACATCCCGGCGGGCGGATTTGTCGAAAGCGCCGGCGGTGCCTTCGCTATCGTAGAAAATTCAGCACAGCCTCTGTAAACGCTTTCGGCTGCTCGATGTTGGAGATGTGCGCCGCCTCGAGCGCCGCGACCTTGGCGCCCTTGATCTGCCGGGCGATCTCTTCGCCCGCCGCCGGCGGTGTTGCCGGGTCATGTTTGCCGACGATCACCAGCGTCGGCTTGGTGATGCGCGGATTGCTCGCGCGAAAATCCATGTCGCGGATGGCCTCGACGCAGCCGACATAACCGTCGGGATTGGAACCGAGGAAGATCTTTTTCATGCGCGCGATGGCTTGCGGGTTTGTCTCGCGGAAGCCTTTGGTGAACCAGCGCTCCATGTTGGCATCGACCAGCTGCGCCAGCCCTCTCTCGCGCACGAACTTGACGCGGTCGGCCCACGGCGCCTTGTCGGCGTAATAGAAATTGGTGTTGGCGAGCACGAGTTTCTCGACGCGGTCGGCGGCATTGGCGCCGAGCCATTGCCCGTCCATGCCGCCCATCGACAGCCCGCACCAGTTCACCGTCCTGATCTTGAGCGCATCGAGGATGGCGAGAATATCGCGACCGAAGCGCTCGAAGCTGTAGGGTCCGGGGGTCGTGCCCGACTTGCCGTGGCCGCGGCGGTCGTAGCGGATGAGGCGAAAGTGCCTGGCGAATTCGGCGGCCTGGTCGTCCCACATATGCAGGTCGGTGCCGAGCGAGTTCGACAGCATCAGCACCGGCGCGCGCTCGTTGCCCTCGATTTCGACGTTGAGCGGACAGCCGTCGGCCTCGATCGTCGGCATTTCGTTTCTCCCTGAGACTGTTGTTATTGGTATCGCGGATGGCAGGGCACTACCTTAAAGCTCTTTTCAGCCGGCCGGCAAAGCCTTAAGTCGTCTGTGCGGCAGGCGAGGACCCTTTGGTGTTGAGGAGACGGCGATGGCGATGGTGATGACCGGCGAAGTGCAGCTTCCTGCAAGCCGGCAGGCGGTGTGGGAAAAACTCAACGACGCCGAGACGCTCAAAGCCTGCATCCCCGGCTGCGAGGAGCTGGTGAAACTTTCCGATACTGAAATGACCGCGATCGCCACCACCAAAATCGGGCCGGTGAAGGCGCGCTTCAAGGGCAAGGTGCACTTGACCGACCTCGACCCGCCCAACGGTTACAAGATTTCCGGCGAAGGCGACGGCGGCGTCGCCGGTTTTGCCAAGGGCGGTGCGACCGTCGCCCTCGCTGAAAAGGACGGCGGCACGTTGCTCACCTACAACGTGGAGGCGCAGATCGGCGGCAAGCTCGCCCAGCTCGGGCAGCGCCTGGTCAATGGCGCCGCCAAGAAGGTCGCCGACGACTTCTTCCAGAAGTTTGCGACGGTATTCACAGCCGGCCCGGCCTGATCGGCGGCCGGTCCTGACAATGTCAGCCTGCCGTTACGGACAGGGGTGACGATACCCGTCAAAGCCCAGATAGGTGCCTGAGCCCGGGTCATAGGACCGGAAGCGCTGGGCGCAATAGGCGGCGTCGGGGCCTGGCGCATAGGCGTAACCTGGCGCGTAGGCATAGCCGGGCCCGTAATATCCGGGGCCATAGTAACCCCCGGCCAGAGCGCCGCCGATGATGGCGCCGGCGGCAAAGCCGCCCAGGGCCGGGCCCCAGCCGTATCCGCCATGATGCCAGCCGCCACGCCAATATGCCTGCGCGGGGCTCGTCGCCACAACGCTGGACGCTGCAATTGCAAGGGCCGCTAAGGCGGCCATAATTTTGATGCGCATGATTTTTCCCTCCTACCTAAATTACCTAACGCAGGGCCAACGTCTTTCCGGCGCACACGGTTCCGTGAAATCCCGGCAAGGCAGCCAAATCGCATCGATCAGCGCTTCTCCCTTGACCGGCAGCGTCGCGCGGGTTCAGACTTATTCTTCTTGTTCCAAGGCAGCGTTTCGCCCGAAATCGGCCTGATTTCGGTTTGGAACGGCCAGCGCCCCCGCGGGCGAGCCGAAAAGAGGGCATATCGCCCCGAAATTGGGAGGAAGGTCATGCCATCCGTGTCCATGACGGTGAACGGCAAAGCCGTCACCGGCGAGGTCGAAGCCCGCACGCTGTTGGTCCAGTTCCTGCGTGAAAATCTGCGCCTGACCGGCACGCATGTCGGCTGCGACACCTCGCAATGCGGCGCCTGCGTCATTCACCTCGACGGCATCGCCGCCAAATCCTGCACGCTGCTCGCGCTCCAGTGCGAAGGCGCCAAGATCACCACCATCGAGGGCCTCGCCGAGCCGAACGGCCCGCTGCATCCGATGCAGGAGGCCTTCCGCCAGAACCACGGCCTGCAGTGCGGCTATTGCACACCGGGCATGATCATGGCGGCGCTCGATATTGTCCGCCGCAACGGCAACGACCTCGACGAGCACACCATCCGCGCCCAGCTCGACGGCAACATCTGCCGCTGCACCGGATATCACAACATCGTCAAATCGATTGCCGCCGGCGCCAAGGCCATGGCCAAGGGGGGAGGGCCGTCGCGGCAAGCCGCGGAGTAACGTCAGGCAATTCCAGCGTCCATAAAAAAACAAACACGGGAGGAAGACGGCTATGAGCGCGACCGGGATCGGCGCTGCGGTGCGTCGCAAGGAAGACTTCCGTTTCATCACCGGGCAGGGCCAGTACACCGACGACGTCGTGCGCGCCGGCGAGACGCGCGCGGTGTTCGTGCGTTCGCCGCACGCCCACGCCAAAATCAAAAGTATCGATGTCGGCGCGGCGAGGAAGATGCCGGGCGTGGTCGCGGTCCTCACCGGCGCTGAGCTTAGCCAGGACAAGATCGGCAACCTCATCTGCGGCTGGATGATCCACTCCAAGGACGGCTCGCCAATGAAGATGGCGCCGCATCCGGCAATTGCGTCAGGCAAGGTCAATCATGTCGGCGATGCGGTCGCGGTGGTGATCGCGGAGACGCAGGCGCTGGGCCGCGATGCCGCCGAGAAGGTCAAGGTCGAATACGAAGTGCTGCCGGCGGTTGCCGACCCGGCGAAGGCGAAATCCGGGCCTCAGATTCATGACGTGGCGCCGAAGAACACCATCTACGAGTGGCACCTCGGTGACGCCAAGGCGACGGCCGCGGCCTTTGCCGCGGCCAAGCACGTCACCAAGCTCGACATCGTCAATAATCGCTTGGTGCCGAATGCGATCGAGCCGCGCGCCGCGCTCGCCGAATACGACGCCGGCACCGACAATCTGACGCTGTGGAACACCTCGCAGAACCCGCACGTCGCCCGCCTGGTCATCGCCGCTTTTGTCGGCATGGCGCCAGAGCACAAATTGCGCGTGATTGCGCCCGATGTCGGCGGCGGCTTCGGCTCGAAAATCTTCATCTATCCGGAAGAAGTCGTCTGCCTGTGGGCGGCGCGCAAGGTGCGCCGGCCGGTGAAGTGGACCTCCGATCGTTCGGAATCCTTCCTCACCGACGCGCATGGCCGCGATCACGTCACCCACGCCGAGCTGGCGCTCGACGGCAACGGCAAGATCCTGGGCCTGCACGCGAAAACAATCGCCAATCTCGGCGCCTATATGTCGACCTTCTCGTCGTCGGTGCCGACCTATCTCTACGGCACGCTGATGTCGGGCCAGTACGATATCCCCGCGATCTATGTCGAGGTGGATGCGGTCTACACCAACACCGCGCCGGTCGACGCCTATCGCGGCGCCGGACGGCCCGAGGCGACCTTCGTGGTCGAGCGGCTGGTGGAAGTTGCCGCGCGCGAGATGCAGATCGAGCCGACGGAGCTGCGCAGGCGCAATTTCATCAAGTCGTTCCCGCACCAGACGCCGGTGATCATGGCCTATGATGCCGGCGACTACGGCGCCAGCCTAAAGAAGGCGATGGAGCTTGCCGACGTAAAGGGCTTCAACAAGCGCAAGCGCGAGAGTGCGCGCCACGGCAAGCTACGCGGCATGGGCTTCTCGACTTACATCGAAGCCTGCGGCATCGCGCCGAGCCAGGCGGTGGGCTCGCTCGGCGCCGGCGTCGGCCTGTGGGAGTCGGCCGAGGTGCGCGTCAATCCGACCGGCTCGGTCGAAGTGCTCACCGGTTGCCACGCCCACGGTCAGGGCCACGAGACGACGTTTGCGCAACTCGTGTCCGAGCGCCTCGGGATTCCGTTCGAGAATGTCTCGATCGTGCACGGCGACACCGACAAGGTTCAGTTCGGCATGGGCACCTACGGCTCGCGCTCCGGCGCGGTCGGCATGTCGGCAATCGTCAAGGCGCTCGACAAGATCGAGGCCAAGGCAAAGAAGGTTGCCGGCTTCATGATGGAGGCGGCGGAAAGCGACATCGAATTCAAGGACGGCAAGTTCACCGTCGCCGGCACCGACAAATCGGTCGCGTTCGGCGACGTCGCGCTCAATGCCTACATCGCGCACAAGTTCACCGGCGCGCAGCTCGAGCCGGGGCTGAAAGAGACGTCGTTCTACGACCCGACCAATTTCACCTTCCCCGCCGGCTGCCACATCTGCGAAGTGGAAGTGGACACCGAGACCGGCAAGACCGACATCGTGACCTGGACCGCGGTCGATGACTTCGGCACCGTCATCAACCCGATGATCGTCGAGGGGCAGGTGCACGGCGGCGTCGCGCAAGGGATCGGTCAGGCGCTGCTCGAAGGCGCTGTCTACGACAAGGACGGCCAGTTGGTGACCGGCTCGCTGATGGATTACACCATGCCGCGGGCCCACGACTTGCCGTCATTCGCGGTGGGCCTCACCGAGACGAAGTCGCCGTCGAACCCGCTCGGCATCAAGGGCTGCGGCGAGGCCGGCGCGATTGCCGCGCCCGCGGCGGTCATCAACGCCATTACCGACGCGATTGGCAGCGAAAGGATATCCATGCCGGCGACCGCCAATGCGGTGTGGTCGGCAATGCAACACACGCCGGCGGCGCGCCAGGCGGCGGAATAACGGAGAGCAAAGATGTATAATTTCGCGTTTCATCGTCCCACCACCGTGCGTCAGGCGGCCGGGTTGTTGTCGAGAATTCCCGACGGGAAAATTCTCGCCGGCGGCCATTCGCTCATTCCGGTCATGAAACAGAGGCTGGCAAGCCCGACCGCGCTGATCGACCTCTCGCTGGTCGAGGGGCTTTCCGGTGTCGAGCTGAAAGGCCGTTCCGTCGTGGTCGGCGCCATGACGCGGCATGCCGACGTCGCCAATTCGCCGGTGATGCAGCAGGCCATTCCGGGGCTCGCCGCCGTGCCGGGCTCGATCGGCGACCCGCAGGTGCGCAACCGCGGCACTATCGGCGGCTCGATCGCCAATAACGACCCCAACGCCGATTACCCGGCGGCCTGCCTTGGCTTGGGAGCCACCATCATCACCAACAAGCGCCGCATCGCGGCCGATGATTTCTTCACCGGCATGTTCTCCACCGCGCTCGAGTCGGACGAGATCATCACCAAGGTGCAGTTCCCCATCCCGCGCAAGGCGGCTTACGAGAAGTTCAAGCACCCGGCATCGGGCTTTGCACTGGTCGGCGTGTTCGTGTCCAAGCGCGGCTCCGACATTCGCGTCGCCGTGACCGGCGCCGGCTCGAACGGCGTGTTCCGCGTGAAGTCGTTCGAGGAGGCGCTGAAGAAGCGTTTCGCGGCGAAGTCGATCGAGGGCCTGACCATTCCGGCCAACGGCATGAACTCGGACATCCACGCCAGTCCCGAATACCGCGCGCATCTGGTCAGCGTATTGGCCAAGCGCGCGCTGGCGAAGGCGACGGCGTAACGCCTCCGTGCGCGCCGGCAGCTTTTGCATCTGGGCTGCCGCTGCGGCGGCGGCCCCGATGGCCTTGGGCTGCACGGCGCTCGCGCAGCAGCCCGAAAAAATCAGAATCGAGAGTACGACTCGCGGCAAACCGGCCATCGTCACCGCGCAGGTTTTTCTGCCGGGCAAACGCGACGGCAAGGTGCCGGCGATGATCATCGTGCATGGCTCGGGCGGCGTGCGCGAGAAGCGCGAAGTCGCCTATGCCCGCGAATTCAACGCCATGGGCGTCGCCGCCGTCGTCATCGACAGCTTTTCGCCGCGCGGGATTGCATCGACCGTCCGCGACCAGTCGCAGTTGAGCTCTTACGACATGGTTCTCGATGCGGCACGCGCGCTGAACGTCGTCGCGAAGCATCCGGCCATCGATCCCGCACGCATCGGTATGATCGGATTTTCCAAAGGCGGCACGGTCGTCATCAAGGCGGCACTGCGGCAATATGCGCTGGCCGGCAGCGAAGCGGGCTTCGCGCTGCTCATCGCCATGTATCCCTGGTGCGGCGACATGCCGCTCGATTTTCGTACCGTTGATGGCGCGCCGCTGCACATGCTTCTTGGCGCGCAGGATCGTTATGCCGGCGTCGACAGTTGCCGCGAGTTCGCCAAAAAATACGAGGCGCAGGGCGGCAATCTGACGCTCAGGATTTACCCGGACGCGCAGCACGACTGGGACGTGCCGGGCAGCACGCATTGGATCGACGCGGCGGGGGAGAACGCTAGCCGGTGCGTCTATGATGAAATTTCGCCTGGCACCTGGGTCGAACGCGGCAGCCGGATCAAGGTCATGGACAGCGGCAAGCCGACCGGAAATTCAAAAAAGGCTTCGGCAAGCTGCATGACGTATGGCGTGTCCGGCGGTTACAACGCCGAGGTACGCACCCAATCGATGCAGGACATCCGCGGCTTCGTGCGCGAGGCGTTCAGGCTGCAGTGACATCCTGATCGGTGTCCTGGCGAAGCCAACAGCGCCGGATGTCGGCTTTGCTCCTGAAATCGGACATTGTTGCTTCAATACCGCTTCGCAAAAAAAGCCCGGCTCGCGCCGGGCTTTCGGGTTGCCAAAATGGCAAATTGCCTATTTCTGCTGCGGCGGGGACGCCGGCTTGCTGTCACCCTGATTCTGCTGCGGGGTCGATTGCGGATTGGTCGGCGAAGTGGCTGGCGCGACGGGGGGCTTCGGGGTCTCGTTCTGCGAATTGATGGTCATAGGATTTCCTTTTGAAAAAACTGAAATAAGGATTCAGTACCTTGATCATGTGGAGATGCTCGTCCGCAATCACAACCCGTGCGCCGAAAGATAGTGGCGACACCTCGGTTTGCTGACAGCAATGCTGGCCCATTCCTGGGCTCACGCCTCATGCGCTCAGGAATTTCGTTTCCGGCGTCGTTCGTCGATCCATTCGCGTCCGTTCGCATTGATCCAGTTCGACGCCTCGGCCTCAGACAATGCTTCAAAAATCTCCTCCGAAGGGTGACTTTCAAGCGCGGCCCATACCGACCATACGGCGGCGTGCGGGGCTTTCCTGACAACCAGGACCGGATCGTCGCCGCGGGTTGCGCCGCTTTCCAGAATATCGGTCATGAATGAGCTTCAACCTCGGTGGAGATCCGCGCGGCTGCGTCATAAACCTCAACCTTGATCACCGGGTAACTTTGCTTGAGTTTTGCAGCCGCAGCCGTCGCCTCTTCGGCGGTCTGGTATTGCGTCTTTAGTTTTCCATCGACCAACAGCACAAATCCGTCGGTCGGCATCGCATTGGCGCGCGGATTTGATGGCCTTTTTGTCTCCTGGAGCTTTAGCTCCTGAGTCTTTTTCTCGTCGCTTTTTGTATCTTGATTCATGCGCGTTCCTTGGGTTTGAATGTTGCGTGCGTGACTGTCACGGCCGTACCACGTGAATCGGTGTGGGTGTCGATCACGGCGTCAAGTTGCCGCGTCAGCGCTTTAACGAGGCTGGTGCCGAGCCCGGGTTTTGTTTCTCCAGCGCTTATGTCCGGTTTGCCGACCCCGTTGTCGGAAATCGTCAGTGCCCAGTCGGTCCCCGCCATCTTGTAGGACACGACGATCGCCGCATCCGGCTTTCCCCGAGGGAAAGCATGTTTCAAGGCATTCATGACCAATTCGGTGACGATCAGCCCGATGCTCACGGCCTCACGCGGCGCCGTAGTGCCGGGATCGGCGGCAACCTTGAGCGAGATCGGCCGGCTGTCGCCGATCATCGATTGCGCCAGAGTCTCGCAGAGCTTGGTCAGGTAGTCTGCAATCTCGATCGGCTTGCTTCGGCCGGAAACGTGCAAGTGCTGCTGGACGGCGGCGACAGAGAGCACGCGTTGATGGGCGTCTTCCAGTTGCAACCGTGTTTCCTCCGACTGCACGGTCCGCGCTTTGATGAGAAGAATGCTGGCGATGATTTGCAGGCTGTTGGCGACGCGATGCTGGATTTCCTCCAGCAGCATGTCCTTTTCCCGTAACAGCTCCTGCACTTGGCTTTCCACCGCCCGCCGGTCGGTAACATCCTCAAAGGCCAGCAGGACCGTTGTGTGAGTGCCCTTCTCGTAAAAAACTTTGCGAGCGTTCAGCAGCATGACGCGCTTCCCGATCGCGGGAAACGTGCGGTCGACCTCGTATCCTTCGACCGTCGACTGACCGCCGGATATCGTCTCCAGCAGCTCGCGCAGCTCCGGGATGTCCCATTGGCCGCCGTCGATTTCATAGAGCAGGCGTCCGCGAACATCCTCGGTGACAAGCCGAAAGGTTTTGTAGAATGATCGGCTTGCGGCGACGACACGCAAATCATGGTCAAGCACGACCAGAGGGTCGCGGACGGTATCGACGATGGCATGCGCGAGTGTAATTCCGTCTTCGATGCCAACGAACGGCGTATTCTTCGACTGCGTCGAAGTTAACATATGGCCCTTTCGTCCCGCTTTCGAACGGCGACAAAGCAGCGCTAATTGTTCTTAAGTTGACTCGAACGCCCAAGAACGAGCGTCGTGTAAAATTACCGTGCGCCACTTTGGGTGATAAGTCGAGGATGTTGCCATCACGATACCGGCATGGAAATCGACCAAATCATCGGGCCAGTTGTGCCATCGGCGTCGTCATTCGCTTCGATCGTCCCCATAAACGCGGGCGGTTACGGCCTTTCCTGCCGCCGCGCTGAAAAGAAAGTTATCGAGTCAGGGAACCAATAGCCATCGCCGCAGCTTGACGTTGCGTCCAGCCCCAGACGGTTGGAATTACCCAACCGATGGAGCTTCCATGCAAACCAAATTTCTGGTTCTGACGATGCTGCTTGCCACCATGGCTTTGCCAATGGCGGCGCAGGCACAAGGCACCGTGCGCGGCGCACAGGAAGGCGCGCGCCAGGGTGACAATGTTGCCGGGCCTGTCGGCGCCGTGGTCGGTGGCGCTATTGGCGCTGTGACCGGCACGGTCGGCGGCATTCTTGGCGTCGAGGATCGCCCGCGCTTCCGCACCTATGTCGTGGAGCAACGGCTGCCATCCTATCGCTACGAGCAGCCCTTCGTCGTCGGTGCGGTTCTGCCGGAAAGCGGCCTCACATATTACGACATTCCCGGCGAATACCACGTCAGAGGCTATCGTTACGCCTATGTGAACGATCACGCCGTGCTGGTTGACCAGCACACGCGCCAGATCGTCCAGATCATCGATTAATTCTCAACAGCGAAGGATAACAACATGTTGAAAATCACGACCATTGCGGCACTCTCGGCGCTTGCTTTGACGGCGGTGTCGCAGCCCGCCTTCGCGCGTAACGAGGGTGGCGCCATCGCGGCAGGAGTTATCGGCGGCTTGGCGGTCGGCGCGATTATCGGGTCGCAGACCAATCGCGGTTACTACGGCGGTCCGGGCTATGCCGAGTCGGGCTATCAGCCGGTTTACACCAACTGCCGCTTTGAGCGGGAACAGGTCGTCGACCAATACGGCCGTTACCGCACGCGGCGTATTCGCGTCTGCGACTGACCGTCAACGCGACTGCTCTGAACCTCGACCCCGCCGTCTTCACGGCGGCTTTTTTACATCGTACGATGTGAAAATACGACCAGGCCTCGGTGTCAGACCACCATGAACTCGACGATAGTCCTGCCAAACGCTGACCTGCAGCATTTGCGCGAGATGATGCTTCGCTCATCCTAAGCTGTCAGCCGTCGCGGGTCGCGTAATCGACAGGTTAGCATACCCTCGTTTTTGACCTCGACCTGGAAGGTTTCGGACAAGCCCGCCTTTCCAGACGACGTTAATTGGAGTGCACGGCTGTCCGGCACACCTTTGAGCCATCCGAGTTCCAACAGACGGTCCAGAATCCGAGCTCCGACGAGTCCCTTGAGGTGATAACGACGCTCGCTCCAGTCGAGACAAGGCTGGCAGAAAATCCGCCGGGTCCGCGGCCTCAGATCAGCGCCGAACGCAGAAAGGAAGCGCTCGCCCGAAGACGTGACCTCACCGCCTTCATCGGTGAGGACAATGTGCCCCATGGCCACAAGTGCATCGGTAACAGCGACTCCTACCTGGCCAGCCAGATGATCGTAGCAACTTCGGGCAAAACGGAGTGCATCGTCGTTGGCCGACCGCGGCTGACGGCGGGGTGGCATCTCTATGGCGGCGACGACCTTGATGCTTTCCAGCATTGTCGCAACCAGAGGGGACGCGATCCGATAGTAGCTGAAGCGGCGCTTGTGAGTGACAATCAAAAGCCGCGCGGCAACCAGCTTGCTAAGGTGGCCGCTCGCCGTCGAACGAGAGACATTGGCGCAGTAAGCAAGCTCAGTGGCCGTCAGCGACTGACCGCCCATAAGGGCGTTAAGCATCGTCGCTCGCGCGGTGTCACCGACGAGAGCGGCCACTTCCACCAGATTTGCCGCCGCGACCATCACCAAGCCTATCGCTGATACCGGAAGCATATCAATCGAAGACAGTTCGGCATCGGCCGAACTGTTCGTGCGAGATAATTGCGAACCTCGCAGCAAGAATGCGCTGCCGGAAGCTAAACGTCATGTTGATCCGCTTGGACAAGGGAGGATGAAAATGCCCAAAGGTTACTGGGTGACCACCTATCGCTCCATCAAAGATCCGGACAAGCTCGCCGCTTATGCCAAGCTCGCACCGGTCGCGCTTGCGCCTTTCGGCGCAAAATATATCGTGCGTGGCGCCGCCGCCGCTGCGTCCGAAGCCGGGATTAAGCAGCGTGTGGTGATCAGCGTGTTCGACAGCGTGGCAAAGGCGGTCGCTGCGCACGACAGCCCAGCCTATCAGGCCGCGGTCAAAGTCCTGGGTGACGGCGCCGAACGCGACGTGCGGATTGTCGAAGGGCTGGAATAGAGTTTTAGCTAACTACACTCGGCATCCGCTGCACTGCATCGAAGTCTCGTAGCAAAGCGACGAAAAGGGTCAAAAGATGGGGTAATTGGCCGGCGATGTTGTGGAAAGGTGGGTGCTGCGCTTCAGGCTGATGGTGATACGGGGTCACCGTGGTGACGGGCCTCAAGCATCAAAGGAGAAGCGCAGCATGGAGCATTTTGCCGGATTGGACGTGTCAGTCAATGAGACGAGCGTCTGCATTGTGGATGAGACGGGCAAGGTTGTTCGAGAGGTGAAGGTCGCGAGCGAGCCTTACGCTCTGCTGGTGGTGCTGAAGAACCCTGCTTATCACTTCAAGCGGATTGGATTGGAAGCTGGGCCGCTGTCGCAATGGCTGTTTAGCGCACTCGCGGAAGCGGGCTTGCCGATGATCTGTGTCGAGACGCGGCACATGCGGGCGGTATTGAAGGCGCAGATCAACAAGACCGACCGCAACGACGCACGCGGCATGGCGCAGATGATGCGAGCAGGTCTTTATCGCCCAGTGCATGTGAAGACGTTACGCAGCCAGAAGAAGCGGACATTCGTCGAAGCCGTCAGCATCTCCGATCCGGTTTCAGAAGCCCTCGACGTTCGTGCTCGGGTTTACGCCTTCTCCTTATCCAGCTCGGCCAGCAGATCGTGCAGGTCGAGCGGATTGGTGAACATGCGCAGCGAGCCGTCCGGCTTTTTCGGCCATTGCTCCTTGGGCCGGTCCCAATAGAGTTCGACGCCGTTATCGTCGGGGTCGCGCAGGTAGAGCGCCTCGGAGACGCCGTGGTCGCTTGCGCCTTCGAGCGGGATCTTGGCGACGATCAGCCGCCGCAGCGCGTCGGCCAGCAGCGGCCGCGTCGGGTAAAGAATGGCGGTATGGTAAAGCCCGGTCGAGCCGGGAGGAGGGGGCGAGCCGCCGAGGCTCTCCCAGGTGTTGAGCCCGATGTGGTGGTGATAGCCGCCGGCGGAGATGAAGGCTGCGCCGGGCCGGCCGGTGGTCATTTCAAAACCCAATACCCCGCAGTAGAAATCGAGCGCCCGCTGCAAGTCGGCGACTTTGAGGTGCACATGGCCGATACGCACGCCGGGATCGATGGTGGGAAGGCGCAGGGCGCCTTTTTCGAGGGTCTCAGGGTTTGACATGGCTGAAATCCTTGTCTGGCCGCCTCCGGCCGCGATACCCACATGTAAGGCACGCCGCCGATCAGATAAAGTGTCATCGAGGTAACCAGGACCAATGGCCATTACAGCGCTCCCCAAAAGCATCGATGCGACCCTCGATATGCTGGCCAGGGCCGGTTACATCGCCGACCGCTCGCTGGCGACGGTGCTGTATCTGGCGCTGCGCATGGGCCGGCCGCTGTTCGTCGAGGGCGAGGCCGGGACCGGCAAGACCGAAATCGCCAAGGTGCTGGCCGGCGCGCTGGGGCGCAAGCTCATCCGCCTGCAATGCTACGAGGGGCTCGACATCTCCGCCGCGGTCTATGAGTGGAATTACGGCGCGCAAATGATCGCCATTCGCCTCGCCGAGGCCGAGGGCGAGCATGACCGTGCTCGCACCGAGCATGACATCTTCTCCGAGCGTTACCTGATAAAGCGGCCGCTGCTGCAGGCGCTGGAACCCGACCCCGACGGGCCGCCGGTGCTGCTCATCGACGAGCTCGACCGCACCGACGAGGCGTTCGAGGCGTTTCTTCTCGAGGTGCTGGCCGACTTCCAGGTCACGGTGCCCGAACTCGGCACGATCAAGGCCGCGCAGCCGCCGATCGTGGTGGTGACATCCAACCGCACCCGCGAGGTGCATGACGCGCTCAAGCGCAGGTGTCTGTATCACTGGGTCGGCTATCCCAACGCCGAGCGTGAATTGAAAATTCTACGCGCCAAGGTGCCGGGCATTGCCAGAAAATTATCGGAGCAGGTCGTCGCCTTCGTGCAGGCGCTGCGCAAGGAGGACCTGTTCAAGGTGCCCGGCGTTGCCGAGACGCTGGATTGGGCGGGCGCACTCAGCGAGCTCGACGTGGTGGCGCTCGACCCGGCCACCGTGTCGGATACGCTCGGT
This sequence comes from uncultured Alphaproteobacteria bacterium, assembly GCA_963738915.1. Taxonomy (GTDB): domain Bacteria; phylum Pseudomonadota; class Alphaproteobacteria; order Rhizobiales; family Xanthobacteraceae; genus Pseudolabrys. The sequence goes on from CAVTYO010000003.1 coordinate 174,325, forward strand.
GCGCTGCTCAAGTACCAGGACGACATCGCCCGCGTCGACGGCAGCAAGGTCAAGGCGCTGCTCGACGAGGTGAAGTCGGATCTGCGCGCGGCGGAGTAAGGCCATGGCCGAGATCAAAACTGACGAGCAGGGCCGCCTCGCCGAGAACATTCTCTATTTCGCGCGGGCGCTGCGCGCAGCCGGCATTCCCGTCGGCTCGGGCAGCGTGCTCGACGCGCTCGAAGCCGTGAATGTTGCCCGCGTCGGCGGCCGCGAGGATTTCTACTGGACGCTGCATGCGGTGTTCGTGAAGCGGCATGAACACTCGATTTTGTTCGACCAGGCGCTTCCGCATCTTTTTCCGCAAGCGCGGCTATCTCGAAAAGCTGATCGCCTCGATGCTGCCGGAGACGGCGGCGAGCGAGCCGAAGGCGCCGCCGCCAGGCGCGCAACGCATTCAGGAAGCCCTGCTTGGCGGGCTCAAGGCGGAAGACGACAAACAGGAAGTCGAGTTCGACCAGCGGCTGACCGTCTCCGACCGCGAGGTGTTGCAGAAAAAAGATTTCGCGCAGATGACCGCGGCGGAAATCGCCGCCGCGAGGGAGGCGATCGCTCGGCTTTCGCTGCCTCTCGATCAGGTGCGCACGCGGCGCCTGGCGGCGAGCCTGCGCGGAGCGCTGATCGACATGCGGCGCACGTTGCGCGCCAGCATGAAGGCGGGCGGGGCGCTGATCGATCTGAAATATCTAGGGCCGCGCGAGAAGGAGCCGCCGATCGTGGCGCTGCTCGATATTTCCGGCTCGATGAGCCAATACACGCGCCTGTTCCTGCATTTTCTGCACTCGATCACCGATGCGAGGAAGCGCGTTACTACCTTCCTGTTCGGCACGCGCCTGACCAACGTCACCCGCGCCATCCGTCAGCGCGACCCCGACGAGGCGCTGGCCGCCTGCTCGGCGCATGTGCCCGATTGGTCCGGTGGTACCCGTATTGCGACGTCCTTGCGCGCCTTCAACCGGCACTGGGGCCGGCGCGTGCTGGGGCAGGGCGCGGTGGTGCTGCTCATCACCGACGGGCTCGAGCGCGATGCTGAGGACGAATCGCTGGGTTTCGAGATGGATCGGCTGCACCGCTCCTGCCGCCGGTTGATCTGGCTCAATCCGCTGCTGCGCTTCGAAGGCTTCGAGGCGCGCGCCCGCGGGGTGAAAACGATGTTGCCGCATGTTGACGAATTGCGGCCCATCCACAATCTGGAGTCGATGAGCGGATTGGTGCAGGCGCTGTCCGGCCAAACGGCTAAGGGAACCGACCCGAAGCTGCGGCTGCGGCGGGCGGCTTGATGGATCTGGAGGTTCAAAGATGCTCTCGCGCGATGAAGATATTCTCAAGGCCGCCGAGGACTGGCGCAAGAATGGCCGCGGCGTGGCACTCGCGACAGTGGTTGAAACCTGGGGTTCGGCGCCGCGTCCGGTCGGGTCGAATCTGGTGATCGACGGGGAAGGCAATTTTCTCGGCAGCGTTTCCGGCGGCTGCGTCGAGGGCGCAGTGGTCACTGAAGCGCTCGACGTGATCGAAAACGGCAAGCCGAAGATGCTCGAATTCGGCGTCGCCGACGAGACCGCGTGGAACGTCGGTCTCTCCTGCGGCGGTACCATCCGCGTCTATGTCGAGAAAGTGAGCTAGCGTTGAAATTCGATATTCTCCACACACTCAATGCCGAACGCGCCGCGCGCCGCGCGGTGGTCGTCGTCACCGACGTCGCCAGCGGTGTGCAGCGGTTGGTCAAGGCCGCTGATGCGGCGAAGGACCCACTTGCCGACGTGATCGAAAAACACGTGCGCATGGGCAAAAGCGGCATGGAGGAAACGGCGCAGGGACGCGTCTTTCTCACCGTGCATGTGCCGTCGCCTCAGCTCGTCATCACTGGCGCCGTACACATCAGCCAGACCCTGGCGCCGATCGGGCAATTGCTCGGCTATGACGTAACCATCGTCGATCCGCGCACCGCATTTGCGAGCATCGAACGCTTTCCCGACGTGAAGGTGATCGCCGAGTGGCCGGACGTGGCGCTGCCGCCGCTCAATGTCGATCACTACACTGCCTTTGTCGCACTCACGCACGATCCGAAGATCGACGACCCCGCACTCTTGCATGCGCTCAAGCGCGATTGCTTCTACATCGGGGCGCTCGGCTCGCGGAAAACGCACGCCAGACGCCTGGTACGGCTGAAGGAGGCCGGCGTTTCCGACGCCGAACTCGCGCGCATCCACGCGCCTATTGGCTTGGCCATCGGCGCGGTGTCGCCGGCCGAAATCGCCGTCGCCATCTTGGGCGAGATCACCGCGCGACTGCGGCTCAAAGCGGATCAGGCAGAGGCGGCATGAAATTCGGTCCGGTCGCCCCCGATGACGCGCTTGGTGGCACTGCGGTGCATTCGATCCGCCAGGGCGATCTGGTGCTCAAGAAAGGCACGCTGATTGGCCCGGCGGAAGTCGCGGCGCTCAAGACTGCGGGCGTCAAGACAATCGTCGTGGCGCGGCTTGATCCGGGTGATGTGTCCGAAGACCAGGCCGCCGCCGAGATCGCCGCTACCGTTGGCGGTGGGGGAGCGCGCGCCGACAAGGCGTTCACCGGCCGCTGCAATCTCTTTGCCGATAGCGCCGGCGTGCTGGTGATCGACAAGGACGCCGTCGACCGGCTCAACCGCATCGACGAAGCGGTGACGATCGCGACACTCCCGGCCTTCAAGCCGGTGGTCGCCGGCGAGATGATCGCTACGGTGAAAATCATTCCCTTCGCCGTCGCGGCAGCCGCGCGTGACACGGCGATTGCAGAAGCAAAGAAGGCAAAGCCGGTGATCCGCGTCGCGCCCTACAAGGTGCGCAAGCTAGGCATCGTCTCGACGCTGCTGCCCGGCCTGACGCCCAAGGTGGTGGAAAAGACGCTGAAGATCACGCAGGCGCGGCTTGCCCCCTCGGGCGCGAAAATCATCGCCGAACGGCGTGTGCCGCATGAACCGCGCGCGCTCACCGATGCTATCGAAGAGGTGCTCAAAGCCGGCGCCGAACTGGTCATCGTGTTCGGCGCCTCCGCGATTGCCGACCGGCGTGACGTGATCCCGGCGGCGATCGAGGCCGCCGGCGGTGAAATCGAACATTTCGGTATGCCGGTCGATCCCGGCAATCTGATGCTGATCGGCAAGGCGCAAGGCGCCGCCGTCATCGGCGCGCCAGGCTGCGCGCGTTCGCCGAAGGAAAACGGCTTTGACTGGATATTGATGCGGCTGCTCGCGGGTCTTGCCGTGTCGCGGGAGGACATCACCGGATTGGGCGTCGGCGGCCTGCTCATGGAGATCGTCACACGGCCGCAGCCGCGCGAGGAGCCGGCGCCCGAGAAAGGACGCCGCATCGCCGCCGTGGTGCTCGCGGCCGGCCGCTCGACGCGCATGGGCGCGGTCAACAAGATGATTGCCGAGATCGGCGGCAAGCCGTTGGTGCGTATCGCCGCAGAACAGGCGCTTGCCTCGCGCGCCGCGCCGGTGATTGTCGTCACCGGACACCAGCGCGAGCGCATTGAAGCGGCGCTCGCAGGTCTTCCAGTGCGCTTCGTACACAATCCCGAATACGGCGACGGTCTTGGAACCTCGCTCAAAGTCGGCATCGCCGCCGTGCCCGAAGGTACCGATGGCGCCATCATCTGCCTCGGCGACATGCCGCAGGTGGATGCAGCATTGATCGACCGGCTGATTGGCGCCTTCGATCCTGAGCGCGGTGCGCTCATCGTGGTGCCGAGCATCGAGGGCCGGCGCGGCAATCCGGTGGTGTGGTCGCGCCGGTTCTTCCACGAACTGATGTCGATCCAGGGCGATATCGGCGCTCGTCACCTCATCGGGCAATACGCCGAGGCGGTGGCGGAAGTCGCGCTTGCCGGCGATGCGGCTCTCACCGACGTGGACACCCCTGAGTCGCTATCGGCGGTCAAGGCGGAAATCGAGCGCGCCTGAGATTCGAATCGTTGATCGCGATTGCGACTCAGCCCCTAGCTGGCGTCGTTGACTTTGCTGGGGCAGGGAGCATGACGGACAGTTTCACGCCACTCCTTCGCGTGCTGGTCGTGGCGGCTTTGCTTCTGGCGACGGCGTCGCTGATGGCGGCAGTCGTTTCGACGGCGCGCGCCGGTGGGATGGTGACCGCCAGCGCGCCGAATGCCGCCTTTCCTGTTGCCGTCAGCCTTCTCTCTAAGTAATTGATCTGCTGCGTGAATAATCTACTTGCCTGCGGCGTCGCCTTGCCTTAAATAATGACTGACCAGTCAGTCATTATGGCAGGCAGCCGATGCCGCGCAAGTCCGCAATCTCTGCAAAGAAACCGGCCAACCAAGGCAGTCGCTCCCGCAAACCGAGCGGTGGCGGCAAGCGCGAGACAATTCTTGCCGCGGCATTGGAGGAATTCTCCAGCCGCGGCTTTGCCGAGACACGGCTCGACGATGTGGCCAAGCGTGCCGGCGTCGCCAAGGGCACGATCTATCTCTACTTCAGCGACAAGGAGAACCTGTTCCAGGAGCTTATCCGCACCGTGCTGGCGCCGCTGATTGCCGCCATCGAAGCTCTGGGCGACGTCGATATCCCGATGCCGCTGGTCGGCGAGCGCATCGTCGACATGTTCGTAAATCAGGTACTGGAAACCCGGCGCAAGGAGGTGATCCGCCTGATCATCAGCGAGGGCCGCCGCTTTCCCAAGATCGCCGAATTCTACTATCGCGAGGTGCTTTCGCGCGTCATGGCCGCGGTGCGCAAATTATTGCGCAGCGCTGCCGATCGTGGCGAAGTCCCGGCATCGCTCGCCGAATTTCCCCAACTTATAGCCGCGCCGGGGCTGGTCGCCATCATCTGGAGCGGCCTGTTCGAACGCTTCGAGCCGCTCGACGTGCGGGCGATGATGAAAGCCCACGTCGATATCCTGTTCGCGCCGGGGAGGGTGGCACGATGAGGACGCTTTCCACTTTTGCGGCGCTGCTGCTCGCGCTGGCGCTCGCCGGCTGCGGCAAAAGCAACGACCGCGTGCTGCAAGGCTGGGTGGAGGCCGAACTGATTTTCGTCAGCCCCGACGAGCAGGGCCGGCTGGAAGTGGAGAAGGTACGCGAAGGCGACCATGTCCAGAAGGGCGATCTGCTGTTCACGGTCGACAACGACCTGCAAGAGTCCGATCTGATGGTCAAAAAGACCGCTGTGGTGAATGCACAGCAGAACTACGACCGAGCCAAGGAATTGCTCAAGACTGCCGCCGGCACGCAGAAGAACTTTGAGGATGCCGAGGCGGCCTTGCGCCAGGCCAAAGCCAATCTCGATGCTTCACAGACGCGTCTGACACGGCGAGACGTGTTCAGCCCGGTCACCGGCACCGTCGAGCAGATCTATTACCGTCCCGGCGAGACGGTGCCGGCGATGCGGCCGGTTGTCGCGCTACTGCCGCCCGGGAATCTCAAGCTGCGCTTTTTTGCGCCGGAAACGCTGCTGCCGCAGATCAAATACGACCAGGTCGTCGAGGTTTCCTGCGACGGCTGCGACAAAGGCCTCACCGCCAAGGTGAGCTTCATTGCCCGCAGCGCCGAATTCACCCCGCCGGTGATCTACAGCCTCGAGGAGCGCGCCAAGCTCGTGTTCCTGATCGAGGCGCGCCCCGAGCATCCGGAAAAATTCCGCGTCGGCCAGCCGGTCACGGTGACGCTGCCGGCGAACGGGATGGCGCCATGAACAACTCCGTCGACGTCGTCATTGACGTGCAACATCTGACCAAGAAATTCGACGGCCGCGCCGTGGTTCGCGACCTCTCGATGCAGGTTAAGCGCGGCACGATATACGGCTTCCTCGGCCCCAACGGCTCGGGCAAGACCACGACCATCCGCATGCTGTGCGGGCTGCTGACGCCTGACGAGGGCACCGGCACCTGCCTCGGTTACGACATCCGCACCGAGACCGACAAGATTAAGCGCCATGTCGGTTACATGACCCAGCGCTTCAGTCTCTACCAGGACCTCTCGGTGCGCGAGAACCTGGAATTCATCGGCCGCGTCTACGGTATCGCGCAGCCGGTCGCGGCCGCGCGCGCCGCGATCGGACGGCTCGGCCTCACCGGCCGCGAGGAGCAGATCGCAGGCGAACTCTCTGGCGGCTGGAAGCAGCGCCTCGCGCTCGGCGCCTGTACGTTGCCGAGCCCGCAATTGCTGCTGCTCGACGAACCGACGGCGGGCGTCGACCCCAAGGCGCGGCGCGAGTTCTGGAATGAGATCCATTCACTCGCCGCCGATGGGCTCACGGTGCTGGTGTCGACCCACTACATGGACGAGGCCGAGCGTTGCCACGAGATCGCCTATATCGCCTACGGTGAGCTGCTGGCGCGCGGCACCGTAGAAGAAGTGATCGAGGCCTCGCATCTGACCACCTACACGGTAAGCGCCGAAAGCGGCGAAGGCTTGAACCGGCTCTCCGAAGAGCTTGGCGCTAAGCCGGGTGTCGACATGGTGGCGCCGTTCGGCACCTCGCTGCATGTGTCCGGCCGCGACGCTGCAGCGCTCGAACGAGCAATCGCGCCTTACCGCCAGCGCATAGGATCTTATCTGGAAGCCATCCGAACCCTCGCTCGAGGACGTGTTCATCGACCTGATGGGCAAGGCGAAGGACAATTTCCAGTGACGCATATGCTCCCCAGCGTTGCCCCGCGGCGCCTTTCCGGCGACGGCTTTTGGCGTAAGACCTGGGCCATGCTGGTCAAGGAGTTCATCCAGCTGCGCCGAGACCGCGTTTCCTTCGCCATGATCGTCATGATCCCGCTTGTTCAGCTGATGCTGTTCGGCTACGCCATCAATACCAATCCGCGCAATCTGCCGACCGCGGTGTTGCTGCAGGAGCGGAGCGATCTTGGCCGCTCGATCCTGGCGGCCTTGCAGAACACGAAATACTTCAAGGTGACCGAGCTGCCGCACAGCGAGGCCGAGCTCGATCAACTGCTTGCTTCCGGCAAGGTGCTTTTCGGTATCGAAATCCCGGCCAATTTCGAGCGCGCGGTGCGCCGCGGTGACAAGCCGGCGATGCTGGTCGCCGCTGACGCGACCGATCCGGTTGCCGCCGGTACCGCGCTGGGCGCGCTATCGGGCGTTGTGACCTCCGCGCTTGAGCACGACCGTGCCGTGCCCGAGGCGCCGGTGATGCCGTTCGAAATCCGCACCCACGCCCGCTACAATCCCGCCGGCGCGACACAGCTCAACATCGTGCCCGGTCTCGTCGGCACCATTCTCACCATGACCATGCTGATCTTCACCGCGCTCTCGGTCACGCGCGAGATCGAGCGCGGCACCATGGAAAATCTGCTGTCGATGCCGATCACGCCGGTCGAGATCATGCTCGGCAAGATCATCCCTTACGTGATTGTCGGCTTCGTGCAGGCGTCGATCATTATCAGCATCGGCGTCTTGCTGTTCGGTGTGCCGCTGATCGGCAGCCTCGGACTGCTGGCGGCGTTGTCGACGCTGTTCATTTCCACCAATCTCGCGGTCGGCTATACGTTCTCGACCATCGCCCAGAACCAGCTGCAGGCGATGCAAATGTCGATGATGTTCTTTCTGCCCAACATCCTGCTCTCGGGGTTCATGTTTCCATTCGCCGGAATGCCGGTCTGGGCGCAATATGTCGGCGAGGCGCTGCCGCTGACGCACTTCCTGCGCATCATCCGCTCGATCATGCTCAAGGGTGCGGATCTGTCCGCCCTGCATTACGACGCTGCGGCCCTGTTTGTGCTGATGCTGGTCGCGATGTCGATAGCGGTGACGCGGTTCCGCCGGACTTTAGACTAGCGCCTGATCTGCGCGGGTTCGCGCCGCGTCAGCACGCCGAGGCGGACATAAAGGCTGTCGCGGCGGTCGGAATCGTCCAACCAGCCGACAGCGGCGAACCATTCGGCGCCGGCGGCCTTGAAGCCGGTCAGGTGCATGCCGACGCGGACCTGGCTGTAACCGTCGCAGGCGAATGCCCGCGCCTCGGGGCCGAGATAGGACAGGTCGAAGGCTTTCCAGCCGAAGGCTGCGCGCGCCGAATAACTGTTGACGATGGTCGAGATCGAGCCGTCGGCGGCGAGCATGGTACCCGGCGTCGGCTCGTACCACAGATCGATCGCGGCGCGAGCGCCGACGCTGCCGCCGCGCAGGCTGCTCGATGGATCGTCGGGCGAGAGCCGGTGATCCTGCAGGTCGAGTCCGACGAAGACTTTGACCTCTAGTTGCTCGCGCTTGAAGCGCCAGCCCGGCAGCAATTGCGCAACAAATTCGCGGCCGATGACCTGCGCGCCGCCGAGTGCGCCGGAGTCGTAGCGGTAGAGCCCGCCGGACATTACCGCCTTGAGCGTGAAGCCTTCGCGGTCGAGCCCGCCGGGCGACCATAGCAGCCCACCATAAGCGAAGTCGCCATTGTGCCAGATGTCGCCTCCGACGAATAAAAGATATCGGGCGCCGTCGTCGCTGGCCTGCAAATGCGTTGATCGCGCAGTGGTTGCAATAACTTAGCGATAAACCCAAGCCTGCATTAAGGCATCGGCAAAAATGCAAAGCCTATATTCGCGAAGCGTTTGCCGCGGAACATCGCCAAAGCGGCGCCGCTATAATACGTTGGCCAGTGAGAATCTCATGCCGGTGACCAAGATCTCTCCCAGCGCCTACGACGCGCCGACCCGCCGCTCGATTGCTTTCCTCAATCTAGCGCACGGGCTCGATCATTTCGTGCTGCTGATCTATCCGACCGTGGTGATCGGCCTCGAAGTCGTCTACCAGCGGCCCTACAGCGAACTGATCGCGCTCACCAGCGCCGCTTTCGTCGCCTTCGGCGTCTTTGCGCTGCCCGCCGGCTGGCTTGCCGACCGCTGGAGCCGCCGCAACATGATGGCGGCGTTCTATTTCGGTTGCGGCGTGTCGCTCTTTGCCATCGCCTTGTCGCCAAACCTGCTGGCGCTCTCGATCTCCATGTTCGCACTCGGCGTTTTCGCCGCGATCTACCACCCGGTCGGCATGGCGATGCTGATCGAGGCGAGCCAGGCGCGGGGCCGCACGCTCGCCTTCAACGGTGTTTGCGGCAACGCCGGCGTATCGCTTGCCGCCGGCGTCTCCGGTGCGCTCGCTTATTGGATCAGCTGGCGCGCGGCGTTCGTCGCCCCGGCGCTGGTGTGCATCGCCTCCGGCATCGCCTATGTCTGGCTCACGCCGGACGACCGCCACCACACCGGAAAGCGCAAGTCGGTGCCGGCGGTCGCGCTGACCCCGCGTCTTATGTTCATGTTTTTCGGATTGTTCACGGTCATCGCCTTGAGCGCCGGCGTCACCTTCAATGTGCTCACAATTGCGCTGCCGAAAATCGTCGACGAGCGCCTCTCCGCCGATATGCCGCTGGTGCTGGTCGGCGGGATCGCCACCGCCGTGCTGGTGTGCGGGGCGCTGGCGCAACTCACCGTCGGGCGTGCGGTCGAATACCTCACGCCGCACGCGATCTTTGCCATCGTCACCGGCCTGGGATTCCTCGGCAATCTGTGGGCGGCCTACGCCGGCGGCTTGAGCCTGATGATCGCGCTGGCGATTGCGGTTGCCGCCATCTACGGGCAGGTCACCGTGCAGGACATGATCATGGCGCGCTACACGGCGGACGCCTGGCGCGGCCGCGTCTATGCGGTGCGCTATTTCCTGCTGTTTATTTCCGCCGGCGCCGCCATCGGCATGATCTCACTGCTGCACGACCGCGGTGGCTTCTCGCTGGTGCTCGGCGCCAACGCGGTGATCGCGCTGGTGCTGTTTGCGATGACGCTTGCCCTGGTGGCGATGATCGTCAGCATCGAAGGCAAGCAAACCGCGCCACAGCCCGCGGAATAATCAGAACAGCGGCGGGATCAGGTTCTCGATCTTGATGCGCATTCGCTTCTTGACCAGCGCGGCAATACGGCTGCGGTGACACTCATCGGGGTCGCGCTCGTAGCACAGTAGCACCACCCGCCGTCCCGGCTTGATGAGCCCGATTAGTTCGTCCAGCGCCTCCTGCGCGCCGGCGGTTTTGATATGCCTGTCGTAAATGCGCCAGAGGGTCTTGAAATCGCCGGCGCGCGCCGCCGTCCGTCCTGCCGCCGGCGTGCCAAGCTTCTGCAGGTGCAGGTAGGCGATGCCGGTTTCGTCGAGCGCGGCGGCAAGCTGGCGCTTGGAAAAGCCTGGCCGGCGCGAGGCCGCAACGGCGCGAGTATCGACCAGCAAATCGACCTTGGCGCGCCTGAGTTCGCCGAAAACCGCGTCGGGCGCGGCCTTCTCGTAGCCAATCGTTAACAAGGTCTGCATTCTTTAGTCATAGATATGACACAAGTTGGCGATATACATCGTACCAGTCGGCGGTCGGATTTGTTGCGTGTCGATCGCCGTTGCGGCCACGATGAGATTCAAGGCGACGGCGGATGTACCCGCGCCTCTCATTTGTGGTCGTTTTTGTTTTCACGCCATCCCACCACTATTTTTGTAGCCGCTCGATGAGCGCCATCGCTGCCGCCGGTGCGCGCAGCTTGGCCTCGTGGATGAAATAGACGAAGACGTCGCGCGGTTTCTTGGCCCCGCTTTTTTTGTCGACGCGCGGCAGATCGGGCGGTTCGCCGCCCACGGCCCAGGCCTTGACGCGTTTTGCCCAGGCGTCGAGCGCCTTCGGCGGATAGCCGGCCTTGAGCTTCTCATCGCCCTTCTGCAGCCGTGCATAGACGAAATCGGCGGCGACATCGGCGATCTCGGTGTAGCTGTCGTGCTCGGCATAGACGATGGCCACGCCGGCTCTACGTGCGAGCGCGATGAAGGCGGGCGTCTTGAAGCTGTCGTGGCGCGGTTCGACGACATGGCGCAGCGCACGTCCATCGAATTTCTGCGGGAGCAATTCGAGGAATTTGCCGAAATCATTTTCGTCGAACTTCTTGTAAGGCGTGAATTGCCACAGCAACGGCCCGAGCTTGTCGCCTAGCCCGGTGACGCCGGAATCGAGAAAACGCTTGATCGAGTCGCCGGCTTCACCGAGCACGCGACGATTGGCCGCGTAGCGCGGACCCTTGAGTGCAAAGACAAATCCGTCGGGCACTTCCGACGCCCATTTGCGGAACGTCGCCGGGGTCTGCGTGCGGTAAAAAGTGCCATTGACTTCGATCGAGGTGAGATGCTCGGCGGCGTAAGCAAGCTCGCGTGCATGCGGCAGTCCCTTCGGATAGAACACGCCGCGCCAGGGCTCGTAAGTCCAGCCGCCGACGCCGCAGAAAATCCGGCCAGGTTTCGTGGTCATTGCAATCCCGCCATCGTAAATTGGTGCAGCGGCAACTCCGCGACCGGCTCGCCGCGCACCATGCCGGCAACGGCCTCGCCGACGGCGGCTGAGTGCTTGAAGCCATGCCCGGAACAGGGCGAGGCGACGATGACATTTGGCTGGCCGGGAAGCATGTCGATGACAAAGCGCGCGTCATGCGTGCAGGTATACATGCACACCGCCGACTTGATGCATTCGCGGCTGACGCCGGGAAAAAAGCCGGCGGTGTAGGCGTCGTACATCTCGGCGATTTCGGCTGGCGCGACGGTGCGTTCGACGGTGTCGGCGGTCGTTGTCGTGTCGTACTGTTCGGTCGCGTTCTTGATCGCCGGCACCTCGGTTCCGATCCAGGGAAAGCCGTAGATGGTCTGCTTGCGCGGCGTTTGCCAGATGAAGACCGGAAAGGCGTCGGGCCGGTAGCGATCGAGAGGCTCTGCGCCCTCAATGCGAAACCAGCACAATACCTGGCGGAGGATTTTAAACGGAGCGGCCATGGATTGCGGAAGAAGCGTGGGCAGCCATGCGCCGGCGCTGATGACGACCTTTCCGGCAGAATAGTTTGCGCGTGTCGTTGTGACGGTGACACCGGTGCTGGACGGTGCAAATCCCGTAACGGTCTCGCCGTAGTTGAGTGTTGCGCCGAGCCTGGTTGCTTCGTCCAGTTGCGCCTTGACGCAGGCCTCAGGGTGCAGAAAGCCGCCGGTCGGCTCGAAATAGCCGCGGTCGCCGTCGTCGATGCCAAACGCCGGAAAGCGCCGGCGGATATCGGCGTCGCTGAGCAATTCGTGCGGCACGCTATGCGTGTTGGCGGCGCTGATGGTGGTTTGCAGGAAATCGGCGTTGCCATGCGTTTTGGCGCGCTCGCCTTTGCCCGAGATGACCAGCAGCCCGTTCTGCACCAGCAGCGTCTTGGCGCTCGCCTGTTCAAGTTCGCGCCAGATCTCGTTCGAGCGGCGGGCAAAGGGCGTGTATTGCGCTCCCTCGCCGCAGGCAAGGCGCGTGACGCGGGTATCGCCGTGGCTGGAGCCGAAGGCGTGCGGTGGGGTGAAGCGGTCGATGCCGAGCACCTTCACGCCGCGTTTGGCCAACTGGTAGGCCGTGGCCGAACCCATGGCGCCCAGTCCGACAACGATTACATCAAACGTCTTGCTCACGCGAAAGCCTCAGTGTCGTGGCTCTCAAAGCCTCTCCAGCGCCAATGGTCAATAAAAAAGAGGCCGCCCGCGGGGCGGCCTCTCGTTTTTCGCAATAGCGACTGGGCGTGGACGGATGTCCTTAGAAATCCATCCCGCCGCCCATTCCGCCCATTCCGCCGCCGCCGGGCATACCGCCGCCCGCGCCCTTCTTCTGCGGAATTTCGGCGACCATCGCTTCGGTGGTGATCAGCAGCCCGGCCACTGAGGCCGCGCCCTGGATCGCCGAGCGCACGACCTTGGTCGGGTCGATCACGCCCTTGGTCATGAGGTTGCCGTATTCGCCAGCCTGTGCGTCGTAGCCGTAGTTGTACTGATCCTTTTCCAGGATTTTGCCGACCACGACCGAGCCATCGGCGCCTGCATTGAGCGCGATCTGACGCGCCGGGGTCTGGATCGCCTTGCGCACGATCTCGACGCCGTGCTTCTGGTCCTCGTTGTCGGGACGCAGCCGCTTGAGCGCTTCGGTTGCGCGCAGCAGCGCCACGCCGCCGCCCGGCAGGATGCCTTCCTCGACCGCGGCGCGGGTTGCGTGCATCGCGTCATCGACGCGATCCTTGCGCTCCTTCACCTCGATCTCGGTGGCGCCGCCGACGCGGATCACCGCAACACCGCCCGCCAGCTTGGCGAGACGCTCTTGCAGCTTTTCACGATCGTAGTCGGAGGTCGTCTCCTCAATCTGCGCCTTGATTTGCGCCACGCGCGCCTCGATGTCGGCCTTCTTGCCGGCGCCGTGGACGATGGTGGTGTTCTCCTTGTCGATCATCACCTTGCGGGCGCGGCCGAGCATGGCCACAGTGACGTTCTCGAGCTTGATGCCGAGATCTTCCGAGATCGCCTGGCCGCCGGTCAGGATGGCGATATCCTGCAGCATGGCCTTGCGGCGATCGCCGAAGCCCGGCGCCTTGACGGCAGCAACCTTGAGGCCGCCACGCAGCTTGTTGACGACCAGTGTTGCAAGCGCCTCGCCTTCGACGTCTTCAGCGACGATCAGCAGCGGCTTGCCGGACTGCACCACGGCTTCGAGCAGCGGCAGCAGTTCCTGGAGGCCCGAGAGCTTCTTTTCGTAGATGAGGATGTAAGGATCCTCCATCTCGGTGCGCATCTTGTCGGCGTTGGTGATGAAGTACGGCGAGATGTAACCCCGGTCGAACTGCATGCCTTCGACGACGTCAAGTTCGGTCTCCAGGCTCTTGGCCTCTTCGACCGTGATCACGCCCTCGTTGCCGACCTTCTGCATGGCCTTGGCGAGGAAGTTGCCGATTTCGGTGTCGCCATTGGCCGAGATGGTGCCGACCTGGGCGATTTCCTCGTTCGAGGTCACCTTCTTGGAGTTTGCCTTGAGATGCTCGACGATCGCCTCGACGGCGAGATCGACGCCGCGCTTGAGGTCCATCGGGTTCATGCCCGCGGCAACCGCCTTGGAGCCTTCGCGCACGATCGCGGCGGCGAGAACCGTCGCGGTGGTGGTGCCATCGCCGGCGGTGTCGGAGGCCTTCGAGGCAACTTCACGCACCATCTGCGCGCCCATGTTCTCGAACTTGTCCTCGAGTTCGATCTCCTTCGCCACCGTTACACCGTCCTTGGTGATGCGCGGAGCGCCAAAGCTCTTGTCGAGCACGACGTTGCGGCCTTTGGGGCCGAGCGTGACCTTCACCGCATTGGCGAGGATGTCGACGCCGCGCAACATGCGGTCGCGTGCATCGACGGAAAATTTAACCTCTTTTGCAGCCATAGTTTTGTGTTCCTCTGATTTCTATTTTTGGATTGGCAAGGCGCTCAAGCGGCCTTCTTCTTCGACGCGGCGCCGCCTTCGATGACGCCCATGATGTCGCTCTCCTTCATGATCAGGAGATCCTGACCGTCGATCTTGACTTCGGTGCCCGACCATTTGCCGAACAGCACGGTGTCGCCGACCTTCAGATCGATCGGGATCAGCTTGCCGTTCTCGTCACGGCCGCCGGGTCCAATGGCGACGATCTCACCCTGGCTCGGTTTTTCCTTGGCGGTGTCTGGGATGATGATGCCGCCTGAGGTCTTTTCCTCGGCGTCTATGCGCTTGACGACAACACGGTCGTGAAGCGGGCGGAACTTCATGGCAGTCCTCCTTAGTTATTGAACGGATTAGCGCTTTTGGCTTCCGGCACAACCCCTCGCCGGCACCTGACAGGCAGGTGGGTGCGGGATTTGTAGCCCGCAAGGGGCGTCCATGAATTTTTTAGCACTCATTTCATAGGAGTGCCAACAAATTAGAAGTCACGAGATTTCCATGGGTTAACGCGCATGTGAGCGAACCGACCGGAGGCCTGTTGCGCTTGCCACATGGGCCCGGATGCGCACCTTGGCGAGCTGTTAGCAGGCTCATAGGGCTGCTGCTAACGCCTTGATTTTAAACAGTTTGTTTACCAATTCGGCTTGCAATGCCTAGCGCCGGGATTGGAGACTTTCTGTCCGACATGATGGAGGACGTGAATGGTTTCGCGCGATTTCGTCAAACAGGTCCGGGGTTATGGCCTGACTACCGCACATATCCTGTATCGGCGTCCCGATCATCGTTGGCTGCTGCAATCCTATCTATGGCAGGCCTACGATTTGTTTCCGGAATTCCCCGAGCTGCATAAGTTTCTCGAGTTCTGGCAGGAGAAACTGGAGGGTCCACTGCATTCGGTGCAGGTCGCGCATTCCAAGCTGATCAAACCGGCAGAACTCAAAGCCATCAACGGCGAATTCCGCCTGCACTGACGGTGTTGTCTTTGCGGGGCCTCACTTCATGCCGGTGAAGTGAATTAGGCCGTAGCTGAGCAGGCCGAGAAAAATAAGCGATCCGGTCACCGCTACGGTGACGCGTAGGCCGGTGCGCGCGACGACGCGCACATCGACCCCCATCCCCAGCGCGGCCATGGCAACGGTTGTGAGCACAGCCGCCGTGCGCGTGATCGCCGGCAGGAAGGCCGCCGGGATCAGGTCAAACGAACGCGCGGCCAGCACCACGAGAAAGCCGACGATGAACCAGGGCACGAGCTCTGCGAGCCGCGGTCGCGTGCTGGATCCGCTTTGCGCCGGTCGCAGCCGCCCGGCAAACAGCGAAAAACCGAGCACCACGGGCCCCAGCATCAAAACTCGCACCAACTTGATGACGGTGCCGACCTGGTTGCTCAGCGCCCCGATCGGTAACGTCGCCGCGAGTACCTGCGGCACGGCATAGACGGTCAGCCCGGCAAGGACGCCGTATTGCGTGAGCGACAAGCTTAGAATTGGCACCAGCAGAGGCAGAACAAGCACGACAACGACGCCGAGAACGGCGGTAAAGGAGATAGACGAGGCGATGTCGTCGCTGTCGGCGCCGATTACTGGCGCGATGGCCGCGATCGCCGAATTGCCGCAAATCGAATTACCGCAGGCGATCAAAATCGCCATGCGCTGTGGTAGCCCGAGCGCGCGGCACATCAGGTAACTCACACCGAGCGCGACGGCGACGATGCAGGCGATGCCGACAATCAGTTGAGGACCGAGCGCTACGATAGTGCTTACGCTCACCGCCGCGCCGAGCATGACAATTGCGAGCTCAAGCACGAACTTGGCGCTGAAACTGATGCCGGGCTGCCAGCGCGGCCCCGGCTTCCACACGGTGCGCACCGCGACCCCGATGAGGATCGCCAGCACGAGCGCCTCGAGGTAAGGCTGACCGGCAAAATGGACTTCGACCGCCTGTAGCAGCGTCGCGGCGATGGTGATCGCGACGCAGGCAAGCAGGCCCGGCAACAGAGTGCGCATCATCGGGGTGGAATCCGTGGCCTGGCGCGAATCAGAAACACGAACGCGGCGGTCAACAGGCGGGCCGTAGCTGGCGGGTGCGGCACTAAAAAAGCCCTTTAAGACGGTAACAATTGTGCGCCCGGCTTGCTATCGCGCGCCGATCCGTGAAAATGCACGAACTGCCGGGGCCAAAGCAATCGATAAGGGGAAAATACCCGTGGCCCGCATTCGCTTCGATTTCGGCTCGCTTACGCTCGACGCCGAGTTGCTCGACACCCCCACCGCCGCAGCGATTGCCGCGGCCCTCCCGCTGACGTCCTCGGCGCTGACCTGGGGCGAGGAGGTCTATTTCGACGTGCCGGTGGATATGGAGCGGGAAAAGGACGCACGCTCCGTGATCACGCCGGGCGAGATTGCCTATTGGCCGCAAGGCCCGTCAATCGCAATCGGGTTTGGCCGCACGCCGATATCCAAGGGCAATGAGACGCGGCTGGCGAGCCCCTGCAACGTCTTCGCCAAGGCCACCGGCAACGTGAAGACGCTGGCCAAGATCCGCACGGGTACGGAAGTCAAGGTGAGCAGGCTCGACTAAAGCTCAGTCTGGTTTGGTGCGCCGGCGCACCATGCTCAGCGTGAGGTCCCAGGCATTGCGGATGTTGATCACCAGCAGGACCACCAGCGAGACGGCAAGGACGTCGAAGCCGCCCTCGATCTCCCGGTGCATCATCCAGGCCGCGCCGAGCAGGGCGGCGTATCCGATCAGCGGTAACAGCCCATAGCCGAGGTGGTCCTGTAAATATTCGGTCCACCGATTGCGCAGCAGTTGAATGGTCGTAAAAGTCGAAACTCCAATTCCGACCAATGCACAGAGACCGATCAGCACGGCATAGAAGTTCGCCGAGTGCTCGGGGATCAGCGCCACTGCCGAAATGACAAATACGGCGGCGAAGTGGACAACGACCGGGCTGAAAAAGGCGCGCGTCGCGTTGGCTCGCTCGTCGGTCAGGAATCCGGCGCCGAGCGACACCGCGACAAATAGCAGCGCGACCAGAGTTGCGCCGGCAGTGCCGACGAGCAGATAGAAATCTCCCCATCCGTGCAACGCGTGCGCGATCTCCATGCGGTCTTAGCCGCGTCCGACGAACGGCATCTTGTTGGCCATCACAGTCATGAACAACACGTTGGCGTCGAGCGGCAGGCTCGCCATGTAGGCGACTGCATTGCCGACGTTCATGGCGTCCATGCGCGGCTCCGGAATCTTCTGCCCGTTGGGCTGTAGCACCCCGTCCACCATGCGATCTGTCATCGGCGTCGCGGCGTTGCCGATATCCACCTGCCCGCAGCAGATGTCGTATTGCCGGCAGTCGAGCGAAGTCGACTTGGTCAGGCCCGTTACGGCGTGCTTGGTCGAGGTATAGGCGACCGAGAACGGCCGCGGCGCATGCGCCGAGATCGAGCCGTTATTGATGATGCGGCCGCCACGCGGGTTCTGCGCCTTCATGATCTTGATGGCTTCCTGCGTGCACAGGAACATGCCGGTCAGATTGGTAGCCACCACGTTCTGCCAGGTCTCGAAGGGGAGGTCCTCGAGCGGCACCGGCGGCGCGCCCATGCCTGCGTTGTTGAACAGCACGTCGAGGCGGCCAAAGCTTGATTTCACCTTTTCAAAAAGCGCGATGATCGACTCCCGCTTGGTGACGTCGGTCGGCACCGCGAGCGCCTGCGAGCCGGCGGCATTGACTTCGCCGGCGACCTGCTCGAGCGGCTCCTTGCGGCGGCCGGCCAGCATCAGGCTATAGCCGGCCTTGGCCAGTGCATTGGCAACCGCCCGGCCCACGCCCGTTCCAGCCCCGGTCACCAGCGCAATTTTTGCAGACGCACTCATTGGTTTTCCTTCCCTGAGATCGTTGGAAGGATCGCCATATCATACCGGCGCCCGGGGAATAAGGGGCCGTCCGCCGGGCAGGGGCTGCTAGCTCGCCAGCGCGGCCGTTTCGTCGTGGGGCCCGAACGATGCGGGCGACTTCAGCCGCTCGGAAATCTGGTCGGCGGGGACCGCCTTGCCGAAGCGATAGCCCTGCATGCAATGGACGCCGGCGGCGCGCAGGAACAGCTGCTGGTCGGCGGTTTCCACGCCTTCGGCCGTCACCTTCATGCCGAGGCCGCGGCCGAGGCTGACGACCGCGTGCACGATCGCCGCGGCTTCCGCGGCTTTTTCGATCGAGAGCACGAAGCTGCGATCGATCTTGAGTTTGTCGAAGGGGAAGCGGCGCAGATAGAGCAGCGAGGAGTAGCCGGTGCCGAAATCGTCGAGGGCGAGCTTCACACCCAGCGCCTTGAGCCGGCGCATGCCGGCCTCGGCGCTGTCGACGTTTCCGAGCAGGATGCTTTCGGTGAGTTCGAGTTCGAGCCGCGAGGGATCGAACTGCGTCTCAGTCAGCGTGCGTTCAACCACTTCGGCAAAATCGGCGCGGCGGAATTGCAGCGGCGAAACGTTGACGGCGACGCTCAAGCCGGGCCAAGCCCTGCCGTCGAGCAAAGCACGCCGCAAGGCCCAGGCGCCGAGCTCGATGATCAGGCCGCTATGTTCGGCGGCCGGAATGAACTCGCTGGGCGGAATTACGCCGCGCGTCGGATGCGTCCAGCGGCACAGCGCCTCGACGCCGACCATCACCTCACCGCTGTTGTTGACGATCGGCTGATAGTGAAGCTCGAGACGGTCGCTCTCGATTGCCTCGCGCAGGTCGCCTTCGAGCAGCTTGCGGTTCGATAATTCGGCGTCCATCTCCGCGTCATAAATGCAGGCGCGGTTGCGGCCTTCGCTCTTGGCCCGGTAAAGTGCGATGTCGGCGTAGCGCATGATGTCGGCGGCGGCGCCGCAATTGCGGTCGATGACGGCGATGCCGATCGAGGCGCCGATGACGATGTTCTGGCTATTGATCGAATAGGGCGCGCACAACGCGGCAATGATGCGCTGCGCCATCGCCAGCATCTGCTCACGGTCGTCTCCGATCGAGGAAATGACCGCGAATTCGTCGCCGCCCAATCGCGCCACAAGATCGCTGCCGCGCAGCGTGTGCGAGAGGCGCAGCGTCACGTTGCGGATCAGCTCGTCGCCGACGTGATGGCCGAGCGTGTCGTTAACGTCCTTGAAATGGTCGAGATCGATGTAGAGGACTGCCGCGGCCGAGGAGCCAGCACAGACCTCTTCGATCACCGCCTCCAGCCGCTCGCCGAAAAAAATGCGGTTGGGCAGGCCGCAGAGCGGATCGTGCATGGCGAGATGGCGCAGGCGCGACTCGCCGGCGACGATTGCAGCGGCGGTGCGGCGCATATAACGCAACACGAACGCGGCGAGCAGGGCAAAGCCGGCAAGCGCAACGGTGACAAAAGGAACGACGCTGCTGACGATTTCGGCACCCGGCTGGCTTGGCGTCCAGGCGAAGCGCGCGATCGGCTTTCCGCTCGCGTCGTGGAGCGCATAGACGTGGCGGGTCGTCGGTGGGTCGTCGGGATTGAGCCTGCGCAGATGTGCGAGCTGCAGCCGCGAGGCGATATTGGCGAGCACCTTGTTGTCGATGAATTTCACCGAGAGGATGACCGGCGCGGCGTCGCCGAGCGCCTGGGGCGTATCGGCGAACGGACCAATGGCGGCGGCAGCGACGATGGCCGGCCGATGCATGAACTCGCGGATTACCGCGGCATAGGGGTGAGCGCCACGCGGATACGGGCTGGAGTTGCCGTTAAGGATCACCGCGGGCAGATCGACGTCGCGGCCGCGGATATAGGCGAGCAGACCGGCAAAATCGCCGCGGGCGTCGCCGAACCAGTCGGCATCGGCAGTCTGGCGCGCCGCCATTGACATCAGCAACTCGTCGTTGCCGTCGAGGATGGCCACATAGTCGTGGCCGAAATCCTGTTCGAGCGGCAGGCCGATATGCTGCTCGGCCCACGCGCGATCGAAGTTGCCGCGCACGTGCTGGATCGCCTGGTCGAAGCTGGCGATGCGGCGCACTTCGCGCAGCACACGCTCGCCGTGGGTGATCAGGGCGTAAGAGAACAGCGACTGCTCGTGTTCGACTGCGACCTCGTCGGCGCGCTCCGCCGACGAAAGCACGGCGACGACGATGCAGACGATGGCGATGGCAACGATGGCGCCGATCGGGACTACGACGCTCAAACGCGCGCGGTCCCAACTCGTGTAACTATGCTCGGTCTGGGTCCGCGAGCGGCCCGATAAAAACACCGACTTGCCCCTTAACACGTCGCACCCGTTAGGCTTTTCGGCGCCGACGTTACGGGAGAAAGCTTGCCATTCGCTTTCGTTGCCTTACGCGCCAAGGTTGCCTGGCGCGCAAAGCGGCAATTCGTTCGGTGGTATTAATCGGAGGTTAAGAAAAACGTCACGCCGGAGTGCGGTATGGCGGGCGGGGTATGGCGATGTGGGCGGCCCGCAGCGCCGCCGACCAGCGTTCGCGCAGATCCTGGAAGTAGGGTTCCCCCGGCTCGATGCGGTAATTGACCTCCGGATTGCAGGAATCCCGGCGGGCGACGAGCAGGTCGATCGGCAGCCCGACCCCGAGGTTGGAGCGCATTGTCGAATCCATTGAGATCAGCCCGATCTTGAGCGCGTCATAAAGGTCGGTCTCGAAACCGATGGCGCGGTCGAGCACCGGCTTGCCGTATTTGTGCTCGCCGATCTGTAGATACGGCGTGTCGGTAGTGCACTCGATGAAATTTCCCGCCGAGTAGATCATGAACAGGCGCAGCCGCCCGCCCTTGATCTGGCCGCCGAACAGGAAAGGCGACGTCGTGGTCGACCTCGGCGGCGTCGAGCGCCTTGCCTTCGAGGTTCTGCACCATGCGAATGGTGCGGCCGATGCGTTGCGCCGCCTGAAACATTGTTGGCGCGTTCATTAGCGTCTCGCGCTCGCCGGTTTCCGGATTATCGACGCCCTCGGTTAGCGTCGAGCGCACGGTCTGGCTCAGCGACAGATTTCCGGACGAGGCGAGCGCCAGGATGCGTTCGCCCGGCTGCGTATAGACATGCAGCTTGCGAAAGGTGGAGACGTTGTCGAGGCCGGCATTGGTGCGCGTGTCGGCGATCATCACCAGGCCTTCGCGCACGAGAATTCCGCAACAATATGTCATGGGATTGTTTCAGCGTCCTTGTCTTTTCGGCTTGCAAAAGTATAGCGACCGGAACCGGCGGCAGGCAAATAGGGCGTTTTAAGTCTGCGATTGCTGCCGCGCCTGCGCGACCTGGATCGCGACTGTCATCGTTTCGCCGCTGCCGCCCAGGCGGGTGCCGCGAACCGGCGCTGCGCTGAGATAATCGAGGCCCATCGCGACCCGCACATGCGCATCGGTGGCGCAGACCTTGTTGGCGGGATCAAAACCGATCCAGCCGAGGCGATCGACATAAGCCTCGGCCCAGGCGTGGCCTGCGTCCTGCGCCGTCACGCCGTCGTCACGATAGAGATGCCCGCCGACGTAGCGTGCCGGAACGCCGAGTTGGCGCGCGGCCGCGATGAAGATATGTGCCAGGTCCTGGCAGACGCCGCGGCGCAACTTGAAGGCCTCTGCCGCCGTCGTCGCTGCCTGCGTCGGGTCTGGGTCGTAAGTAACCTTGCCGTGGACGTCGCGCAGCAGTTCGTGCAGCAGCGCCAACGTATCTCCGCCGCTTCCGGCGCGGGTCGCCTCGGCAAATTCCACAATCGCCGGGTCTGCGTGGGTGAGGTCTGTCTCGCGTAGAAACAGCGCCGGCGGAAAGCGCTCGACTGCCCCGGCGACGACGCCGTTGGTATCCTGGGTGTCGATCTCGCCATCGACGGCAATCGACAGCCGCGTGAAGGGTCCCTCGGCGGTGAAGGAATGCGTGACGTTGCCGAAGGCGTCCTCGTGTTGATGCAACTCGCAATCCTCCGATAGGTCGATGCGCCAGTTCACCACGTACTGACTGTCGTGGTTGCGCGGCGTCAGCCGCAGCATCTGCGTCACCGTGGCCGGCGGCGTGTCGTAATGGTAGGTGGTGGCGTGGGAAATGCGGATACGCATGACGGTCGGGGCCGGGCTGGTCGGCCCGCAAATTCTAACACGGACCGGAAGGCCTGCTCATAGCAGGAATTGCTCGGTGATGGCGCTGCCGACGCGGTTATTCTCGTTGATGAATTCGTCGATGTATTCGTGCAGGCCGCGCTGGAAGATGCCCTCCATCTTGCTGTTCTGCAGCCGGGTGCGGATGCCGCGCGCCTGGCGCTGCGCCGGGCCCTGCCGGCCATAGGCGCCGGCGATCTGGTCGAGATTGCGCACGATCGCCTCGTAGCAGGAGGCTAGCGACCGCGGCATCTCTTCCTTGAGGATCAGGAGATCGGCGACCAGCCAGGGCTTGAGGCTTTCGCGATAGACCCAATGATAGGAGGTAAGCGCTGAGACTGAGCGCAAAATCGCCGCCCACTGGAAATAATCGAGCGGGCCGCCGACGCGCTCGTTGTCGGGCAGCAGCAGGTGATATTTCACGTCGAGGATGCGCGCGGTGTTGTCGGCGCGTTCCACATAGACGCCGAGGCGGGAAAACCAGTAGGCGTCGCTGCGCAGCATGGTGCGGTACGCCGAGCCGTCATAGCGCAACGAGGACTCCTGCACCCAGCGCAGGAAGCGGGAGAATTCCTCCCGCGACGTGGGCCCGTTGCCATAGCGCTTGAGCTCGAGCCAGGTGCCGTTGATGGCGTCCCACATTTCCATGGTCAGCGCCGTGCGCACCGCGCGCGCGTTTGAGCGCGCGAGCTCGAAGCAGGAGCGGATCGAGGATGAATTGGTGGTGGAGAAGGCGAGGAAGTCGGTGACGTTCTGTTCGTTGGCCTCTTCGTATTGCTTGAAGAAGGCGCCGGCGCAGCCCGCGGTGAGCACCGCCGATTCCCATTCGTTGCTGGTGCCGACATAGGCAAGCGGCAGCGCCGACAGGCGCTGCGTGGCGTCGAGAATACGCGCGAGGTATTCCGCGCGTTCAACGTAGCGCGAAAGCCAGAACAGATTATCGGCGGTGCGTGAAAGCATGCGTCAGACCGAAAGTCTCATCCGTCCAAAACCCAGGTGTCTTTGGTGCCGCCGCCCTGGCTTGAGTTGACCACCAGCGAGCCGGCCTTCATCGCCACACGCGTCAAGTCCGCCGGGCACGATCCGCACCCCGTCGGTGCCGGTGAGCACGAAGGGGCGCAGATCGACGTGGCGGGGCGCAACGCCGGCGTCGACGCAGGTCGGGCAGGTTGAAAGCGCGAGCGTCGGCTGAGCGATGAAATTCTTCGGTGCGGTCTTGAGCTTGGCGCGAAACTGCTCGATCGCCACCTTGCTGGCCGATGGCCCGATCAGCATGCCGTAGCCGCCGGAGCCATGCACCTCCTTGACCACCAGTTCCGGCAGATGATCGAGCACATAGGCGAGGTGCTCCTCCTCGCGGCAGCGCCAGGTCGGTACGGTTTTGAGCAGCGGTTCTTCGCCCAGATAGAATTTCACGACTGCGGGCATGAAACTGTAGATCGCCTTGTCGTCTGCGATTCCGGTGCCCACGGCATTCGCAAGCGTCACGTTGCCGGCCTGATAGGCGGTCATCAGTCCAGGCACGCCAAGCACCGAGTTGGGGCGGAAGGTGAGCGGGTCGATGAAGTCGTCGTCGATGCGGCGGTAGATGACGTCGACGCGCTTTGGCCCCTGCGTCGTGCGCATGAAAACGGTTTCGTTTTTCACGAACAGGTCGCGGCCTTCGACCAATTCGACGCCGAGCTTATCGGCAAGGAAGGAATGTTCGTAATAGGCCGAGTTGAAGACGCCGGGTGTGAGCAGCACCACCGTCGGCTCACGCATTGCGCTTACCGGCGCCACCGATTTGAGCGTCGCCAGCAATTCGTCTGGATAGTTCTCCACCGGCGCGATGCGGTGGCGCGAGAACAATTCCGGGAACAACCGCATCATGATTTCGCGGTTCTCTAGCATGTAGGAGACGCCGGAGGGCGTGCGTGCATTGTCCTCGAGCACGTAGAAGGTGTCGGCGTCGACGCGGATGATGTCGATGCCGGCGATGTGGACGTAGATGTCGTGCGGCACGCTTTGCCCGCTCATTTCCGGACGGAAGGCCGGGTTGCGGAACACCAAATCGTCGGGCACGACGCCGGCGCGCAGGATCTCGCGCGCGCCATAGATGTCCTTGATGAACAAGTTGAGCGCCTTGACGCGCTGCACCAGGCCTTTTTCGACCAGCCGCCACTCGGCGCCGGAAATAATGCGAGGGATGACGTCGAAGGGGATCAGCCGTTCGGTGGCATCGGCTTCGCCGTAGACTGCAAAGGTGATGCCGATGCGGCGGAACAGGAGCTCGGCCTCGCGCCGGCGATAGTCGAGGACGTCGGCAGGTACCTCGTCGAGCCAGCGCGACAGCTCGCCATACGCCGGACGCACGACACCGTCGGTCCCCTTCATCTCGTCGAAGGCAGTCGCCATTCCAAGACCCCAGCACCCAGCTACTTCGGCACCCCGCCGCGAAGCGTATTCCCTTGCGCCTCCGGGGAATTCCCGGCTCCACCCGTCATTGAACTGCAATCTTCAGGCCAAAGGAAACGCCCAAGGCGACGAAAGAGGGACGAAGCGGTGACCAAAGGGCACAGGGTGAAACCGCCCAGTTCAGTGCAGGGTCCGGCATTTACGGATAGAATATTGCCTATATTTTGGGCGGGTTTTGGATTGTACAAGGGGCCGGCGGCGGATTGCCTCGCTTGAGCCGTGCCGAGGGCCGGGCTACCTGTTCCGGCCACACCGACGAAGGAAACCAGCCCATGCCGACATCCGAGATCGTCACCGCGGCGGTTCTCGTCATCGGCGACGAAATCCTGTCGGGGCGGACCAAGGACAAGAACATCGGCTACATCGCCGAATACCTCACCGCGCTGGGCATAGACCTGCGTGAAGTGCGGGTTGTAACCGACGTAGAAGCCGAGATCGTCGGCGCCGTAGATGCGTTGCGCGGCCGATATACGTATGTGTTCACCACCGGCGGCATCGGCCCGACGCACGATGACATCACCGCCGACTCGATCGCCAAGGCGTTCGGCGTGCCGCTCGATTTCGATCCGCGCGCGGTTGCCATCATGAAGGAACGCCTGGCCAAGACCGGCGGCGAGCTCAACGAGGCGCGCATGCGCATGACCCGCATCCCGCGGGGCGCAGCGCTCGTCAACAACAAGGTCTCCGGCGCGCCCGGCTTCTGGATCGGCAACGTCATCGTGATGGCGGGTATCCCCGCGGTGATGCAGGGCATGCTCGACGACGTCGGCCCGAAGCTCAAAGGCGGCACCAAACTGCTGTCGGAAACCATCCGCGCCGATGCCAAGGAGGGCGACGTCGGCACCGAGCTCGGCGCGGTCGCCAAAGCCAACCCCGACGCCATCATCGGCAGCTACCCGTTCGTCGACGATGCGCTCGGCCCCAATACCAATATCGTCGTGCGCTCGCGCGATCCGCAGAAGCTGGCGCAGGCGAAAAGCGCGGTCGAAGACATGCTGCGGAAAGTGAAGGCGCAACTCGCCACCCAATCCCGCTGAACACTCCGGATACCATCATGACAAAAACCGACAGCCCGCCGCGCCCGGAAAAAGTCTTTCCGGTGTCATGGGACCAGTTTCACCGCGATACCCGCGCGCTGACCTGGCGCCTGCACGAGGCGGGGCCGTTCGAGGCGATCGTCTGCATCACCCGCGGCGGCCTGGTGCCGGCGGCGATCGTGGCGCGCGAACTCAACGTGCGCATCATCGAGACGGTCTGCATCGCCAGCTACCACGACTACAAGAACCAGGGCGACATCAAGGTGATGAAGGGCGTTGGCCCGGAAGTCACGTCGATGCGCGGGCAGGGCAAGGGCGTGCTCATCGTCGACGATCTGGTCGATACCGGAAAGACCGCGCGCATGGTGCGCGATATTCTCCCCGCGGCGCACTTCGCCACGGTCTATGCCAAGCCGATGGGCCGGCCGCTGGTCGACACCTTCATTACCGAAGTCTCGCAGGACACCTGGATCTATTTTCCATGGGACACGGCGCTCGCCTTCGCGCCGCCGATCCGCGAGGGCGGCGACTGAACGCGTCATCAGAAAGCAAATGAGAACTGCCGGGAGGAGACCATGCTGAATAGGCGCCAGTTCGTCGGGACCGCGGCTGCGGCGGCCGCCGTCGGTATGAGCGAGACCGAAGCGGCCACATATCCCGACCACACCATCCGCATTCTCGTCGGCTACGCCGCGGGCGGCGGCGTCGATATCGTGGCGCGGCTGCTGAGCGAGCCGATGAAAGCGGCCTTCAACCAGACGGTCATCGTCGAGGACCGGCCGGGCGCCAGCGCCATGATTGCGACCAATGCCGTCGCCAAGGCGCCGCCCGACGGTTACACGCTGTTGGCTTGCGCATCGGGCGAAGTCGCGATCAACCAGTTTCTGTTCAAGGACAAGATGGCCTACAACGCCGCCAAGGAATTGGCGCCGCTGGCGCTGGTCGGTATCGTGCCCTGTGTCGTTGTGGTCGCCGCGACGACGCCGGTGCATAACCCGCAGGAGCTGATCGCCTACGCCAAGGCCAATCCTGCCAAGCTGTCGTTTTCCTCGTCCGGCGTCGGCAATCCGCAGCAACTGGCCGGCGAGTTGATGAACACCATGGCCGGCATCCACGTGCTGCACGTGCCCTATCGCGGCTCGGCGCCGGCGGTGACGGACGTTGCCACCGGCGCGGTGACCATGAGCTTTTCAAGCCTGGCCGCGGCGCTGCCGCTCATCCAGGACGGCAAGTTGCGCGCGGTTGCCGTGACGTCGCGCGAGCGCATGCCGCAGTTGCCGGACGTTGCGCCGTTGAGCGAAGGATCGCCGGGGCTGAAAGGCTACGAACTGCTCAACTGGTTCGGCATGTTCGCGACCGCCGGCACGCCGCCCGACATCGTCGAGCGGCTTAACGGCATCGTTAACACCGCGCTTAAAGACAAGACCATGGCCGACAAGCTGATGGTGCAGGGAATCGTGCCGAAACCGATGACGGTTGCGCAATACACGGCCTTCGTCGAAGCGGAGACGAAGAAATTCGGCAAGGTGGTCGAGGATGCCAATATTAAACTGAGCAATTAGCCGTCAATTTGGTGTAATGTGGCGCGGCAGTCGGGAGGAAACCCATGAACGTCAAGCCCAATACCAAGGATGCAAAGCCGGTCGACGATCTGCGCTCGCATCATCTCAAGCCCAGGGACATGCCGTGGGAGAAGCAGCGTTTTCCCGGCTGCGAGATCAAGCCGCTGTTGTTCGACGCCGGGAGCGGGCTTGCCACCATGCTGGTGCGCATGCAGCCGGGCGCGGTATTGCCCGACCACGAGCACGTGCTGATCGAGCAGACCTACGTGATCGAGGGGTCGCTGGTGGACAAGGAAGGTCCCGATGCCGGCACCGAGGTCGGCCCCGGCGAATTCGTCTGGCGCCCGGCGGGCAGCCGCCATGTTGCCTGGAGCCCGAAGGGCGGGCTGTTCCTTGCCATGTTCCAGATCCCCAACAAGTTCTTCGAGCCGGACGGCCGCGTGGTCGACGCCTCCGGCAAGGACTGGGATGCGACCTGGGGCAAGTTATTAGCCGGCTAGCGTAACGCAACCGCCGCGTGGGCTCTTCCGCCGCGTGGCGGGAGCGCAAGTCCACGCGCGGACGTGGCGGAATGGTAGACGCAAGGGACTTAAAATCCCTTGGGAGTAATCCCGTCCGGGTTCGAGTCCCGGCGTCCGCACCAAAAATAAACAAATTCCAAGCACACTGACGGCCGATGGCGAGGACCGGGAGCCGAGGGATGATGCGCCGCGCCGTTTTTGGCGCTGGGCTCGTCACGCTTTTGTCGGCCTGCGGCACCTCGCTGCAGACCTCGAGCCTGCTGGTGGCGCCGGGTAAATACGACATATACACCTGCACGCAGATCGCCGACCGCATGCAGGACGTCGACACCGAGGGAAAAAAACTCGAAGGGCTAATGGCGCGCGCCAGCCAGGATGCCAGCGGGCGCTTTGTCAGCAATATCGCCTATGAGCCGGACTACCTCACCAATCGCGGCGAGATGAACGAGTTGCGCAAATCCGCGGCGGCGAAGAACTGCACCAATCTGCCGGTCGCCGCAACGCCAGGAAAGCGCGCCAGCGACACCGTCATTCGCTGATTGGAACCTTTTCGACGGCCTGCCATTATCGCTCAGCGACCAAGGTTGCGTCGCATTATTGAACGGGGGCGGCCATGGGCCTGATCATCAGCGTTCTGATTACGTTTCTCGTCATCATCCTGGTGCTTTATCTCATCAACATGCTGCCGATCGACGGGCGTGCCAAGCAGATCGTGCGCGTCGTCGTGATCATCATCGGCGTGCTGTCGCTGCTGAAATATCTGGCCGTCTACTGAGCGGATTTCCGGATCGACACCAGCGAGCCGTCGGCAAGGCCGAGTGCGCAGACGAATAAAGTTCGGCGCATCGGCGGCCTAAAGCTGGACACGGCGCAACCGCAACGCATTGCCGACGACGCTGACCGAAGACAGCGCCATCGCCGCGGCGGCGATGATGGGCGAGAGCAGGAGCCCGAACGCAGGATAGAGCACGCCGGCCGCAATCGGAACACCGGCGGCGTTATAGACGAAAGCAAGCGCGAGATTTTGCCGGATATTGGACATGGCCGCCGCCGACAGCGCGCGCGCCTTGACGATGCCGTTGAGGTCGCCCTTGAGCAGCGTGATGCCGGCGCTTTCGATCGCCACGTCCGAACCGCTGCCCATCGCGATGCCCACCTGCGCCGCGGCGAGCGCCGGGGCGTCGTTGACGCCGTCGCCGGCCATGGCGACGACGCGGCCGGCGCAGCTGAGTTTTTCGATCACCGCGCTTTTCGCATCGGGCAGCACGTCCGCTTCCACTTGCGCGATGCCGAGGCGTTTGGCGACGGCGAGCGCCGTGGTGCGGTTGTCGCCGGTCAGCATCACCACCGCGATGCCCTCGGCGGCGAGCGCCTTGAGCGCGGCGGGCGTCGTTGGCTTAACCGGGTCGGCGATGGCGATGGCACCTGCGAGCCCGCCGTCGGCGGCAAGGAAAACGACCGTGGCGCCATCCTGGCGCAGCCGTTCGGCCTCTTGCGCCAGCGCCGCGGTGTCGATACCGAGACCGGCGAGGAATTTTGCGTTGCCGAGGGCGAGGCGCGAGCCGCCGACCGTGCCGGTCACGCCCTTGCCGGCGGGCGCATCGAATTCGGCGGCGGTTGCCAAATCAACGCCGCGCTCGGCTGCGGCCTTGACGATCGCCTGGCCAAGCGGATGCTCGCTGCCGCGCTCGAGGCTGGCGGCAAGGTGCAAGACCTTGGACTCGTCGAAGCGGGGCAGGGCGATGATCGCCACCACCTTCGGTTTGCCCTCGGTCAGCGTGCCGGTCTTGTCCACCACCAGCGTGTCCACTTTTTCCATGCGCTCCAGCGCTTCCGCATTCTTGATTAAGACGCCTTCCTGTGCGCCGCGGCCGACGCCGACCATGATCGACATCGGTGTGGCGAGACCGAGCGCGCAGGGGCAGGCGATAATCAGCACGCTCACCGCCGCGATGAGCCCATAGGCCAAGCGCGGCTCCGGCCCGAACATAGCCCAGGCCGCGAAGGCGGCGAGCGCCACCGCGATCACCGTCGGCACGAACCAGGCGGCGACCTGATCGGCCAGCCGCTGGATCGGCGCGCGGCTGCGTTGTGCGTTCGCCACCATCTGGACGATCTGCGATAGAAGTGTGTCGCGGCCGACCTTGTCCGCGCGCATGACGAAGCTGCCGCTCACATTCATTGTGCCGCCGATGACACGCGCTTCCGGCTCCTTGGTCACCGGCATCGATTCGCCGGTCACCATGGATTCATCGAGCGAGGAGCGGCCCTCGAGCACGGTGCCGTCAACCGGCACTTTGTCGCCGGGGCGCACGCGCAGGCGGTCGCCCGTCTGCACGGCGTCGAGCGGCACCTCCTCGTCGTTGCCGTCCGGCCTGACGCGGCGTGCAGTCTTCGGCGCGAGATCAAGCAGCGCACGGATGGCGCCGGAAGTCGCCTCGCGCGCGCGCAGTTCGAGCACCTGGCCAAGCAGCACCAGCACCGTGATCATGCTGGCGGCCTCGAAATAGACTGCCGGCGCGCCGTGGCCACGAAACGCCGGCGGGAAAATCTCCGGCGCGAGCGTGGCGGCGACGCTGGCGAGGTAGGCGACGCCGGTGCCCATGGCGATCAGAGTGAACATGTTTAGATTTCGGGTAGCGAGCGATTGCGCGCCGCGCACGAAGAACGACCAGCCGGCCCACAGCACCACCGGTGTGGCGAAGGCAAATTGAATCCAATTCGACGTGGCGGGCGCGAACCAGTGCGCGCCGAAATGCCCGCTCATCTCCACGGCCATCACCGGCACGGCGAGTGCAAGCCCGATCCAGAACCGGCGCGTCATGTCGAGAAGTTCGGGGTTGGGACCGCTCGCGGCGCCCGGCAGTTCCGGCTCCAGCGCCATGCCGCAGATCGGGCATGACCCGGGACCGGCCCGGCGGATCTGCGGATGCATCGGGCAGGTGTAGATCACGCCTTCGACCGCGGGTTCGGACTCGCGCTTGACGAGGTACTTCTGCGGATCGGCGGTGAACTTGGCCTTGCACCCGGCGCAGCAGAAGAAATAGGCGCGGCCCTGATCGTCGGCGCGGTGCCTGGCGGTCGCGGGATCGACCGTCGTGCCGCAGACCGGGTCGGTTTCGCCGCCGTCCGGCGCCGCGTGATGGTGATGATGGTCCGCCGCACGCATGACTTGCCTCAAATACCCCCAGGGGGTATATATCGCGCATGGCAAAGGACAGCAAGGCGGCAACGCTCAAACGCCTCGGCCGCATCGAAGGCCAGGTGCGCGGGCTTGCCCGCATGGTCGAGCATGACCGCTACTGCATCGACATCGTCACCCAGATCGCCGCGGTGCGCGCGGCGCTACGCCGCGCCGAGGAGGAAATCCTGCGCGACCACGTGGCGCACTGCGTCGAGCACGCGATCAAGAGCGGCGACAAGAGTGACCAGCGCCGCAAGGTCGCCGAACTCATGGATGTGATGGGCCGCGCTTCGCGCTAGGCGTCAACGCACGAGACGCTTGGCGACTTCCTCGAGCATCACTTCGGTGGCGCCGCCGCCAATCGCCTGCACGCGGGCGTCGCGCGACATCCGCTCGATGACGCTTTCACGCATGAAGCCCATGCCGCCATGGAACTGCACGCAATTGTACAGGACTTCGTTGACCAGCTCGCCGCAATAGACCTTGGCCATCGAGACTTCGCGGGTGCAGTCGACGCCTTGTGAATCGAGAAAGGCGACATGATGGACGAGCTGGCGTCCGGCTTCGACCTTGGTCGCGAGTACGGCGAGCCGCTGGCGGATGGCCTGCTTGTCGTAAAGCGGCGTGCCGAAGGCCTTGCGCGTCGTCACGTAGTCGAGGGTGAGCTCAAGCGCGGTCTGCGCCTCGGTGATCGCCATGGCGGCGATCACCATGCGCTCGTTCTGAAAATTGCGCATGATGGCGTAAAAACCGCGACCTTCCTCGCCGAGCAGATTGGCCGCCGGGATGCGGCAGTCCTCAAAGGCAAGCTCGGCGGTATCGGATGAGCGCCAGCCGTGCTTGTCGAGCGCGCGCGACACACGCAAACCCGGCGTTCCCTTTTCCACCATGAACATGGAAACGGCTTTTGCCGCGCGCGACCCCGCGTCGCTCTTGGCGGCAACGAAGTAAAGGTCGGCATGCACGCCGTTGGTGATGAACATCTTGGCGCCGTCGATGACGAAGGAGTCGCCGTCGCGGCGCGCGGTGGTGCGGATGCCCTTTACGTCCGAGCCTGCATCGGGCTCGGTCACCGCCACCGCGGTGATGGCGCGGCCGGCGATGATTTCCGGCATCCACTTTGCCTTTTGCGCAGGCGAACCGGCATTGGCGAGGTGCACCGAGGCCATGTCGGTATGGACAAGGACGGTGATCGACGTGCCACCGAACGTACAGCGGCCGAGTTCCTCGGCGAGGACGACAGAGCCGAACGCGTCCATTTCCGCCCCGCCAAATTCGGCCGGATAGCGAATGCCGAGAAACCCGAGTTCACCCATGCGGCGCAGCACCTCGCGCGGCACGAAGCCTTGCTCTTCCCATTTGTCGCCGTGCGGCCTGATCTCTTCGTCGACGAAGCGGCGCAACTGCGCGCGTAGTGCATCGTGTTCCTCACGGAAATAAGCCGACGGAAGGGAGGATGAATTGTTACGCATGGCCTTAAGCGTAACGCTGCCGCGCCAGCGCCACGCCGGCGCCGAGCGCCTTGAGCTTCGCCTCGGCGATGTCGCGCCGCATCGGCGCCATGCCGCAATTGGTGCAGGCGACGATGCGCTCCTTCGGCACGTACGCCATGACCTCGCCGATCAGGGCTGCGATCTGTTCCGGCGTCTCGATGGCGTCGGTGGCCACGTCGACGACGCCGATCAGCACGTCCTTGCCGGCGAGCAGCGACATCAACTTCATCGGTACCCGCGAATTGATGCATTCGAGCGAGACCTGACCGATGCGGCTTTTCGCCAGCGCCGGGAAAATCTCCTCGTACTGGCGCCACTCGCCGCCAAGAGAATTCTTCCAGTCGATATTGGCCTTGATGCCGTAGCCGTAGCAGATGTGCACGGCAGTCTGGCACTTGAGTCCGTCGATGGCGCGATGCAGCGCCTCGATGCCCCAACCGGCAACCTCTTTGGTGAACACGTTGAAGGCCGGTTCGTCGAACTGGATGACGTCGACGCCGTCCTTTTCCAGCGCGCGTGCTTCTTTGTTGAGCAGTCCGGCAAAGGCCATGGCCATGGCGATCTTGTCGCCGTAATGCGCGTCGGCAATCGTGTCGGCGATGGTCATCGGGCCCGGCAGCGTGATTTTTAATTTTCGCGTGGTATGGGCGCGGGCGTGACGGGCCTCTTCCCCGTGCACGCGGCCCTTGAGCGTCAACTCGCCGCGCACCGTCGGCACCATGGCTTTGTAGCGGTTGGCGCGGATGCCCATCTCGACCTTGTGCGCGAAGTCGATGCCGTCGACGAATTCGAGAAAGCCGTGAACGAAGTGCTGGCGCGATTGCTCGCCGTCGCAGACGACGTCGATGCCCGCGTCCTCCTGCAGTTTGATCGCCAGCAGCGTTGCGTCGAGCTTGCCTTGCGCGAGATCCGCGCCTTGCAGCCGCCACTGCGGCCACAGCTTGTTCGGCTCGGCCAGCCATGACGGCTTCGGCAAACTGCCAGTGACGGTCGCGGGAAACATCATAGGCGGCTCGGAACCTCGAGGGCAGGCGCCTGCCAGTTATAGAGCCAGTCGAAGCGCCGGAGCAGTTTTTCTCCACCCATCGCCTGCATCGCGAGATTGCGGATCAGCGCCTCGGGGCCGGTCAGCCCATAGACGCGGCCCTGCCGGCGCGAGGCTTTCTGCACGCGGGCGAGGCGGCGGCGCCGCGCTCCCTCATAGCCGCGAAGCGCGTCGGCGGGGTCGTCGCGATATTTGCCCAACATGGCCGCGAGCACGGCTCCGTCTTCGATCGCCATCCCGGCGCCCTGCGCCAGAAACGGCAGCATCGGGTGGGCGGCGTCCCCGATCAGCGTCGCCGGCCCCTTGCCGTCCAGGGAGGCGCCGCGGCCTTCATAGAGCGCCCATTTGAGCCATTGCTTCGGCATCGCCAGCAATTCGCGCACGTCTTCGGACCAGACCCAGCGGGCGAAGTGGCGCAGCAACTCTTCGCTGTTGCCCGGCGCCGACCAGCCCGGCTCGTTCCAGTCCTCGCGCAGGATGGCGACCAAGTTGACGGTTTTGCCCCCTCTGACCGGGTAGTGGACGAGGTGCGCGTCCTGCCCAAGCCAAAGATGTATCCGCGGCGCACGGAATTCGTCCGGCAGGCCAGCGGCCGGGAGCAAAGCACGCCACGCAGTACGGCCGGAGAATCGCACTCGTCGAGTCTTGGCGATGCACGCGCGCATGCTCGACCACACGCCGTCGGCGCCGATCAGCGCGATGCCGCGCTCGTCGGTCATGTCGCGGCCGCGGCGGCCCTGCACGGTGACGCCGTTGTCGTGGATCGCGAAATCGCCGACCTGGATGCCGAGCTTGAGCGCGATATCGCGCTGGCTGCGCGCGGCTTCCGCTAGCACGGATTGCAGATCGGCGCGATGGATGATGAGAAACGGCGCGCCGTAGCGCTGCTCCGCGCCGGCGCCCAAGGGGATGCGCGAGATTTCTCGCGCCGAGCGCCCGGCCATGACGCGAATTTCCGCGGGTGCGGTGGCCGCAGCCTCCAGCCGTTCGCGCAAACCGAGCCCGTTCAGGATGCGGGTGGCATTCGGCGAGAGCTGAATGCCGGCTCCGGCCTCTTCCAGTTTGTCCGCCTGCTCAAGCAAAGTGACCCGCAACCCTGCGCGTGCCAGCGACAGCGCCGCGCTCAGGCCGGCGATGCCGGCGCCGGCGACGATGACATGACGCGCGGACGCCACCGGCTGCTCCGATGTATGGCTAAGCGGCGACGTGCAATTCGCATTCCGCCGGACGCGCCGCGTGCGCATGAAGCTTCGGGTCGTGGCGGTAGAGTGTCGAGCAATAGGGGCAGATGATCTCGTTGTCCTCGCCCATGTCGAGGAACACGTGCGGATGGTCATGCGGCGGCGTCGCGCCGACGCACATGAATTCCCGCGCGCCGATGTCGATCACCGGCACGCCGGGATCATTATGGAAATGAGGGACGACGTGATCCGTCATGGGGGTATCCTCGAAAAGCGGCGCGCCAGACTAAAGGCCGCGCACCATAGCGAGGCGGACGCGGTGTGCCTAGAGGCGGTATCGTTTTGCGATTGTGCTGACCGCCGGCAAATTCTAAATACCGGCCATGCCGCATTTCAATAACGGCGCCGTGGAAATCGCCTATCTCGACGAGGGCGGCGATGACGCCTCCGCCGAACCGATTGTCCTGGTGCACGGCTTTGCCTCCACCAAGGAGGTCAATTGGGTGGCGCCGAGCTGGGTCGGCACGCTGCGCCGCGCCGGACGGCGGGTGATCGCGCTCGACGACCGCGGCCATGGTCAGTCAGCAAAGCTTTACGAGCCGGCCGATTACCACACCGGCAAAATGGCGGGCGACGTGCGCGCATTGCTCGATCATCTCGACCTCAGCCACGCCGACGTCATGGGGTATTCGATGGGCGCGCGCATCGCCGCCTTCCTCGCGCTCGGTCATCCCGAACGCGTGCGCTCGGTTATTCTCGGCGGGCTGGGCACTCACCTGATCGAAGGCGTCGGCCTGCCCGAGAGCATCGCCGAGGCCTTGGAGGCGCCGTCGCTTGCCGAGGTGAGCGATCCGACCGGCCGGCAATTCCGCGCCTTTGCCGAGCAGACCAGATCCGATCTGCGGGCGCTTGCCGCCTGCATTCGCGGCTCGCGGCAGACTTTGACTCGCGCACAGGCCGGCGAAATCAAGTCTCCGACTTTGGTCGCGGTCGGAACCAAGGACGACGTGGCGGGCTCCGCCCAGGAATTGGCCGCGCTCATTCCGAATGCGAAATGGCTCGACATTCCGGGGCGCGACCACATGCTGGCGGTCGGAGACAAGGAGTTTAAGTCCACCGTGCTCGACTTTCTTAACCAGCGCCCATGAGCCGTGCGAATGCAGACGTGACGGGACTTGCAAGAGCTTCTTCGTGACCAGAGATATGTGCTAGAAGCGCGGCCAATCGGAACAGCGCCGGAGAATTAAATTCCATGGCACAGCAGCAGGCACGGCCCGCCAAGGGCCTCGACAAGGTCGACCCGGTCTGGACGCGCATCCGCTCCGAGGCGGAGGAAGCGGCGCGGACGGAGCCTGAGCTTGCGACTTTTCTCTATGAAAACATCCTGCACCACGATTCGCTGGAAGCGGCGGTCGTGCACCGTGTCTGCGAGCGGCTCGGCAGCGCCGAGGTCTCCGGCGATCTGATCCGCCAGGCTTACGCGAACGCGCTCGATAGCCAGCCGGCAATCGGCGAAGCGTTCCGCGCCGACATCGTGGCGACCGTCGACCGCGACCCTGCGACGCTGCGCTTCATGGAGCCGGTGCTCTACTACAAGGGTTTCCACGCCATCCAGACGCATCGGCTGGCGCACTGGCTGAAAAACAACGGCCGCAAGGATTTCGCGCTCTATCTGCAGAGCCGCTCGTCCTCGGTATTCCAGTGCGACATCAATCCGGCGGCGCGTATCGGCCGCGGCATCTTCCTCGACCATGCCACCGGCCTCGTGGTCGGCGAGACAGCGGTGATCGACGACGACGTTTCGATTTTGCACGACGTGACGCTCGGCGGCACCGGCAAGGAAAACGAGGACCGCCACCCGAAAATCCGCCACGGCGTGATGATCGGCGCCGGCGCCAAGATTCTCGGCAATATCGAGGTCGGCCATTGCGCCCGCATCGCCGCCGGCTCGGTGGTGATCAAGCCGGTGCCGAACAACGTCACGGTCGCCGGCGTGCCGGCCAAGGTGGTCGGCGAGGCCGGCTGCCCCGAACCCTCGCGGGCCATGGACCAGATGCTCTACGGCCTCATGCTCGACGGCTGATTTTGTCCGTTTCCCCGCTTGCGCAGCCGCAATCAATCGCGCTACTAGGCGCGATCCAATCACGAGGGACGACGCTGTGGACGTTGTGGAAGTCAGAAAGCTCGACGCCTACCTGAAGAAGTTGTTCGGCAACCAGCAGATCCGCGTGGCGCCGAAGTCGGGCGAATTCGCCGAGGTTTTTGTCGGCGAGGACGATCTCGGCGAAATCACGGTCGACGACGAGGACGGCGACCGCTCCTATAATTTCCGCATGGTGATCGAGGTCGGCAGCGATCCCTCGATCCAGCCGGTGCCGACGCTCAACGCTTACCTGCGGCGCAAATTCGACAACGAAAATATCCGCGTCGTCACCCGTCCGAAGAAACTGGATTCGGTGGAAGCCTATATCGGCGAGGAATTCATCGGCGTGCTGTTTCTCGAAAACGAGAAGGGCCGCAAGTCCTATATTTTCGAGCTGCCGATTTTGGACGTCGACCTGGTCGACTGATGCGCGGCAAGCGGGTGCAGTTCGACGACGAAAACTGGGCCTCCATCGATCTTCTGGCCAGGGACCGGATGCAGAGTTTTCAGGAACTCGCCGACGAAGCCTTCCGCGACATCCTGAAAAAATACGGCCGCCCAGCGAGCCTGAAGGAAGCACTGCGGCGCAGCGCCGATATGAAGGCCGACGTCATTCCGCTGAAACCCCGCAAGAAGACGCGCGCAAAGAAAAAGCGCTGAGCCGGCTCAATTCGGGTGCAGCCGCGCGATGAGCCGGTCGATGCCGGCGGCGACGCTTTTCCAGTCGCTGAGCCAGTCGCGGGGAAAGCGGATCGAGACATCGGCATTGCCGATGCGCCGCTCAAGCAGACACGAGCCGGAATTGACCACGCCCTTGAGCGAGCAGCGCGCAAGAAAGTGTGTCGGGTTCTGCGATTCAAACGCAAGCTCTTCGCCCTGATAGGGCGTGCCGTTGCGGAACCCGCGCAGTGTCAGCCCGTCGGGCCCGGCGGTGGGCTGCGCGACGAGATAGCGCGGATAGATGGTCTCGACGCGCTCCATCAGCGGCAGCGTGGCATCGCCCGACGCGATGGTGACGAACAGGCGCTCGTTGGGATTAACCGGAGCGCCGACGCTCGGCTTGCTGGCGGGATCGGGCGGCTGCAACGACGGCCACAGATAGGCGAGGTCGACGCGCTCCTGCGTCCCTGGCTTGCGCTGGACAGCCATTCGGATCGCCGCCGGCTCGATGTTGAAGGTAACGCCGGCCACGGTGATCGGCAGCGAGGGCGCGTCGAGCGCGACCGGAACGTCCGGCCAGCGCGGCCACAGCACATAGGCGACGTAAGCGACGGCGATCGCGCCCGCGGCGGCAAACAGCAGCAGCGGAGCGGTCAGCGGGCTCGGTGCCCGGCGGTTGCGGCGGGTGGCGTGGTGGGTGCTGGTGGACATGCGAATCAACCGCAGTATCTCACAGCCATCCCGGCGGCCTTAGGCTCCGCGCGTTAACCTTCTGTTAAGGATTTGCTGGCGCGCGGCCGCGCGCTCTGGGACACAAAGGCCCTCGTGTAACGCGTTGTGGCCCGATGCCTTCCGAATCCCTGCAAATGCTCATGTCGCTGGCGCTCGGCTTTGCCGTGGCGGGCTTATGCAGCTCGGGCTATCAGCTTGTCACCAGCCGCCTGCCGAGTTTTGGCCTGCTCTCCGCCGGTGCCAAGGCGTCGACGGTCGCCGCAGTGCCGCTGCTGATGCTGTCGGCGCCGTTTTTGATCATGCGCAACACGCTGCTTGGCCGCCAGCAGGAAGCCCGCCGCTTTGAATTCGTGTTTCTGGCGACGCTGATTGCCGGATTCTGGAGCCTGATGTCGGGCATCGTGCTGGTCATGACATTGCAGGCCTGCGGCGTGCTTGCGGCGTAAGCACTTTCTTTTCGGCGTATTCATTGCGATTGTTGCTGGCACGCGAGGTGACGCATGCCGATCTACGAACTCGACGGGCAGGGGCCCGAATTTCCCGGCGACGGCCAGTATTGGGTTGCCGAAACCGCGACGCTGATCGGCCGCGTGCGCTTGAAGCGCGAGGCCAGCGTCTGGTTCGGCGCCGTATTGCGCGGCGACAACGAATGGATCGAGCTCGGCGAACGCTCGCAGATCCAGGACAACGCCACGCTGCACACCGACCCGGGCTTTCCGCTGACCATCGGCAGCAACTGCGTCATCGGCCACAACGTCATTCTTCACGGCTGCACGATCGGCGACGATTCGCTCGTCGGAATGGGCGCGATCATGCTCAACGGTTCGAAGATCGGACGCCGCTGCCTGGTCGGCGCCGGCGCCGTAGTCACCGAGGGCAAGGGCTTTCCCGATAATTCGCTGATTGTCGGCGCACCGGCGCGCGTCATCCGCACGCTGGACGATAAAGCAGCCGAAATGATCCGCGACGGCGCCGACATCTACGTGCAGCGCTGGAAGCAATACGCCAAGGGCCTCAAGCCAATTTGAATCGCGGCGACGTGGGGCTGTCCCCCGATTTTGCGCCTCAGCGGGAACGGCTGGCCATCGCCGGCGTTTTGGTATGGGGACCAAGGAGGCCGAAATGCAGGCCAAGACCCTGATCGCTTTAGCCGCCGCGAGCGCCTTGCTCTGCGGCGCAACCATCGCCAACGCGCAATCGAGTTCGACGAACACCCAGGACGAGAACGCGCAAGACACGTCATCCAGTGTCAAAAGCCATGCTGCCTACGCCAACACGCACAAAAAGCGCAGCACGACGGGAATGTCGGTGCCCGAACCCGGCACTACGCAGCGCGACAAGGACGTTCACACCTGGGCCACTGAGAAATAGCGCCCGCCCGAAAAAGGTGCGGCCGGCCCTGGGGGAGGCCGGCCGCTCGCAAACCCGGTCTGGGGACGGGGAGGGGTGGGGACGTGACCGGGCTCGCGAATCTCCTGTCGGCTAGATCTTCAGCGGGACGAAACGATCGGCGGATTGGCCGGCGGGTCGCCGAGCAGAACCCAGGTGTTGGGGTTGCCCTGCGATTGCCGCTTGACGAAGCGGTAGCCGGTATTGTTCCAGGCGAGAATTTCGGTTTCCTGGTTGTCGAGAATGAATTCGCCGCGGTTGGTCTTCACCGTGAGCACGGCGTGGCCGTCGTTCTTCTTGTCGCGCACCACCGTGATCAGCAGCGCCTCGCGCGGCCAGCCCGCCTGCATCAGCATGCGCCGCTTGAGCAGCACATAGTCCTCGCAGTCGCCCTTGCCGTCGTCGGGATAATCCCATTGCTCGACCACGCCCCAGTGCTCGAGATCGGTCACCGGCTTGATGTTGTCGTTGACCCAGGCGTTGACCTTGACCAGGTCGTCCCAGGCCTTCGGCGTGAGCACGACGTCGCGCGCCGCCGAGGGCTTGGTGTCGCATTCGCCCTTGTAGCGGATGCAGAACTCGACCCAGCCGATCGGCGCGCGTGTGGTCGCGCCGACGGCAATGTAGGCCGCCCGCTCAGTGCCGCTTGACGTGTTGAGAGACGCGACGCGTTCTCCCGCGGCGCTGTCCGCCGGGAGAACAAGCGCGATGATGCAGCCGATCATGGCCGCTGCGCCGCCGCTCAATCCTCGTTTGAACTGCCTGCCCATTTTGTGACCCCTGTCCGTCTTCTTGGGACCACAATTGGCACAAACTTTTTTCGCCGCAGCTAAGTCGCGCAGCGTACTTTGAAGAGAACACGACTAAAGCAAGAGGCGAATGCGAAACAAATTGAAATCGAATTCAAATAAAATTCGATAGAATCCAATTTGCGAAAAATTTTATCGATTAAGAATTGCCGCGCGGCCACGTCACGCCGCTTTGGCGGTTTTCGCGTCGAAATTTACCATGATGGTAACGCAGCGCCACGCTCGCGCGATGTGGAATGATGGATGTGGCGGCGTGGAATTGGCGTACTTTGCGCGAAGACGGCCGCGCACCGGCGTTTACCGGCTGGTGACGCTATTCGCCGGTGACGTTGTCTTCGATCGAATCGGGATGCTGCAGCCGGGTGAATTCGATGGCAAAGCCGTCTTCGATATGGCGCACCACGCGGCCCGGCGTCTTGCCTATCGTGACCGCGGCGCCGACCGGCGGACGCAGGGACGGGTTGATCGAAACGGCGGCGCCGGAGGCCGACAGATCGATGACGCGGCAGGCGACGTTGGTGCCGTTCGGCAGCACCAGGCGCGCCATCGCATTGCGCGGAACGAAACGGCCGTGGCGGCGGTCTTCCGGCAAATTGAGGATCTGGCGGTTGGCGAGCCAGGTCAGCTGCGCGGCAAGCTTGTCGCGCTTGCGCGTTGTCGCCGAGATGGTCATGGCAAAGCCGTTATTGACCTCGCGTGCGATCTGGCCCTCCAGGCGTCCGAGATGATCGACGTAAGCGATTACGCGTTCACCGACCCTGCCGGACACCGGCGCGATCAACAATATGCCGCCGGGTGACATGTCGACGACCTGGCACGGATATTCGCGCCGGTCGGCCAGCATGTAGCGGCCGAGCAGGTTTACCTTGACGCGCTGGTGCCGCCGGCGCTCTTCGGCGAGCGGCAATATCTTCAGTTTCGTTTGCGACACTGCCATGGCGCGGCGGGCATCCAGGGACGAAGGTCCCGGCTAATCCCCGAACCTATGGGAGGTATCGTTAATAGCCCGTTAGCCGGCGCGCTCGTTGGAGGGTTCGGCGAGGCCGCCGGTGTAAACGGTGAAGCCATGATGCAACTGGCTACCGTCAAGCGGCACCGTCAAACGCTGCGTGGCGGTCGCTGCGCCGAGGTGACGCACGGTGGCGAGTTCGAGGGTGAGCAGCGGTTTGGCGCCGAGCCAATAGACCGGCGCGAGCGGCGTCAGCACGCCGAGCACGCTGGTGCGCGCATGGCCGACGCGGGCGAGCGGTAACAGCAGCATTTCGAGTTCGATCTTTGCGCCGTCATCGGCATGCCCGGTAAGGCCGGCTACTACGCCCGTGTTTTCCTCGGCGATGACGGACAACGCGTCTTCGAGGGTCTTGCGGCTGTCCTCGCTGCAAAGCGTCGCAAGAATCTCGCCCTTGAGC
The DNA here is from genome assembly GCA_963738915.1 of uncultured Alphaproteobacteria bacterium. GTDB lineage: Bacteria > Pseudomonadota > Alphaproteobacteria > Rhizobiales > Xanthobacteraceae > Pseudolabrys. Next base: position 216,321 of record CAVTYO010000003.1, read on the forward strand.
TCGCGGCAGAACAGGGCGCAGATGCGCGTGCCGGCGAGACGGAAGCGAAGCTGATCGACGAAATCAGCCGACAGCAGGAATGTATCGCCAAGCGACTGGCGGATTGCCGCCGGATCGATGTCGTCGCGGCTGGGGGCGGGACGATGACCGCGGCGCTGGTCCCAATAAGCATGTACGGCGCGCGTGGAAGCGTGTTTCATGACACCACCTGTTCCGTCGCGAGACGGTGCCGGCGTTGTCTGTCCCCGATCGGGACAAAAGCGCCGGCTTTTCGCCGCGACAGTCAGGCTGGAGCAGGGCGCGTGCCGTGCGTCGCCATCGAACCGCCGTCACCGGCGCCGATGCGGGTTAGTGTTAAAATCGCTATCGCGTTGGAGGGGCGGCGGGAGGCTCTATAATCGGCGCCGATCCCTGAGTGGCGAATTTAGAGGGCCTTTGTGCCCTCCTTTTTTATGCCCTGATTGGCGGCCTCAGCTTGCGGCGCAGCGCCCGAGCAGCCAAGGTGGCCGCCTTTACATGTGGCAATCATCAGTGAAACGCGAACCGCTCTTTAATGTCCCCCCGGTCATCACGATTCTCGTGGGGCTTTTCGTCATCGTGCATGTCGGCCGCACCTGGCTTCTGACCGCGGCGCAGAATCAGTATTTCCTGGACCTGTTTGCATTCATCCCGGCGCGTTATGACAACACGTTGTTGCTCGGCGACATCCTGCCCGGCGGCTGGCCGTCCGAGGTCTGGACCTTTTTCAGCTACTCGCTGATTCACGCGACCTGGCTTCATCTCGGCGTCAACGCGATCTGGTTCCTGCCGTTCGGCACCGCGATCGCGCGCCGTTTCGGGCCGGCGCGGTTTCTCGCGTTCTTTGCAGTGACCGCCGCGGCCGGCGCCATGTTGCACCTGTTCACGCATGCCGGAGACACCGCGGCGGTGATCGGCGCGTCGGCCGCGATCTCCGGCACCATGGCCGGCGCCATGCGCTTTGCCTTTCAGCGCGGCGGACCTTTAAGTCCGCGGCGCGAGATCGCGAGCAACCCTTATCGCGTCCCGGCGCTTCCGCTTCTCTTCGTGCTGACCGATCCGCGCGTGCTCGGTTTTATCATCGTCTGGTTCGGCATCAATTTTCTATTCGGTGCTGGCTTTACCTCGCTGAGCGGAGGACAACCGGTGGCCTGGCAGGCTCACATCGGCGGCTTCCTCGCCGGGCTGATGCTTTTTTCCTGGTTCGATCCGCCCGATGTCGCGCAAGATCACGGAGTTGCTGCAGCGCCGCATTGAATTGCGGCGGCGCACTCAAACTCGCTTGACGGAACCGGTCGAACGGCGGGATCGTTCTCCGAGAACCCGGAGTCGCGGGTCTGTAGCCTGGCCCTCCGGGAAAGGAGCTTGCCATGAACGTCAAAGAGATTCTGGCCGCCAAAAAGGGTGGCGAGATCGTCAGCATCGAGCCGACCGCGACGCTTGCGGTCGCGGCAAAACTTTTGTCCGCGCACCGGATCGGCGCGGTGCTGATCCTCGGCGCCGGGGGCCGCCTTGCCGGCATATTGTCCGAACGCGACATTGTTCGAATGCTCGCCGAGCAGGGCGCTGCGGCGCTCGAACTTCCGGTCGGGCAGGCGATGACCCGCACCGTGACGACGTGCGACGAGGATGAAAACTGCGCCAGCATCATGGAACGGATGACCGCCGGGAAATTCCGGCACATGCCGGTCGTCGCCGACGGCCGCACCATCGGCATCATCTCGATCGGCGACGTGGTCAAGCAGCGCGTCGACGAAATCGAACGGGAGTCCGAAGCCATGCGGGACTACATCCGCACGGCTTGAGCCGCGCACTCTTTGCTATTTTCCGCCGTTGTCGGCGCTGACCGGATGCGACAGCGCGGTGATCGCTTCGGTGACGCCGTCGATGGCCTTTTCCATCGTCTCCGTGCCGATGTCGATGGCCTCGGCTGCGTGCTGGAAATCGAACCAGCCGACGTGGCCAAGCCGGGGGCTGATCAGCACGTCTGCCGGGTCGCCGGCAAGGCGGGCGCGGGTGATGCGATCCTGCATGACGTTGAAGGCTTCCACCATCACCGTCGGAATGCCGGGACGCCCGCGCGTGCCGAACAGCCGCCGAAACGGGTGCTTGCCGGCAAAAACGCCAGCGACCTTGCCCGGCGTCTCTTGCGGAACGTCGTCGCTCGCATCGGAGCCATGGTCGGAGATGATGGTGCCGCGGCCCAGGATATCGGCGTTGAGATTGACCGCGATCACCAGCCGGGCGCCGAGCGCGCGCGCCGCCGACACCGGCACAGGGTTGACCAGCGCGCCGTCAACCAGCCAGCGCCCGCCGATGCGCACCGGCGGAAATATCCCCGGCAGCGCGTATGAGGCGCGCAGCGCGTCGGCAAGCCGTCCGCGGGTCAGCCAGATCTCATGGCCGGTGTTGAATTCGGTGGCAATCGCGGCAAAGCGGATCGGCAGTTCATCGATGCGTTTGTCGGCGAGCGCCTGGTTGAGCCGGCTGGCGAGATGGTCGCCGCGGATCAGGCCGGAGCCGGACAGGTTGAGATCGAGGTAGCTCAGGATGTTGCGTACCGTCAGGCCGCGCGCCCAGCTTTCCAGCGAGTCCAGTTCGTCGGCGGCATAGCAGCCGCCGACCACGGCGCCGATCGAGGTGCCGACGATCACGTCGGGGACGATGCCGTGCGCCAGCAGCGAGCGCATGATGCCGATGTGAGCAAAGCCGCGGGCGGCGCCGCCGCCAAGCGCCAAGCCGATGCTCGGCCGCGCCATCGCCGGCTTGACCGGCGCGGTCGTGGCCTCGGCGGAGCGGTCGCCGCCGTTGCGTGCGCGCGCGAAAAAACCCTCAAACACCAAAAACGATCTCCCAGACCCCAATTGTCCGTTCGGGCACGCTGCCCCGACAAGTATTTCGCGCCGGTATGGTGAAAATTGCTGGCGGAGTCTTGTGACCGAAACGTGACGAAGCAGGATGCTCCGGCGGAATTACCTTATGGTAAACGCCTCGAAGGCCTGTTTAGTTGCGCATGACGCGTGAAAACCGGCAGCCGCCTGTCGGGCTCGCCTATCTGGTCGGGCGCTGCATCGCAAAGACGCTTTCCACGACGGCGTATTCGTCGTAGCCGCAGCGCGCAATCGGCTTCATCGCCGCGGTGTCGAGCCGGCCATTGACCACGAAACGGTCGTCGATGTGCACCCCGATGACCTGGCCGAAGACCACGTGGCAGTCGATCGCCGTGCCGTCGATACTTTCAATCGGCACGATCTTGATGAGCCTGCATTCGAGCGCGCAGGGGGAGGCGGCGACGCGCGGCGGCTTGACCAGCCGCGAGGGGGCGGGCGCGAGGCCGGCACGGCTCATCTCGTTGACGCCGCGCGGCAGCGGCGCCGAAGTTGCGTTCATTGCCTCGCGCAGATCCCAGGTGGCGAGATTGCAGACGAACTCCCTGGTCTCGGCGATGAAGCTCGCCGAATCCTTGAGACCTTCGCTGGAAAACATCACCACGTTCGGCTTGCTGCTGACACCGTTGAAATACGAGTACGGCGCGAGATTGACCTCGCCCTTAGCGTTCATGGAGGTGACCCAGCCTATCGGGCGTGGCGCGACGATCGCCTTGAACGGATCGTGGGTAAGCCTGGGGTCGCGTTTGTCAGGCTTGTAAAACATCATCGTTCCTTGCGCATGATCCTGCCGGAAAGCCAGCGCCTGCTTTTCGAGTTCATACGTCGTTCAGGCTTTGTAATACGAGACAACGTCGCCGAGCTTTGGCCGCTCACGCTCTTCCGGCGGCTTGGCCGGCCGCCCGACATGCACGAAGGCGGCGATGCGTTCGTTGGCCGCGAGGCCAAGCGCGTCGAGCACGCGCCGGTCATAGGCGTACCATTCGGTGATCCAGCTCGCGGCAAACCCCATGGCGTGCGCGGCAATGACCAGGCTCATGGCCGAGGCGCCGGCCGAAAGCTCTTGCTCCCATTCGGGGATTTTTGCATGCGCGGCGGCGCGGCTCACCACTGCGATCACCAGCGGTGCGCGGGCGAGGCGATTGCGCTCGAAGGCGAGTTGCTCTGCGGTTGCGTCCGGGCGATCCCCGGCAAACACGGCGGCGATCTTTTCCCCGGCGGCGAGCCGTGCCTCCCCGCTGAACACGATAAAGCGCCACGGCGCGAGCTTGCCGTGATCGGGCACGCGTGAGGCGATCGCCAGCAGCGTATCGATCTCCTCGCGCGTGGGCGGCGGGCCGCCCAATTCCATGGGCTTCACCGAACGGCGGGTCTTGAGCAAATGCAGTGCGTCGGGCATCGGCCTGAAATTCCAGTGGCGTTGAAAAGCAGGCGTTGCGCCTAACATAGCCTCGCGGCAGTGACAAACGGCGCCGACGGCTTGAAATCGCCGCGATTTGGGCCGAAAACCGCGGCTGCATGAGGGACTTTAGAGAAACCATCGCACCCGCCGCATGGGGGCGTTTCATGGCAGTCGCCGCGGCAATTCTCTTCACGCATGCCGCGAATGCCCAATCCAATTCGCTGTTCTCGAGCGCGCCCTCCTCGGACTGGGGCCCAGGCAACGGCGCGCTCATCGCCCCGGGCAATGCGCTGGTGCCGCCGGCAGGCGCGGTACCGCGCGCCGCGCTGCCGACAATCCCGGCCGGCGAGGTCGCGCTTTCGCTCGATGCCCGTTTCGGCAAAAGCGCCGCGCCGATCAGCGGCGGGCTTACCTGGCGCGTTTATGCCGCGCAGCCCGACGCCGGCGGCAAATTCCGTCTGGTCAAGGAAGACAAGTCGCCGGCACCGACCCTGGCGCTGGCGCCCGGGGCTTACGTCGTCCACGTCGGCTTCGGTCTCGCCACCGCAGTGCGCCCGGTGACGCTTGCGGCGGAGCCCGTGCATGAGCAGTTCGACTTGCCGGCCGGCGGCCTGCGGCTCGAGGGCCGCGTCGGCGATGCGCGTATTCCTTCCGGGCAGATTTCATTCGACGTCTATAAAGGCAGCCAGTTCGAGGCCGGCGACCGGCGCCCGATCGCCGACCACATCATGACCAATGACGTGGTCATCGTGCCGGAGGGCACTTATTACATCGTGTCGAATTACGGCGACGCCAATTCGGTGGTGCGCTCGGACATCCGCGTCGCGGCCGGCAAGCTCACCGACATCACCGTCACGCATCGTGCCGCCGCAATCACGCTCAAACTGGTGGCCGAGAAAGGTGGCGAGGCGCTCGCCAACACGGCCTGGTCGGTGTTGACCCCCGGCGGCGACGTCGTCAAGGAATCGATCGGCGCGTTCCCCCGCGTCATTCTCGCCGAAGGTGAATACCGCGCCATCGCCCGCAACGAGGGCAAGGTTTACGAGCGCGAATTCAAGGTCGTGACCGGCGTTGACGGCGATGTCGAGGTACGGTTGCGGTGACGGCGCTCTGATCGCTGCCTATATACGTCTGGAAGGAACAAATATGCTGGCGCATTCGTTGGCATAGAGATGCCATGCATGAATATTTTTCCAGATCTTGACCCGAAAACGATTGCCCTTCTGCTCGATGTCGACGGCACGCTGATCGACATCAAGCCGTCGCCGGACGAGGTGCACGTCTCGGCCGAATTGCGCGATCTCGTGGCCGGGCTGTCGCGGCAGACCGGCGGCGCACTGGCGCTGGTGAGCGGGCGGGAGATCGCGGACCTTGACCGCTTGTTCGTTCCGCTCGAACTGCCGGCGATCGGCGGCCACGGCGCCGAGATGCGCGTGCGCGCGGGCGAAGTTAGGCTCGGCGCAACGCCGTTGCCGAAGGACATGCGCAAGCACCTGGCCGGCGCGGCAAAGCCGGGCATGGTAGTCGAGGACAAGGGCTATTCACTGGCGCTGCACTACCGCAACGCGCCCGAAGACAAAGAGAGCTTGCGCGCTTCAATCGATGAAGGCCGCGCCGCGTTTCCCGCAGAGGCGACCGAAGTGCAGTCGGGCAAGTTCATGTTTGAGGTCAAGCGCCCCGGCGTCAGCAAAGGCGATGCCGTCCGCGCGCTGATGGAACAGGCGCCGTTCGCCGGCCGCCGGCCGGTGTTCATCGGCGACGATGTCACCGATGAAACGGTTTTTGCCATCCTCCCGTCGATGCAAGGCATCGGCTTTTCCGTCGGCCGGCAGTTCGCCGGGCTTGCCGGCATTTTCAATTCACCGTCGGACTTTCGCCGCGCCTTGAAGCAGCTGGCGGCGCGCGGGCAGGGTACCCCGGCATGACCGACTACGGCCTCGATCTCGCCGTGATCGGCAATGGCCGCACCGCGGCCTTGCTCGATCCATCATCGCGCATCGTCTGGTGGTGCCTGCCGCGCTACGACAGCGACCCAGTGTTCAGCCGGCTCATCGCCGGCAATGAGGAAAAGGGTTTCAGCGACGTTTTGCTCGACGGCTTTGTCGAGACGCGCTCGAGTTATGCGCGCAACACGGCGATCGTGGTCACCGAACTCATCGACCAGGCGGGCGGCGCGGTGCGCATCACCGATTTTGCGCCGCGCTTCGAGGAAAAAGGCCGCACCCATCGGCCGCCGCAGCTCATCCGTATCGTCGAGCCGATCGCCGGCGCGCCGCGCATTTGCATCCGCATCCGCGCCACCCACCGCTACGGCGAGCCGGTGGCGACACGCACCTCCGGCAGCAACCATATCCGTTTCTGGCGCGACGAGGTCGGCATGCGCGTCACCACCGACGTGCCGCTCTCCTATATCGAGAGCGAGGCGCCGTTCGTGCTGACCCGGCCGATGCACATGGTGTTCGGCGTCGACGAGCCGTTCGAGGGCGCACTGGAGACGACCTGCCGCGAATTCTGCGATCGCACCCGCGACTACTGGCACGAATGGGTGCGCCGGCTCGCCTTTTCCATCGACTGGCAGGACGAGATCATCCGTGCGGCGATCACGCTCAAGCTGTGCAGTTTCGAGGAGACCGGCGCCATTGTCGCGGCGCTCACCACATCAATTCCGGAAGGTCCGGGGTCGGGGCGCAACTGGGACTATCGCTTCTGCTGGATGCGGGACGCCTTCTTCGTCGTACGTGCGCTCAATCGCATCGGCGCGACGCGCACCATGGAAGACTTCATCTCCTACATCCTCACCATCGCCGCCGGCCGCGCCGAGACCTTGCGCTCGCTTTACGGCGTCGTGCACACGGATTCGCTCGAGGAGCGCAACGCCGCCTCGCTTGCCGGTTACGGCGGCGACGGTCCGGTGCGCGTCGGCAACGCCGCCTGGGCGCAGGATCAGCACGACGTTTACGGCAGCATCATCATGGCGGCGGCGCCGATGTTCTTCGATCGCCGCTTGCCGCGTCCGGGGGACGAGGGGCTGTTTCGTCTGCTCGAGCCGCTCGGCGAGCAGGCGGCGAAACTGGCGATGGTTCCCGACTCCGGCATCTGGGAGTATCGCGGCAAGAAACGCGTGCACACTCATTCCGCGGCGATGTGCTGGTCCGGCTGCCAGCGTCTGAGCGCCATCGCCAACAATCTCGGTCTTCCCGATCGCGCAGCGTATTGGGGAAATAAGGCGGTCAAGATCCGCGATGAACTGCTGCAGTGCGCCTTCAATACGAAACTCAATGCGTTTTCCGCGGCCGTCGGCAGCGACGATCTCGATGCCAGTTCTCTGCTCTTGGCCGAAATCGGCCTGATTGCACCCGATGATCCGCGCTTCGTCTCGACGGTGCAGGCGATTGAGCGTGAACTTCGCCGCGACTTCCACGTTATGAGGTATGTCGCCGCCGATGATTTCGGCTTGCCGGAGACGGCGTTTTTGATTTGCCGTTTCTGGTTGATCGATGCAATCTGGGAGACGGGGCGGCGCGAAGAGGCTCGAGACATGTTCGTCGATGCGCTTCGCCTGCGAAACCGTTACGGCCTCTTGTCCGAGGACGTGCATCCCGTGACCGGGAAACTGTGGGGGAATTTTCCGCAGACCTATTCAATGTCCGGTCTGATTTTAACCGCGATCAAATTGTCGCGCAGCTGGGGAGACCGGTATTGGCGCGGCTCTTCATAGTTTCCAATCGAGTGGGCGTGCCCGATAGCGGGGCGCGGGCCGGCGGGCTGGAAGTGTCCATCCGCCCGGCGCTGCGCCGGCGCGGCGGCGTATGGTTTGGCTGGAGCGGCCGCATCGCCGAGGGCGATCCGGGGCCCGTCAAGGTCGTCGAGCGCGACAACGTCAGCTACGCGACCGTCGGCCTGCGCAAGGACGACCATCGGGAATTCTACAACGGCTTTGCCAACCGGGTGTTGTGGCCGATCCTGCATTATCGGCTCGATCTTGCCGAATTCATGCGCCGCGATCTGTCGGGCTATTTCCGCGTCAACGAATACTTCGCCAGCAATCTGGAAAAGATGCTCAAGCCGGACGACGTAATCTGGGTGCACGACTATCACCTGATCCCGCTGGCGAAGACGCTGCGCGAGCGCGGGCACCGGAACAAGATCGGCTTTTTCCTGCACGTGCCGTGCCCGCCGCCGGAAATCCTCACCGCGCTGCCCAATCACGAGCGCCTGATCCCGGCGATGGCGAATTACGACCTGGTCGGTTTCCAGACCGAAATCGATGCGACGAACTTCTCCCGCTATCTCGCCAACGAAGCCGGATTAAAGCGCATCGATGCCGAAACCTTTTCCTTCGACGGACGGTCGGTGCAGGTCGGCGTCTTCCCGGTCGGCGTCGAAACGGAGGCATTTGCGCGGCTCGCGCGCCGCGCCATGAGTTCGGCCTTCGTGCGCGATGTGCTGGACAGCCTGTCCGGCCGCGCCATGATCATCGGGGTCGACCGGCTCGACTATTCCAAGGGCCTGCCGGAGCGCATGAACGCCTTCGAGCGCTTCCTCACCATCTTCCCCGAGTGGCACGGCAACGTCACCTATCTGCAGATTACGCCGCGCAGCCGCGCCGGTATTCCCGAATATGCCGATATCGAGCGCGTGGTCGGCGAAGCGGCCGGGCGCATCAACGGCCGCTTCGGCGAACCGTCATGGACGCCGCTGCGTTACGTCAACAAGGCCTATAGCCGCACCGCTTTGGCCGGGCTTTACCGCGCGGCGCGCGCCGGGCTGGTGACGCCGCTGCGCGACGGCATGAACCTGGTGGCCAAGGAATACGTGGCGGCGCAGGACGCGGACGATCCCGGTGTGCTGATCCTGTCGCGCTTTGCCGGCGCCGCCCGCGAATTGGCGGCGGCGCTGCTGGTCAACCCCTTCGATCATGAGGGCGTCGCCATCGCCATCAACCGGGCGCTGTCGATGTCGCACGACGAGCGGCGCCAGCGCCACGCGGTCAATTATCGCGTGCTGGTGCAGAACGACCTCGGCCGTTGGGCCGAGCGCTTTCTCGCCAAACTGGAAGGCCCGGCGGTCGAGGAAATGCCCCGCCAGGGCCGTCTCGCCGGCGGCCGCTAGTTATTCTAGCCCCTCGACAATGCGGACGTCGCGCTCGGCGCCGTCTGCGAGCACCTTGACCGCGGCCTGGTAGGCCGGGGACTCATGCGCGGCGATTGCCTTTTCCACGCTTTCGAATTCGGTAATGACGACGCGCTGCTTGATGCCGATTTCGTAGGCGGCCGCCGAGGGGCCGCGCGCGAGATATTTGGCGCCGAAGGGCGCGGTCGCCGGTGCTGCGAGCTTGGCGTAAGCCGCGAGTTTGTCGGGATCCTTGATCGAACGATAGAACGTGACCCAGTAGCCTTTCGGCATCGGCATCTCCCCTGTTTCAGGCCGCTTTACGCTCGCGGCGCACGTCCGGCGGTACCGCTTCCTCGGCGAGCGCGGCAAGCGCGGCCTCGAGCGGCATCACCTCTTGCTTGTCTTGCCCGAGCCGGCGCACCGAGACGGAGCGCTCGGCCGCTTCCTTCTTGCCGACGACCAGCAGGGCAGGAACCTTGGCGAGCGAATGCTCGCGTACCTTGTAATTGATCTTTTCGTTGCGCAGATCGCCGTCGACGCGCAGGCCGAGGCGCCGCGCGGCGGCGATCGCTTCGCGGGCGTAATCGTTGGCGTCGTCGGTGATGGTGGCGACGATTGCCTGCACCGGTGACAGCCACAGCGGCAGGTGGCCTGCATAGTGCTCGATCATGATGCCGGTGAAGCGCTCGAGCGAACCGAACATGGCGCGGTGGAGCATCACCGGCGTCACCTTGTTGGAGTGCTCGTCGATGTAGAAGGCGCCGAGGCGGCCCGGCATGTTGAGATCGACCTGCACGGTGCCGCATTGCCAGTCGCGGCCGATGGCGTCGCGCAACACGTATTCGAGCTTGGGGCCGTAGAAGGCGCCTTCGCCTTTGTTGAGTTTCCAGGGACGGCCGGAATCCTTCAGCGCTGCCAGCAACGCCGCTTCCGCCTTGTCCCACACCGCGTCGTCGCCGATGCGTTTTTCCGGGCGATCGGAGAACTTGATGGTGACGTCGTCGAAGCCAAAGTCGCTATAGATCGAGAGGATCTGGTTGTTGAGTTTGAGCGACTCCGCCTCGATCTGGCTGTCGGTGATGAAAACGTGGGCGTCGTCCTGGGTGAAGGCACGCACGCGCATCAACCCATGCAGCGCGCCCGACGGCTCGAAGCGGTGCACTTTGCCGAATTCGGCGAGCTTGAAGGGCAGGTCGCGGTACGACTTGAGCCCATTCTTGAAAATCTGGATGTGGCCGGGGCAGTTCATCGGCTTGACCACGAAGACGCGTTCGTCGTCCTCGCGGGCTTGCGTCAGAAACATGCTTTCACGGAATGTCGCCATGTGCCCGGAGGCGACCCATAGCGATGAATCCATGAGCTGCGGCGCGTTGACCTCGGCAAAGCCGAATTCTTCCGACTGCCGACGGCGAATGTAACTTTCGAGCGCCTGAAACAGCGTCCAGCCCTTGGGGTGCCAGAACACCGAGCCCGGCGCTTCCTCCTGGAAATGGAACAGGTCCATTTCGCGCCCGAGGCGGCGATGGTCGCGCTTCTCGGCTTCCTCAAGTTGCTTGAGGTAGGCGTCGAGTTCGTCCTGCTTGGCGAAAGCGGTGCCGTAGATGCGGGTCAGCATCGGATTGTTCGAATCGCCGCGCCAGTAGGCGCCGGCCACCTTCATCAGCTTGAAGGCGTTGCCCACCTTGCCCGTCGAGGTCATGTGCGGGCCGCGGCACAGGTCGAACCAGTCGCCCTGCTTGTAGATCTTGATCTGCTGGTTGGGCGGGATGGCGTCGATCAGTTCGACCTTGAAATTTTCGCCCTTGTCGCGAAACACCTGCTTTGCCTTGTCGCGCGTCCATTCTTCCTTGGTGAATGGCTTGTCGCGGGCGATGATCTCCTTCATCTTTTTTTCGATGACCGACAAATCCTCCAGCGTGAATGGCTGATTGCGGAAGAAGTCGTAGTAAAATCCGTTCTCAATCACCGGGCCGATGGTAACCTGCGTGCCCGGCCACAGCGACTGCACCGCTTCGGCAAGCACGTGGGCGGCGTCGTGCCGGATCAACTCCAGCGCACGCGGGTCGTCGCGGTTGACGAACTCGACCTTCGCATCGCGGTCGATGGGGTCGGAAAGGTCGGCGAGCGCGCCGTCAAGCGCCATGGCCACGGTGCGCTTGGCCAAGGAGGGCGAAATGCCCTTAGCAACGTCCAGTCCGGTTGTGCCTGCGGGGTATTCCCGGCGGGCGCCGTCGGGAAAAGTGAGCGCGACGCTTTGCGCCATGATCGTCTCCTTTGCTCACTCCTGCGAACGAGCGCAGGTAAGCGGTAACGCTTGTCATCAGGGATATAGCAGGAGAAAATTTTCGCGCAACAGGGCCTGCTCAGGCCCCGGCGAGAGCCCGCCGCCGCAGCCAGCCGAAGGGGCGGCCGTCGATGACGAGCAGCGCACTGCCGATGATCAGGGCGCCGGCGACTTCCTGCGTGCTCAGCGGCTCGCCGAGCAGCAAAGTCCCGAGCAAAATTGCCGTGACCGGAATGAGCAGCGTCACCAGCATCACGTTGGTGGCGCCGGCGCGCGACAGGATTCCGAAGAAGACGATATAGGCGAGCGCGGTGCCGAGCGTCGCCAGCGCGATCAGCGACAGCCATGTGGCCGCGCCCGGCATCGGCAGCTGCCACGGCTTGTCGGTCACGGCGACGATCACGCTCATCACCAGGCTCGAACAGATGAGCTGACAGATTGACGAGGTGACCGGCGCCACGCCGCTGAGCTTGCGCCGGCCCCAGAGGCCGGAAAAGGCGTAACTCAAGGCGGCGGCAAGGCAGAGCGACATGCCGATGGTCTGGTCGTGACCCGTGGTGAGCCCCGGGCCGTGCAGCACGATCACGCCGGCGAGGCCGAGCAGCACGCCGACGACACGACGCGCGATCACCTGTTCGTCGCCGAATCCGGCCAGCACCAGCACACTAAACAGCGGTGTCGTCGCGTTGAGGACGGAAGCAAGGCCGCTCGATATGTAAGTCTGCCCCGCCGCCAAAAGCGAGAACGGGATGACATTGTTGAGCATGCCCATGACGAAAAACGGTTTCCACGCGGCGAGTGTCTTCGGCCAGGCCCCGCCCAGCATCTTGAGAAACGGCAACAACGCGACGGCGCCCAGCGACACCCGCACCAGCACGACGGTGAGCGGGGGCAATTCGCGCAGCGCCGCGCCGATGAAAAAGAACGCGCCGCCCCACAGCACCGAAAGCAGGATCAGCAACAGCCAGGTTCTGCCGTCCATCGTTACCGTGGGCTCAGACATCGAATATCCTTATCGTTCGGCGCACGAGACATAGGCGTCCGGCATCGCAACTCCCACCCGTTTCCTGTTCAGTGCGGGTTCTCGTTAGTGCCGCGCCAGCGGCCGTAACGCCAGGGCAGGAACCAGTGCGCGTTCGCCGGCAGGGTTTCCGGAACGAAATCGAGCCCGTCCGTGCCCCAGGGGTGACAGCGCAGGAAGCGGGCGAAGGCCATCCACGCGCCGGCCCAGAGCCCGAAACGGGCAATGGCCTGGTCGGCGTAGTCGGAACATGTCGGCAGGTGGCGGCAGCGTGGACCAATGACCGGGGAGAGCGTGTAACGATACAGAGTAACCAGAGCGCGGCCGGCCAGACGCGGCCATTGCGACGGCCCGACGAGTTCCTTTTTGCGCTCACTCATGGTCATCGCGATGTGCGGTGCAAAAGTTCCCGGCCGGTGGAACTGCTCAGGGTTTGAACATTAAAACTCGCAGGACGGCGCAATTTTACACTAGACCCGAATCTGCACCCTCATTAAAAAAGACATCAGCGGGGGTTATTGCGCTGCGAAAGCCCGGCAAGTCATTGCCAAGACGCGGGATAAACCGCGCCACAACAAGGGGCTCAAGCGGCGTCACAGGGGGAAGGATGAAGAGCTTCCCGAGGTTGCTCTGCGCGCTCGCTTTGGCTGCGCCGGCAGTTCTGTTGCCGATGACGGCGCGATCGTCCGACCGTGCGCTGCCGATGCGTTTCGATCTGCGCCGGGCCGATGGGACTTCAGCTTGCGGCCGTCCTTGCCGTGCTTTCATCGAGGCGAACGGCGCCATCACCGCAGACACCCCGCGCGATTTCGAAAACTTTGCCAAGAATCGCGACCTGCGCGGGATGACCATGGCCCTCGATTCCGACGGCGGTTCGGTGCTCGGTGCCATCACGCTTGGCCGCGCCATTCGCCGGCTCGACATCAACACCACCGTCGCCCGCGCCGTCGATCTCGACAAAGGCAACGACCGCACACCCTTTGCCGCGCTGTCACCGCACGCCGATTGCCAGTCGATGTGCGCCTTCGTGCTGCTCGGCGGCGTGCACCGCACCGTGCCGCCGGAAGCGCGGGTGATGGTGCATCAGATCTGGCTCGGCGACCGCCGCGACGATCCGACGGCGGCGAACTACTCCGCCGAGGATCTTGTGCTGGTGCAGCGCGATATCGGGCGGCTAGCGCAATACACCGTCGAAATGGGCGCCTCGATCGATCTCCTCGATCTTTCGCTGCGCATTCCGCCGTGGGAGCCGATGCACATGCTCACCGCGGACGAAATCAGCCGCATGCATGTGGCGACTGATCTGCCGTCCGAGCGCGCGCCGGCGACAGTTGCGGCTTCGCCGCTGCCGGGCGTCTCCGCCGCGGCCCCGCTGATCCCGCCGAGCGGCATGATCAAGTCGACGGCGATCAGCGAGCAGCGCTGGGCGATGATCGACCGCGCCGGCACCTTTGCGCTGGCGCGCCGGCATCCGCTCACCGTCGAGGGCGAGGACATCGGCAGTTTCGATCTCAGCGTCTCCTGCGGCGGACCCGACAGCTATGACGTCATTTATGCCGAGCGCCGCCACGCCGGCGACCAGCATCCGTTGCCGGCGGCGCTGACGGCGATCACGCTCGCCGCCGGCAGCAAATTGGCGGCGCTGAAGGTGTCGTTATCGCAATTCAGCCGGCAAACCGACGAGCTCACCACGTTTGCCAGCGCGACGGTGCCGGCGTCGATGATCGCGAGCTTCGCCGCGGTCGGCAATCATTCGCTCACGATCGCCACGAGGAGTGCAGTCGGCTCGACCGGCATCCGCCTCGGCAATACCGGCGCCATGCAGAACCTGCCGCGGCTTGCCGCCGGTTGCGCCAAGCCGATCGGCGACCGCGCCGATCTGTCAGCGAGTAAGATCGGCGGCCTCGCCGTCGCGAAATAGCCAGCTTTGTCCACGGTCACGCGCGCACTTTGCCTTCGATCTTGTCGATGGCCGAAACCACCGCATCGAAGGTGAGCATGGTCGAGGCATGGCGCGCCTTGTAGTCGCGCACCGGCTCGAGCACGGCAATATCGGCCCACTTGCCGGACGGCGGCGGGCCGTTCTCCTTGAGCATCTTTCGGACGGTCTCGCGCAGGCTCCGCAGTTCATCCGATTTCGCGCCAATCACGTGCCGCGCCATGATCGAGGACGAGGCCTGGCCGAGGGCGCAAGCCTTCACGTCATGGGCAAAATCGGTGACCACGGGGCCGTCCATCTTCAGGTCGACGGTGACGGTCGAGCCGCACAGCTTGGAATGGGCGGTGGCGCTGGCGTGCGCGCCCTCGAGGCGTCCGAGCCTTGGGATATTGCCCGCCAGTTCCAGGATGCGATCGTTATAAACCTCGTTGAGCATTGACATTTTCCCGCCGGAGCGCGGTATTTGTGTCCTCCGGCCGATTGATTATATAGGTGTTGTTCCCGCTTTGCGGAAAGAGGCTTTCCGGGGCGGGGAGTTAGGGAATGCGTCCGGCGCGACCTCCGGCGCGGCCCCCGGTGACACCCCCGGCCTCGATTGAAGGCCGGTCGAACGGAGAGACGCGTCATGGACGTCAAGAATACCAAGATTGCCGCTTGGCCAAAGCAGGGCCTGTCCGACCATGTGCGGGCGGCGCCAACGCCGGCCGTTCCGCGCCCCTCGCGCGACGAGGCGGAAGCCGCGGTGCGTACGCTGATTGCCTATGCCGGCGACGACCCGGCCCGCGAAGGCCTGCTCGATACGCCCAAGCGCGTCATCGGCGCCTATGAGGAAGTGTTCCAGGGCTACAGCGAATGCCCGGTGGACGTGCTTGACCGCACCTTCAGCGAGACCGGCGGCTACGACGATTTCGTGCTGGTCAAGGACATCGGCTTCAACTCGCATTGCGAGCACCACATGATGCCGTTCTTCGGCAAGGCGCACGTCGCCTATATGCCGACGGACAGGGTGGTGGGCCTCTCCAAGCTTGCGCGCCTCGTCGACGTCTATGCCAAGCGGCTGCAGACGCAGGAGCACCTGACCACGCAGATTGCGACCGCGATTGACGAGATATTGAAGCCGCGCGGCGTTGCGGTGCTGATCGAAGCCGAGCATATGTGCATGTCGCTGCGCGGCGTGACCAAGCCCGGCGCGCTGACGGTGACGACGCAATTTACCGGCGCGTTCCGCGAAGTCGCGGACGAGCAGGTGCGGTTCATGACCATGCTGCGCGGGGCGTAACGCTAGTCGCCCCAGCGTCAACCACGCGAGGCGAGTTTGGCTGAGAAATCTGAGATTGAGGAAGGCACGACCTTCGCGCCGCAATTCGGCGCCGACGGGCTGATTACGGCTGTCGCAACCGACGTGAAAACCGGCGAGGTGCTGATGGTCGCGCACATGAACGCCGAAGCCTTGCGCAAAACCATCGAGACCGGCGAGGCCTGGTACTACAGCCGCTCGCGCAAGAAGCTGTGGAAGAAGGGCGAGAGTTCCGGGCACCTCCAGCGCGTCAAGGAGCTGCGCGTCGACTGCGACCAGGACGCGCTTTGGCTCAAGGTCGAGCAGGTCGGCGAGGGCGCCTGCCACACCGGGCGGCGCTCGTGCTTCTACCGCGCGGCGCCGTTGGGCAAAAACGGGGCCGCGCTCGAGTTCCGCGACGAAAAGACTTTCGATCCGAAGGCCGCTTACGGCAAGCCATGAGCGGGGATGCGCGCGTCGCGGTCAGGCTCGACCGGCGCCGCGCCGGGATCGTCGCCTATCTCACCATCGACAACCGCGCCAAGCTCAACACGCTCGACCGCGCGCTGATGACCGCGATGATCGTGGAGCTGTCGGCGCTCGCGCGCAACGACGACCTGCGCGCGCTGGTGATCACCGGCGCCGGAAGCAAGGCGTTCATCGGCGGCGCCAGCATTCCGGAAATGGCCACGCTCGATCACGGCACGGCCAAAGATTTCATCGGGCTGGTGCACCGCTGCTGCGACGGCCTGCGGCGGCTGCCGGTGCCGGTGATCGCCCGCATCGACGGCTACGCCCTCGGCGCCGGGCTGGAAATCGCGGTGTCCTGCGACCTGCGCGTGGCGACGGACCGCGCCAAATTCGGCATGCCGGAGGTCAAGGTCGGCATTCCCTCGGTGGTCGAGGCCGCGCTCATTCCGCGGCTCATCGGTTTTGGCCGCGCCCGCGAGCTGGTGCTGCTCGGCGAGGTCATCGATGCGGACACTGCGCTGCGCTGGGGCTTGATCGAACGGATGGTTGAGCCGTCGGCGCTTGATCGCGAAGTCGAGAGTGTCGTCAACGCGCTGCTGCAGGCCGGCGCCAACGCCGTTCGTCAGCAGAAGGCCTTGATCCGAGCCTGGGAAAGACTGTCGGCGGATGAAGCGATCGCCGCCGGCATCGACGTCTTCGCGCGCGCTTTCGAGACCGACGAGCCCAAGCGCATGCTGTCGGCCTTCGCCAAACGCAAGCGCGACTAGGCTCGACTTTGCGGCCGGAATCGTCTATCTCCAGCGCGAGCGGGAGAGACTGGCCTGGTTGCTTTCCAGGCTGGCGCCGAAGGAGCAACCGCCCCGGAATCTCTCAGGCAAAAGAACCGCTTCGAAGATTGATCTCTGAAGAGCGGAGCATCACGCTCCCGCCGATGGTGAAAGTCGCGAAGGCCAAAGCCGGCGTGACGAAACTCTCAGGCCAGTGACAGAGGGGGCCCGCATCGCGTGAACAGCACGCCTGCGCGCCACAACCTCTGAGGCCTCGAGATGACTCAAACCTCCACCGACTTCGACGTGATCGTGCTTGGCGCGGGCGTCGTCGGCATCAATGCCGCCTACTGGAATTTGCGCGCCGGCCGCTCCGTGTGCGTCGTCGACCGGCAGCCGGCCGCAGGCTTGGAAACAAGCTTCGCCAATGGCGGACAGGTCTCGGTCAGCCATGCCGAGCCCTGGGCCAACCCGTCGGCACCCTTCAAGGTGCTCAAGTGGCTGCTGCGCGGTGACGCGCCCTTGCTGTTTCGTCCGCGCTTCGACGTGCATCAGTGGCTCTGGATCGCGAAGTTCCTGGTCGATTGCCTGCCGCAACGGGCCGACCGGCATACGGCGGAGATCGTCAAGCTCGCGACCGAAAGCCGCGGCCTCATTCAAAAAATAAGAGCGGATGAAGGGTTTCACTTCGACGAGCGCAGCAAGGGCATCCTTCACTTTTATCGCGACCGCCGCGAGTTCGAAGCCGCCATTCCGGTCGCCGAGCTGATGCGCAAATACGGCTGCGACCGCAAAGTGATCGACGCCGACCGCGTGGTCGAGATCGAGCCGGCCTTCGCCGAAAAGCGCAACGAAATCGTCGGCGCAACCTATACCGAGGGCGACGAAAGCGGCGACGCGCTGAAATTCACGCAGGCGCTGGCGCAGGTTTGCGAAAGGCTGGGCGGCGACTTCCGCTACAGCCACCAGGTGACCGCGCTCGGCGCCGACAAGGCGCGCGGCGAGGTGCGCTCGGTCGAAGTAAGCGGACCGGACGGATACAGCACGCTGCGCGCCCGTGACATCGTCGTCAGCCTCGGCTGCTGGTCGGCGCCGTTCCTGCGTTCCTACGGCGTGCGATTGAATATCTATCCCGCCAAGGGCTATTCGGTGACCATCCCGACCAACGGCTCAAACGTGGCGCCGGTGACCAGCCTGACCGACGACGAGCACAAGCTGGTCTATTCCAATCTGGGCGGCCGCCTGCGTGTCGCCGGCACCGCCGAGTTGTCGGGCTACACGCACGACCTCAACCATACGCGCTGCGACGCAATTCTGCGCAGCGTCAAAGGTCTTTTCCCGCGCGCGGGCAATTTCGAGCGGGCGACGTTCTGGACGGGCTTGCGTCCGTCGACGCCGTCCAACATCCCCTATGTCGGGCGCACGCGCTATCGCAATCTGTGGCTGGACACCGGGCACGGCACACTGGGCTGGACGCTCGGCTCAGGCTCCGGATTCCGCCTGGCGAATATGATCGGCGCCCACGACGGCCCGATTGTTGCGTGAGCGCTAGCTGGGGCTGGCTCCAAGCCGCGCCAGCAGCGCCTGCGCCCGCGTCAGATGCGGCCGGTCATACATCTTGCCGTCGATGCCGACGGTGCCGGCGCCGGGCTTGGCGGCAAAGGCTGCGATGACCGCCCTGGCTTTGGCGATCTGCTCGGGCGACGGCGTGAACACGGCATTGATCACGGCCACCTGCGCCGGATGGATCGCCAGCCGCCCGGCAAAGCCGTCACGGCGCGATTCCTCGGTGTCGCGCCGCAAGCCATCGGCGTTGTGGAAGTCGACATAGATCGTTTCGTAGGCAGGCACTTTCGCCGCAGTGGCGCCGAGCAGGCAGATCGTACGGGCGAGGCGATAAGGCTCGGTGAGCACGCCATTGCCGTCGCGGTTCGCCTGCGCGCCGATCTCGGCGGAGAGATCCTCCGGCCCCCAGGTCATGCCGATCAGCCGGGCACTGGAGTTGAGATACGTGCCGGCGGAAAAAACGCCGGCCGCCGTCTCCACCGTTTGCGCGAGAATCTTGATTGCGCCCTCGGGCAGGCCAGCGACAGCTTCCCGCGCCGTCAGCTTGGCATCGAGATGCGTCACCGTGGCGCCGCCCTCGGCCTTGGGAAACATGATGGCGTCGGGCCTGCCCGGCACCACGGCGTCGAGGTCGGCGTCGGTCATGCCGGTGTCGAGGCCGTTGATGCGCACCAGAAGGCGCGGCCGTTCCTTTTTTCCTTGCGCACTTTTGAGAAAATCCAGCGCCGCCTTGCGCGCCACGTCCTTGCGCTCCGGCGTAATCGAATCCTCGAGGTCGAGGATCACCGCGTCGGCGCCGCTGGCAAAGGCCTTGTCGAGTTTGGCGCCGCCGTCGGCGGGAACGAATAGAAGCGAACGCATGGGGTTTGTCAGGCGGCGTTGAGGACAGCTTTTTTGACTGCCTGAGGCAGGGCGATCGCGCGAAATAGATTCCTTGGATAGAGATAATCGTCGCTAGATTCGTCGATGATCCGGACAAGTCCGTGCTCTTCTGCTTGCACGTCGCGAAGCGCCACGTAAATCTTTCGCTTCTCAAGCGACGCCAAATATCCCTCGTTTTTAATACAGACGACCAAATGCTTCATTGTGCTCTTCGCCATAGATGTTCACTCAGTTCTAGAGGAAGTATTTAATCTTGAACTCGCGCCTTCCGATTCCACTCGTCTCATACCAGTGTATCTCAGCTTGATGGATTGAACCATCCGGCAAACGGACTTGCGCGAAGCCCTTGCGCTTTCGCCATCTGCCGCGTCCATATGCGCGACGCGGGCGAGCACGCTCACGGATTGCGCCGCCAGTTGCGAAAGTTCCAATGTTCGATATTCCACCGATAATCTCGAAGGGCTGAGCCATCGGCCCAGCTTATTTCGGCTGCATGACGATGAAGGCACTGCGGTGGCATTCGGCGACCAGCGTATCGTCCTGCTTGAACGCCTTGTGGTGGAATTCGACGATGCCGGCGCCCTTGCGCGATTTCGACTCGCGCTTGGACACGACCTGCGTCGTGCAATGCACGGTATCGCCCTCGAACAGCGGATTGGGAAATTTCACGTCGCTCATGCCGAGATTGGCGATCGTCGTCCCCACCGTCATGTCGGAGACCTGGATGCCGATCATCAGCCCGAGCGTGAACAGCGAATTCATCAGCGGCTGGCCCCACTCGGTTTCCTGCTCACAGAAATGCCGGTCGATGTGCAGCGGCTGCGGATTGAGCGTCATGTTGGAGAACAACATGTTGTCCATCTGCGTGACCGTACGGGTGTAGCGGTGCTCGTAGGTCTTGCCGACCTCAAAGCCCTCGAAGTACAGCCCGCCGCGCTTGTGCCGGTGAATGGTGTCCTGCATGGGCAGCGTCTCCTCGTTCTCGAAAACGGCCCTGGAACAAGGACCGGGCCGAATGCCGCTATTAACCGTTCATTTACCATAATTACCGATGCTCGACAGGGCCCGCGAACGTATGCCCTGTCGGCTGGGCGAGACAGTGACAGCACGGCGGCGCGAGGCAAGACCAAAAAATGGCGATCGACGGCATCAACGGCGTGGCCGCGCAGATTACCGGCGCGATCCGCCAGGCCGCGCGCTCGACCGGCATGAGCTTTGAATATCTGCTCACCACCGCGAAGATCGAATCGAGCCTGAACCCGGCGGCGCAAGCGGTCTCTTCCACGGCCAGGGGCCTCTATCAGTTTATCGATCAGACCTGGCTCGCCACCATGAAAACCACCGGCGCGGCGCTGGGCTACGGCCGCTATGCGGACGCCATCGTGCAGAATGGCGCCGGCCAATACGAGGTTCCGGACGCGGCGGCGCGAAACGCCATCATGCGGCTGCGCACCGATCCCGCGGCGAGTGCGCTGATGGCAGGCGCCTTTGCGCGCGGCAATGCAGCGCAGCTCGCGCAAGGCATCGGCCGCGCGCCCACCGAAGGCGAACTCTATATCGCGCATTTCCTCGGGCCCGACGGGGCGGCAAAACTGATCGCCGCGGCGTCGTCACAACCGCGGGCGAATGCAGCGACGATGTTCCCGCAGGCGGCAAGCGCCAATACAAGCATCTTCTATGCGGGGGGATCCCCGCGCAGCGTCAGCGAGGTCTATGCCAAGCTGACGGCAAGGTTTGACGCTGCCCGCACCGTCGCGGTCACCGCAGGATTGCGCGGCACCATCAATGCGCAGGACCCGGTCCGGGATACGGCGGCGCTTGCGCAGGCGTTCGCCGCCGTCAGTGCCGTTCAACCGGCAGCGCAACCGGCGCAGCCGGTATTCCAGGGCATGTTTTCCGATCGGGCCCGTGGGGGGCTGACGCAGACCGTGAACCAGTTGTGGACGCGGCCCGGCACCGACACCGGCGGCGCGCGGCCGGTGAGCCTGTTCACCGACCGCGTGCCTGAGCCGCGCAAGCCATCCGGCTCGTGATCGGCGCAATCGTCGTTAACAGGTCTTCAATATCTATGGTGAACGCTTTGTTAAGCCTCGTCGGCTAGGCTTTAGATCTGTTCGGGTCCGTTTTGAGTGGTGGCGTCGATGATTGTTCGCCAGTTTTTGCAGTGGGTGCGCAGCGCTCCTCCGGGTGAGCGGGCCGATGCAACATCGGCGCTGGCACGCGCTTATCTCTACTCCGACCTTTCCACCGATGACCGCGCCGCCGCCGAAGGCGCGATGATTATGCTGCTCGACGATCCATCGCCGCTGGTGCGCCAGGCGATGGCCGAGGTCTTTGCCTCATCGCAATACGCGCCGCCCGTCATCATCGATGCGCTCGCCGCCGACCAGCCGCAGGTCGCCGTGCCCATCCTGTCGCGCTCGCCGCTGCTGCTCGAAGCCGACCTGATCGATCTTGTGGCCACCGGCCGCAGCGAAGCGCAGACGGCGATCGCCGCCCGCGCCATGCTGCCTTGCTCGATTGCCGCGGCGATCGCCGAAGTGGGGTCGGCGGAAGCCTGTCTCGCGCTGCTGGAAAATATCGATGCCGACATCGCTCCATTATCGGTCGACCGCATGGTCGAACGCTTCGGCCATCTCGCGGCCATCCGCGAAAACCTGCTGATGCGCGATGAGTTGCCGATGCCGACGCGGCAGGCGCTGCTGTCGAAATTGTCGCAGACGTTGGCCGGTTTTGTTTCGGGCCGGCACTGGCTCGCGGCCGAGCAGGCGGAATACGCCACCAAGGACGCCTGCGAGAGGGCAACCGTCGCGCTCGCCGCCGACACGCCCTATGACGAATTGCCCGCGCTGGTGCGTCACCTGCGGCAAAGCGGGCAGCTCACGGCCGGTATGATCCTGCGCGGGTTTTTGTCGGGCAATGTCGTACTGCTCGAGGAGGCGCTGGCCGAGCTTTCCGACCTGCCGCTTGATCGCGTCACCAGTTACATCCACGACAAGAACATCTCCGGTTTTCATGCGCTCTATCGCAAGGCCGGGCTGCCGGATGGCGCCTATCCGGCGTTCCGCCACGCCATTGCGGCGATGCGCGAGGGCGCGTTGCGCGGCGGGCAGGGCTATGCGGCGCGGCTCAGGCGCACGATGGTCGAACGCGTGCTCTCCGGCTGTTCCGCCGAGGCGGACGCCGACGATTCGCTGCTGGCGCTGCTGCGGCGGTTTTCGGTCGAGGCCGCGCGCGAGGAAGCGCGCAGCTTCTGCGACGACCTGGTCGCCACCAGCCCTGCGATCATGTTCGTTCCGGTCGAAACGCGGCTGGTGGCTTAAAAGCTACTCGGACTGCTCGGGGACCAGCGAGGGTCCACCCTTGATCTGCTCCAGCACCTCCGGACGGTCGCGGTTTGCGTGCAGGAGAAATTCGTCGGTGACTTCGCGCAGGCGCGAGGTGAGCATTCCGGCGAGATCCTTGGCGTCTGAGCGCGCATATTCACGGTAGATCGCGCGCACGGCGTCGACATGCTGGTCGACCAGCTTCATCGGAATGTGGGTCATATCCGGCGTGTATTCAATCAGCCGGCAAAGGCTGTCGGCTGCACCTGCAACGGCGGGGTAACCAAACGTCGCCACTTCACCCTTGATGTCGTGGGCGGCGTGAAACAGCGCCTCGCGGGTCTGCTTGGTGAAGCCGGATTTGCCGACGGCGTTGCGCGCGGTATCGAGGCGGGCGCATTCCTCTTCCATCCACGCGCCGAATTCGCTCGACAGATCGGCCAGCGCCTTTTCCGCGCGCGCCACCGGGTCTTCCTCGCCCGGCAGATACGGCTGCACCGATACTGCCTTGCGCAGCTTGTTCTCGACCTTGATGACTTCGTGGTCGGCATAGGTCGTGACCGAAGCGGTGTCTTTGCGGGAAGCCATTGGTCTATGCCTTTGTCAGCCGGGGGTGCGAGCTTTGTCCAGCAGCGGCGCGGGACGGATCACATCTGCCTTGCCGCCCTTGCGGCGTTCTGGTCCGACATAATTCGGGTTGACGTTGCGGCGGCGGTCGGGGCCGAAATAATTCTTGGTCTTGATGAAGGGCCGCGGATTGGCGATGACGTTGACCACGCGCTGGTAGAGGCCCTTGGCCGAGATCGGCTTGGCGAGAAACTCGGTGATGCCGGCGTCGCGGGCGGCGGTCACCCGCTTCTTGTCGGAATGGCCGGTGAGCATGATGATGGCGACGTAAGGGTTGGAATTTGCGCCGGGCTGGCGGATCATCTGCGTGAGCTCGAGGCCGTCGAAGATCGGCATCGCCCAGTCGGTGATGACGATGTCCGGGTGATAATGCGTGAAGGACTCGAGCCCGGCGGCGCCGTCTTCGGCCTCATAGACGTCGCGCGCGCCGAAACCGTGCAGCAGCGTGCGCAGAATCCGGCGCATGTGCGCGTTGTCGTCGATGACGAGGAAACGCAGGCGGTTGAAGTCGATGCGGACCATGCTGCCCCGGGGCCTCGGGCGGCCGCCCGATACCTGAAGGGCACGCTAATACCGGCGCCGTTAATGCCCGGTTAAGCATCGTCCCATGGGCCTAAAAGCCGAACTGCTCGCGCAAGATGCGTTCGTCGAGATTGTGGCCGGGATCGAACAGCATGTTGAGTGCGATCGAATGGTCCATGGTGATGTCGACCGAGCGCACCGAGCGCACCTCGTCGTGATCGGCAACCGCGGCGACCGGGCGCTTCTCGGCCTCGTGCACCTCGATGGTCACCTTGGCCTTGTCCGGTAGAAGCGCGCCGTGCCAGCGCCGCGGGCGGAACGGACTGATCGGCGTGAGCGCGAGCAGGGGGGCGTTGATCGGAATGATCGGGCCCTGCACCGACAGATTGTAGGCTGTCGAACCGGCGGGCGTCGCCACCAGCACGCCGTCGGCGACGAGTTCGGCGAGCCGTTCCTGGCCGTCGATGAGGATGCGCAGGTGCGCGGCCTGCGCGCTCTGGCGGAACAGCGAAACCTCGTTGATGGCGCGATGCTCGTGGATGACGCCGCGGGCGTCCTTCGCGCACATCAGCAGCGGATGAATGACGGCGATCTGCGCGGCGCTCAGGCGCTCGACCAGATCGTCGGGCGAATAGTCGTTCATCAGGAAGCCGACGGTGCCGCGATGCATGCCGTAGATCGGCTTGCCCGCGCGCATGAAGTCATGCAGGCTTTGCAGCATCAGGCCATCGCCGCCGAGCGCGACGATGACGTCGGCGGACTTCGGCTCGCAGTTGCCGTAAATCTTTTCCAGCCGCTCATAGGCCTCGCGCGCCTCCGGGGTGTGGCTGGAGACGAAGGCGATGCGCTTGAAACGCTGGGCTTTGGGGCTCATCTTTGGGCAGCTTTTCAGGGACCGACAATGGAACGCGCGGTGCTCGTGTATACGACCTGGCCCTCGATTGTCGAGGCGGAGCGGGCCGGGCGTGAAATCGTCGAGCGGCGGCTGGCGGCCTGCGTCAATATCGTACCCGGAATGATCTCGCATTACTGGTGGCAGGGTCGTCTCGAGCGCGGCGAGGAGGCGGTGATGCTGATCAAGACCCGCGCATCATTGGCTGAGGCGGTCGGCGCCGCGGTGAAGTCGCTGCACAGCTACGAGACGCCGGCGATCATGGTGCTGCCGGTCGAAAGCGCCGACCCCGACTATCATCGCTGGATCGTCGAAGAGGCGAGGGGCTGACTACGCGGTCACCACCAGCCCGCTGGCGCCTTTAAGCGCGGCGCTGTCGGGGAACACGGACGTCGCCAGCGTCCGCTCTTCGACACGCAGATGGTCTCGCAAGACGCCTTTGAGGATGGCGCGCAGATCAGTGGTCGGCTTGAGGTCGCGATCCTGATAGAGGCTCGCCGCGTTCAGGCCCGGCCAGTCGGCAATGACCCGTCCGCCTTTGACCGCGCCGCCCGCCAGCAAGGCAACCGTCGCCGTGCCGTGGTCGGTGCCCTCGGTGCCGTTGATGCGCGCGGTGCGTCCGAACTCGGTGATGACGGCGACCGCGGTTTCTTTCCACGCCGGGCCCATGCCCTGTTCGATTGCGGCCAAGGCGCCATCGAGCGCGCCGAGCAATGCGGCGAGCCGCCCGCTGGCGGCGCCTTCGTCGGCATGGGTGTCCCAGCCGTCGAAGGCAAGCGCGCCGACGCGCGGGCCGTCATCGCGGCTCATGAATTTCGCCGCGGCGCCCGCGGCCTCGGCGAAATAGGCGCGCACCGCGGCGGCAGGCCCTTGCGGCCGGTTGGCGTCGGGTTTCTGCGGGCCCGTGTCCATGCCGCCGGCCCGCGCGATGGCGGCGAGATCGACGCGCTCTTCGAGCGCGCGGGCAAGTATTGGATCGGTGTGACGATAAAGATCGAGCAGGCGCGTTACGGTGTCCTCGGTCGCCGGCGGCAACCTCTGCGGGGACCATGACATCACCGGCGCCGACCCGCGCACCACCAGCGGCGTCACCGGGCCGACCGCAAAGGCATCCTTTGCGCCGACACGGCCGGCGGGTGCGAGCGACGTGAGCGCGCGATTGAGCCAGCCGGTTTCGACGGCGCCGGGTTTGGTAAGCCCGCTTTCGAGCACATCCTGGCCGTCGAAATGCGAACGCTCGCGATAGGGCGATGCAACCGCATGCACGATGCTCGCTTCGCCTGCTTTATACATGCGGTGCAGGTTTGCCATCGCCGGATTGAGCGCGAAGAAACCATCGAGCGCGAGTGCCGGCGTTGCCCCGCCGAGTGTGAGCGCCTTGTCGCCGCGCAGGCGCAACCAGTCGGGGTCGCCGACCGGCGCCACCGCGGCGAGGCCGTCGAGCGCACCGCGCAGCACGACAACGAGAAATCGCGGATCGCGGCCCTCGGCGCGCGCCGCGCGCGGCACGTGCGCCCAGGCGAACAGCACCCCCGAAGCAAGCAGGAGATGGCGGCGGGTGGGGACGTGCACTTCGTTCATGACATCACCGTCTCTGGAATTCGGACGCCATCAGCAGCAGCGCCAGTGCCTGCGGCCGGCTCTCGGCGCGGGCAATGGCGTCACGCGTTTCGCGCGATGCCAATGGCCCGAGCGCGATGTCCACCATGGCGTCCGGTTCCTGGCCGTTATTGCCGACAACCCGGCCGACCTGGTTGGCGATGTCGAGGCGCTGCGCCATGCCGTCCAGCCAGGCGGTGCTATCGTCAGAAAAGCCCTTTGGCGCCGGCGGCCGCCACAGCGGCTGCCCGAGAAGGGCCTGCGCGCCGACGACCTTGCGTACATCCGTGATGGGCAACGCGTTCGCGCGCAGCGCTGCGACGATCCATTCACCCGGCGGCTTGAGTTTGGCGCGCGGGGCGCTCCAGGATTCCGGCGCGGTGATGAGTTCCTTGGTGACCTCGCGCAGGTCGCCGCCGGTGAGAATGAAACGGCGCGACAGCTTCTCAACTAAAGCCGGCGGCGGCGCGTCGGCGATGAAATGCCGCACCAGCTTGGTTGCGATATGTTTCGCCGTCGCCGGATGACGCGCGAGATCCTCGAGCACATCGCGCCCTTGCTCGAAGCCGCCCTCGGCATAGCTCCGCCCGAGCACGGTCTGTGCGCCCGGCTCGTGCAGGCGCTCGTTGAACATGAACACGCCGCCGTTGATCGGATCGAGTCGCGGCGGCACGAGGCTCCACCCGGTGATCACTTTGGCAAAATTGGTGACGTCGGCCTGCGAGTAACCGGTGCGCACGCCGAGCGTATGCAATTCGAGAATTTCGCGCGCGAGGTTCTCGTTGAGGCCTTTGCCGCGCCGCAGGCCGGCGACGGACCCGGGGCCGATCGAGCGGGCGTTGTCGAGGTAGAGCAGCATGGCGGGGTGCGTCTCGACCGCAAGCAGCAAGTCGGAGAATTTGCCGAGCACGTGGGGGCGGATCGCTTCGCGTTCGAAGGCGCCGCATAACGCCCGCACCGGGCCCTTGTCAGCCGAGACGCAGAAGTGGTTCGACCAGAACCAGGTCAAGCGCTCGCCCAGGCCGGTATCGGCGTTGAGCGCCGCTTCGTAATGGTCCTGGGCCTCGGCCAGATAAATCTTTTGCAGGACGCCCGGCCCCTGCTTTTCCGCCGGCTGCGCGTCGCCATTCATATCCGCTGCGCCGGCGCTCATTTTCTGCGCTTCACGCGCGGCCTTGCGTTCCTGCTGGAAGGCGACGGTTGCGCGCAGCGCCGCGTCACTGGTCGGCAGTTCGGAGTTTTTGGCCGCGCCCGGTCCGGTTTTAAGTTCCGCGAGCAACGCGCCGCGCGCGTCCGAGGCGATGCGTTCGATGCCGCCCGGACGCGGACCCAAGCCAAACCTGTGCAGCGCCAGCGCAGCCCGCGCCTTGCCATCCAGCGCACCAGGATCGACCGCCATTGGGTCCAGGCCCTCGAACCGCGAAATGTCGCCCTACGCGGAATTTAACCGATGAGTCGTGTCGAGACTACGGCAACGATCGTGCCGCGGGCGTAAAGTCTGTACTAAAAATTGGAGCGGTTACTTTAAAAGTTCCGTATTTGTCGAAACAAAATGCCCGCCTCCGGTGCGCGGAGGGCGGGGCACTGCAATGGCGTAACGTCAGTAGCTCGCCTTGCCGTCGATCACGGCTTTGAGCTGGCGGAATTCTTCGCACGAGGTGTTGCCGCAGATTAACTGCACCTTCTTCAGGTCGTCTTCGGCCTTGAGCCGGTTGCCCTGCTCCATCTGCCACATGCCGTAATAGGACCAGGTGCGCACATGGTTGGGATCGGCGGCGAGCGCCTTCTCGTACCAGACCTTGGCGTCGTCGTAATCGCCGAGCCGGCGGTAGGAATAGCCGATGTAGTTGGCGACGTCGGGATGCTCGTCGTGGCCGAGCGCGCGCATGGCGCCGATGCCGCCGGTGTAATCGCCGGCAAGGATCAGTTCGCGCGCGGCGCGGTAGCCGCGCAGGAATTTCGCGTAGGCTTCCTGCTGCTGGCGCTCCTCGATCATGCTGCCGTCTTTTTTCTTTTTCTTGCCGTCATCCGACGGCGGCGGGTTGTCGCTGCCCATGGCGTAGACGGTGACCGGCTTGAGGCCGACGGCGGTTGCCAGCAACACGGCGGCGGCGAGCATGGCGATGTGGCGAAACACTCGGGTGGGGGGCATGCGGGAAGCCTTTCCTCTGGGAGCGAACGAAAGCGATATTACAACGAAACGGGTGGTTTCACAGCCCGCGTGGCACGGCTAGTAGCCGTTGGGGCTAAAGCCGGTGCCGCTGCTTGGCGGGATGTCTGCCTGCGGCTTGGGTTTGGTCTTGGTCTCTTTCGCAGCGTTTTTCTTGTGACTTTTCGTGACTGCCTTGTCGGCGTCCGTCTTGCCGGCGTCGACCGCGTAGAGCGGCGTTGCGCCAATTCCGGCCGTTAGCAGGACGGCGGCGGCCAGCAAGCATGCGTGACGCAATGCTCGGCGTGGGTTCATGCACAGGCTCCTTTGCGACTTTGAAATGCGGGGTCGGCACGCACTGTCACCGGAAAACAATTCATGACCGGCTTCTAGTCCCGCCCCGCCGAACATTTTCTTCTTCACGATTCGGTCATGGCGCCGGCCGTTGTGTCGCCGCTTTCGGCGGTGCTTGACTTAAAGGCGCGATAAAGGGAACATTTTGCCGTGCTGGTTCCCTGGGTAACGCCGGGGACGAAAGAGGGAACACGGAAACTCCACCAATTCGTTTGAGGATTGGCGGCTAATCCGTGGCTACCCCCGTAACTGTAAGCGGCGAGCCTCACGTCCAAGCGTGGCCACTGGGAAACTGGGAAGGCCGGACCAAAGGCTAAGACCCGCGAGCCAGGAGACCTGCCAGCGCGGTCACCCAACCGGTGGACGGGGCGTCCATACGGAGCGGTCTTTCGCAGCGGTGACGACAATGCCGATGCGAAGGCTGTGAGAGAACTCCTCCCACGACTTCGACGGTTGAGTGTCGCGCGCTGGCGTTATGCGTGTCCTGCTCATTCGTCCTTCGCATCGGGCTTGGTCTCACCCGATGCGCTCCCGTTTTGCGGGAAGCGCAAACGAAGGAGCGTGACGTCATGGGGCTTCAACTTCGCTTAAGCGGTGCCGTCCTGGCACTGGGCGTCTTGCTGGCGCAGCCGGCGAGGGCGCAGGATTCGCCGCAAGCTGGTGCGGTCAACCTGCCGCCGATCGATGTCGGTACCACACGCCTCGGCGGTGTCATTGTCGGCACCTCGAGTTCGGTGATAACGGCCGACGATATCGAGCGGTCGCCGGCGCAAAATCTGCCCGATATTCTGGCGCAGCAGGCCGGGATTCAAACCCAGCATCTCTACAGCGCCACCAACGGTACCGGCTCGACCGTCGATTTGCGCGGCTTCGGCGTCTTTGCGCCGTCGAACGTGCTGATCCTCGTCAACGGCCGCCGCTACCAGGACTTCGACCTGCAGGGTTTCGATTTCTCCTCGATCCCGCTGAACAGCATCGCGCGCATCGAAATCACGCGCGGCAACAGCGGCGCGGTATTGTGGGGTGACGGTGCCGTCGGCGGCGTCATCAACATCGTCACCAAGACGAAGCCGCGGCAAGGTGCGACCGGCCGCGTCGAGGGACTGGCGGGCTCGTACAATTATTACGAGGGCCGCGCGTCCGCGGCGGTGTCGTCGGGTCCCTGGTCGGTGTCGGCGTACGGCAACGCCATCACCTCCAACGGCTACCGAGTAAACAGCGGCCTGCGCGAGCAAAATGCCACCGGCAATATCAATTATCAGGTGCAGAACTGGGGCGCCTATCTCAATATCGCGGGCGATAACCAGCGCCAAAGCCTTCCCGGCCCGTTACCCAACAGGCCGTCGGGCTTTGTGCCATTCTGGCTTAACATGCCGCAGGAATCGAACACGCCGCTCGATTGGGCGAAAAAGCAGGGCATCAATTTCACCAGTGGCGTGAATGCGACACTCACGCCCGGCGTCGAGCTGATCGTCGACGGCGGTGTGCGGCGAAAATTCCAGCAGGCGACTTTCTACAGCTACAACAATCTTCCGTTCTTTGTGTTCGATCCGTCGACCGCGGTGCCGATGAACTATGTCGATACGGTGCTCACGACCTCGTCGATAACGCCGCGCCTCGACATCACCGGCACCATGTTCGGCTTTGCCGATCACCTGCTGACCGGCATCGACTTCTACAACACGCAATACAATTCCGACCGGCCGACCGGCTTCGGCCTGCCGCCGGTGCACAGCTACGACATCCGCCAGACGACGCTCGGCTTTTACGCCATGAACACGATGGCGGTGCGGCCGGATCTGGACATTTCGTTTGGCGGCCGCGCGCAGAACAATTCGGTCAAGGCGACGGATATCTATAACGCCGCCGTCGATCCGAATGCCGGCGGCTACGCGTCGAACCCGCAGGCCCCGCCGCTCGACACCTCCGAATGGCAATGGGCGGCCCATCTCGGGGCCGACTGGCGCGCCAATCCGTGGCTTACGGTGTTCGGCCGCGCCGCGCGCTCGTTCCGGCTCGGCAATGCCGACGAGCGTGTCGGCTCCGGGAACCCGTTCGGCTTCACCGCGCCGGCCAATTTCGGCCTGCAGACCCAGACATCCGAGGACGTCGAAGGGGGCATTCGCATCAAAAATGGACCGCTGAATATTCAGACCAGCGTCTTTGCGATGTGGCTGACCAATGAGATCCATTTCATTCCGGCGCTCTTGCAGGACACCAATCTCGATCCGACGCGACGTCTCGGCTGGGAGGCGGCGGCGTCCTATCAGGTGACCGAAGATGTGCGCGTGCGCGGCGGCGTTTCCTATGTCGATGCGAGATTCCGCGACGGCCCCTACGCGGGCAATGAAATCCCGGTCATCTCGGCCTGGACCGGCAATGCCGGCGCGTCGTGGGATATCGTCAAGAAGCTGCTCGTGCTCGACGTCAGCGCGCAGTTCTTCGGCCCGCGCCGCATGGACAACGACCAGCTCAACATTCAGCCGCTCATTCCGGGCCAGGCAACCGTCGATGTCAAAATCGGCGGCCGCTACGATCACTTTTTCTGGTCGGCCGCTGTGCTCAACGCGTTCGACGTCCAGTATTTCGACTACGCGATCGCGAGCGGCGGCTCTCCGGCGAGTTTGTTCGGGCCGGCGGTCCCGCCGACGATCGGCGCCTTCAACGCCTACCCGCTCGCCGGCCGCACCTTCCTGTTGTCGGCCGGCGCGACGTTCTAGCGCCCGCGGTGCCCACATCGCCGGCACGAACTCGTAGCCGGCGCCGGCGCGCCCGATGTGGCCGCAGGCCGGGAAGGGGAAGTGGTAGGCCTCGACCGGCATGCGGTCGGCGGCCGCGCGGTCAAGCATGGCGCGGCGGGTTTTCACCGCGAGGGCGCCGTCCATGTCGAAGCTCGGCTGCCAATCGGGGTGACGGGCAAACAGATACGGATTGCGCACGGCGTCGCTCATCACCAGCAGCGACTGGTTGCCGGAATGGATGGCAAAGGCGGTGTGACCAGGCGTGTGGCCGTAGGCGGGGATGGAGACGATGCCGGGTGCCACCTCGGCGCCGGGCTTGAACAGGTGCACCTCCTTGGCGAGGTCCTTGAAGATGCGCCGCGCGTTCAGGAAATAACCGTGCACGGATTTCGGCACGCCGGCCATGTGCGTGTCGTCCATCCAGTAGGTCCATTCCGGCTCGGGAGCGAAAATTTCGGCATTGGCAAAAACCTTGTCGCCGTCCTTGTCTTTGATGCCGTTGATGTGGTCAGGATGGAAATGCGAGATGAGGATGGTGTCGACCGCGGCCGGTGCGATGCCGACGGCTGAGAGATTGCCGTTCATGAAGCCCGCCGAGTCGGTGATCTGTCCGGCGGTGCCGGTGTCGATGAGGATAAGCTTCTTGCCGGTATTGACCATCAGCGCCGTGAAGGTGATCGGCAGCACATTTGGCGGAAGAAACGCTGCGGCGAGCGCCTCGTTGACGGCCGCGCCGGCGGCATTGCGAACGAAATGCTCGTCGATCGGCAGAAACCAGGTGCCGTCATAGAGCGCGGTGAGTTGGTAGTCGCCGAGCTTGTAGCGGTAAGCGCCGGGCCCCTGCGCCTTGCTCAGCGGCGCCGTGGCGCTCGCCGGATGCGCGATCGCTGCGCAGGCCGCGGCCAGCAGCGGCCCGCTCAGGAACGAACGGCGGTCAAGATCGGTCATTGTCGGCTATGGTGTGCATCAAGCGCGGCATTTTTTCAGCGTCTTCTGCAAACACCGCGCCCGGGGATTTAATTCGGGCGCGCGCTTTCATCGCTGGGCCGTTATGATATGCGAAAAGGCGGCGGCAGGCGAAGGCGGGAAACATTAAAGATGCGATGGCTGGCAATCGCTGCGGCACTGCTGCTCGCGGCCTGCGCGACGGATGTGGGCCCGAGCGAAGCGGAGTTGAAGGCGCAATGGGAGGCGCAAAACGTCGCTCCGCAGAACTACAAGCAGGATCTGCTCGCGTTCCTGCGCACCTATCTCAACGATCCGACGCACGTGCGCGACGCCTCGGTGTCGCCGCCGGTGCGCAAGAATGTCGGTCAAGGCGAGCGCTACGTTGCCTGCGTGCGCTTTAACGCGCGCAACAGCGATGGCAAATATACCGGCATCAAGGACGGCGCTGCGATCTATGTGTCGGCAAAGCTCGACCGGTTCCTCGACACGCCGCGCTTTACCAGCGAGTTGTGCAAGGACGCAGCCTACGCACCGTTCGCGGAATTGCAGAAGCTGCAACGCTAGGCAAAACGCAAGCGCGCAGAAGCCGCCGCACGCTTGCCACGCGGGCGCGACCAAATCGAGACAGAGAGGCCGAAAGTGAACTCAGGCGTCGAGGTCAATCGACCTTAAACCAGATCACTTGACCTTGAGGTTCTCCGCGGAAGTCTTGCCGCGGTTCTCGACGAGTTCGAACTGAACGGTCTGTCCTTCGTTCAGCGTGCTAAGTCCGGCGCGTTCGACCGCCGAGATGTGCACGAACACATCCTTCCCGCCTTCTTGGGGCTGGATGAAGCCATAGCCCTTCGTCGGATTGAACCACTTTACGGTGCCCTGAGGCATGCTCGATCTCCAAGTATTACCAACACGCCAGTTTGGCACAGTCGTTCAGGGTCGAAAAGGTAGGGGGCGGGGCTAAAGCTGCGACTTTCGGGGTATTTTTTGCCGCCGCCGGATGCCTCTTTTTTGGTGCCGGGTGAGAGAATTGAACTCCCGACCAACGGTTTACAAAACCGCTGCTCTACCGCTGAGCTAACCCGGCCCAAGCCTTTATTGACGGCACTTTCTACATGTCCCCAAAGAACAAAAGCAGGTTTTTGCTACCGAACTGCTACCGAACGCCGTCAGCGCGCTTCTTTAGGGCGGCAGACAAGGCGACGTCAACGAGCGCGGCCGCGTCCGCCTGCATGTTCGGCAAGACGTGGCTGTAGGTATCGAGGGTGATGCCGACCTTCGAGTGGCCTAGACGTTCGCTCGCGACCTTTGGGTGCACACCCGCGGCTAGCAAATGGGTAGCGTGTGCATGGCGCAGATCGTGGAACCGAATCCGGGGCAGGGCGGGATAACCGGCCAGGAAGCGGACCCACTCCTGGCCGAGGCTGTGCGGCCGCAAAGGGGACCCGTCGGCTTGCGTCGCGACAAAATCGTCATCCCCGAGCCGCCGCCCGACTTTCAGTAGCTCTTGAGCCTGGGCGACCCTATGAGCGGGCATTTCGGTTACTAGGCTCTCGGACAGCGCGATCGTACGGGCGCGACCGCTCTTGGGCTCCTTATAGCGAACGCCGGCTTTTGTCTGTTCGGCCGACTGCACCACGGCAAGCTGCGCACCCGCCATGTCGACATTCCGCCAGCGGAGGGCGGCGATCTCGCCCCGTCGCATGCCACAATACGCGCCAAGGCGCGGGAGGAACCCGATCCGATTATCCGGGCTGAAAGCGAACGTGTTGCGGATTCCTATCAAAGGCTTGCCGAGGAAATGAGCAAGAGTGAGCAGGTCGCGTGGCGCCCGGGGTCGACACGTGACAAAACACCGGATGCGGACAGCTAGCCGCCCTTTTGAAAGACCTTTACGCGGGCGGCTCTGACGAAAGGAAAGATGAGGCGGCGTAGATTAGCGAGGACTGACGCGCGAAAGTCGCCGAGCGTTATTGCCCGTTTTTTCAGATAGTGATACGAATAACACGTTGCCGGGACCTTGGAGTGGGGAATGCCTCAAAGGTCCGACCCGCCACCGTCCGTCGATCGCCCGATATGTTCCACTTGTGGATGGACTTTGTGGTTTGCCCGCAGCGAACCGCACGATGAGCCGGGGCACATCAAACATATTTTTGAGTGCGAAAGCTGCGACATTGAACATTTTGTGGTCGTGAAGATGTAGCTCTGCCGGCTCGACTACGCCTTGGGGGGTGAGGATGAAGTTTTGGGAGGAATGGAGTGCTGCGATAAAGATGACCATATTGGTTATAGCCAGCTGGATAGCGCCACCTCTTCTCACGGGAATCCCGTTCGCCAGTCATTTCATCGTGGTCATTTACTTCGCGTTTCTCGGGGGCATCATTCATTTGGCGGGCAAAATTCGGACTGACGCACTTGAGCGAGGGCGGCAGCAAATGCAAGCAACGTCCGCGATGGGACTGTCGGCTAAAGCCGATTTGCCGATTAGCGCGTAAGAGCCTTGGACATCCGCGCGAATAACGCGTTCGGCAGGAATGTCGCGGTGTCCACTAGCGACCAGGAAGCAGCTTTAACGCCGCTTACGTTCGTTCTCGGGATGGACTCCGGTTCGTCCGGCCATCAATTTAGTGGATGATTTTACCAGCGGCATTGCAGCGCGCGAGGTATTCCCAAGCCTCACTCTCAGTTTCAAAATGCTTGACCCGACCGTTCTCAAACACCACCGATCCTTTCCAGAACGCAATAAAGCCACCGCCGGATGAAGGCTCCACGCGGTTATTGGCGTTGAGGTCCTCTATTTTATTGGTCACCGCGAACCATTCAGGACACTGCAAAGATGATGCTGTCGGCTAGTGACCGGCACCGCTCCGGCGAATTTTTGCTTTTGTTGCACGCCATGCCAGCAACCCTACCAGGAGAGATGGCGTAAAATAAACTGCGAGGGCTAACAGGATCGATTGCATCGTATTCATGACGCGCGTGCTCCTGGGTGGCGAACCGCCTACTTGAATGCCACCAACGCAATTTTGAAACTGCGCAATGGCAAGTACCCACGCCACACGGGGGGGTAAGGGGGCGTATGGCGCGGGGCTCTTGGAGAGGGCAGCATCCTTCCGCAAATACCGGCCAAGGTCTGGTCAAAACGATACACATTCAAAACAGTCCGCCGACCTCCCCAGGCTTGTCCGCTCCTTGGCATTATCCGATGATGATGTCGGGGCCGACTTCGCCACCAGGGAGGAAAGCCATGATGTTTATTTTGTCACTGAATTTTACCGATCAGGGCGTACGTGGGATCAAGGATGCTCCCAAGCGTGCGCAAGCGGCGCGCGACCTCGCAAAGAAAGTTGGTGTCGAGATCAAGCAGGTGTTTATGACCACCGGCGACAGCGATCTTGTCCTCATGGTTGAAACGCCGAACGGCGACAACGTCCTTAAGTTCGCGATGGCACTCGGCATGCAAGGCAATGTCCGCACCCGCACGGCCCGCGCTTGGTCAATGGAAGAATTCCAGAAATTGGTGTCTGAGCTACCGTAGGGTCCGCTAGGCGATTGAAATTGTCACGATCGTTCCGCCAGTCTTTGAGCTATGCCATGCGCCGACGCCATCTGTAGCCCGCGCGATCCGCAAAGCGGCGCGGGCGGCATGGACGTAGGGAAGAGGCGCGGGGTCGTGAGGCCTCGCGCCTTCCGTCGGAGAGGGAGTGGCAGATAGGCTGCTACGACCCCATATTCGCCAAATGACAGAGTCATTAGGCACTGCCCAAAAAATAATGGTCTCCGCGATATTCTGCACCATCATCGGGCTGATAGTTTCCGTCACATATGTTCATTGGCCAAATTTCTGACCATCGCAGACATCCTCGGCTCCAAGCCGCGCTGACACCGCGAGCTTACGAGGGCCGACGCCTTTAGCCCGAAGCTTTGCCGTAAATTCGTGAGTACGGCGCTGTCTTGCGCACGACACTAAATCGCGCGACCTTCAAGCCCTCATCAGCAGGAGGAAGATATGACGGCGTACAACGTTGTCCGCTTCCGTGTGAAGCCGGGACAGGAAGCCCATTTTCTCGCGGCCCACCGCGATGCCAGGGCGAATTTCAAAGGCTTTCGTGGCGGCGTACTGATCAAGACCGGGGATAACACCTTCTGCATCGTCGGCGAGTGGACGAGCTTCGACAAACTTGCCGCGGCGCGGCCGCATATGATCGGTCTGCTCAATTCCTTCCGCGACGATCTCGAAGACCTCGGCAATGGCCTCGGCGTCACCGATCCGGTGTCGGGCGAAGTCATACTCAAGCTCGCAACCCCGAAGCCGACGAAAAAGAAGAAGGCGAAATCGAAAAAGGCCAAACGCAAAAAGCGGCGCTAGGGTCGCGAGGCCCCGCGCTTTGCCGGCGCCTAACTGGGGCGAGCTTGCGCCGGCAAGCGCTTCTCCAAGACTTCAAGTATTCGATTGAGTACGTTCAATTCAATCGATGCGAGATGTTTCTGCAGAGCTTCGATCCGTTGCTCGGCCTCGACGTTTGTTCGGTAGTCTTCATCCGCTTGCCGACGATCACGCTCGGCCTGACGGTTCTGGCTGATCATAATAAACGGAGCCGCGTATGCCGCCTGAAATGAGAGAGCGAGATTTAGAAGGATGAACGGGTAGGGGTCCCAGTGATCGATCCAGGCCACTACGTTGACGACAATCCAGATGGCAAGGATCACGGATTGCGCGATGATGAAGGTCCACGAACCCATCGTCGCGGCAACAGAGTCGGCGACGCGCTGCCCAAAAGTCCGCCCGGCCGCATGACTATCGTGCCAATTTTTCCTGGTAGTTGCCATTGGCTACCCCGTTCTGATTTTGTTTGACGCCCCCAGCCTGAACTCTAGTCGATTTGATCTGGCAATTCGCGAGGCGCGGAGCCTTTTTCGCTGGCTGGGCGGTCCACCGCGTTGGTGCACTCGCCACCACAGCCCTGCTGAAAATGCGAGCGTGAGACCAACCCGGTAAGGCCTGGGTCGCGAGACCCCGCGTCATATAGCCACCGGCTTAGCCGACCACACGTAGCCACCGGCTTAGCCGACCACACGCAAAAAAGTCGCGACCAAAAGCTGTAAGCGTCGATGTGGGACGGTGTGTGTGCGCCATGATGCCAAGCTTAATCAAATTCTCAATCGAAATCTCAATCGGATCGCGAGCGACATGTAATGCCGCGGCGATAATATCGAGTTTGCCACCATCGATAGGACTCCCGTGGGCGCGCGCTTCCCGCAGAACTGCTGCATCAAGTGGATCCATATTTTTGATCACCTCGATGAATGCGTTTCGAAAGGAACCACTGCGACTCGGATCAGCCGCTGCTGCGAGCACTTCGCCCAAAGTTCTTTCAATCCATCGCGATCATCATTCAAAGCTGCATCAATCAACGGAATAGCTATGGAAGGGTCTATTTCGGACCTGTTCTCGACGCCGCGCTTCCGCAAAATTTGGTCCGTTTCCGCTTGGAGTTCGGTCCACCGTCGAAGACGCTTATGGTGCACCCAATCGCCTATGAGACCCACGAGATCGTGCGGAAGCGTGCCTGCGACGGCGCCGACGTATTGTCCACCTTTTACGGCTGCGTTAACCGCGGTGCCGGTCGCTTTGGCAGCTTCCTGGATCGCGCGCCGTATCCGCGTCTATCGGTCGGATGAGTTCGTTGGCCATAGGCGCGATGCTACCGCAAATGCTACCCAACTAGTTAGTACGGGGTGGGACAGGTCGGTAGGGTCTGAAAGACGGGCCCTTCAAATCCCAACTTAAAATGCTTCATCGGGACTCGATGGCACAGGATGGGTCGTGCCTAATCGAATTACAAAACCGCTGCTCTACCGCTGAGCTAACCCGACCCGGCCTGAGAGCTATCAGCGTCGCCCCGGCCGACAAGCGCCGGCAAAGGAAACGCCCCGCAATCCTTAAGGAATTGCGGGGCGCGTCATTTCGTCGCGGGGGCGGCGGCCGGTTGGCAGCCGCCCGCGGTTGCTACATCTGCGTGATGTCGCGGTCCTTGGTCTCGGGCAGGAAAATGAGCCCGACGACGAAGCTCATCGCCGCCACCACGATCGGGTACCACAGGCCGGAGTAGATATTTCCGGTTGCCGCCACGATGGCGAAGACCGTCGCCGGCAGGAAGCCGCCGAACCAGCCGTTGCCGATGTGATAGGGCAGCGACAGGCCCGAGTAGCGGATGCGCGTCGGGAACAGCTCAACCAGCCAGGCGGCGATCGGCCCGTAAACCATGGTCACATAGACGACCAGGATCCACAGCAGCACCACCGTCATGACTTGATTGATCCCGGCTGGATCGGCGCCGGCCGGATAGCCGTGCGCCTTGACCGCGGCGGCAATCGCCGCCGGCGTTGCCGCGGCTCCAGCCAGTTGGGTATCGCCGATCTTGACGCTCGCCGGCGTGCCGGCGGGCGCGGCCGCGTTTGTGTAGTTCACCGAGAGGCCGACCAGCGCTGCCTTGATGGTGTCGCAGCCGGTAGTGAACTTCTCGGTGCCCGTTGCCTTGAACTGGAACGAGCATTCGTTCGGGTCGGCGGTGACCACGATCGGGGCGCCGGCGAGTGCCGCTTCCAGTTTTGGATTAGCGAAGTGCGTGATGCCCTGGAACAGCGGGAAGTAGGTGATGACCGCGAGCGCAAAGCCCGCGAGCATGATCGGCTTGCGGCCGATCTTGTCCGACAGCCAGCCGAACAGGATGAAGCCCGGTGTGCCGAGGAGCAGCGCGATGGCGATCATGATCTGCGCCGTCACCGCCGGAACTTTCAACGTCTGGGTGAGGAAGAACAGCGCGTAGAATTGCCCGCCGTACCACACCACGGCTTCGCCGGCGGTGGCGCCGAGCAATGCGGCGATCGCGATCTTGGCATTCGACCACTGGCCGAAAGCTTCCGACAGCGGGCGCTTCGACTGCTTGCCCTCGTCGACCATCTTCTTGAACAGCGGCGATTCGTTGAGCTTGAGCCGGATCCAGATCGACACCGCGAGCAGGATGGCCGAGAGCAGGAACGGGATGCGCCAGCCCCAATCGCCGAACGCGGCTTCGCCCATCGCGGTGCGAATGCCGAGGATCAGTAGCAGCGCCATGAACAGGCCGAGCGTCGCGGTTGTTTGAATCCACGACGTGTAGAAGCCGCGCTTGTTCTTCGGCGAATGCTCGGCGACGTAGATCGCCGCGCCGCCGTATTCACCGCCGAGCGCGAGGCCCTGCACCAACCGCAAAGCGATCAGCACGATCGGCGCCAGGATGCCCCAGGTCGCATAGCCGGGCAGCACGCCGATGAAGAAGGTGCCGATGCCCATCAGGCTCATGGTGATGAGGAAGGTGTATTTGCGGCCGATCATGTCGCCGAGGCGGCCGAAGATCAGCGCGCCGAACGGACGCACGGCAAAGCCGGCGGCGAAGGCGAGTAGCGCAAAAATAAAGCCGACATTGGCCGGCACGTTGGAGAAGAAATACTTCGCCAGAAACACGCCCAGCGTGCCGTAGATGTAAAAGTCGTACCACTCGAACACGGTGCCGAGTGAAGACGCGAAGATGACCATCCGTTGCTCGGACGTCATTGCGCTGTCGCTATAGGTATTGGCTGTCGTTGCCGTCATGGGTGTTTCCCCTTTCCCCGGTTTGCTTGTTTTTTGCTTTTGGGGAGACGGAATACGCCTGACTAAGTTTTGATTGCCGTCCCCGACCGAGAAATACGACGCGATGGACGGCCCAGTCTGTGCAACTGCGGTCGTAGGCAGAAAGTCTTAGCCAAAGTATATAACATATTGTATTATTTAAGAAAAAAGTGGACTAAGCGCCGCCGCCGCGAACGCATTGCTCACACGCTCGACGTGATCTTTTCCAGCACGTCGATGAGCCAGGCCGCCGCCTGCAGTACGGCAAGCCGCTGCGCCAGCGACGCCTTGCGGAATGTGTCGTTGAGCAATTTGAGCGCGTGCCGGTAGCCGGCATGCAACCGGGCGGCCTCGCCAAGCGTGGTGAGCCGCTCGACGAGCAGGGCGCGGCGCTGCTCCAGGTCGTCGTAGCGCTGACGGAAATTTCCGCGCACCCCCGCGCTTTTCTTGTCCGGCAATGATGGGCGGCTGCGATTTGGCAAGGGCGATTAACTTTAACTGCGATGTGATTGCAGCTTCCGATTAACGCCGTCGAATTACGGCGGTTCCAAGCCGAAACCACGATGCCACGGATTAATGTTACCCCGAGAATACAAGCGCTTGCGTAAAGGCTTTGTATAAAATGCGGCTTCAGATTTTCGCCGTTGGAGCTGCACCGAATGCGCTCTCTGCTTGCTGCCCTGCTGATCGCACTCGGCGTTGCCGCCGCGCAGCCTGCGCGCGCTGCCGATCCGGTCGGACTGCAATACGGCGAGGGGGTCCGCGCCGGAGCGGTGTTGATCTACGATTATCGGCCCGGCGTCCTAGTGCGCGCCTGGTGGCTCTCGCCGTGGCACGACCATCATTATTTCCCGGCGACCGGAAAACGGCCGCGCCTTGGGCGGCTTGAAAATCTCTCGGCCAAAAGCGGCCCGATAAAACCGGCGGCGACTTTCTACCGTGTCTGGTCCACCAGCGACCTGTTTTTCGACGACGCGCCGCGCCCGCTCGCGCGCGCCCCTGAACGCATTCCGCTCCGGCCCGAAGCGCCGGCAAAACCCTGATGAATCGGACCCTATCCATGACCAGGACGCGCACTGTATTGGCGTTTGTGCTTTTTGCCGCGGCCTCAGGCGCGCAGGCGCAGACTTATGGCCAGCCGCCGCTCTATCCCTATGCCGCGCCGCAGCCCTACGCGGTTGAGGTCGCGCCCAATACCTACGTGATCCAGCGGCCGGCCCGTGCGCAGAATTACCCCTACATCACCTGCGTCAATTGCAGCCGCAATTCGAGCGCTGATCCGGTCGCGCAAAGCGCGCCGCGCCGCCCGCGTCAGCCGGCCGACCACGGGCTGATCGAGGAATTGCGCAAGCGCAACGAGGCAGGGCAGTTCGCCGAGCAATCCGCCGAACCGGCGGCAAAACAGACCGTCACCACCGCGAAAAAAGTGCTGCGCGAAAAGCCGATCGTGCACGAGACCGTACGTGTGGTCGACGATCCGCCGCGCGTGATCGAGCGCCGCCATGTCGTCGTCGCTCCGCCGCTTCCTCCCGTGCGCCAGCCGGCGCAAGTCGCCGTCGAGGATGAGGTGACCGGCAACACCAAATCGCTGCCGGACAATAATGCACGCGTCATCCGCGCCGAAGC
This sequence comes from uncultured Alphaproteobacteria bacterium, assembly GCA_963738915.1. Taxonomy (GTDB): domain Bacteria; phylum Pseudomonadota; class Alphaproteobacteria; order Rhizobiales; family Xanthobacteraceae; genus Pseudolabrys. Next base: position 258,382 of record CAVTYO010000003.1, read on the forward strand.
GGAAGTCACCATTCTTGGGCCGGACCGCATGACGATCCGCCTGTTCCGCAAGGGCAGCGAGCCGGAGGCGAAGGCGCAGCCGGGCGAATAATTTCAAGCGGCACGATCCGAAAGACCATGTGCCCGTCTGCGGGGCAGATCATGCGCGGAAAAATAACGAGCTAGCGGGAGCGAGCGGCGGGTTTGGGGACCCGCCGTTTGGCGTTTCAGGCTTGCGCGCGCAATTTCTGGCCGACGACGTAGAGCGCGACCGCGGCGGCATTGGAGACGTTGAGGCTCTTGATCGCCCCGGGGAGGGCGATGCGGGCGACGTGGTCGCAGGTTTCCTTGGTGAGCTGGCGCAGGCCCTTGCCCTCGGCGCCGAGCACCAGCGCCAGCGCCAGCGGCGCGCGCAGGTTAAGTTCAGCGAGATCGGCATCGCCGTCGCCGTCGAGGCCGACGACCAGGAAGCCGCTCGCCTTGAGCGCCGACAAACCGCGCGCCAGGTTCTGCACGCTGATCAGCGGCACGTTTTCCAGGGCTCCGGAGGCGGCCTTGGCCAGCGCGCCGGTGGCGTCCGGAGAATGCCGCTGCGTGGTGACGATGGCCGCCGCGGCAAAGGCCGCCGCCGAGCGGAAAATGGCGCCGACATTGTGCGGGTCGGTGATCTGATCGAGCACCAGCACGACGCCGTGTGCGGAGAGATCCTCGATGGGCGGCGAGGGCAGCGGATCGGCCTCGAGATAAAGACCCTGATGCACGGCGTCGGCGGTGAGGCGTTCGGCAATCGCCGAGGGCCGCACGATCTCCGGCGCGATGCGCGGATCGATGCCTTCCTCGGCGAGATGGCGCGCGGCGTTTTCGGTTGCAAGCAGCCGGCGCAGGCGCCGAGCCGGATTGCGCAGGGCCGCCGTCACCGTGTGCCAGCCGTAGATCGCAAACGGCGCCTCGGCCTCGCCGCGCAAGGCGTCGCGACGCGCGCGCGTGAAGCGTTCCCGACGTTCGGTCTGTTCGCGGGTCGCGCCGGGTCGGCTGGAGCGGGAACGGGATGCCATCGGCGTGGCTTAACCGATTGGCATTCGAGGGGGTAGTCTCCATTGACTTGCCCCGGATCGCTGCCCATAAACCCGCCAAATCCAAACCGTCGGGCGAGCCGTTAAGCTTTCGCGATCAATATATTGTACGACGTGTTTGGGGGAGAGTGTCCCGAGCGGCAAAGGGGGCGGACTGTAAATCCGCTGGCTATGCCTTCGTAGGTTCGAGTCCTACCTCTCCCACCATTTCGCGGGTGTAGCTCAATGGTAGAGCAACAGCCTTCCAAGCTGATGACGACGGTTCGATTCCGTTCACCCGCTCCAGCCTCCGCCGGCCCGTCATCTCTTCATTAACAATCGCGTTCGTAAACTGCCGCTCGCTGATTCGACGGGCGTCACGCGGATGGACTGTTTCTACATCAATCTGGACGCGGCCGAAGAGCGCAGAACTCGCGTCGAGACAAATTTTGCCGCCCGCCACAAGCCGGGCTGGACGCTCACCCGTTTTCCCGCCATCGACAAGACCTACGTCGAGCGCAACGCCATCCCCGGCGCGACCAAGCCGGGCGAGAAGGGCTGTTTTCTCAGCCATCAGTTCCTGATGGAGCAGCAACTCGCCGACGAGAAAACCTACCTGATCATGGAAGACGACGCCAAGTTCGGCGTGCGCACCTGCACCATCATCGACACCGTGCTCAGGCGCAACGCGCAGCTCGACTGGGACATCATGTACACCGATGTGTGCATCCCGAACCTCGTCAACATGCGCGAGCTGCTGAATTTTCGGCGCGACCTGCGCAAGAATAAAACCGAAGTCGCATTCATGGATCTTTGCGGCGTCGGCTTTGCCGGAACAACCGCCTACATCGTCAACGGCAGGTCGAAGCACAAGGTGCACGAGGCTCTCGCCTCCTATCGGACGATCGACCTGCCTTACGATCTCTTTCTTCGTCAGAAATCGCACGCCGGTTCGCTCAAAATCTTTTCGCTGTTTCCCTTCGTCACGACGCTGTCGGACTATTCCGACGAGTCTCAGATCAAGGCGGCGGGCGCCAACACCATCGACACCGCCTGGAACATGTTCCGCAAGATGATATGGATCGAGCGCAATCTGAAAAATTGCAAGGCAACGCTCGACCTGCTGAAAGAAACGCTGTGCGGGGATCTAGCCGATCCCGAACCCGCCGCCGCGAACGACGAAGAGCTTGCCGCCTTCAACACCCTGTTTTCCTCGATCGCAGCGATCCGCGGCTGAACGCGGCGGAAGCCTCGCGTCAACCTTCCGCGCCGCTTTCTCCCTGCACCGATAGCGCGCGGTCGAAGCTCTGCTGCGCCTCGTCGAAGCGGCCGAGTTCGTTGAGCGCGGTGCCGCGGTTCTGATGCGCTTCGGCGTAATCCGGACGCAGGATCAGCGCCCGGTCGAAGCTCGCCAGCGCCTCTTCGAAGCGTGCAAGCGCGTGCAGCGTGTTGCCGCGGTTGTTGTGCGCCTCGGCGAAATCCGGACGCAGGATCAGCGCCTCATCGAAACTTACCAGCGCCTCGTCGAGGCGTCCGAGTTCATGCAAGGTGTTGCCGCGATTGTTGGTCGCTTCGACATAGCCCGCCCGCAGCTCCAGCGCGCGCTGGAAGCTTTCCAGCGCCTCTTCGTAGCGCGTCAGCTCATGCAAGAGGTTGCCGCGATTGTTGAATGCCTCGGGCAGGTTCGGACGCACGGCGATCGCGCGTGCATAGGCCGCCAGCGCTTCGTCGCGGCGGCCAAGCTCCTTGAGCACGTTGCCGCGGTTGTAATGAATTTCGGCATCATCGGGCTGCAACGACAGCGCCGCGTCGAAGGCCTTGAGCGCCTCGGCGTTGCGCCTGACTGCGGTGAGCGCGTTGCCGAGATTGTTGAGCGCGTCGGGATTGAGCGGCTGCAGCATCAACGCTTGCTCGTAACTCGCCAGCGCGTCGTCGAGGCGGCCAAGCGCGGCGAGCGCCATGCCGCGGTTGTTGAGGGCGTTGACGTAGCCGGGACGCAGGGCGAGGGCGCGGTCGAAACGCTTGAGCGCCTCATCGTCGCGGCCGAGACGGCGCAGCGAGTTTCCGAGATTGTAGTGCGCCTCGGCATTGCTCGGCGCGATGGCGATGGCCTTGCGGCTGCTGGCAAGTCCTTCCTCGTCGCGCCCGAGGATCGCCAGCACGGCGGCGCGGTTGACGTGCGCGTCGGCGAATTTCGCCTTCAGCTTGATCGCGGACTCAAAGCTCGCCAGCGCCTCCTCGTGCCGTTGCAGGGCGCTGAGCACGAGGCCCTGGTTGAGCAGGATCTGCGGCGACGGTTTCTTCGCGCGCATGGCGCTGGCGATCAGCGCCAGCGCCTCGGCGGGCGCGCCTTGCGCGAGCTTGATAACCCCGAGCATGTGCAGGGCGTCGAAATGGTCGGGTCGCGCCTCCAGAATGGCGGCATAAAGGCCGGCGGCGTCGGTGAGGCGGCCCTGCTGATGCAGCGCCACCGCCTGCGCCAGCACCTGCGGCACATTGATCGGCTGGGCGTTTTGCAGTTGCGGTAGCGACATGGCCGGCGGGCAACCCCTCGCTTGGAGAGGTAAAAGAGGCCCTCTGAGTTGTCCAGCACCTTGGCCGAAACTATGCGCAAACAGCGGCCGTTTGAGCCGGAGCGGGGCAAATTGGCAGCGCGCCGCCCTTGCAAAATGGCACGGTATAATGCATGTACTGCCCGCGCGCGGCGGGCCAGTATATGGTCCGCCGCTTCCGCTTCCGGAGGAGTGTAGCTCAATTGGTAGAGCACCGGTCTCCAAAACCGGGGGTTGCAGGTTCGAGTCCTGCCACTCCTGCCAGGGATCGGCGGTCGGGTTTTGTTAGGCAGGCGAAGCAAAATGCGCCGCCCGTCACTAGATAGAGCCGGTAACGCCGGCATAGGGTTTTAGGTAATGGCAGTCTCGCCGTTCAAGTTTCTCCAAGAGGTGCGCGAGGAGACCAACAAGGTCACCTGGCCCTCGCGCAAGGAAACCATGATCACCACCGCCATGGTGTTCGTGATGGTGGCTGTGGCGTCGATATTTTTCCTGCTCGCAGATCAGGCCATCCGCATGGCGGTGACCTTTGTGCTCGGCATGGCGGGCTAAAGGCTAATAGAGAAATGAGATGAGCGACATCGCGGCAACAACATCGACCAAACCCAAGCGCTGGTACATCGTTCACGCCTATTCCAACTTCGAGAAGAAGGTGGCGGAGTTGATCCGCGAGCAGGCCAAGCAGCGCGGGCTCGCCGACCATTTCGAAGAAGTGATGGTGCCGACCGAGAAGGTCGTCGAGGTGCGCCGCGGCCGCAAGGTCGACGCCGAGCGCAAGTTTTTCCCCGGCTATGTGCTGGTGAAAATGGACCTGACCGACGACGTCTACCATCTGATCAAGAACACGCCCAAGGTCACCGGCTTCCTCGGCACCGACAAGAAGCCGATGCCGATTTCGGAAGCCGAGGCCGAGCGCATCCTGCATCAGGTGCAGGAGGGTATCGAACGGCCGAAGCCTTCGGTGTCTTTCGAGGTCGGCGAGCAGGTGCGCGTCGCGGACGGTCCGTTTGCCTCGTTCAACGGCACGGTGGAAGAAGTGGACGAGGACCGTTCGCGCGTGAAGGTCGCGGTATCGATCTTCGGCCGCGCAACGCCGGTCGAACTGGAGTTTGGACAAGTCGAGAAGCTTTGATTGTTTGTCATGGCCGGGCCCGTCCCGGCCATACACGCCTTGCTTCTTCTCAAAGGCGTGGATGCCCGGCACAAGGCCGGGCATGACGAAAGAGAGGAAAGTGAACGTGGGAGGTGAGGCGGTGAAGCCAACCGTCAAGATCCGCACCACTAACGGAGTAGAGACATGGCGAAAAAAGTCACTGGATTCCTAAAATTGCAGGTGCCCGCGGGCGCCGCCAATCCCTCGCCGCCGATCGGGCCGGCGCTGGGACAGCGCGGCCTCAACATCATGGAGTTCTGCAAGGCGTTCAACGCGCAGACGCAGAAGATGGAAAAGGGCGTCCCGATCCCAGTCGTGATCACGACCTACCAGGATCGCTCCTTCACCTTCGAGATGAAGACGCCGCCGGTGTCTTATTTTCTGAAGAAGGCGGCAAAACTCGAGAGTGGCTCGAAGACGCCGGGCCGCGACATGGTCGGCCAGGTGACCAAGGCGCAGGTGCGCGAGATCGCCGAACAAAAGATGAAGGACCTCAACGCCGATAATATCGAGTCGGCGATGAAGATGATCGAAGGTTCCGCCCGCTCGATGGGCCTCACGGTGGCGGAGTAACGGTCATGGCAATCGGAAAACGCACCAAGGCCGCGCGCGACGGCGTCGATCGCGAAAAGGCTTACACGATCGCCGAGGCGGTCAAGCTCGTGAAGGAGCGCGCCAAGGCAAAGTTCGACGAGACCATCGAGATCGCGATGAATCTCGGCGTCGATCCGACCCACGCGGACCAGATGGTGCGCGGCGTGGTGACGCTGCCGAACGGCTCGGGACGAACTTTGCGTGTCGGCGTGTTCGCCCGCGGCGCCAAGGCTGAGGAGGCCAAGGCCGCCGGTGCCGACGTCGTCGGCGCCGAGGACCTGGTCGAAAAGGTCAATTCCGGCCAGATCGATTTCGACCGCTGCATCGCCACACCGGACATGATGCCGCTGGTTGGACGCCTGGGTAAGGTGCTCGGCCCGCGCGGCATCATGCCGAACCCCAAGGTCGGCACTGTGACCATGGACGTCACCAACGCGGTCAAGGGCGCCAAGGGCGGCTCGGTCGAATTCCGCGTGGAAAAGGCCGGTATCGTGCAGGCCGGTGTCGGCAAGGCCTCGTTCTCCGAGGACAAGCTGGTCGAGAATATCAAGGCGTTCGCCGATGCGGTGCAGAAGGCAAAGCCCCCCGGGGCCAAGGGCCACTACATCAATCGTGTCGCGATCTCCTCGACCATGGGGCCGGGCGTGAAAGTCGAACCGGCGTCGTTGTTCGCGGCCAACGCCTGAACCGGCTTATTTTGGCCTTAATCTGGCACTTTTGCCGTGGAATTTCGGCAAATAGGGCTTGGCAAAGGCGTTTGGAGCGTTTAAATCATCGCCATCGGGCGTGCCGACCTGTTTGTCGGCGCGCCTTTGCGCGTCCCTAAATTCAAAGGTGATCAAGGGCTTAACCTTTTTGGGCATCCCGGCGGGACATCTGAAAAGGAAGGCACCGATTACTCTCGAGCTTGAGGCCGCAAGACCGGTTCAAGTTTTCCGCGAGGAAAAATTGCAGCCGGGTGACCTGTCCGAGACTGCCGGCGCCAAGGCGAAAGCCGAGGCTTAATCCCGGTCCGTCCTGTGCAAACAGGCCGGGCAAACGAAAGTGGGGCCAGCATAGACGGGGATGAGACCGGAGTTTGCGCGGCCAGTCTGCCGCGCCAAGTTTGGTTCGAACCTCGGATACCCGTTCGCGCGTGTCGTGACCGGGGGGCAGGATTTCTGGAAACGTCGTCCTGCCCGGTTTGCTTCGCGTGTGAAGCGCTTTGCGGGACGGCTGGAAGCAACCCGGCGGCTCCCGCGTCATGCGGACGGCCGCCAACCGGAAAGAGCTTGCAGTGGATCGAGCGGCAAAAGCAGAGTCCATCAGCGAACTGAGCGGGGTCTTCAAGGCCTCCCAGGTCGTCGTGGTGGCTCACTATTCCGGCCTCACTGTCGCCCAGATGCAAAATCTGCGTAAGCAGATGAAAGGCGCTGGCGCGCAGGTGAAGGTCGCGAAGAACCGTCTCGCCAAGCTCGCACTGAAGGACACCGACGCCGCCGTCATCGCGCCCCTGCTCAAGGGGCCGACCGTGATCGCCTTTTCCGGCGATCCCGTAGCGGCGCCGAAGGTGGCCGTCGACTTCGCCAAGACGAACGAGAAGTTCGTCATTCTCGGCGGATCGATGGGCAAGTCCGCGTTGGACTTGAACGGCGTCAAGGCGCTTGCCTCGCTGCCGTCACTGGATGAATTGCGCGGCAAGATCGTCGGCCTGCTCGTGGCGCCGGCGACCAAGCTCGCACAGCTCGCCAACGCACCGGCCGCCAAGGTCGCGCGCGTGGTCCAGGCCTATGCCTCCAAGGCACCTTCAGAGAGCGCCGCGGCGTGATGGCTCTTTAAACAAGCAAACCCGACTGGTTCGAACCCTTTAAGGAAGTAAACAATGGCTGACCTGCAAAAGATCGTTGATGAATTGTCGGGCCTGACCGTCATGGAAGCGGCGGATCTGGCCAAGCTCCTCGAAGAGAAGTGGGGCGTTTCCGCTGCTGCCGCGGTTGCGGTGGCGGCTGGCCCTGCGGGCGGCGCCGCCGCCGCGGCCGAGGAAAAGACCGAGTTCACCGTGGTTCTTGCCGCCGCCGGCGACAAGAAGATCGAGGTGATCAAGGAAGTGCGTGCGCTCACCGGCCTCGGCCTCAAGGAGGCCAAGGATTTGGTCGAGGGCGCGCCGAAAACCGTCAAGGAAGGCGTCAACAAGGAGGAGGCGGCCAAGATCAAGGCCACCCTCGAAAAGGTCGGCGCCAAGGTTGAGCTTAAGTAATCGAGACTTATCTAAGCGATACCCCCGGGCGGCGAGCCCGGGGGGTAAAGAACCGCAAGAGGCCAAAAACAGTGCAGCGGCCGGCCCCCGGCCGCGGTGGAGGCGAACCCTGAAATGGTGCGGTCCGTTCTAGGGAAAAGTGAAGTGTGCGGCGGTTCGGACGCGGTCCGAATCACATAGAAACGGGAAACCCCGACGCCTGTCCTGATGGTCGCGATGGATTGCGGCCGTTCGGAGAGGCGCCCGCGTTGGCCCTCAAAAATCGAATCGAGAGAGAACGATGGCGCAGACGTTTACCGGTCGCAAGCGCGTAAGAAAATTTTTCGGAACAATCAAAGAAGTGGCGGAGATGCCGAACCTCATCGAGGTTCAGAAGGCATCCTATGACCAGTTCCTGCTGGTGAAGGAGCCCGAAGGCGGGCGTCCCGACGAGGGCCTGCAGGCGGTATTCCGCTCGGTGTTTCCGATCTCGGACTTTTCCAATTCGTCGATGCTGGAATTCGTCAAGTACGAATTCGAGCCGCCGAAATACGACGTCGACGAGTGCCGCCAGCGCGGCATGACCTATGCGGCACCGCTCAAGGTGACGCTGCGCCTCATCGTGTTCGATATCGACGAGGAGACGGGCGCGAAGTCGGTCAAGGACATCAAGGAGCAGGACGTCTACATGGGCGACATCCCGCTCATGACCAACAACGGCACCTTCATCGTCAACGGCACCGAGCGCGTCATCGTCTCGCAGATGCACCGTTCGCCCGGCGTGTTCTTCGATCACGACAAGGGCAAGACGCACTCCTCGGGCAAGTTGCTGTTCGCCGCGCGCATCATTCCCTATCGCGGCTCCTGGCTCGACATCGAGTTCGACGCCAAGGACATCGTCTATGCGCGCATCGACCGCCGCCGCAAGATTCCGGTGACGTCGCTGCTTTATGCGCTCGGCCTCGACGGCGAGGAAATCCTGCGCACCTTCTACAAGCACGTCACCTACAAGCGGCAAAAGGAAGGCTGGCGCGTGCCCTTCGATGCCAACCGGCTCAAGGGCTACAAGGCCGTCAATAATCTCGTCGACGCCGATACCGGCCGCACCGTGGTCGAGGCCGGCCAGAAGATCAGCGTGCGCCAGGCCCGCCAGCTCCAGGAGAAGGGGCTCAAGGCGCTGCGCATGACCGACGACGAGCTGATCGGCCATTACGTCGCCGAGGATCTCGCCAACGGCAAGACCGGCGAAATCTATCTGGAGGCCGGCGAGGAGATCACCGAGAAGAACCTCAAGGTTCTCATCGATGCCGGCTACAAGGAATTGCCGCTGCTCGACATCGACCACGTCAATGTCGGCGCCTACATCCGCAACACGCTCTCGGTCGACAAGAACATGACGCGTGAGGACGCGCTGTTCGACATCTACCGCGTGATGCGCCCGGGCGAACCGCCGACCGTGGATACCGCGGAAGCGATGTTCCGTTCGCTGTTCTTCGACAGCGAGCGCTACGACCTCTCGGCCGTCGGCCGCGTGAAGATGAACATGCGTCTCGACCTCGACGCGCCCGACACCATGCGCGTGCTGCGCAAGGAAGATATCATCTCCGTCATCAAGACGCTGGTCGACCTGCGCGACGGCAAGGGCGAGATCGACGACATCGACCATCTCGGCAATCGCCGCGTGCGCTCGGTCGGCGAGCTCATGGAGAACCAGTATCGCATCGGCCTCCTGCGCATGGAGCGCGCGATCAAGGAGCGCATGTCGTCGGTCGACATCGACACCGTCATGCCGCAGGACCTGATCAACGCGAAACCTGCCGCGGCAGCCGTGCGCGAGTTCTTCGGCTCCTCGCAGCTCTCGCAGTTCATGGACCAGACCAATCCGCTCTCCGAGATCACGCACAAGCGGCGTCTCTCGGCGCTCGGGCCCGGTGGTCTCACCCGCGAGCGCGCCGGCTTCGAGGTGCGCGACGTGCACCCGACGCATTACGGGCGCATCTGCCCGATCGAGACGCCGGAAGGGCCGAACATCGGCCTCATCAACTCGCTCGCGACCTACGCGCGCGTGAACAAATACGGCTTCGTCGAAACGCCCTATCGCAAGGTGAAGGACGGCCGCGTCACCGACGAGGTCATCTATCTCTCGGCGATGGAGGAGGGCCGTTACACCGTGGCCCAGGCCAACGCCCAGATCGACAACAAGGGCCGCTTCACCGAAGATCTGATCGTGTGCCGCCACGCCGGCGACGTGCACCCGGTCTCGCGCGACAAGGTCGACTTCATGGACGTGTCGCCGAAGCAGCTCGTTTCGGTCGCCGCGGCGCTCATCCCGTTCCTCGAGAACGACGACGCCAACCGCGCGCTGATGGGCTCGAACATGCAGCGCCAGGCGGTGCCGCTGGTCCGCTCGGAAGCGCCGTTCGTCGGCACCGGCATGGAAGGCGTGGTCGCGCGCGATTCAGGCGCGTCGATCTCCGCCCGCCGCACCGGCATCGTCGATCAGGTTGACGCCACCCGTATCGTGGTGCGCGCAACCGGTGAAACCGATCCGACCAAGCCCGGCGTCGATATCTACCGGCTGATGAAATACCAGCGCTCGAACCAGAACACCTGCATCAACCAGCGCCCGCTGGTGAAGGTGGGCGACATGGTCGACAAGAGCGACATCATCGCCGACGGTCCTTCGACCGATCTTGGCGAACTCGCGCTCGGCCGCAACGTGCTGGTCGCGTTCATGCCGTGGAACGGTTACAACTTCGAGGACTCGATCCTGCTCTCCGAGCGGATCGTGAAGGACGACGTGTTCACCTCCATCCACATCGAAGAATTCGAGGTGATGGCGCGCGACACCAAGCTCGGCCCCGAGGAAATCACCCGCGATATCCCCAACGTCTCGGAAGAGGCGCTCAAGAACCTCGACGAAGCGGGCATCGTCTATATCGGCGCCGAAGTGCATGCCGGCGACATTCTGGTCGGCAAGATCACGCCCAAGGGCGAAAGCCCGATGACGCCGGAAGAAAAACTGCTGCGCGCGATCTTCGGCGAAAAGGCCTCCGACGTGCGCGACACCTCGTTGCGCGTGCCGCCGGGCGTGCAGGGCACCGTCGTCGAGGTGCGCGTGTTCAACCGTCACGGCGTCGAGAAGGACGAGCGGGCGCTCGCCATCGAGCGTGAGGAAATCGAACGCCTGGCCAAGGACCGCGACGACGAACAGGCGATCCTCGACCGCAACGTCTACGGGCGTCTGGCCGAGCTGCTGGAAGGCCGCCAGGGCATTGCCGGTCCGAAAGGCTTCAAGAAGGACTCGAAAATCACCAGGGCGGTGCTGGATGAATATCCGCGCTCGCAGTGGTGGCAGTTCGCCTCGCCCAACGACAAGCTGATGAGCGAGATCGAGGCGATCCGCAAGCAGTACGACGAGTCGAAGAAGCTGCTCGAGCAGCGCTTCCTCGACAAGGTCGAGAAGCTGCAGCGCGGCGACGAATTGCCGCCCGGCGTGATGAAGATGGTCAAGGTCTTCGTCGCGGTGAAGCGCAAGATCCAGCCCGGCGACAAGATGGCCGGCCGCCACGGCAACAAGGGCGTGGTGTCGAAGATCGTGCCGGCCGAGGACATGCCGTTCCTCGCCGACGGCCAGCCCGTCGACATCGTTCTCAATCCGCTCGGCGTGCCGAGCCGCATGAACGTCGGCCAGATTCTGGAGACGCATCTGGGCTGGGCTTGCGCCGGCCTGGGGCTCAAGATCGGACAGGCGGTCGACCTTTACAACGGCAAGCATGAACTCGCGGCCGCTCAAGGACGTGCTGAAGAAGGTCTACGGCGACGACGAGACCATCAAGTCATTGTCCGAAGACGAACTGGTCGAGCTTGGCGGCAACCTGCGTCACGGCGTGCCGATCGCCACTCCGGTGTTCGACGGCGCCAAGGAGGCCGACATCGAGAAGATGCTCGACCTCGCAGGCCTCGACCATTCGGGGCAGGTGAGCGTGTTCGACGGCCGCACCGGCGAAGTCTTCGACCGCAAGGTCACGGTCGGCTACATCTACATGCTCAAGCTGCACCATCTGGTGGACGACAAGATCCACGCCCGTTCCATCGGCCCGTACTCGCTGGTCACCCAGCAGCCGCTGGGCGGTAAGGCGCAGTTCGGCGGGCAGCGTTTCGGCGAAATGGAAGTGTGGGCGCTCGAAGCCTACGGCGCCGCCTACACGCTGCAGGAGATGCTCACCGTTAAGTCGGACGACGTTGCCGGCCGCACCAAGGTCTACGAGGCGATCGTGCGCGGCGACGACACCTTCGAGGCGGGTATTCCGGAAAGCTTCAACGTGCTGGTCAAGGAAATGCGTTCGCTCGGGCTCAATGTCGATCTGCACAATTCCAAGCAGGGCCGGCAGGGGCAGGGCGGCGACACGGCGGAAGCCGCCGAATAGCAAGCGTCCCGGCCGGGTGCCAATCGCGCCCGGCCGATCAAGCGCTGTAAATGGAATTTTGAATTCAGCCGGCCGCGGCCGGCAATGCGGAGAATGCGATGAACCAAGAAATCATGAATCTTTTCAGCCCGCAGGTCCCGGCGCAGGTCTTCGACCAGATCCGGATTTCGATCGCGAGCCCGGAAAAGATTCTGTCCTGGTCTTACGGCGAGATAAAGAAACCGGAAACGATCAACTACCGGACCTTCAAGCCCGAGCGCGACGGCCTGTTCTGCGCGCGCATCTTCGGGCCGATCAAGGATTACGAGTGCTTGTGCGGCAAGTACAAGCGCATGAAGTACAAGGGCATCATCTGCGAGAAGTGCTCGGTCGAAGTCACGCTCAGCCGCGTTCGGCGCGAGCGCATGGGCCATATCGAGCTCGCCGCGCCGGTCGCGCACATCTGGTTCCTCAAGTCGCTGCCGAGCCGCATCGGCCTGCTGCTCGACATGACGCTCAAGGATCTCGAGCGCATCCTCTATTTCGAATATTACGTCGTGCTTGAACCGGGCCTGACCCCGCTCAAGGACCGCCAGTTGCTGTCGGAGGAGGAGTATCTCAAGGCGCAGGAGGAATTCGGCGCCGACTCGTTCACCGCCACCATCGGCGCGGAAGCCATCCGCGAGATGCTCAAGGCGCTCGACCTCGACAAGATGCAGGCCGAACTGCGCGCCGAAATCGGCGAGACCGACAGCGACATCAAGAAGAAGAAGTACGGCAAGCGGCTCAAGCTGATTGAGGCCTTCATCGCCTCCGGCAACAAGCCGGAGTGGATGATTCTGACCGTGGTGCCGGTGATCCCGCCCGATCTGCGGCCACTGGTGCCGCTCGACGGCGGCCGCTTTGCAACGTCCGACCTCAACGACCTCTATCGCCGCGTCATCAACCGCAACAACCGCTTGAAGCGGCTGATCGAGCTGCGTGCGCCGGACATCATTATCCGCAACGAAAAGCGCATGCTGCAGGAAGCGGTCGATGCGTTGTTCGACAACGGCCGCCGCGGCCGCGTCATCACCGGCGCCAACAAGAGACCACTCAAGTCGCTCGCCGACATGCTCAAGGGCAAGCAGGGCCGCTTCCGGCAGAACCTGCTCGGCAAGCGCGTCGACTATTCCGGCCGCTCGGTGATCGTGGTCGGCCCCGAACTCAAGCTGCACCAGTGCGGCCTGCCGAAGAAGATGGCGCTCGAGCTGTTCAAGCCGTTCATCTATTCGCGGCTCGACGCCAAGGGCCTGTCCACCACGGTGAAGCAGGCAAAGAAGCTGGTGGAGAAGGAAAAGCCGGAGGTTTGGGACATCCTCGACGAGGTGATCCGCGAGCATCCGGTGCTGCTCAACCGCGCGCCGACGCTGCATCGCCTCGGCATCCAGGCTTTCGAGCCGGTGCTGATCGAGGGCAAGGCGATCCAGCTGCATCCGCTGGTCTGCGCCGCGTTCAACGCCGACTTCGACGGCGACCAGATGGCCGTGCACGTGCCGCTGTCGCTCGAGGCACAGCTCGAAGCGCGCGTGCTCATGATGTCGACCAACAACATCCTGCATCCGGCGAACGGGCAGCCGATCATCGTACCGTCGCAGGACATCGTGCTCGGACTCTATTACCTGTCGCTGATGAGCGAGGGGGAGCCGGGCGAGGGCAAGGTGTTCGGCGACATGTCCGCCATCGAGCATGCGCTGCATGCCAAGGCGGTGAACCTGCACACCAAGATCAAGTATCGCTGGGACGGCATCGACGACAAGAGCAAGCCGGTGCGCAAGTGGTTCGACACGACGCCGGGCCGCGTCATCCTCGGCAACGTACTGCCGAAGAGCCCCAAGGTGTCGTTCGACGCGGTCAACCGCTTGATGACCAAGCGCGAAATCTCGTCGATGATCGACACCGTCTACCGCCATTGCGGGCAGAAGGAGACGGTCATCTTCTGCGACCGCATCATGGCGCTCGGCTTCTACCACGCCTTCAAGGCCGGAATCTCGTTCGGCAAGGACGACATGGTGGTGCCCGCGTCGAAGTGGAAGATCGTCGATCGCACGCGCGACCTCGCCAAGGAGTTCGAGCAGCAATACAACGACGGCCTCATCACCCAGGGCGAGAAGTACAACAAGGTGGTCGACGCCTGGTCGAAGTCCACCGACGAGATCGCCGAAGCGATGATGAAGGAAATTTCCACGACCAAGAAGGACGCCGCCGGGCGCGACATGCAGGTCAATTCGATCTACATGATGGCCCATTCCGGCGCCCGCGGCTCGCCGGCGCAAATGCGCCAGCTTGCCGGCATGCGCGGACTGATGGCGAAGCCGAGTGGCGAAATCATCGAGAGCCCGATCATCTCCAACTTCAAGGAGGGGCTGTCGGTGATGGAGTACTTCAACTCGACGCACGGCGCCCGCAAAGGCCTCGCCGACACCGCCTTGAAGACGGCTAACTCCGGGTACCTGACGCGGCGTCTGGTCGACGTGGCGCAGGACTGCATCATCACGACCGAAGACTGCGGCACCAAGAACGGCATCAAGGTGCGGGCGATTATCGACGCCGGCACCGTGGTGGCGCCGCTCGCCGTCCGCATTCTCGGCCGCACCACCGCCGAAGACGTTAAGGATCCGGCGAGCAACAAGACCGTGGCCAAGCGCGGCACCTTGCTCACCGAGCCCGAGGTCGACGCGATCACCAATGCCGGCGTGCAGGAGCTCAAAATCCGCTCCGTGCTCACCTGTGAGGCGGCGAACGGCGTCTGCGGCGCCTGTTACGGGCGCGATCTTGCCCGCGGCACTCCGGTCAACATGGGCGAGGCGGTGGGTGTCATCGCCGCGCAGTCGATCGGCGAACCGGGCACGCAGCTCACCATGCGCACCTTCCACATCGGCGGCGCGGCGCAGATCTCCGAGCAGTCGTTCATCGAGTCGAACTTCGACGGCAAGCTCAAGTTCAAGGGCAAGAACATCGCCAAGAACTCCGATGGCGATGTGGTGGCGATGGTGCGCAACATGGTGGTGTCGGTCATCGATGCCGACGGCACCGAACGCGCGCATCACCGCATCCCCTACGGCGCGCGCATGCGTGTCGAGGACGGCGACAAGATCAAGCGCGGCCAGCGTATCGCCGAGTGGGATCCCTACACGCGGCCGATCCTTACCGAAGTCGAGGGCTCGATCGCCTTCGAGGACCTGGTGGACGGCGTCTCGCTGTCGGAAGCGCTCGACGAGTCGACCGGCATCGCCAAGCGCGTGGTCATCGACTGGCGCACCGGACCGGTGCGCAACCAGCAGGACCTGCGCCCGGCGATGGTGATCAAGGGCAAGGACGGCAAGCTGCTGAAGCTCAGCCGTGGCGGCGAGGCGCGTTATCAACTCGCCGTCGATGCCATCATCTCGGTCGATCCCGGCGCGCATGTGAAGGCGGGCGACGTCATCGCCCGTATCCCGACGGAAAGTGCCAAGACGCGCGACATCACCGGCGGTCTGCCGCGGGTGGCGGAGCTGTTCGAGGCGCGCAAGCCCAAGGATTCGGCGGTGATCGCCGAGATCGGCGGCACCGTGCGCTTCGGCAAGGACTACAAGAACAAGCGCCGCATCACCATCGAGCCTTCGGCCAAGGGTGAGGAGCCGAGGGAATACCTGGTGGCCAAGGGCAAGCACATCTATCTGCAGGATGGCGACGTCATCGAAAAGGGCGATTACATCGTCGACGGCAATCCCGCGCCGCACGACATTCTCGCCATCAAGGGCGTCGAAGAGCTTGCCGCCTATCTGGTCAACGAGATCCAGGAGGTCTATCGCCTGCAGGGCGTTATGATCAACGACAAGCACATCGAGGTGATCGTTCGCCAGATGCTGCAGAAGGTCGAGATCGACGACGCCGGCGAGACCGATCTGCTGCAAGGCGAGCAGATGGACAAGGCCGAACTGGACGAGATCAACGCGCGTGCCGAAGCCGACGGCAAGAAGCCGGCATCCGGGCATCCGGTGCTGCTCGGCATCACCAAGGCAAGCCTGCAGACGCGGTCGTTCATCTCGGCGGCTTCGTTCCAGGAGACCACGCGCGTGCTCACCGAGGCGGCGGTCAACGCCAAGATCGACACGCTCGACGGCCTCAAGGAGAACGTCATCGTCGGCCGCCTGATCCCGGCGGGCACCGGCGCCATGATGAATTCGCTGCGCGAGGTCGCCGTCAAACGCGACGCGCTCATCCTCGAGGAGCGGGAAAAGGACGCGGCCAAGGCAGCGGAAGCGGCCGCCGCCGCCAAGGCGGAGCCTGCTCCGGCCTTGCCGGCGGCCGAGTAGGGCGCTTCGCCAGATCGCTGTTGAAAGGGCCGCCCCCGAGGCGGCCCTTTTGCTTTGCTGGAAGCGTCACACGGCGCTAACCAATCGTCCTCTAGAGCGGCGCGCATGCACTGGTGGCAATCGGGCATCCTCTACCAGATTTACCCGCGCTCGTTTCGGGACGGTAACGGCGACGGCGTCGGCGATCTCGCCGGGATCATCGAATGCTTGCCGTATCTTTCCGAGCTCGGCGTCGATGCGATCTGGCTGTCGCCGGTCTTTGCCTCGCCGATGGCCGATTTCGGCTACGACATCGCCGACTACACCGCGATTGATCCCCTGTTCGGCAGCCTGCGCGAGTTCGACAGGCTGCTCGGCAAAGCACACGCGCGCGGCTTGAAGGTGCTGCTCGATCTGGTGCCCAACCACACCTCGGAGCGGCACCCGTGGTTTGCCGAAAGCCGGGCTTCGCGCAGCAATCGCAAACGCGATTGGTACATCTGGTGCGATGCGGCGCCCGGTGGCGGGCCGCCCAACAATTGGCTGTCGGAGTTCGGTGGTTCGGCGTGGGCGCTCGATGAACGCACCGGCCAATATTATTACCACGCCTTCCTGCGCGAGCAGCCGGATCTCAACTGGCGCAATGCCGAGGTGCGCGGGGCAATGCACGAGGTGATGCGCTTCTGGCTCAAGCGCGGCGTCGACGGCTTCCGGGTTGACGTGATCTGGCATCTGATCAAGGACGAAGCCTTCCGCGACAATCCGCCCAATCCGGATTTCCGCGAAGGCGACGCCGGTTACAAACGACTGCTGCCGCTATATTCGACCGACCGGCCGGAGGTGCACGAGGTGATCCGCGGCTTGCGCGGCGTCACCAATGAATTTTCGGATCGCGTGTTGATCGGCGAAGTCTATCTTCCGGCGGAAAAGCTTGGCGCCTATTACGGCCGCGATCTTTGCGGCCTGCATCTGCCGTTCAACTTCAGCCTGATCGGGACGCCATTTGCGCCGCGGGCGATTGCCGAAGCTGTCGAGCGCTACGAGGCAAACCTGCCGCAAGGCGCCTGGCCGAACTGGGTCATCGGCAATCACGACCGGTCGCGGCTTGCATCGCGCATCGGTCCGGAGAAGGCGGCGATTGCGGCAACCTTGCTGCTCACGCTGCGCGGCACGCCGACGCTCTACTACGGCGACGAGATCGGCATGCGGCAGGTAGCGATCGCGCCGGATCAAGCGCGCGATCCGGCGGCGCGGCACGTCCCCGGCCGCGACGGCGCACGCACGCCGATGCAATGGAATGACGGCGCCTTTGCCGGGTTTTCCGGCGTCGAGCCCTGGCTGCCGCTGGCCGAGGACTTTGCAACGGTCAACGTGGCGCGCGAACGCGCCGACCCGGCCTCGCTCTATAATCTCTACCGGCGGCTGATCGCCGCGAGGCGCAAAAGCGCGGCGCTGACCGGGGGCAGCTATCGGACGCTCACGGCCGGCGACCGGGTGCTGGCATTCCTGCGGGAGGCGCCGAGCGAGCGGGTCATGGTGGCCCTGAATTTCAGCGCCGAGACGGCTACGGTTGACGTCCCGGGCGCGGCGGGAACCGTGCTGGCCGCTTCCGGCGGGCTGGAGGAGGGCAACGCCGTAGGCGGTACGATCATGCTGCCGGGCTACGCCGCCGCGGTCGTGGCGTTGCGGTGCTGAATCGCGATTAACCGCGATATTTCAACCCTTTTCGCCTTGACTTGAACGAGTCCCGCCGATACATACCCACCACTTTACGGCAGGCGGTGAGCTTCGCTTGCTCGGAACGGCCGCCCGGCTAAGCATCTGAGAATACTGCGATTTTCTCAATTGTGCGCCGGCGCATCGCCTCGACGGATGAAGCTCAGACGCTGCCTCTGACAGCCTTGTGTCAGGTCTAGGAGTGATCGGGCGCGCAAGCTTTGACGCTTGCGCGACCGGCTGAAACCGAAAACGCGCCCCCGCGAAGTTGCGGATGGCGCGATTTCGTTTTGCTTGCGCGCGGGACTTCTGCCGCGCGGACATGCCGGGGCGAAAGCCCAAATGTGCAGCGGGCGGTTGAGCCCGCTCGAATGTGTGAAGGGGCGTGAGCCCCGATGATTCCGGGCGCGAGCTCGTACCGAGGGACGTGAATGCCGACGATCAACCAGTTGATTGCCACACCGCGCAAACCGCTCAAGGCGCGCAATACCGCGCCGGCGCTGGAGAATTCGCCGCAGAAGCGCGGCGTCTGCACGCGCGTCTATACAACGACGCCGAAGAAGCCGAACTCGGCACTGCGCAAGGTCGCCAAGGTGCGTCTCACTAACGGCTTCGAGGTGATCGGCTATATCCCGGGCGAGGGCCACAATCTTCAGGAGCACTCGGTGGTGATGATCCGCGGTGGCCGCGTCAAGGATCTGCCCGGCGTGCGCTACCACATCCTGCGCGGCGTGCTCGATACCCAGGGCGTCAAGAACCGCAAGCAGCGCCGTTCGAAATACGGCGCCAAGCGCCCGAAGTAACCGGAGAGATCGATGTCCCGCCGTCACGCCGCAGAAAAGCGCGAAGTCATTCCGGACCCCAAGTTCGGCAACGTCGTCGTCTCCAAGTTCATGAATGCCGTCATGTATGCCGGTAAGAAGTCGGTCGCCGAAGGCATCGTCTACGGCGCGCTGGAAATGATCGAAGGCAAGACCAAGCAGAGCCCGCTCACCGTATTTGAGCAGGCGCTCGCCAATGTCATGCCGTCGATCGAAGTGCGCTCGCGCCGCGTCGGCGGCGCCACCTACCAGGTGCCGGTGGAAGTGCGCACCTCGCGCCGCCAGGCGCTGGGAATTCGCTGGATCATTTCGGCCGCCCGCGACCGCAACGAAAAAACAATGACCGAGCGGCTCTCGGCCGAGCTGCTCGACGCATCGAACAACAGGGGAAACGCCGTCAAGAAGCGCGAGGACACCCACAAGATGGCGGAAGCCAACCGGGCCTTCTCGCATTACCGCTGGTGACGACGAACAACCTCAAGGACTAGAACGCAAATGCCCCGCGTCCATAAAATCGAGGACTACCGCAACTTCGGCATCATGGCCCACATCGATGCCGGGAAAACCACGACCACCGAGCGGATCCTCTATTACACAGGCAAGAGCCACAAGATCGGCGAGGTGCACGAAGGCGCCGCGACGATGGACTGGATGGAGCAGGAGCAGGAGCGCGGCATCACCATAACCTCGGCCGCGACCACCGCGTTCTGGAAGGAAAAGCGCCTCAACATCATCGACACTCCCGGCCACGTCGACTTCACCATCGAAGTGGAACGCTCGCTGCGCGTGCTCGACGGCGCCGTCGTCGTGCTCGACAGCAATCAGGGCGTCGAGCCGCAGACCGAGACGGTCTGGCGTCAGGGCGACAAATATAAAGTGCCGCGCATCGTCTTCGCCAACAAGATGGACAAGATCGGCGCCGACTTCTTCAAGTCGATGGAGGACATCAAGACCAGGCTTGGCGCCAAGCCCGTCGCCATCCAGCTCCCGATCGGTTCCGAGCAGAATTTCAAGGGCATCATCGATCTGGTTCGCATGAAAGGCGTGGTCTGGGACGATGAGTCCCTCGGCGCCAACTACAAGGACATCGACATTCCCGCCGACATGCTCGATGAAGCCAAGAAATACCGCGACCAGATGATCGAAGCGGCAGTCGAGGTCGACGATGACGCGACCACCGCCTACCTCGAAGGCAAAATGCCCGACGAGGCCACGCTCAAGAAACTGATCCGCAAGGCCGTGATCACCGGCGCCTTCTTCCCGGTGCTGTGCGGCTCCGCCTTCAAGAACAAGGGCGTGCAGCCGCTGCTCGACGCGGTGGTCGACTATCTGCCGTCGCCGCTCGACGTGCCGCCGATCCACGGCATCAACCCGGATAACGGCGAAGACGTCATCCGCGAGCCCAACGACACCGCGCCACTGGCGCTGCTCGCCTTCAAGATCATGGACGACCCCTTCGTCGGCACCATCACCTTCTGCCGCATCTATTCCGGCACGCTCACCAGCGGCACCGGCGTGATCAATTCGACCAAGGAACGCAAGGAACGTATCGGCCGCATGCTGCTGATGCATGCGAACAACCGCGAGGACATCAAGGAAGCCTATGCCGGCGACATCGTGGCGCTGGCCGGCCTCAAGGAAGTACGCACCGGCGACACGCTGTGCGATCCTAAGCAGCCGGTGATCCTGGAGAAGATGGAATTCCCCGATCCGGTCATCGAGATCGCCATCGAGCCGAAGTCGAAGGCCGACCAGGAAAAGCTCGGCGTTGCGCTCGCCAAACTTGCCGCCGAGGACCCATCCTTCCGCGTCTCCACCGATCAGGAAAGCGGGCAGACCATCCTCAAGGGCATGGGCGAACTGCATCTCGACATCAAGGTCGACATCCTCAAGCGCACCTACAAGGTCGACGCCAATATCGGCGCGCCGCAGGTCGCCTTCCGCGAGAAGATCACGCAGAAGGCCGAAGTCGACTACACGCACAAGAAGCAGACCGGCGGTTCCGGCCAGTTCGCGCGCGTCAAGATCGTGGCCGAGCCGGCCGCGCCCGGCACGCCCTTCGAATTCGAGAACGAAGTCGTCGGCGGCTCGGTGCCGAAGGAATACATCCCCGGCGTCGAGAAGGGTCTCGAATCGGTGCTCGGGTCGGGCATTCTCGCCGGCTTCCCGGTGGTCGACCTGAAAGTGTCGCTGATCGACGGCGCCTATCACGAAGTCGATTCATCGGCGCTGGCCTTCGAAATCGCGGCGCGCGCGGCGCTGCGCGAGGCGCTGCAGAAGGGCAGGCCTGTGCTCCTCGAGCCGATCATGAAGGTCGAGGTGGTGACGCCGGAAGACTACACGGGCTCGGTCATCGGCGACCTGAACTCGCGGCGTGGACAAATCCAGGGCCAGGACATGCGCGGCAACGCCAACGTGATCAATGCGATGGTGCCGCTGATGAACATGTTTGGTTACGTCAACAACCTGCGCTCGATGTCACAGGGGCGGGCGACATTCACGATGCAATTCGACCACTACGCTGAACTGCCGGCGAACGTGTCCGCCGAAGTGCAGAAGAAGTTCGCTTAAATCGCGTGGCGACAAGCAACCTTTAAGGATCTGAACGGAGAGTTCCATGGCAAAAGAGAAATTCAACCGCAACAAGCCGCATTGCAATATCGGCACCATCGGCCACGTCGACCACGGCAAGACCACGCTCACCGCGGCGATCACCAAGGTCCTGTCGGAAAAGGGCGGCGCGACCTTCACCGCCTATGACCAGATCGACAAGGCGCCCGAGGAAAAGGCGCGCGGCATC
Source organism: uncultured Alphaproteobacteria bacterium (assembly GCA_963738915.1). Taxonomy (GTDB): domain Bacteria; phylum Pseudomonadota; class Alphaproteobacteria; order Rhizobiales; family Xanthobacteraceae; genus Pseudolabrys. Next base: position 279,989 of record CAVTYO010000003.1, read on the forward strand.
ACCATTTCGACGGCGCACGTCGAGTACGAGACCGACAAGCGCCATTACGCGCACGTCGATTGCCCCGGCCACGCCGACTACGTGAAGAACATGATTACCGGCGCCGCGCAGATGGACGGCGCGATCCTCGTCGTCTCCGCCGCCGACGGCCCGATGCCGCAGACCCGCGAACACATCCTGCTGGCCCGCCAGGTCGGCGTGCCGGCGCTGGTCGTTTACATGAACAAGGTCGACATGGTCGATGATCCGGAACTGCTCGAGCTCGTCGAGCTCGAAGTCCGCGAACTGCTCTCCAAGTACAACTTCCCCGGCGACAAGATCCCGATCGTCAAGGGTTCCGCGCTCAAGGCGCTCGACGGTTCCGACGAGAAGCTCGGCAAGGAATCGATCATGGCGCTGATGAAGGCCGTGGACGAAAGCATTCCGCAGCCGGAGCGCCCGAAGGATCAGCCGTTCCTGATGCCGGTGGAAGACGTGTTCTCGATCTCCGGCCGCGGCACCGTCTGCACCGGCCGCGTCGAGCGCGGCATCATCAAGGTCGGTGAGGAAGTCGAGATCGTCGGCATCAAGCCGACCGTCAAGACCGTCGTCACCGGCGTCGAAATGTTCCGCAAGCTGCTCGATCAGGGCGAGGCCGGCGACAACATCGGCGCGCTGCTGCGTGGCACCAAGCGCGAGGACGTCGAGCGCGGCCAGGTGCTGTGCAAGCCGGGTTCGGTCAAGCCGCACACCAAGTTCAAGGCGGAAGCCTACATCCTCACCAAGGAAGAGGGCGGGCGTCATACCCCGTTCTTCACCAACTACCGTCCGCAGTTCTACTTCCGCACCACCGACGTGACCGGCGTGGTGCACCTGCCGGCCGGCACCGAGATGGTGATGCCGGGCGACAACGTGGCGATGGAAGTGCACCTGATCGTGCCGATCGCCATGGAAGAAAAACTGCGCTTCGCCATCCGCGAGGGCGGCCGCACCGTCGGCGCCGGCGTGGTGGCGAGCATCATCGAGTAGGACTGAAAGAGGCGTCATGGCCGGGTGAAAACCCGGCCATCCACGTCTTACGAAAGAAAAGCAGATGAACGGCCAGAATATCCGGATCCGGCTCAAGGCGTTCGATCACCGTATCCTCGATGCGTCGACGCGCGAGATCGTCAACACCGCCAAGCGCACCGGTGCGCAGGTGCGTGGCCCGATCCCGCTGCCGACGCGCATCGAGAAGTTCACGGTGAACCGCTCGCCGCACATCGACAAGACGAGCCGCGAACAATTCGAGATGCGCACGCACAAGCGCCTTCTCGACATCGTCGACCCGACGCCGCAGACCGTGGACGCGCTGATGAAGCTCGACCTCGCCGCCGGCGTCGACGTCGAGATCAAGCTCTAAGGATAGAAGTGAGGAAGCGATGCGCTCGGGAGTGGTTGCGCAGAAGGTCGGGATGACGCGGGTGTTCACCGAGGCCGGTGAGCATGTTCCGGTCACGGTGCTGCGCCTGGCGCAGTGCCAGGTCGTCGGCCATCGCAGCAAGGACAAGAACGGCTATGTGGCGCTGCAGCTCGGCGCCGGCGCGCGCCGCGCCGGCAACATGAGCAAGGCCGACCGCGGCTATTTCGCCAAGGCCAATATCGAGCCGAAGCGCAAGCTCGCGGAATTCCGCGTCAGCGACGACGCCATGATCCCGGTCGGGGCCGAAATCACTGCCGACCATTTCGTTGCCGGGCAGTTCGTCGATGTCTGCGGCATTTCCATCGGCAAGGGCTTTGCCGGCGGCATGAAGCGCTGGAATTTCGCCGGCTTGCGCGCCTCGCACGGCGTGTCGGTTTCGCACCGCTCGATTGGCGGCACTGGCGGACGCCAGGACCCCGGCAGGACCTTCAAGAACAAGAAGATGCCCGGGCATCTGGGCGTCGATCGCGTCACCACGCTCAACCTCCGTGTCGTCTCGACCGATGTCGAGCGCGGCCTGCTGCTGATCGAGGGCGCGGTGCCCGGCGCCAAGGGCGGCTGGATCACCGTGCGCGACGCGGTGAAGAAGGCGCTGCCCAAGGAAGCGCCCAAGCCCGGCAAGTTCAAGCTCGCCGAATCCGCGGTGAAGCCGGACGCAAAATCCGACGCCGCGCCGGCGGAAACGGCGCCGGCCGAGACCTCCACCAAGCCGGAGGGCGCATAACATGGAACTGAAAATCACCACGCTCGAAGGCAAGGAGGCCGGCTCGGTGAGCCTGCCCGACGCCATCTTCGGCCTCGAGCCGCGCGCCGACATCGTCCAGCGCTGCGTCAACTGGCAGCTCGCGAAGCGTCAGCGGGGAACCCACAAGGCCAAGGACCGCAGCGAAGTCTGGCGCACCGGCAAGAAGATGTATGCGCAGAAAGGCACCGGCGGCGCCCGTCATGGCTCGGCGCGCGTGCCGCAGTTCCGCGGCGGCGGCCGTGCCTTCGGGCCCATCGTGCGCAGCCATGCCATCGGCCTGCCGAAGAAGGTGCGCGCGCTCGCGCTCAAGCATGCCCTGTCGTCCAAGGCCAAGGGCAACGGCATCGTCGTCATCGACAAGGCGGCCGTGAAGGACGCCAAGACCAAGACGCTCGCCGCCGTTTTCGGCAAGCTCGGCTTCGACAATGCGCTGATCATCGACGGCGCCGAGTGCGACGCCAACTTCTGCGCCGCGGCGCGCAACATCCCCAATATCGACGTGCTGCCGGTGCAGGGCATCAACGTCTACGACATCATGCGGCGCAAGACCCTGGTGCTCACCAAGGCCGCGCTCGATGCGCTGGAGGCGCGGTTCAAATGACCACCAGCGATCCGCGTCACTACGACGTCATTCTCTCTCCGGTGATCACCGAGAAGGCGACCATGGCCTCCGAGCACAACAAGGTCGTGTTCAAGGTGCGCCGCGATGCCACCAAGCCGCAGATCAAGGAAGCGGTGGAGAAGCTGTTCGACGTCAAGGTCAAGAACGTCAACACGCTGATCCGTCCGGGCAAGCGCAAGGCGTTCAAGAACCGCCTCGGCCAGCAGTCGGACGTCAAGCGTGCGATCGTTACCCTCGAAGAGGGTCACCGCATCGACGTGACCACGGGATTGTAAGGATCAGTTACGATGGCATTGAAAACATACAACCCGACCACGCCGAGCCAGCGCCATCTGGTGACCGTCAACCGTTCGACGCTCTACAAGGGGGCGCCGGTCAAGACGCTCACCGAAGGCCAGCATTCGACCGGCGGGCGCAACAACAACGGCCGCATCACCTCGCGCTTCCGCGGCGGCGGCCACAAGCAGGCCTATCGTCGGATCGATTTCCGCCGCGCCAAGTACGACGTCGCGGCGACCGTGGAGCGGATCGAATACGATCCCAACCGCACGGCGTTCATCGCGCTGATCAAGTACGAGGACGGCGAACTCGCCTATATTCTGGCGCCGCAACGTCTGGGCGCGGGCGACACCGTGATCGCCTCCGAGCGCGCCGACGTGAAGCCCGGCAATGCCATGCCGCTCGCCAATATTCCGGTCGGCACCATCGTGCACAATATCGAGCTCAAGATCGGCAAGGGCGGGCAGATCGCGCGCTCGGCTGGTTCCTACGCCCAGATCGTCGGCCGCGACGGCGACTACGTCATTGTCCGCCTCAACTCGACCGAGCAGCGCCTGGTGCATGGCCGCTGCATGGCGACCATCGGCGCGGTGTCCAACCCGGACAACATGAACACGACGATCGGCAAGGCCGGCCGTCAGCGCTGGCGCGGCCGCATGCCGCACAATCGCGGTATCGTCATGAACCCGGTCGATCACCCGCACGGCGGCCGCACCAAGGGCGGCAAGCACTGGGTTACGCCCTGGGGCAAGCCGACCAAGGGCGCCAAGACGCGCAAGAACAAGCGCACCAAGAAATTCATCATCGCCAGCCGGCACGACCGCAAGAAGCAGCAGCAGTAAGGACGCGAAGAGCAATGACCCGTTCAGTATGGAAAGGCCCGTTCGTCGACGGTTATCTGCTGCGCAAGGCGGAGGCCTCGCGCGCGTCCGGCCGCCACGAGATGATCAAGATCTGGAGTCGCCGCTCGACCATCCTGCCGCAGTTCGTCGGCCTGAATTTCGGCGTCTATAACGGGCAGAAGCACATCCCGGTGATGGTGACCGAGGAAATGGTCGGTCACAAGTTCGGCGAATTCGCGCCGACGCGGATGTTCTACGGCCACACTTCCGACCGCAAGGCCAAGCGCACGGCGGCGGCGCCTGCGGCTGCCGCGCCTGCGGCGGCGCCGGCGGCAGCGAGCTAAGGGACGATAACGATGGGCAAGAGTTCGCGCGAGCGCACGCTCGCGGACAACGAGGCCAAGGCGGTTGCCCGCATGCTGCGGGTATCGCCGCAGAAGCTCAATCTTGTCGCGCAGCTGATCCGCGGCAAGAAGGTGGCGAGCGCGCTCGCCGACCTTGAGTTTTCGCGCAAGCGCATCGCCAAGGACGTGCGCAAGTGCCTGGAGTCGGCGATCGCCAATGCCGAGAACAACCACGACCTCGACGTCGACGACCTGATCGTCGCCGAGGCCCATGTCGGCAAGGCGCTCGTTATCAAGCGTTTCACCCCGCGCGGCCGCGGCCGCATCGGCAGAATTTTCAAGCCGTTTGCCAACCTGACCATCGTCGTTCGCGAGGTCGAGGCGCAGGCGGAAGCAGCCAAGGGCTGAGGAGTTACGATGGGTCAAAAAGTCAATCCGGTCGGCCTGCGTCTCGGCATCAACCGCACGTGGGACTCGCGCTGGTATTCGGGCAAAAACGAATACGGCACGCTGCTGCACGAGGACATCAAGATCCGCGAAGAGCTGATGAAGCAGCTCAAGCAGGCGGCGGTGTCGCGCATCGTCATCGAGCGCCCGCACAAGAAATGCCGCGTCACCATCCACTCGGCGCGGCCCGGCGTGGTTATCGGCAAGAAGGGCGCCGACATCGAGAAGCTGCGCAAGGTGGTCGCCAAGATGACCGACAGCGACGTGGTCATCAACATCGTGGAAATCCGCAAGCCGGAACTCGACGCGCAACTGGTCGCCGAATCGATCGCGCAGCAGCTCGAGCGCCGCGTCGCCTTCCGCCGCGCCATGAAGCGCGCGGTGCAGTCGGCCATGCGTCTCGGCGCCGAGGGCATCCGCATCAACTGTTCGGGCCGTCTCGGCGGCGCCGAAATCGCGCGCATGGAGTGGTATCGCGAAGGCCGCGTGCCGCTGCACACGCTGCGCGCCGACATCGATTATGGCGTTGCCACCGCCTTCACCACCTACGGCACCTGCGGCGTCAAGGTGTGGATCTTCAAGGGCGAGATCCTCGAACACGATCCGATGGCGCAGGACAAGAAGCTCGCCGAAGGCGACCAAGGTCGCCCGCGGCGCGAGAACGCCTAAAGGACATGAAGAGCTAAGTCATGCTGCAACCCGTCCGTACCAAGTTCCGCAAGGCCTTCAAGGGCCGCATCCACGGTGTCGCCACCTCGGGCGCGACGCTCGCCTTCGGCCAATACGGCCTCAAGGCGCTCGAGCCCGAACGCGTCACCGCGCGCCAGATCGAGGCCGCGCGCCGCGCGCTCACCCGCTTCATGAAGCGGTCGGGCCGGGTGTGGATTCGCGTGTTCCCCGACGTGCCGGTGTCGAAAAAGCCGATCGAAGTGCGCATGGGCAAAGGCAAGGGCAACCCGGAAGTCTGGGTGGTGCGCGTCAAGCCCGGCCGCATCCTGTTCGAAGTCGACGGCATCCCGATCGGCGTCGCCAAGGAAGCACTGGCGCTCGCCGCCGCGAAGCTCCCGGTTAAGACCCGTTTCATCGAACGCATTGCCGAGTAAGCGACATGAAAACCGCCGATGTCAGAGCCATGACGATCGATCAGCTGGACGAGGAAGTCCTCAAGCTGAAGAAAGAGCAGTTCAACCTGCGTTTCCAGCGCGCCACCGGGCAGCTGGAGAATACCTCGCGCGTGCGCGTCATCCGCCGCGACATCGCGCGCATGAAGACCATCGCCGCGCAGAAGCGTGTCGGCATGCCGGAGCCGGTCGCCAAAGTGAAGGCCGAAGCCGCGCCGAAGGCCGCCAAGCCGAGAGCCGGAAAGAAAGCCAAGACCGCCAAACCGAAGGCCGCCGCGAAGCCGCGCGCCAAAGCGAAGAAGTAGAGGACTAGAAGATGCCGAAGCGCACACTCCAGGGCGTCGTCGTCAGCGACAAGCAGGCCAAGACCGTGGTCGTGCGCGTCGACCGGCGCTTCACCCATCCGACGATGAAGAAAACCGTGCGCCGCTCGAAGAAATACCACGCGCACGACGAGACCAACGAATACGGGATCGGCGACGTGGTGTGGATCGAGGAGCGCCGGCCGATCTCCAAGCTCAAGCGCTGGGCGGTCGTGCGCGGCGAAAAGAAGCAGAAAGTGCAGTAAGCGCCATGATTCAGATGCAAACCAACCTTGACGTCGCCGACAATTCCGGCGCGCGCCGCGTCATGTGCATCAAGGTGCTCGGCGGCTCCAAGCGCAAATACGCCACCATCGGCGACGTCATCGTCGTCTCGGTGAAGGAGGCGATCCCGCGCGGCCGCGTCAAGAAGGGCGAGGTGATGAAGGCGGTGGTCGTGCGCATCCGCAAGGACATCAAGCGCGCCGACGGCTCAGTGATCCGTTTCGACCGCAACGCCGCCGTGCTGATCACGCCGCAGATGGAGCCGGTCGGCACCCGCATCTTCGGGCCGGTGCCGCGCGAATTGCGCGCCAAGAATCACATGAAGATCATTTCGCTCGCTCCGGAGGTGCTGTGATGGCCGCCAAGATCCGCAAGGGCGATACCGTCATCGTGCTCGCCGGCCGCGACAAGGGCCGCACCGGCGAAGTGGTCGAGGTGCGCAACCGCGACGGCCGCGCCCTGGTGCGCGGCGTGCACATGGTCAAGCGCCACCAGCGCCAGACCGCGCAGCAGGAAGGCGGCATCATTTCCAAGGAGGGGCCGATCCACCTCTCCAATCTGGCGCTCGCCGATCCAAAGGACGGCAAGCCCACCCGGGTCGGCTTCAAATTCATCGGCGAGGGCGCCGCGCGCAAGAAGGTGCGCATCGCCAAGCGCTCGGGAGTCGAGATCGATGGCTGATACGCAGCAGGAACAACCGAAAAAGCCGAAAGCGCCGCAGGGCGCGCCCAAGGTCAAGGAAGCCAAGGGCCCCAAAGAGGGCGGCAAGGACGGCGGCGCGCCGAAGGTGAAGAAGCCGCGCGTCGCGTCGGACTACAAGGCGCGCCTGCGTCTCGAGTTCGAGCAGACGATCCGCGCCCAGCTGACCAAGCAGTTCGGCTACAAGAACCGCATGCAGGTGCCGATGATCACCAAAGTGGTGCTCAACATGGGCATCGGCGAGGGCGTTGCCGACCGCAAGAAAGCCGAATCCGCTGCCGCCGATCTGTCGATGATCGCCGGGCAGAAGGCGGTCATCACCAAGTCGCGCAAGTCGATCGCCACCTACAAGCTGCGCGACGGCCAGGCGATCGGCTGCAAGGTCACCCTGCGCAAGACGCGCATGTACGACTTCGTCGACCGCCTCATCAATATCGTGCTGCCGCGCGTGCGCGACTTCCGCGGCCTCAACCCGAAGAGCTTCGACGGCCGCGGCAATTTCAGCCTCGGCATCAAGGAATACACCGTGTTTCCGGAAATCGACTTCGACAAGGTGACCGATACCTGGGGCATGGACATCACCGTTTGCACCAACGCGCGCAACGACGAAGAGGCGCGCGCGCTGCTCACAGCATTCAACTTCCCGTTCCGGCAGTGAGGCCGGCTATTCAGGCCGTCCTCAAACGCGGAAACAAGGAGCGATAGTAATGGCGAAGAAGAGTTCGATCGAAAAGAACAACCGGCGCAAGAAGCTGGCCAAGAAGTATTCCGGCCGGCGCGCGCGGCTCAAGGCGATCGCGCGCGACAAGAAATTGCCGACCGAAGAGCGCTTTGCCGCGACCCTCAAGCTGTCCGAATTGCCGCGCAATTCGTCGGTCAATCGCGTGCGCAACCGCTGCGAGATGACCGGCCGGCCGCGCGCCTATTACCGCAAGCACCGCCTGTCTCGCATCGCGCTGCGCGAGCTCGGTTCCAAGGGGCTTATTCCCGGCCTCGTGAAGTCGAGCTGGTAGGAGGGACGAGATGGTGAACGATCCAATCGGCGACATGATTGCCCGCATCCGCAATGCGCAGATGCGAGCCAAGTCGAAAGTCTCGATGCCCGGCTCCAAGCAGCGCGAGCGCGTGCTCGAGGTGCTCAAGACCGAAGGCTTCATCCGCGGTTACGCCAGCGTTGCGCATGCTTCCGGCCGCAACGAGCTCGAGATCGAGCTGAAATATTTCGACGGCGAGCCGGTGATCCGCGAGATCGAGCGCGTCTCCAAGCCCGGCCGGCGCGTCTATGCTTCGGTCAGGGCCTTGCCGCGCATCAATAACGGCCTCGGTGTGGCGATCCTGTCGACGCCCAAGGGCGTGATGGCCGACCACGACGCCCGCGACGCCAATGTCGGCGGCGAAATCATCTGCACGGTGTTCTGATGTCGCGTATTGGCAACAAAGCTGTCGCTGTTCCTTCCGGCGTCACCGCCAACGTGGAGGGACAGACCATCAAGGTGAAGGGCCCCAAGGGCGCCCTGCAGGTCGTGCTCGACGACGACGTGACCGTGAAGATGGACAAGGGCGCGATCAGCGTCGATCCGCGCAATGACACCAAGCGCGCGCGCTCACTGTGGGGCACCTCGCGTACGCTGGTCGCCAACCTGATGTCGGGCGTGACCAAGGGTTTCGAGGAGAAGCTGGAAATCACCGGCGTCGGCTATCGCGCCGCGGTGCAGGGCAAGAACCTGCAGCTCCAGCTCGGCTATAGCCACGACATCATATACCCGATCCCGGACGGCATCGCGATTGTGACGCCGAAACCGACCGAAATCGTCATCACCGGCATCGACAAGCAGAAGGTTGGCCATGTCGCCGCCGAGATCCGCGGCTTCCGTGAGCCCGAGCCGTATAAGGGCAAGGGCGTGAAATACGTCGGCGAATACATCTTCCGCAAGGAAGGCAAGAAGAAGTGAGGATAGCGCGTCATGTCGAGGTTAAGTGACCGGACCGCACGGCGAACGGCGACGATCCGCCGCAAGGTGAAGCTGGCGACGAACCGCAACGGCCGCGCGCGGCTGTCCGTGTTCCGTTCGTCCAAGCACATCTACGCCCAGCTCATCGACGACAACAAAGGCGAGACGCTGGTTGCGGCGTCCTCGCTGGAGAAGACGTTGCGCGAGGGCGCCAAGAACGGTGCCAATATCGGCGCCGCCAAGGCGGTCGGCAAGCTGATCGCCGAGCGCGCCAAGGAAAAAGGCATCAAGGACGTCGTGTTCGACCGCGGCGGTTATCTCTACCACGGGCGCGTCAAGGCGCTTGCCGACGCCGCGCGCGAAGGCGGCTTGAACTTTTAACGGACACAAAAACCTATGGCACAAGAACCTCGACGAGAGCACCGCAGGGACCGCGAACGCGGCGGCCGCGAAGAGCGCGACAGCGAGTTCATCGACAAGCTGGTGCACATCAATCGCGTCGCCAAGGTGGTCAAGGGCGGCCGCCGCTTTGCCTTCGCCGCGCTGGTGGTGGTCGGCGATCAAAAAGGCCGGGCCGGGTTCGGTCACGGCAAGGCGCGCGAAGTGCCGGAAGCGATCCGCAAGGCAACCGATGCGGCCAAGCGCGGCTTGACGCGGGTGCCGCTGCGCGAAGGCCGCACGCTGCATCACGACGTGCAGGGCCATCACGGCGCCGGCAAGGTGTTCCTGCGCGCAGCGCCTCCCGGCACCGGCATCATCGCCGGCGGCCCGATGCGCGCGGTGTTCGAGACGCTCGGCATCCAGGACGTGGTGGCGAAGTCGCTCGGCTCCTCCAACCCATACAACATGGTGCGTGCGACATTCGACGCGCTTAAGCATCAGGATTCGCCGCGCTCAGTCGCGGCGCGGCGCAGCATCAAGGTGTCGGCGCTGCAGTCCCGGCGCCGCGACGGCGGCGACGCCGAAGCCACGGCAGAATAGGAAGCAGACCATGGCGGCGCAGAAAACCATCAAGGTCGAACAGGTCGGCAGCCCGCTGCGGCGGCATTTCGATCAGCGCGCGACGCTGATCGGCCTCGGCCTCAACAAGATCGGCCGCATCAAGGAATTGCCGGATACGCCGGCGACGCGCGGCATGATCCGCAAGCTGCAGCATCTGGTGCGCGTGGTCGGCGACGGGAAATAAAGGACGCTAGCGATGAAACTCAACCAGATCGCCGACAACCCCGGCGCGCGCAAGAACCGGATGCGCATCGGCCGCGGCATCGGCTCCGGCATGGGCAAGACCGGCGGACGCGGCGGCAAGGGCCAGACCGCGCGCTCGGGCGTGCGCATCAAGGGCTTCGAGGGCGGGCAGATGCCGTTGCATCGCCGCCTGCCCAAGCGCGGCTTCCGCAACACGCCGTTCGCGGTCAAGCTCAACGAAACCAATCTCGGCAAGCTGCAGGCCGCGATCGATGCCGGCCGCATCGACGCCAAGGCGCCGATCGACGTCGCCGCCATGGTCAAGGGCGGGCTGATGCGGCGCGCCAAGGGCGGCGTGAAACTGCTCGGCACCGGCGAGATCAAGGCCAAGGTCGACCTCGCCGTCTGGCGGGCATCGAAGTCGGCGATCGAGGCGGTGGAGAAGGCCGGCGGTACGGTGAAAATCCTGGCGCCGTCGAAAGAGGCCGACGACGAGCCGCGCGGCAAGAACAAGCGCGCGGCGATTGCCGCGGCCAAAGGCGGCGACAAGGGCGGCAAGGCAAAGCCCGCGAAGGCGGATGCCGCAGCGGCCAAGCCGGAAGGCGAAGCTTAAACGCGCCTACCGGTTTATCCGGGCACGCCTATCTAAGGCGGGGAGCAAAACGGGGCGCGGCGGCAGGAGCGACTGATGGTTTCGGCAGCGGAACAACTGGCGGCCAATCTCAACTTTTCGGCGCTTGCCAAGGCGGACGAACTCAAGAAGCGCATCTGGTTCACGCTCGGCGCCCTGATCGTCTACCGGCTCGGCACCTACATCCCGCTGCCCGGCATCGACCCCAACGCCTGGGAACAGATCTTCAATACCCAGTCCGGGGGCATCCTCGGAATGTTCAATCTGTTTTCCGGCGGCGGCATCCAGCGCATGGCGATCTTTGCGCTCAACATCATGCCGTACATCTCGGCCTCCATCATCATCCAGTTGATGACCACGGTTTCGCCGACGCTCGAAGCGCTGAAAAAGGAAGGCGAGGCCGGGCGCAAGATCATGAACCAGTACACGCGGTATCTGACCGTGGTGCTGGCGGCGTTCCAGGCCTATGGCATCGCCATCGGGCTTGAAGGCTCGGGCAGTGTCGTGTCCGATCCCGGCTGGTTCTTCCGCATCTCCACCGTCGTGACGCTCACCGGCGGCACCATGTTCCTGATGTGGCTCGGCGAGCAGATCACCTCGCGCGGCATCGGCAACGGCATTTCGCTGATCATCCTCGCCGGCATCGTCGCGCGCCTGCCGGAAGCGATTGCCGGTACGCTCGAACTCGGCCGCCAGGGCGCCTTGTCGACGGGCTTGATCCTTGCCGTCATCGTCATGGTGGTCGCGGTGATCACCTTCATCGTGTTCATGGAGCGCGCCCAGCGCCGGCTGCTGATCCAGTATCCCAAACGCCAGGTCGGCAACCGCATGTTCGAGGGCCAGTCCTCGCATCTGCCGCTCAAGCTCAACACCTCCGGCGTGATCCCGCCGATCTTTGCCTCCTCGCTGCTGCTGCTGCCGACGACGGTCGCCAATTTCAACGCCGGCTCGGGGCCGGGCTGGCTCACGACTGTCACCACGCTGCTCGGCCACGGGCGGCCGCTGTTCCTCATTCTCTATCTGGCGCTGATCGTGTTCTTCGCCTTCTTCTACACCGCGATCGTGTTCAACCCGACCGAGACCGCGGACAATCTGAAGAAGCACGGCGGCTTCATTCCCGGCATCAGACCGGGCGAGCGCACGGCGGAATACATCGATTACGTGCTCTCGCGCATCACCGTGGTCGGCGCGCTTTATCTCGCCATCGTCTGCCTCATTCCGGAAATCCTGATTTCATACGCGGCGGTGCCGTTCTATTTCGGCGGCACCTCGCTGCTGATCGTGGTCAGCGTGACCATGGACACGGTGGCGCAGGTCCAGGGCTACCTGCTGGCGCATCAGTATGAAGGCCTCATCAAGCGCTCCAAGTTGCGGGGGCGCAATCGATGAGACTGATTCTGCTCGGCCCGCCGGGGGCGGGGAAGGGCACGCAGGCGCAGCGTCTCGTTCGCAAATACGGCATCGTTCACCTGTCCACCGGCGACATGCTGCGCGCGGCGGTCGCCGCCGGCACGCCGGTCGGACTGCGCGCCAAGAGCATCATGGACGCGGGTCAACTCGTCCCTGATGACGTGGTGGTCTCGATCATCGCCGACCGCATCGGTCAGCCGGACGCCAAGCGCGGCTTCGTGCTCGACGGCTTCCCGCGCACCGTGCCGCAGGCCGAGGCGCTCGAACGGCTGCTCGCCGAACGCGGGCTCACGCTCGACGGCGTCATCGAACTCAAGGTCGACGAAGGCATCCTGCTCAAGCGCATCGAGAACCGGGTTGCGGAAATGACCGCCCGGGGCGAGAAACTGCGCGCCGACGACAACCCGGATGTGCTGCGCGGCCGCCTCGACGCCTACCGGGCGCAGACGGCGCCGCTGGCCCACCATTACGCCGCCAAGGGCATGCTCAAGACCGTGGACGGCATGGCGCCAATCGATGAGGTCACCAAAGCCATCCACGCCCATCTCAAGCCGGCCAAAGGGGGCAGCAAGGGGGACCAGGCGCGCAAGGCCGTCCTTCGCCGGGCGCTGGCCAGGCGACAGGCTGCAAAACGGCGCTCCAAAGGGGCAAAAAAGTCACGAAAACCGGCGTCGAAAAGCCGCAAAAAGAAGGCTGTACAAGCCAAAAGGCGCAAGGCGCGGAGGTTGACGAAACGCAGATGAATCCCCTAATAAGCGGCACATTCAGAAGGTTGGCACGATGCCGGGTCCCGGTTAGGCGGGGCAGGGCGTCGTGTTACGCTTTGCGCTATCCCCTTCAAGGGACTAAGAAATCGGGCGCGAAGCGCGCCGGCTGCCGGTAACAGGAGAGAGCATTGGCTCGTATCGCGGGTGTCAATCTGCCGACCAACAAGCGTGTCGTCATCGCGCTTCAGTATATCCACGGCATCGGACCGAAGATCGCCAAGGATATCGTGACCAAGGTCAACCTTCCGGCCGAGCGGCGGGTGTCGCAGCTCACCGACGCCGAGGTGCTGCAGATCCGCGAACTGATCGACCACGACTATATCGTCGAGGGCGACCTGCGCCGCGAGGTGCAACTCAACATCAAGCGATTGATGGATCTCGGCTGCTACCGGGGCTTGCGTCATCGCAAGGGTCTGCCGGTGCGCGGGCAGCGCACTCACACCAATGCGCGCACCCGCAAGGGCCCGGCAAAGACGATTGCCGGCAAGAAAAAGGTCGAGAGCAAGTAATCAAAGGTTGCCCGCGCATCACCGCGGCGGGCCGCGAAAGGATTTGGAATGGGTAAGGAAGCCACCCGCGTCCGCCGGCGCGAACGCAAGAACATCGCCTCTGGCGTCGCGCATGTGAATGCGTCGTTCAACAATACCATGATCACCATCACCGACGCGCAGGGCAACACCATCGCCTGGTCGTCGTCGGGAACGATGGGGTTCAAGGGCTCGCGCAAGTCGACGCCCTATGCGGCGCAGGTTGCGGCCGAAGACGCCGCCAAGAAGGCGCAGGAGCACGGCATGCGCACCCTCGAGGTCGAGGTGTCGGGTCCGGGCTCGGGACGCGAGTCGGCGCTGCGCTCGCTGCAGGCCGCCGGCTTTACCATCACATCGATCCGTGACGTGACCACCATCCCGCACAACGGGTGCCGGCCGCGCAAGCGTCGTCGCGTATGAACATTTATTCGAGCGGGCCCGCGCCCGCAGCCGCCGATCTTTCCCCCACAACGGCGGGTGGGGTGCGTGGGGTGAGCCCGCGCTCAAAAGGTGAAGACGTGATCCAGAAGAATTGGCAGGAATTGATCAGGCCGAACAAGCTCCAGGTCGCCGCCGGCAACGAGCCGGCGCGCATCGCTACCGTCGTTGCCGAGCCGCTCGAGCGCGGCTTCGGCGTCACGCTCGGCAATGCGCTGCGCCGTATTCTGCTCTCCTCGCTGCAAGGCGCGGCGGTGCAGTCGGTGCACATCGACGGCGTGCTGCACGAATTTTCCTCGATCGCCGGCGTGCGCGAGGACGTCACCGACATGGTGCTCAACATCAAGGACATCGCCATCAAGATGCAGGGCGAAGGCCCCAAGCGCATGGTGGTGAAGAAGCAGGGTCCCGGCACGGTGACCGCCGGCGACATCCAGACCGTCGGCGACGTGGTCGTGCTCAATCCCGACCTCGTGCTCTGCACCCTCGACGAGGGCGCCGAGATCCGCATGGAGTTCACCGTCAACACCGGCAAGGGCTACGTGCCGTCCGAGCGCAACCGCCCGGAAGACGCGCCGATCGGGCTCATTCCGGTCGACAGCCTCTATTCGCCGGTGCGCAAGGTTTCCTACAAGGTCGAGAACACCCGCGAGGGCCAGATCCTCGACTACGACAAGCTCACGCTGACCATCGAGACCAACGGCGCCCTGAGCCCCGAGGACGCGCTCGCTTACGCCGCGCGCATCCTCCAGGACCAGCTCAACGTGTTCGTGAATTTCGAGGAGCCGCGCAAGGAGCAGGCCGCGGAAGCGATCCCCGACCTCGCCTTCAACCCCGCCTTCCTCAAGAAGGTGGACGAACTCGAGCTGTCGGTGCGTTCGGCCAACTGCCTGAAGAACGACAACATCGTCTATATCGGCGACCTGGTGCAGAAGACCGAAGCGGAAATGCTGCGGACGCCGAACTTCGGCCGCAAGTCGCTCAACGAGATCAAGGAAGTGCTGGCGCAGATGGGCCTGCATCTCGGCATGGAAGTGCCGGGCTGGCCGCCGGAAAACATCGAAGAGCTCGCCAAGCGCTTCGAAGACCACTACTGAGGAACATACGCGATGCGTCACGGAAAAGTTCACCGCAAGCTCGGCAAGAAGCCGGCGCATCGCAAGGCCATGTTCGCCAACATGTCCGCGGCGCTGATCAAGCACGAGCAGATCGTCACCACGCTGCCCAAGGCCAAGGAATTGCGCCCGGTGGTGGAGAAGCTGGTGACGCTGGCGAAGAAGGGCGGGCTTGCCGCGCGCCGCCAGGCGATCGCGGAAGTCCGCGACGTCGCCCAGGTCAAGAAGCTGTTCGACGTGCTCGGGCCCCGCTACAAGGACCGCAACGGCGGCTACACCCGCGTGCTCAAGGCCGGCTTCCGCTACGGCGACAACGCGGCGCAGGCGGTGATCGAGTTCGTCGACCGCGACGTCGAGGCCAAAGGCAAGGATTCCGGACCGGTGCAGGCGCAACCGTCCGAAGAAGCCGCGGTGCCGGCCTGACGCTTCGACACTTCGCTGAATGCGTCAACGGGCAGGCTTCGGGCCGCAAGCTCGGCAAGAAGCCGGCGCATCGCAAGGCCATGTTCGCCAACATGTCCGCGGCGCTGATCAAGCACGAGCAGATCGTGACCACGACTGCCCAAGGCCAAGGAATTGCGCCCGGTGGTGGAGAAGCTGGTCACGCTCGCCAAGAAGGGCGGGCTTGTCCGCGCGCCGCCAGGCGATCGCCGAAATCCGCGACCTCGCCCAGGTTCGGAAACTGTTCGACGTCATCGGCCCCCGCTACAAGGAGCGCAACGGCGGCTATACCCGCATCATGAAGGCGGGCTTCCGCTACGGCGACAACGCCGCTCAGGCGGTGATCGAGTTCGTCGACCGCGACGAGGCGGCCAAGGGCCTCGATTCCGGACCGGTGCAGGAAAAGAAGGCCGACGGAAGACGGAAGCCGTTCCGGCCTGAGCGCGACGATTCCACGAAATCCACAAGGGCGGCCGCTGCGCCGCCCTTTTTATTTGCGGCACGGTTTCGTCGCCGCCGGCCCTCTGTATAATCGCGCGCGCAACCTGGCTTCGGGGAGGAGAGCATGATCCGGCTCATCATCGCAGTGCTGACGCTTGCTGCCGCCGCCGGCGCCGCGAACGCGCAGTCCGATCTGGTCAAGCGCGGCGACTATCTGGTCAACGGCATCCTGACCTGCGGCAATTGCCATACGCCGAAGGGGCCGACCGGCTGACATCTGGGCAAGGAATTCTCCGGTGGCCTGTCATGGGACGAGCCGCCGTTCAAGGTGACGGCGCCGAACATCACCCAGGACAAGGAGACCGGCATCGGCAACTGGAGCGATGCCGACATCAAGAAACTGCTGCGCACCGGGGTGCGGCCGAACGGCGTGCACATCGCGATGGTGATGCCGACCGGCTTCTATCACATCATGACCGAGCGCGATCTGGACGCGTCGTCGCTTATCTGCGTACGCTCAAGCCGATCAAGAACACGGTTGAGCCCCGGTCTACAAGATGCCGCAGGTCGAGAACGTCTCCCCGGCGGCGAGCAGCCCATTACCGAGGCGATGATGGCCGACAAGGTGAAGAAGGGCTTCTATCTCGTCACCATCGCCCATTGCATGGAATGCCATACGCCGATGGTGAAGGGCCAGCATCCCTGGGACCGCATGGGCGCCGGCGGCTTGGATTTCCCGGGCCGTGGGGCGTCTCGGTGTCGCGCAACATCACCCAGAGCAAGGACAAGGGTATCGGCGGCTGGACCGATGCCGAAATCAAGCGCGCCATCACCACCGGCGTCAGCCGCGACGGCAGCCACCTCAAGCCGCCGATGGGCTTCCACTACTACGCCAGCGTGACCCCCGACGATCTCGACGCCGTGGTCGCCTACCTGCGCACGGTGCCGGCCAAGGAGTAGCGGCCTTCATTTAGCCCCCGCGGGGGCCTATATCTCGGCCTCATTGTCGGGAATCGAACCATGCGGCTTTACCCGCGCCTCGTCGCTATCGCCGTCGTCGCCGCTCTTGCCGGGATCGCCAGCCCGGCGGGCCGCCCAGGAGCGCCGGCTGCCGAACCCCGGCGAGATCCAGCTGTCCTATGCGCCGGTGGTGCACCGCGTGGCGCCGGCGGTGGTCAATGTCTACGCCGCCAAGGTGGTGCAGAACCGCAATCCGCTGTTCGACGATCCGATCTTCCGCCGCTTCTTCGGCGTGCCCGGCGGCGGTGGCGGCCGCAGGTGCAGCGCTCGCTCGGCTCCGGCGTCATCGTCGATGCCTCCGGCCTCGTCGTCACCAACGTCCACGTCATCGAGGGCGCCGACGACATCAAGGTCTCGCTCGCCGACAAGCGCGAATTCGAGGCCTCGCATCGTGCTCAAGGACCCGCGCAGCGATCTGGCGATGCTGCGGCTCAAGGACGCGCATGAGCGCTTCCCCACGCTCGATCTCGCCAATTCCGACGCGCTGCAGGTCGGCGACGTGGTGCTCGCCATCGGCAATCCGTTCGGCGTCGGGCAGACGGTGACCCACGGCATCGTCTCGGCGCTGGCGCGCACGCAGGTCGGCGTCACCGACTACCAGTTCTTCATCCAGACCGACGCCGCGATCAATCCGGGCAATTCCGGCGGCGCGCTGGTCGACATGCAAGGCCGCCTGGTCGGCATCAACACGCTGATCTTCTCGCGCTCCGGCGGCTCGCAGGGCATCGGCTTTGCCATTCCCGCCAACATGGTGCGCGTGGTGGTCGCCTCGGCCAAGAGCGGCGGCGACGCGGTCAAGCGGCCCTGGCTCGGCGCCAAGCTGCAGGCGGTGACCGCCGACATCGCCGACAGCATGGGCCTCAAGCGGCCGGCCGGCGCGCTGATCGCCAGCGTCACGGCGGAGAGCCCTGCGGCGCGCGCGGGATTG
Organism: uncultured Alphaproteobacteria bacterium; assembly: GCA_963738915.1. Taxonomy (GTDB): domain Bacteria; phylum Pseudomonadota; class Alphaproteobacteria; order Rhizobiales; family Xanthobacteraceae; genus Pseudolabrys. The sequence goes on from CAVTYO010000003.1 coordinate 297,971, forward strand.
AAAGCCGGCGACGTCATCGTCGCGGTCGACGGCCAGGAGGTCGACGACCCCAACGCCTTCGACTACCGCTTCGCCACCAAGCCGCTCGGCGGCACGGCGACCCTCGGCGTCCTGCGCGGCGGCCGCGACTTGACCGTGTCGGTGGCGCTGGAAACCGCGCCGGACACCCCGCGCGACGAGATCACCATCCGCTCGCGCTCGCCGTTCTCCGGCGCCAAGGTCGCCAATCTGTCGCCGGCGCTGGCCGACGAATTGCAGCTCGACGAGACAGCCGTCCCAGGGCGTCGTCATCGTCGACGTCGACAACGGCTCCTACGCCAGCAATCTCGGCTTCCAGCGCGGCGACGTGATCGTCTCGGTCAACGGCGAGAAGATCGAGCGCACCGCCGAGCTCGAACGGCTGACCAGCGCCGGCAGCCGCTCCTGGCGAATCGTCATCCGCCGCGGCCAGCAGCAGATCACCGCGGTGTTCAACGGCTAGCCATGCGCGCCAAAAAATCCGGGCCGACGCTGTTTGCCGCTGCCGGCCTCGACAAGGACGCGCCGCGCCCGCTCGCCGACAGACTGCGCCCGCACGAAGCTCGACGAGGTGGTGGGCCAGGACCATCTGCTCGGCCCGGACGGGGCGCTGACGCGGATGCTGTCGACGCGCTCGCTCGGCTCACTCGTGTTCTGGGGCCCGCCCGGCACCGGCAAGACCACGGTGGCGCGGCTGCTTGGCGCAGGCGACCGACCTGCATTTCGAGCAGATTTCCGCGATCTTCACCGGCGTCGCCGACCTGAAGAAAGTGTTCGAGGAGGCGCGCCGCCGCCGCGAAATGGGGCAGGGCACGCTGCTGTTCGTCGACGAGATCCACCGCTTCAACCGCGCCCAGCAGGACTAGTTTCTGCCGGTGATGGAAGACGGCACCATCATTCTGGTCGGCGCCACCACGGAAAACCCGTCGTTTGAACTGAACGCGCCGCTGTTGTCGCGCGCGCGCGTGCTGGTGTTCAAGTCGCTCGACGCCGAGGCGATCGAGAAGCTGCTCGCGCGCGCCGAACAGATCGAGCACCGCACGCTGCCGCTCGATCCGCAGGCGCGCGAGCCAGCTCGATCGGCATGGCCGACGGCGACGGCCGCGCCGCGCTGACCTTGGCCGAGGAAGTCTGGCGCGCCGCGCGCAAGGACGAGACCTTCGGCGCCGCGCAGTTGCAGGAGATCGTGCAGCGCCGCGCGCCGATCTACGACAAGGCGCAGGACGGCCACTACAACCTCATCAGCGCGCTGCACAAATCGGTGCGCGGCTCCGACCCCGACGCCGCGCTCTATTATCTCTGCCGCATGCTCGATGCCGGCGAGCCGCCGCTCTACGTCGCGCGGCGCGTGGTGCGCATGGCGATCGAGGACATCGGCCTGGCCGATCCGCAGGCGCTGGTCATCGCCAATGCCGCCAAGGACGCCTACGATTTTCTCGGCAGTCGCCCGAGGGCGAACTGGCCATCGCCGAAGCCGTGCTCTATGTCGCCACCGCGCCGAAATCGAACGCCGGCTACACGGCCTACGGCGCCGCCATGCGCGCGGCGAAGGAGGCGGGCTCGCTGCTGCCGCCCAAGCACATCCTCAACGCGCCGACCAACCTGATGAAGGACGAAGGCTACGGCCGCGGCTACGCCTACGACCACGACGAGGAAGAGGCCTTTTCCGGGCAGAATTATTTTCCCGACGCGCTGCCGCGCCAGCGGTTCTATAATCCGCCGGAGCGCGGCTTCGAGCGCGAGATCAGGAAGCGGCTCGATTATTGGGCCAAGCTGCGCAAGGAGCGGGGCGGGGAATGAGCATCGATCTGGACGCGTACTTCAAGCGCATCGGCTATTCCGGCCCGCGCAACGCTTCGCTCGACACCTTGCGCGAACTGCACAACCTGCACCCGCAGGCGATCCCCTTCGAGAATCTCGATCCGCTGCTCGGCCGGCCGGTGAAGCTCGATCCAGCCTCGTTGCAGGCCAAGCTCGTCGACGGCGGCCGCGGCGGCTATTGCTTCGAGCACAATTCGCTGTTCGCCAATGTGCTGCGCCAGCTCGGCTTCAAGGTGCAGGAGGCGACCGCCCGCGTGCGCTGGAACGTGCCGGCGGGCGCGCGCACGCCGCGCGTTCATTGCCTGCTGTTCGTCGACGCCGAGGGCGGCAAGTATCTCGCCGATGTCGGCTTCGGCGGCAATGTGCTGACGGCGCCGCTGAAGCTCGACGTCGCGCGACGAGCAGACGACGCCGCACGAGACTTTCCGTCTCGTCGACGAGGATGACCGAATCGTCGTCGAGGAGGCGAAGATCAACGGCGCCTGGACGCCGCTCTACGCCTTCGATTTTGCCGACACCCATCCCGCCGATTACGAGATGGGCAATTGGTTCACCTCGGCGCACCCGAATTCGATTTTCGTCAACGGGCTGCTCGGCGCGCGCTCCGAACCGGGCAAGCGCTACGCGCTGCGCGACAACCAGCTCGCGATCCATACCACGAACGGCGGCACCGAGAAGAAGACGCTAGGCAGCGCCGGCGAGCTGCGCGATGCGCTGACCGATCTGTTCAAGCTCAGGCTCGACCAGCTCGAAGGCCTCGATCCGGTGCTCGCCAAGCTCGCCGCGAGACCGGCATGAGCCGTCGCGGCAGGAACGGCGGACCGCGCCAGCCCGAAGGTGGAAAACAAAACGCCGGACCGCGTGGCCGTGGCCATGGCCGCGATCGCGACGAGCGGATCAAGGAGCGATCCAGGTCCCGGCAGTCCGATCTGCGCTCGAAGCATTCGCCCAAGCGCGCACTCCGGCGCGACAGCGGCCGCGCTTTCCCCGCTCGCCCGCCGCGCGAGCTGCCGGTCGCTTTTGTGCCCGCGCCGCCGCCATTGGCGGCGCCAAAGCCGACGCAATTTTCGGCCGGCGTGCAAACCGTCGCCGTCACCGCCGACGAAGCCGGCATGCGCGTCGACCGCTTCTTCGAGGCGCGGTTTCCCGGGCTGTCGTTCAGCCACATCCAGCGCATCATCCGCAAGGGCGAGGTGCGCGTCGACGGCAAGCGCACGCAGCCGAAGAATCGTCTCGAAGCCGGGCAAAAGCTGCGTATCCCGCCGCTGAAGCTGGAAGCGCCGGCGCCGCGCGACGACGCGCCGCAGGCGCAGAAAGACCGCGCCTTCATCAAGTCGATCACGCTTTACGAGGACGCCGACGTGCTGGTGCTCAACAAGCCGATGGGTCTTGCCGTGCAGGGCGGCTCCGGCACCACGCGCCATCTTGACGGCATGCTCGGCGCCTTGCGCGGGCAGGGCGTCGACGCGCAGCGCCCGCGTCTCGTCCACCGGCTCGACAAGGACACCGCCGGCTGCCTGCTGGTCGCCAAGACGCGCTTTGCCGCGGCGGCGCTGGCGAAGACCTTCCGCTCGCGCTCGGCGCGCAAGATCTACTGGGCGCTGGTCGTCGGCGTGCCGCGCCCAGGCCAGGGCCGCATCTCGACCTATCTCGCCAAGCAGGAGGTCGAGGAAGACTCGTTCATGCGCATCGCCAAGCATGGCGAGAAGGACGCCGTGCATGCGGTGACCTATTACGCCGTGGTGGAGACGGCGGCGCAGCAGTTGGCCTGGCTGTCGCTCAAGCCGGTCACCGGGCGCACCCACCAATTGCGCGCGCACATGGCGCATATCGGCCACCCGATCGTCGGTGACCCGAAATATTTCAACAAGGAGAACTGGCAGCTTCCCGGCGGCATGCAGGACAAATTGCATCTGCTCGCCCGGCGCATAGCAGTGCCGCACCCGCGCGGCGGAACGATCGATGTGTCGGCGCCGTTACCGCCGCATATGAAGCAATCCTGGAACCTGCTCGGTTTCGACGCCCAGCGCTACGACCCGATCGAGGACGCCCCGGAAGAGGAGTAGCGCCGCGGCGCTCGCATCCCTAGTTTATGACCATGATCCGTCATTGGCCCGTTGTCGTCCTGCTGGTTCTGGCGCTGCTGCCGCCGGTCGTTCCGGCGCAGGCCCAATCCGCAGGCGACGACAACTACAGCATCATCGCGCCCGAGCCCGGCGCGGCGCCGAAGCAGACGCCGGCACCCAAGGGCAAAAAGCGCATCGGCTCATCGAGCCCGGTTTATCCGACTCCGTTGCCGCCGCCGCTGCACTATAACCCAGCGCCGGTGCCGACCGTGGTGGCGCCGACCCAGGCCGTACCGCCTGGGGTGTACGTCCCGCAAACCGGGCAGGTGGTGCCGAACTTCCCAACCGTCACTGGCGCCGGTCCCGGTGGCAGCGAGACCTTCCAGGACCGCGCACTCCGCTGCGCCGGCCAGGCAAGCGCTTACGGGCCGGGCATGACCGGCGACCGCAACACCTATATCGGCAGCTGCGCCCAGTAGAAAGCCGCCGCGCTATTTGCCGTAGGCGACCGCCGGCGTCATGCCGCTCTCGACCACCGGGCTGTCGTCGCTTTGCGTTTGCGTCACCACGACGTCGAGCTTGTCGAGCAAGGTGTGCACGCAGTCGGCCCAGGCGCGGGGGCGATATTCGCTGCGCAAGCGCGCTTCCTTGGCCGCCACGTAATCGGGGTCGAGCACGAACCGCTCGATCTTTTCCAGCGCGTCGTCGTCGTCGGTCGGGTCGAAATAGTCGACGAAATCCCCGCCGATCTCGCGGCACGGCGCCAGATCGGACGCGACGCACGCCTTGCCGTGGATCAGGCTTTCGGCGATCGGCAACCCCCAGCCTTCGGACAGACTCGGGAACACCGTGAACGAACAGGAGCGGTAGGCTTGGTGCAATTCCGCGTCCGAGAGATCGGTCACCAACCTGATCTTGCCGTCCACGTAGTTGCTGGCGGCAAGTTCGGCCATCAGGTCGTCCACCAGCCATCCGGTGCGCCCGGCAAAAACCAGCGTCGGCACGGCATCGGCGCCGTGGCGCTCGACCAGCCGCTGCCAAAGCCGGACCAGCAGCCGATGGTTTTTGCGGATCTCGATGGTCGAGACGAACAGCACGAAGCGTTCGGGAAAGCGGATCGCCGTCTGCTCGCCGGCCAGCGGCCAGTCGCTCACGCCGGTGCCCAACCCGAGGATTTCGATCGCCGGCAGCGGGCATTCCGCGTCGGCCGCGGATTGGAGCAAAATGTCGCGTGACTGTTTCGACGTGGTGAATATCGCGTCGGAAGCCGGAATCGCGTCTTCGAGCCACGTCTTGAATTTTTCGACGTGCCATTGCTCGACGAAGGATTTGTTCTGCAGCGGAATGAGATCGTGCAGCAGGAAAGCGAACCTGACCCCAAGCCGGCGTTTGGCTTCGGTGATGTGCCGCATGTAGTTGGGAATGGCCCACGAGGCGCCGAGCGAGACGACGACGTCGCCGGGGCGCGCATGTTGTTCGAACCAGCGCTGCGGCAGGGCGAGATCGACGAGGTCGCGAAAGGCCGTCTTCAGGATGCGAAAGAAGAATCTGGGGTTGCCGGCCATCGTCGCCAGGAGCTTGGAGATGCTTTTGCCAGCCAACGCCGGCGCCCAGATGTTGGTCCACGGCGCGTTCTTGCCCGGCGGATCCTGGTAGGCCGCGACCACCGAGGCAAAGTCGGTCGGGATCAGCTTCTTGGTGTAGACACTGAGCCGGCAGAACCTGACCCGCCCGGTGTGGCCATAGAGTTCTTTCGGCTTCGGCGAAAATCTCCAGCGACACCCGTTGCAGACCCGTCGGGTTGCTGAAGTGATCGAAATAGCGAAGGAAATCCTCGACCTCGAACCAGACGACCGGTTCGCCGCTCACACGGCGCTGCTCCAAAGATTCGTCTATGGATTCGTCGATGGAATTGACGGTGCCTGACTGGCTGGGTGCGCCCGAAAACAACGACGAGAAGGGCGGTAAGGTCGGCTGCATGCAAGAACCAACGCGCTGAACGACAAAGCAAACCCGGCAGGAACGGAGCGACCCCCACCCGTGAGATATCTTCGTCACATTCAATATGAGTATCGGCCGTGGATCAACCGGGGGCAGGCAACAGGCCTCAATTTGTGGGCCCAGTTCTAGATTTCCTCCATCACCTGCGCGTAGGAAATCAGCGCAAACAGCGCAGTGCCGCCCACCATGTTGCCGATAAGCACCGGTGCCATGAATTGTGCGATCATCTGCCACCACTGCCAGTCCCCGGACATCACCAGCAGGTAGGCCTCCATGCTGCCGGCGACGATGTGGGTGAAGCCGCCGGCGGCGATCAGGTAGGTCATCATCGTGACCACCCAGAATTTGGCGCTTTCGGCGCTGGGGATCATCCACACCATGGCGGCGATGAGAAAGCCGGAGGCGATGCCGCGGAACGCCATCTGCCACCAGGTGAGGTCAAGCAGGCCGCGGCTGATGGTCAGCATGCCGTGGCTGATGTCGGCTGTGAGCACCGGCGTATAGGTGCAGAACAACGCCGCAAGCAGCGTGCCGACGAGATTGGCGGCGAGAACGATCGCCCACAACCGCGCCATCCGCCAGACGCTTTGCCAGGACAGATCGGACAATACCGGAAGCACCACGGTGATGGTGCTTTCCGTGAACAATTGCTGGCGCCCGAGCACCACCATGAGGAAGCCGACGCTGTAGCCGAGGCTCGACAGCAGCGGCCGCCACGGCGCTTCGGGCACGTAGGCTTCAATCAGCGCCTGGCTGAACAACGAGAAAGAGATCGACAACCCGGCGGCGACGCCCGACCACCACAGCGACGTCGCCGGCCGCTCCATCTCCTCGTCGCCGAGGCGGCGCACGACTTCGTAGATCACCGGCGTGCGCGGCGCCGCCATCTCCTCGATGTCGCGCACTTCACGCGCGGAAATGCCTTTGGGCGTCTCCGGGTCCTTCGGCTTTCTTGCTGTTGCGGTTTTGGCCATCCCCTGAGGCAACGCGCGGGCGCTGGCGCGAGTTCCGCATTTGGAACCGCGGCGCCTCTTGACAGGCAACCAAAAGGTTGCATATTGTTTCCATGGATGCGGTGTTCAAAGCGCTGGCGGACAGCAGCAGACGCGAACTGCTCGACCGCCTGCGCGCCGACAACGGCCAGACGCTGAACGAGCTCTGTGCGCGCCTCGACATGACGCGGCAGGCGGTGAGCAAGCATCTGGCGATTCTGGAGGAGGCCAATCTCGTCGCCACCGTGCGGCGGGGCAGGGAGAAGTTGCACTACCTCAATCCGGTGCCGATCCACGAGATCGGCGAGCGCTGGATCGGGAAATTCGAACGCCACCGCCTTCAGGCGCTGAGCGACATGAAAACGGCATTGGAGAGTGAAGGAGAAAAGAAATGAGTAAGCCCGTTTTCGTCTACGTGAGCTATATCGCCTCGACGCCGGACAAGGTGTTCAAGGCGCTGACCAGCAAGGAGGCCACCGGAAAGTTCTGGTTCGGCAATACCGCGACGTCCGACTGGAAGGTCGGCTCGCCGATCGAATTTCACCGCGAAGGCAAGCTGATCCTGCAGGGCAAGATCCTCGAAAACGATCCGCCGCGGCGGCTCTCCTATACCTTCCACTCGATGCACGAGCCGCACAACGGCAACGAGCGGCCCTCGCGCGTCGTGTTCGATCTCGAAAAGCAGAAGGATCAGGTCAAGCTCACCGTCACCCATGACGATTTCGATCGAGGGCAGCAAGGTGTTCGAGTCGATCAGCAACGGCTGGCCGCTCGTGTTGTCCAACCTTAAGAGCTATCTCGAAACCGGCATGACGCCGCTACACGCGCCTTGGTACGAGAAGCAGGCGGCGAGCGCAAATTAGAGACCCGCCATGCCTGACATCATGCATACCCTGAAAATTCAGGCGCCGCCCGATCGCGTCTATCAAGCGATTGCCACGGCCGAGGGGATTCGTAACTGGTGGACCCGCGATGCCTCGCTTGACCCTGCGGTCGGCGGTACCTGCGAATTCGGCTTCTACGGTCGTCGCTTTGTGGTGAAGGCGATAATTGACGAGCTTAAGCCGCAGGCGCGAGTAAAATGGCGGGTCACAAATTCCGCGTGGCCGGGCGATATCGTCGAATTTGACTTGAAGCCGGAGGCCGGGCACACGCGCCTTATGTTTGCCCACCGTGGTTACGCAAAAGCCGATCAGCAGTACGCAAGCGCAACGACGCGCTGGGGCTTTTATCTGCTGAGCCTCAAGCAATACCTGGAGAGCGGAAAGGGCACGCCAAACCCAGACGACATTGACCTCTGACGAGAGATACCCCTCATACTTAACGACCAGCTCATGGCGCACTGTTTCAAATGCTACATCGAGACTGGTCGGGTGCTCTGGGCGCCGTGGTACGACAAGGAAAAAGCGGCCTCGTGACCGCCTAGACTCCGGCGACGTCGAGTGCGGCGATATCCTCCGCCGTCAACTTCAAGTCCGGCGCCCTTACGATATCGGCGAGTTGGGCGAGGCTGGTGACGGAAACGATCGGCGCCGTGATCTTGGCCATCAGCCAGGCGAGCGAGACTTGCGCGTAGCTGGCGTTGTGCCGCACCGCGACCTTGCCGACGGCGTCGAGAATGCGCATGCCGCGCGGGTTGAGGTAGCGCTTGAGCCGTCCGCCGCGGTTGGAATTTTTCTCGGCGTCGGCGGCCGAATGGTACTTGCCGGTGAGGAAGCCGGCGGCGAGCCCGTAATAGGGGATGACGCCGATTTTCTCCTTGCGGCAGATCGCGGCGTAGCCGGTTTCGAATTCGTTGCGGTCGGACAGGTTATAAAGCGGCTGCAGGCATTCGTAGCGCGGCAGGCCGAGCCGCTTGCTGGCCGCGAGCGACTCCTGGAGCCGCTCGGGGGTGATATTGGAGGCGCCCGCCGCGCGCACCTTGCCGGCTTCGATCAGCTCGGCAAATCCCGCCATGGTCTCCTCGACCGGCGTCACCTCGTCGTCGAAATGCGTCTGGTAGAGGTCGATGCGGTCGGTTGCGAGCCGCCGTAGCGAGGCTTCCGCCGCGCGCTTCATATAGTCTTTTCGCGTGCTGCGGCCTTCGCCCATGTCCTCGCCGAACTTGGTGGCGATCACGACCTTGTCGCGCTTGCCGTTCTGTTTCAGCCATTTGCCGATGAGTCGTCTCGGATTCGCCGCCGACATGCCCCGGCGCCCAGCGCGAATAGCTGTCGGCGGTGTCGATGGCGGTAAAGCCGGCGTCGACGAAGGCATCGAGAATGGCGAACGAGGTTTTGGCGTCGACGTTCCAGCCGAACACGTTGCCGCCGAGCACCAGCGGGGCGATGCGGATGTCGGATTGGCCGAGCCGGCGGAATTCCATCCCGGGGATAACTTACCGCAGGCCGGCGTTGATTTTGTCGAGCGTCGCCTGGCCGGGGGAGAGGTCGCGCTCGTCGAGCGCGTTGAGCGGGCCGTCGACGGTGCGCAGGTGCGCGTGCAGGTCTTCGGCGTTCTGCTCGACGTAGAGCAACCCGGTGACGATCTGCCCCTTGGAGGCGTGGTGCTGCAGGAAGCCGAGCGCCGCGGTGCGGTCGTGCAGTTCGTAGTCGGCGGCGAGCTTGCGCAGCGTCAGTTTCGAGCCGTCGTGCTGCTCGACCACCTCGACCGTGCCCGGCTCGTAGTCGACCTCGATCGGCATGCGCGAGGTCATGAAGTCGAGGCGGTTCACCGCCTCGTTGTGCTCGCGCACGAAATCGAAGCTCTTGGTCGAGCCGGCGTGGTTGTTGAAGGCAACGCACGGCGAGATCACGTCGATGAAAGCCGCGCCTTTGTGCGCGATCGCCGCCTTGATGATCGGCACCAGCTGCGTCTTGTCGCCGGAGAAGGAGCGGGCGACGAAGCCGGCGCCGAGCTGCAGCGCCATCGCCGCAAGGTCGATCGAATTGTCGGTGTTGACGAAGCCACGCTTCGACTTGGAGCCGCGGTCGGCGGTCGCCGAGAACTGGCCCTTGGTCAGGCCGTAGACGCCGTTGTTCTCGACGATATAGGTCATGTTGACGCCGCGGCGGATCGAGTGCGCGAACTGGCCCAAGCCGATGGAGGCTGAATCGCCGTCGCCGGAGACGCCGAGATAGATCAGGTCGCGGTTGGCGAGATTGGCGCCGGTGAGCACCGAGGGCATGCGCCCGTGCACCGAGTTGAAGCCGTGCGAATTGCCGAGGAAATAGGTCGGCGTCTTCGACGAGCAGCCGATGCCGGAAATCTTCGCCACCCGGTGTGGCTCGATCGAGAGCTCGAAGCAGGCCTCGATGATCGCCGCGGTGATCGAGTCATGCCCGCAACCGGCGCACAGCGTCGACACCGTGCCTTCGTAGTCGCGGTGGGTGTAGCCGAGATCGTTCTTCGGCAGCGCGGGATGATGGAATTTCGGCTTGGCGAGATAGGTCATGACACTCAGAATAGCCGAGGGCCCGTGGCATTTAAAAGGCTGACGTCGGTTCGGTTAACGGGCTTTTTTTTAGTGCGGCCGCGGACTTTGCCGCAACGCAAAAAAAGGAGGCAAGGGCCTCCCTTGCGCCACGCTGAGTCAGCCTACGTTGTTGTTCAAAATCGAACAGACCGCTCGGATTTCCGAAGCCCTAAGAGCGAAAGAGCAGGTTGCGATTTTAAAATAATTCAATCTATAGTGTAGGCCTTGCTCTGCTGGTATAACGCACAAGAGGTAACGATTCGGCAACCGGGAAAAATCTATTAGCAGCGCCGACTGGCGGCATCCGCCGCAAACGCAAGGTTTAAGTCAAAGCCCGCCGCTGCAAGCCGGTATTCAGGGCGCTTTTTTTCGCGCCCGTTCGGAATTGCTCGCGCACCGCCCGGCGTTGCCGTGGTGGCCGCAGCCTGGTCGCTCGAAATGGGCGGTGTCGGCGGCGCTTTTGGTCATCGTCGTCGTTATCGTCGCCATTAACTCGAATATCGCGAGCCTCGGCGAGGATTTTGCCAGGTTGCCGGCGTCGACGCTGGGCCTGGTCTTTGTTGCGCTGCTTGCCAATGCCTTGTGTGCCGGCATGCGCTTCAAAGCGCTGTCGACCGACGTGGGCCACCCGATCGGGTTTCGCCAGGCCCTGGCGGCGGTGAGCGCGGGCAACCTTGCCGGCATGCTGTTCTTCCAGATCGCCGGCCAGTTGATGGCACGCGGCTTCGTCATGGCACGCGCCAAAATTCCCTTCGCCTCGGTCGTGGTGGTAACGTTCTACGAGCGCATCGTCGCGGCGATTGTGTCCGGTCTCCTGGCCATCGGCGGCGCCTATGTCGTCTTCGGCAATCTTTATCTCGATCGCGCCGCGGGTGGCGGCGACCTCATCAAGATCCTGCTCTACCTCATTGCCGCGACCGCAGCCGGCGCATGGCTTGGGTACGGCGAGATGGCAGCCTATTACGTAGCGCCCTACATTAACCGGCAGTTCGCGCGGCAATGCGTCCGGCTCGTCGTCCTAACGCTGCTGGTGCAGCTCCCGATGATGATTGCATACGTCGTCACGGCGCACGCGCTGTCACCGCCGACCAGTATCGAGAGCCTCGTCGCCACTTCGGCGATCGTCATGTTCGCCGCGAGCGTGCCGATCAGCCTGGCGGGATGGGGCATCCGCGAAATGAGCGCCGTGTTTGCGCTCGGCGTGATCGGCGTCGAGGCGCATGTCGCGTTTCTCGCGGCGGTCATCATCGGTACCGGATCGATCCTGGCGATGGCGGTAGTCGCTTTCGCCTCGTTGACAGAGCCGGTCGAGCGCGACGAGCCCCTCGTGGCTGGTGCGGCAGGCGCCATCGATTATGCGCGTGCACTCGCCTGGATACTGCCGGTCGGCGTCGCCACGCTGGTCTATTTCCAGATCTATCTGCCGATCGGCGCCAACACTTTGCTTAACGTCAACCTTGCCGATCCGCTGGCCATTCTTGGCGGCTCGCTGTTCGTCATCCATCACATTCAGGCAAGGCGCTTCCCGCAATGGCGCTTGCCGGGGCTTAATGTGGCGCTGGTCGCCATGACTGCCGCGCTGACATTGTCGCTGCTGGTCGGCGCCGTTCATTTCGGCTGGACGCGCTGGGCGCTGGTCAACCGCTACGGCGGCTGGTTCATTCTGCTTGCCTACTCGGGCAGCGGCGCACTCATCGCCAAGGAAGCGAACAAGGACGCGCTGCGCATTCTGTTGCTGACCTTCGCCGGCGCTGGCGCGGCGATAGCGGTGATGGAGACCATTCTGATCATGCTGGCGAGCGCCGGCTTTGGGCGTCCGTTGCCGTTCGCTCCTCTGGCCATCGACGGCTTTTCGCAGAACCACAATTTCTTTGCCTTTCAGCTCCTCATGGCCCTTGCCGCGATACTTGCGGCGGTGCCGGGGCGTCTGCTGCGAGTCGCCGCCATGACCGCGCTGATGGCGGGCATCTGGTTCTCCGGGTCGCGCTCGGGCTGGATATCGCTCGCCTGTGTTTTGGCCGCAGGCGTTTATGTGAAGGCGGCGAGCTTGCGCGAAATCGCGGCCGCGCTGGCGGCTGCGGCGGCCGTAGCGTTGGTCCCGTTTGGCCTGGCATTTCTGCCTAGTGGGGACCAACTCGGTATGCCCGTGATCGCCATTGGCGAGGCGGACACCGCCGAACGGCTAACATCAATATTTGGCGGGCTGGATTTGTTCGCGGCGCATCCGCTGTTCGGCGCCGGGCTCGGCGCTTTCCGGAATTTGCTGATCGTGTCGACGCCGGGGCAGCCGCCGCTGCTCATCCACTCGACCGCGGTCTGGCTGCTGGCGGAACTCGGCATCGTCGGCCTGCTGGTGTTCGCCGCGCCGGCCATCTACCTCCTTCGCGCCGAGGCGCGGCGGCCGCTTCCCGATATTGCCGCAAAACTGATTGTGCTGATTCTGGTCGGCTTTGGCGTCATGTCGCTGCCGGCGGACATGCTGTATCAGCGCACGTTCTGGCTGCTGTTCGGCGCCGGGCTTGCCTGCCTGGCGCCGGCGGTCGCGGCGAGCCGTGGCGGCGAGGCGTCCTAGCCGTTTCCCCGGCTGCTGACGGTCTTCATCGGCTTCACCTTGAGCTGGTCGAGGTGGTCGCCGATCGCCTTGGCGATGAAGCGCGCGGTGATCGGGGTGCCGTCGTAGTGCAGGATCGGCACCAGCCGCACCGGATCGATGCCGCATTCGTTGACGACCAGCGAGCGCAACTGCCCGTCGCGGTTCTGCTCGACCACGAAGGTAAAATCGTGCTCGGCGACGAATGAATTGACGCTCGAATGGAATGGGAAGGCGCGCACGCGCATGCGGTCGAGCGTGTGCCCGCGCGCCTCGATCATGGCGATCGCCTCGTCCATCGCCGGCGAGGTCGAGCCGTAATAGATGACGCCGTATTTGGTCGGCTTCTCCGCATTGGCAATCAGCGGGCGCGGCACTAGGTCCTTGGCGGTGTCGAACTTGCGGATCAGCCGCTGCATGTTGTCGGCGTAGGCAACGCCTTCTTCGGTGTAGCGGGCGTAACGGTCGCGCGAGGTGCCGCGGGTGAAAAGGCGCCCTTGGTCGGGTGCGTGCCCGGATAAGTGCGATAGGGGATGCCGTCGCCGTCGACGTCGAGATAGCGGCCGAATTCCTTGCCGGCTTCGAGTTCCTCCGCGGTCATCACCTTGCCGCGGTCGTAGGCACGCTTGTCGTCCCAGGCGAGCGGGCGCGACAGGCGATGGTTCATGCCGATGTCGAGATCGAGCATGACGAAGATCGGCGTCTGCAGCCGGTCGGCGAGGTCGAAGGCAGTGGCGCCGAAATCGAAGGCTTCGGCCGGGTCCTCCGGGAAACAGCAGCACGTGCTTGGTGTCGCCATGCGAGGCATAGGCGCAGGACATCACGTCCGCCTGCTGGGTGCGCGTCGGCATGCCGGTCGAGGGACCGGCGCGCTGCACGTCGAAGATCACCGCCGGGATTTCCGCGAAGTAGGCGAGCCCGATGAACTCCTGCATCAGCGAGATGCCGGGGCCGGAGGTGGCGGTGAAGGCGCGGGCGCCGTTCCAGCCGGCGCCGATCACCATGCCGATCGAGGCGAGCTCGTCCTCGGCCTGGATGATGGCGTACTTGGCCTGCTGCGTCTTCGGATCGACACGGTATTTGGCGCAATAGCGGGTGAAGGCGTCGGCGAGCGACGAGGAAGGCGTGATCGGATACCAGGCGCAGACCGTGGCGCCGCCGTAGACCGCGCCGAGCGCGGCGGCGGCGTTGCCCTCGATGAAGATGCGGTCGCCGACCTTGTCGGCTTTGCGCAGCCGCAGCCCGATCGGGCAGTCGAGATTGAGCAGCGCGTAGTCGCGGCCGATGTGCAGCGCCTTGATGTTGGGCGCGATCAGCTTGTCCTTGCCCTGATATTGCTCGCCGATCAGCTTTTCGACGACCGCGACGTCCATGTCGATGAGCGCGGTGAGCGACGCCGATATAGATGATGTTCTTGAACAGCTGGCGCTGGCGCGGGTCGGTGTATTCGCGGTTGCAGATCGCGGTCAGCGGCACGCCGATGACGCCGATGTCGGAGCGGAATTTCGACAGCGGCAGCGGCTTGGTCGAATCGTAGAACACGTAGCCGCCCGGCTCGATCGAGGCGATGTCCTTGTCGAAGGTCTGCGGGTTCATCGCCACCATGAGGTCGGTGCCGCCGCGGGCGCCGAGGTGGCCGTCTTCCGAGACGCGCACCTCGTACCAGGTAGGCAGCCCCTGGATGTTCGACGGGAAGATGTTGCGCGGCGCGACCGGAATGCCCATGCGCATCACCGCGCGGGCAAACATCTCGTTGGCGCTCGCCGATCCCGAGCCGTTGACGTTGGCAAAGCGGACGACGAAGTCGTTTACGCGGCTGATCGGCGTTGCGGTCGGCATGAATTCCCTGCGTGGGTCATATCGAGCAAGAATTTCTGCATGTCCCAGGCCCCGGTCGGGCAGCGCTCGGCGCACAGCCCGCAATGCAGGCAGACGTCCTCGTCCTTGACCATGACGCGGCCGGTCTTCAGCCCGTCCTGCACGTAGAGGTCCTGGGTGAGATTGTTCGACGGCGCCTCGAGCCGCGTGCGCAGCTCGGCTTCCTCGCCGTTCTGGGTGAAGGTGATGCAGTCCATCGGGCAGATGTCGACGCAGGCGTCGCATTCGATGCAGAGCTGCGCGGTAAACACCGTCTGCACGTCGCAATTCAGGCAGCGCCCGGCCTCGTGAAAGCGCCAGTTGCTCGTCGAAGCCGAGCTCGACCTCGGCCTTGATGTCCTTGAGCGCCACCACCTTGTCGCGCAGCGGCACCTTGTAGCGCTTGTCGAGCATCACCTCGTTTTTATACGACCACTCGTGGATGCCCATTTTCTGGCTGATCAGTTCGACGGCCGGGGCGGGGCGGTCGGCGATGTCCTCGCCGTGGAGCATCTTGTCGATCGACACCGCGGCCTCGTGGCCGTGCGCCACCGCCCAGATGATGTTCTTCGGGCCGAAGGCTGAATCGCCGCCGAAGAACACCTTCGGGTTGGTCGACTGGAAGGTCTTGTCGTCGAGCTTGGGCAGGCCCCACTCGTTGAATTCGATGCCGGCGTCGCGCTCGATCCAGGGGAAGGCGTTTTCCTGGCCGACGGCGACCAGCACGTCGTCGCAGGGAAAATGCTGCGGCGGCTCGCCCGCCGGCACCAGTTTGCGGCGGCCCTTGGCGTCGTATTCGGCGCGCACCTTCTCGAAGGTGATGCCGGTGAGCTTGCCGTTCTCGTGGGTGAATTCGAGTGGCACCAGATAATTGTGGATCGGGATGCCCTCGTGCATGGCGTCTTCCTTTTCCCAGGGCGACGCCTTCATTTCCTCGAAGCCCGAGCGCACCACGACCTGCACGTCCTCGCCGCCGAGCCGGCTCGAGGAACGGCAGCAATCCATGGCGGTGTTGCCGCCGCCGAGCACGACGACACGCTTGCCGATTTTCGTCGTGTGGCCGAACGACACCGAGGAGAGCCAGTCGATGCCGATATGGATGTTTTTCGCCGCTTCCTTGCGGCCGGGAATGTCGAGGTCGCGGCCGCGCGGCGCGCCGGAGCCGACGAAGATCGCGTCCCAGCCTTCGGCGATCAGCGCCTTCATGCTGTCGATGCGTTTGCCGCCGCGGAAGTCGACGCCGAGGCCGAGGATGTAGCCGCATTCCTCGTCGATCACGCTGTCGGGCAGGCGGAATTTCGGGATTTGGGTGCGGATCATGCCGCCGGCTTTGGGATCGCCGTCGAACACCACGACCTCGTAGCCGAGCGGGGCGAGGTCGCGCGCGACGGTGAGCGAAGCGGGCCCGCCGCCGACGAGAGCGATGCGCTTGCCGTTCTTCTTCGCCGCCGGCTTCGGCAGCCGATCGCTGATGTCGTCCTTGTAGTCGGCGGCGACGCGCTTCAGGCGGCAGATCGCCACCGGCTGGTCTTCGACGCGCACGCGCCGGCAGGCCGGCTCGCAGGGGCGGTCGCAGGTGCGCCCGAGCACGCCGGGAAACACGTTCGACTGCCAGTTGATCATGTAGGCGTCGGAATAACGCCCGGCGGCGATCAGGCGGATATATTCGGGCACCGGCGTGTGCGCCGGGCAGGCCCACTGGCAATCGACGACTTTATGAAAGTAGTCGGGGGCGGCGATGTCGGTATTCTTCATTCATTCCTCGAAACGCGCCCGGCTACGCAAAACAATTTCCGTGTCGCGTCGCAGCTCTTGACGGCTGTCTTGCCCCCAGCGTTCGGCCGCGCCACCCGGCGGCGAATCCGAAGCTGGCATAATATTAACTTGGCGGGCCTTAGGCTACTTATCCTTCCGTCATGGTGAACCACCATCAACGCTCCGCCGCGCCTGCACTTTTCGCGCCCGGAAAGGGGCGGCAACATGGCATATGCGACGAAATGCCGGCTCGGCCCTAGTGCCTAGCCGTCCGGATTAGGGTAGTAGATTGGTCCCGCTACCACGGGACTTGTTGCGGCGCACAATCACGTAAATCTGATGCGGGATATTCTCACCGACATTATCGAGAACCGGTCGCTTGATCCGGTCGAGGCGGCGCGGCGCAGCGTGCGCCCGCAACTGCGCAAGCGCTTTTACCGGCGCGCGCATGCCGGCGTCGGCGAGGGCGGTTTTGCGCTGCTGCTCGACGGCAAGCCGGTGAAGACACCGGCGCGGCGTCCGCTGGCGGCGCCCGAGCCGGACGCTGGCCGAGGCGCTCGCCGCGGAATGGAATGCGCAGGACGGATTTCGTCGATCCGGCGCGCATGCCGCTGACCCGGCTCGCCAACGCGGCCATCGACGCCGTCGCCGATAACCGCGACGCGGTGATCGAGGAGGTGGCGAAATATCTCGGTTCCGACCTCGTCTGCTACCGCGCCGAGGCGCCGGCCGGCCTCGTCGAGCGGCAGACGCTGCCTGGGATCCGGTGCTCAACTGGGCCGCCGACGCGCTCAACGCCCGCTTCATCCAGGTCCAGGGCGTGATGTTCACCGAGCAGCCGCGCAAGGCGATTGCCGCCGCGCGCGCGGAAATTCCCGCCGATCCCTGGCGGCTCTCCGCGGTGTCGTCGGTGACGACGCTGACCGGCTCGGTGCTGATGGCGCTGGCGCTCGCCGCGGGCGCATTCGACGCCCGACGAGGTGTGGGCTGCGGCGCACGTCGACGAAGACTGGCAGATGTCGCAATGGGGCCGCGACGAGGCCGCGCTCGAGCGCCGCGCCTTCAGCGCGAGACGGACTTCCACGCCGCCGTGCTGGTGCTCAAGCACACTTAGGCGGCGACGCGAGCCCTTGCGCGCTCACTCCCACAGATCGCGATAATTGTGAAAATTCGGCAGGATCGGATCGGCCCGCGTCGGCTCCATCAGCGGCAAAATGCGGCGGAACACGGCGTTGATCGCATTCGGAGGTGTGCCGCACGTAAAGATCGATCGGGTAAAGCGACTGCCGCAGATGCCATTTCGGATCGTAATTGAGGCTGCCGCTGTAGAAGCGCGCGTAGCCTTGCGCGATGCCCCAGTCGACGATGTCGCGAAACACCCGGTAGTAGAGGTGCAAATCGAAGGCGACCGAGTAGTCGAAGCCGACATAGTCGAATCCCAGATCGCCGTCATGCACCGTCGCACAGCGCGAAGGCGATGATGCGCTCGCCCTGCCGCCAGACGAGAAAGCGCGTCTTGTCGGGCATGCGCCGCCCGATGCTCGCGGAAGAATTCCTTGGTGAGCTTCTCGAACTTGCAGCGACGAGCGCTCGTAGACCTTTTCGTAAAGCGGGTAGATCTGGTCGACGATTGCGACACGTCGCATCGACCACGACGTCCATGCGGATCGGCGGCTCGGCGCGCGCGGCGACGCGCAGCTTGCGGCGCACCGTCGCGCGCGAATTGGCGCTCAGCAGCCGCGCGAGATAGTCGTCGAAATTTTTGTAATCGAGCGCCAGCGTCGTCATCGGCATGCTGGGGATGCGGGTAAAGCCTGCGGCGCGCGTCGACTTCGAGCGGCGTCGCGATAGCGGGCGGGGAATTCCTTGAGCACGACCATGGCGCAATTCAATTTGCGCGCCAGTGACGGCAGCGCATCGCGCCAGCGCCGCGGCGGCTGTCGCTTGCGCGTCGCCTCGTCGCCGTCGAGATGGCCTTCGCCGGCGACGCAGCCGACCATCAGCGTGCGCGCGCGCATGAAGCGCGGCCAGAGCCGGCGCAAGGCCGCGACCAGCGTCTTCGCCGCGCCGCCGACGCCGGCGAGCAGGTCCTGGTCGATGACGAAGGACGGCTGGATGGCGCAAAGCTCGAGGCCGCGCTCGACGACCAGATAGACGTAGGCAAAGCCGTCGCGTCAGCGTGTCTTCGATGAGTTCGTAATAGCGGTGGTCCTTGCGCTGCGCGCGCGAACGCCGCCTGCCAGTGCGGCAAGGCGGAAAGTTCTTGGCGCGGTGCCACCCGAAGGGTGGCGCCAGAGAGCGCGTCCGGCGTCACCGCGTCGCGATCGACCCGCTGGTCCATTGAAAGCCCCGCTTCAGGGCCAAGATATCATGTGACTGACGCGACCGTGAACGCAAATACCGCAACGCCGTCATGGTTGACGCGTCGCGGAGCGCCCGACGCGGCCAAGATGCGTGTAACCGAAGCCGGCAGCGTATTTCAAACCGTAGCCGAGCGCGCGGTCGAAGCCGATATGCGCCGTCCAGATCAGGCTGAGGGGCACAAGGACGAACACCGGCACAAGCAAGCCCGCCGCCGCCAGCAGCAGCGGCCCGATCAAACTATGCGCGGCGTTATAGACGATGGCGCCGGCGCGCGCGCCGCCGAGATAGCCGAGGAAGCTGACATCGGGGGCAAGAAACAGCAGCGCGAACAGCCACCACGATGCGCCGCTTTGCGCGTAGAGAAAGACGGCCAGCGCGCATATCGCCGCGCCTTCCGCGCGCAAAATCATGCGCGGAATTCCACCGACGGCCGAGTTCTCCAACGGCTCTTCCTGGTTTACTGCCCGGTCGGCTCGCCGTGGCGGCTCGCCTCGTAGAGGAACCAGGCGCGCCGCTCGGCCTCGTCGATATAGACCTCGAGCAGGCTCGTGGTCGCGACGTCGTTGTGCTCGTCGCAGACGTCGTGCGCCTCGCGCATCGCGGCGACCAGGCGCTGATTGTCCTCGCGCAACTCGGCCAGCATGTCGAGCGGATCGACGTAAGCCGCGTCGTTGTCGGCGATGCGCTGCTGGCGCGAAATATCGCCGATCGAGCGCAGCGTGGTGCCGCCGATCTTGCGCACGCGCTCGGCGAGCACGTCGGTCATGGCGAAGATCTGGTCGGACTGCTCGTCGAGCATCAGGTGATAGTCGCGGAAATGCGGGCCCGCTCATGTGCCAGTGGAAATTCTTGGTCTTCAGATAGAGCGCGAAGATGTCGGCGAGCAGCGCGTTGAGCGCGCCGGAAATGTCCTTGGTGGCGTTGGCGCCGAGGTCGGTCGGCGTCTTCAGGCGTGGCGATGGCTTGGCGACATTGTTCATGGGGTAAATCCTTGACTGGGTGTGGTGCTTCCCCGAGCGACAAAGACGCCGCCCCCACAGACAGTATGGCCATTTATGTGCGGTTTTGTGAAGCCGCAAGGCGCGCGCGGCCTCGGCGATGCGGGCAAAGACAGGGGCCCATTGCCGGTCCGGGCCCTGCCGGAAGAGCCGCATGGTCGCGTACCAGGGCGAATCCTCGCGCTCGGTGAGCCAGCGCCATTCCGGCACGCTGCGCAGCGCCAGAAAAACCGGCCGTCCCAGCGCCCCGGCGAGGTGCGCCGGCATGGCGTCGATGCTCACCACCAGGTCGAGATTGGCCATCAGCGCTGCGGTGTCGAGCAGCGCCTCGGCGCCGAGGTCGGCCTCGTCGAGCACGCGTTCGATGCGCGCACCGAAGGCGACCTCGCCGATCTGCGCGCTGCCCGGCTGCTTCTGCAACGAGATCAGCCGCACGCCGGGAATGTCGGCGAGGGGGGCAAAGGCTGAAAGCGGCGCCTGCGACAGCGAGGCTGTGCCCTGCCAGGCGATGCCGATCTTGAAGCCCTGCGGCCCCAGCCGCTCGCGAAAGCGTTCGACGCGCGCCGGCTCGGCGGCAAGATAGGGCGCCTGTGCGCGGGATCGAATTCGGCTTGAGGTGCAGCATCTGCATCGTCGACATCAGCGGCAGCCAGCGCACCGGGCGCGGATCGCCGGCAAGCTCGGCCGCCGAGGTCACGATTTTCTCGACGCCGGGCAGCGAGCGCAGCAGCGGCGCCAGCGCCTCGCGCGCCAGAAGCGTCACCGGGTAGCCGCGGCCGGCGAGCAGCGTCGCGAAGCGGCAAAACTGCACGGTGTCGCCGAGCCCCTGTTCGCAGAGCAGCACCAGCCGGTAATTGCCCGGGGCCTCGCCCTGCCAGCGCGGAAAGTCGAGCGGCGCATAAGCGGGCTTGGCGAGCGAAGCGCGCGTCTCGAACAGCGGCAGGCCTTCGCGCCAGTCGCCGGTGAGCAGCAGCAGTTGCGCCAGCGTGTAAGCCGCGGCCGCATCCTTCTTGTCGAGCTCGATGGCGCGCTCGATCGCCGTGCGCGCCTCGGCAAAGCGGCCGAGATATTTCAGCGTCAGGCCGCGCTGCAGATGCGCCAGCGCGAATTTCGGCGTCGAGCGCCAGCGCTGCGTCGTAGCCCGCTTCCGCCTCCTCGAGACGGTCGAGCGCGGCCAGCGCGTTGGCGCGGTTGAACAGAATGGTCTTGTCCTTCGGCACCAGCGCCAGCGCGCGGTCGTAATCGGCGAGCGCGTCGGCGTGGCGGCCGAGGTCCTGCAGCAGCACGCCGCGGTTGATGAGGTCGGCGGCCGACTGCGGATTGAGCGCCAGCGCGCGCTCGAAGCTTTTCAGCGCCTCGGCGGGGCGGTCGGCGTCGACCAGGATATTGGCGCGGTTGCCGTGGGCGTCGGCGAAGTTCGGATCGGCGCCGATCGCGGCGTCGAAATTCTTCAGCGCCTCGAGCGGCTCGCCCAGCCGGTCGAGCGCCTGCCCGAGCAGGTTGAAGGTGCGCGCGTCGGTCTTGCCGAAGGAGATGGCGCGGCGCGCAAGGTCGGCGCCCTCCTTGAATTGCCCCGACTGGCAGGCGACCAGGGCGACGCAATAGAGCGCCTCGGCGTTTTCCGGGTTGGTGCGCAGCACTTGCGTGTAGCGCTCCATCGCCTGCTCGATCTGGCCCTGGCGGTGGTGGAACTGGCCCTGCTGCAGCAGTTGCTCGGAGGTTTGCGGCTCGCTCATGCGGGCTTCTAAGCAGCCTTTGGCGGGGATGCCAAGGCTTGTCGTGGTATGGCTTTTGCAGCCAAAGTTGCGAAACTAGGCCGGAAATCAGGGGCGTAGGGGCCAAAGCGACATGAAGGACATTCTCGAGCGGCTGGAAGGGCGGCGGGCGGACGCGCGCCTCGGCGGCGGGCAAAAGCGCATCGACGCCCAGCACAAGCGCGGCAAATTGACCGCGCGCGAGCGCATCGAACTGCTGCTCGACAAGGGCTCGTTCGAGGAGTTCGACATGTTCGTCGAGCATCGCTCCAACGACTTCGGCATGGAGAAGACGAAAATCCCCGGCGACGGCGTGGTCACCGGCTGGGGCACCATCAACGGCCGCGCCGTCTATCTGTTCTCCAAGGACTTCACCGTGTTCGGCGGCTCGCTCTCAGCGAGACGCATGCGCAGAAAATCATAAAAGTGCAGGACATGGCGATGAAGGCGCGCTGCCCCGTCATCGGCCTGTTCGACGCCGGCGGCGCCCGCATCCAGGAGGGCGTGGCGGCGCTCGGCGGCTACGGCGAGGTGTTCAAGCGCAACGTGCTCGCCTCCGGCGTCATCCCGCAGATTTCCGTCATCATGGGGCCGTGCGCCGGCGGCGACGTCTATTCGCCGGCGATGACCGACTTCATCTTCATGGTGCGCGACACCTCCTACATGTTCGTCACCGGGCCGGATGTCGTAAAGACCGTGACCAACGAGGTGGTCACCGCCGAGGAGCTCGGCGGCGCGTCGGTGCACACCACCAAATCCGGCGTCGCCGACGGCGCCTTCGACAACGACGTCGAATGCCTGCTGCAGATGCGGCGGCTGATCGACTTCCTCCCGGCGAACAACGCCAGCGGCGCGCCGCACTGGCCGAGCGAGGACGATCCCGACCGCATCGATCAATCGCTCGACACGCTCATTCCGGAAAATCCCAACAAGCCCTACGACATCAAGGAGCTGATCCTCAAGGTCGTGGACGAGGGCGACTTCTTCGAGATCTCGAGCGCCTACGCCGGCAACATCGTCACCGGCTTCGGCCGCATCGCGGGCGCAACCGTCGGCTTCGTCGCCAACCAGCCGATGATGCTCGCCGGCGTGCTCGACAGCGACGCCTCACGCAAGGGCGCGCGCTTCGTGCGCTTCTGCGACGCCTTCAACATCCCCATCGTCACCTTCGTCGACGTGCCCGGCTTCCTGCCCGGCACCGCGCAGGAATATAACGGGCTGATCAAGCACGGCGCCAAGCTGCTGTTCGCCTACAGCCAGGCGAGCGTGCCGCTGGTCACCGTGATCACGCGCAAGGCCTTCGGCGGCGCCTATGACGTGATGGCGTCGCAAGCACGTCGGCGCCGACTTGAACTACGCCTGGCCGACGGCGCAGATCGCGGTGATGGGCGCCAAGGGCGCGGTCGAGATCATCTTCCGCGGCGGCTCGGCGGAGGAGATCGCGGCGCAGACCAAGCAATACGAGGACCGCTTCCTCTCGCCCTTC
The DNA here is from genome assembly GCA_963738915.1 of uncultured Alphaproteobacteria bacterium. Classification (GTDB taxonomy): domain Bacteria; phylum Pseudomonadota; class Alphaproteobacteria; order Rhizobiales; family Xanthobacteraceae; genus Pseudolabrys. The sequence continues at coordinate 321,127 of CAVTYO010000003.1, forward strand.
GTCGCCGCCGAGCGCGGCTATATCGACGACGTCATCATGCCGCACTCGACGCGGCGGCGCATCGCGCGCGCGCTGGCGATGCTGCGGGAGAAGAAGGTGGAGATGCCGGCGCGGAAGCACGATAATTTGCCGGTGTAGTCCACGACGTCGCGAACTTCTCGCTTCGCCTCCCCCTGAGGGAGAGGGTGCCCGAGCGAAGGGAATCCGAGCGAGGGCGGGAGGGGCAGCTTCTGAATGCCGACCGTGCTGCGTTGGGGTCCTTATCGCGCCTTTTTCTACTCCAACGAAGGCGACGAACCGGCGCACATTCATGTCCGCAGCGGCGACAAAGAGGCCAAATTCTGGCTTCATGACCTGAAGCTTGGCCATCAACGCCGGGTTTCCGGCGCATGAAATCGGCGATATTATCCGCCACCTGAAGCTGAATCGCGATCAACTGATGAGCGCCTGGAATGAGCACTTTGGAGCTTGATGTCGGCGACCTGCGCGCGCGGGCGGTGGAATTCACCGCCAGCGAGCTTGTGGTCACGCTCGCCGACGGCCGCAAGATCGCGACGCCGATCGACTGGTATCCGCGGTTGAAATCGGCGAGCAGAGCCGACCGCATGAATTACGAGATCGGTGCCATGGGCATCCACTGGCCGGCGCTCGACGAGGACTTGAGCATTGCCGGGATGTTACAGGGAAGGCGGGCGCAAAGTCGGCCTCAAGGCGTTTGCGTCCGCAGTGCTTCCGCACATTGTCGTATAATTAATGCCGACAGCCGTTGGCCGCCTGCTACACCCTCCCGCCATGAAACGTCCCAACATCCTCATCATCGGCGGCGGCCCGGTCGGCGCGGCGCTTGCGCTCGATCTGGCCTCGCGCGGCGTGTCCAGCGTCGTCGTCGAGAGCCGCACGACGCTGCCGAATATCCCGAAGGGGCAGGGGCTCACCCAGCGTACGCTCGAGCACTTCTATTTCTGGGGCCTCGTCGAGGAGCTGCGCGCGGCGCGGATCATGCCGCGCGGCTCGCCGATCGGCGAGATCACCGCCTACGGCAACCTGCATGAGCGACTACTGGCATGCGCCGGCGGGCCGCGAGGTGGTCGCCGAGTTCTTCTTCCAGAAGCAGGAGCGCCTGCCGCAATACCGCATGGAGGCGGTGCTGCGGGGCAAACTGGCGACGCTGCCGAACGTCTCGTTTCGGCTCGGCGTCACCGCCACCGCCGTCGAACAATCGGCCGACGGCGTGCGCGCCACGGTGACCGACGAACGGGGCGAAGAGCGAAACACTCGAAGCCGATTATCTCATCGGCTGCGACGGCGGCCATTCGATGGTGCGCGAGGCGGCCGGCATCGCGCGCAGCGGCACCGATTTCGACCAGACCATGGTGCTGCTCGTTTTCCGCTCGCGCGAACTGCACGAGCGCCTCAAGCGCTTTCCCGAGCGCTCGACCTACCGCGTCATGCATCCCGACCTGCACGGCTACTGGAAATTCTTCGGGCGGGTCGATGTCGGCGAGGGCTTCTTCTTCCACGCCCCGGTGCAGGCGGACGCCGACCCGAAGAACTTCGACTACAAGGCAAGTGCTGTTCGGCGCCACCGGATTTGAATTCGCGTTACGAGGTCGAGCATGCGGGCCTCTGGTATTTGCGCAACGCGGTCGCCGCCAATTACCGCAGCGGGCGCATCTTCATCGCCGGCGACGCCGCGCACAGCCATCCGCCATATGGCGGCTACGGCCTCAACAACGGGCTCGAGGACGCCGTCAATCTGAGCTGGAAGCTCGCCGCGCGCCTTGCCGGCTGGGGCGGCGAGCGGTTGCTCGACACCTATTCCGCCGAACGCGAGCCGGTGTTCCGCGACGTCGCCGAGGACTTCATCGCCGCGCGCATCCGCGAGGACGATGCCTTCCTCACCCGCTACAATCCGGCGCGCGACCGCGCCGAGTTCGAGGCGGCGTGGAAGGCGCGCGAAAGCGACGTCGGCACGCGCCGCAAGGCCTATGAACCGCACTATGGCGCATCGCCCATCGTGTTTGGTTCGTCGGGCGGCAAGACGACGGCGCACGGCGTGCATAGCCTCAAGGCGCGCCCCGGCCACCATCTGTCGCCGCAGGTGCTGTCGAACGGCCGTAACGTCTTCGAGGAACTGGGACGTGACTTTACGCTTCTGGCGTTCGGGGCAGACAGCGGCGATTTCGAACGGGCGGCGTTGGCCCGCCGGGTTCCGCTCAAGATCGTGCGTGACAACGCGACGGCGGCGCGGGAAAATTACGGCGCGCCGCTGATCCTGGTGCGGCCCGATCAACATGTCGCCTGGGTCGGAGAAACGGCGGCGGAGGCCGACGCGATCATGCAGAAAGTGACGGGCCAATGATCGGACGAATCATCGCAATTCTCGGGCTTGCGCTCGCGCTTCGCCGCCGCCGCCGCGGATTATCCCGACCATCCGGTCAAGCTGATCGTCCCGACCGCGCCGGGCGGCGTCAACGACATCGTCGCGCGGCTGATCCAGCCGGGGCTGACCGCCGCGTTGAAACAGCCGATCGTGATCGAGAACAAGACCGGCGCCAACAACATCATCGGCACCAATTTCGTGGCGAAGTCGCCGCCGGACGGCTACACGCTGGTCGTCGTGCCGGCCTCGCATTCGGTCAATCCGGCGGTGCAGGCCGAAATGCCGTTCGATACCGAGAAGGACCTCGCGCCCATCATCCTGATCGGCAAGAACGCGATGGTGTTCCTGGTCAATCCGAAGGTGCCGGCAAGAAGCATGCGCGAGTTTGCCGCGCTCGCCAAAGCCAACCCGGACAAGTTCTCGTTCGCGACGCCGGGCCTCGCCAGCCAGGCGCACCTCGTCATCGCGCAGTGGGAGACGATGGCCGGCGTCGAAGGCGACGCAAATTCCCTACCGCGGCGGCGGGCCGGCGATGCTGGCGACGATCGGCGGCGAGACCCAGTTCACCGTGATGTCGAGCCTGCTCGCCGGGCCGCAGGTGGAGGCCGGCAAGCTGCGTGCGCTGGCCATCGGCAGCCTGAAGCGCGACCCCCATTTCCCGGACATGCCGACGCTTCGGCGAAGCGGGCTTCCCCGGCGTCGAAGCGGTCACCTGGGTCGGCATCTTCGCGCCGGCCGGAACGCCGCCTGATATCGTCGCCCGTCTCAATCGCGAGATCGACCGCATCATCCACGACCCCGATGTCGCGGCGAAACTCGACAAGCAGGGCATCGTCGTCGACGGCGGCCCGCCGGAGGTGCTTGGCCGTCTGGTCGTCGACGAAATCGCGCGCTGGACCGCCGTGGCGCAGAAGAACCACATCAGGGTCGAGCGTTAGCGCGCACCCATGCTCCGCCGCGCACTCCTCCTCGCCGTCGCATGCGGCCTTGCCACGCCCGCCCACGCCCTCGAAGCCGAGAACCTGCTCGTTACCATGCCGCCCGGCTACAAGGTCGGCTACACCAACCACACGCCAAAGGGCGTCATCACCGAAATGGTGCCGGCGGCCGAGACGGTCGAGAGCTGGACCGAGATGGTCACGGTGCAGATCTTCTTCGGCATGAAGGACAGCGTCGATGGGCTTCCGCCTGCGCATGGAGAAGCTGTGGGCGTCCGCCTGCGCCGGCGCGAAGAGCGCGCCGGTCGGCGGCGGGCATGGTGAACGGCTACACCACCATGACGTGGCGCATGTCCTGTCCGCTCAACCGGCAGTCCGGCAAGCCGGAGATCACCTGGTTCAAGGCGATCGCCGGCCACGACAGCTTCTATGTCGTGCAGAAGGCGTTCAAGTTCGAGCCCGCCGCGGAGAAGGCGGCGGAATGGGTCGCCTATCTCAACAAGGTCTCGGTCTGCGACACGCGCTTGGCCGGACCGCGCCTGTCCAAAAGGCGATGCGTTGAGCTATTGAAGCAAAATGCCCGCGCTTGAACCCGCCGACAAGGTCGAGATCCGCATTCTGGTCGACAACGCGACCGACATGCTCTCGACCAATCCGCCCTTCGTCGAAAGCGAATCCGGCTATCTCAACCGGCGCAATTTCAAGATCAGCGCCGCCAAGTGCCTGTGCTGCGCGGTGCACGGGCTCTCCTGCCTGGTGACGACGCACCGCGGCGGCAAGAGCCGCACCATGCTGTTCGACACCGGGCCGGAGGACTACGCCTTCGAGCGCAACGTCACGCGGCTGGCGGTCGATCTCGGCGCGGTCGAGAGCATCGTGCTCTCGCACGGCCACTGGGACCATTCCGGCGCCATGCTGCTGGCGCTGAGCATGATCCGCAGCGGCAATGGCGGGCGCGACGTGCCGTATTATGCGCATCCGGGCATGTTCCGCACCCGCGGCGTGCGCCAGGCCAACGGCGCCGTGCGGCGCATGGAAGACGTGCCGAGCGTCGTCGATCTGACCGCCTTCGGCGCGCAGGTGGTGGTGACCACCGAGCCGCAGGCGCTGCTCGACGGGCTGGTTTATCTCAGCGGCGAGGTGCCGCGCGTCAGCGGCTTCGAGCGCGGCTATCCGGGGCAGGTGTGCCGCAGCGCGGACGGGGAGGGCTGGGAGCCGGACGAATTGCTGATGGACGAGCGCTGGATCGCGGTGAACGTCGCCGGCAAGGGGCTCGTCGTGCTGTCGGCCTGCTCGCATGCCGGCATCGTCAACGTGCTCACGCACGCGCGCGCGACGTTTCCCGATATCCCGATCCATGCCGTCATGGGCGGCCTGCATCTCTCCGGCGCCAACGAGGAGATCATCCCGCAGACGGTCGCGGCGCTCAAGCCGTTCGGGCTGAAAACCATCGCCGCCGGTCACTGCACCGGCTGGCGCGCCATGACGGCGCTGGCCAATGCCTTTGGCGACGGCGTGCTGACGCCGACGGCGGTCGGCAAGCAGTTCACGTTCTGAGGCGGGCGACGCGACAATTGAAAAGGCAATTGCTCGGCTTACGTGCCTGCGAATTGCGCAAGGCAGCGAAGCGGGACCTGACACCTGGCGCAACCGGAACATTGTCACGTCGGCAATCGATGACAGATTGTCATGCCGGCGACACCGCGCATGCCAATTCGCGCCGCACGTTGATCGCATCGTGGGCATTGTGACGCGCGGCTGAGTTATTTCGCGCGCAGGCTCCGCAGGCGCGCGATGCATCCGACCAAAGTCGAAACCGTCGGCGACACATTCATCACGCGCGCGTCGCAACGCAGTCATCGCGCTGTCAGCGGCATGCTTTATGCAAAGTCTGCAAGCTTCAGCAATTCGGTACAAGCGTGCAGAGATCAATCGACATGCGCTCCGGCGTTTGCCGAAGCGGGAAAGGATTCATCCATGAAACATTTCCTTTTATCGGCCGTCGCGATCGCCATTGTGCTCGGCGGCATCTGGGTGGTGACGACGAAGCCGCGTGCCAGCGAAGAGCTGCGCGCGACGGAACGGGCGCTCACCATGAATGTGCTCGACATGATGCGCGACGCGAAGCAACTGCCAGAAGCGGAAGCCTCAAGCCTGTTCTAGCGCCAGCGCTTCAATCGGTGCCGCCGACGCTATCCAAGCCGACGCTGTCCAAAGTGCGTCCGGCGGCGAAGCCAGCGGCGGTGAGGATATAGCGATAGCGGTTGCGCGCATCGACTGTGATCCAGTTGTGCGCCGCCGCCGCGTCGATGCCGCGCTGGAAATCGCCGTCCCGCACGTCGAAAAAATAGTTTCGCGTCAGCGTCCCGCCCGCCGGCACCCGGTGCCGGCTGAAGATGCTGAGAACCTGGCGGCCGATGTCTTCGTTGGCGGATGGATGCTGCATGGGGCTCCGATCGTCGAGAAGGGTGTCCATGACAGCTACGCCTTTGCGCGCGGGCTGTACCGGAGCCCCGGGGGCATATCACGGTAATTATCCCCGCTTATTCGTCGCGGACGGTGCAATGAAACCGTGGCGCCAACCGCGGTGCTCACATCTTCAGCGAATTATAGACCACGCGCACCCAGTTCTTTGCCGCCTGTTCGTTCGCCGCCCACTTGGCGTCGAGATCGGCAAAGGGCTTGGCCGCTTGCGCCTCGGCTTCGCTCGTGGCCTTGCCTTCGGCGATCAGCGTCGCCATGCGCTCGCGCGAGGTCATCAGCATGGCGCGGAATTCGGCGAGCTGCGCCTTGTTGCGCGAGCGGCCCATGGCCGGGCACGATCTTGGTGTCGTCGTTGACGAAGGGCGAGATAGGCGTCGGTCGCCGCGATCATGCCGTTGATGTTGCCGCCGTTGCACGAAGTCGATGTTGGGATAGCGGCCGTTGCCGAAGGTGTCGCCGGTCGCCAGCACATTGGCGTCGGCGAAATACACGTAGGTGTCGCCGTCGGTGTGGGCGTTGGCCGGATGCGTGAGCTGCGCGACGCGGCCTTTGACCTCGAGCGTCATCGCGTCGGTATAGGTCATGGCCGGCAACGCTGTCGGGCGAGGCCGGCGGCGTCGCGATGCCGCGACAGATTGTGCGTGGTGCCGGCGGCGAGCCGCTTGCGCACGTTTTCATGCGCGACGACGATGGCGCCGTCTTGGCGAACAGCGCGTTGCCGCCGGTGTGGTCGCCGTGATGATGCGTGTTGACGAGGTAACGTGACCGGCAGCGGGGTGATGGCGGCGATCGCGGCCTTGAGCTTGTCGTGCATCGGCGCGAACTGGCCGTCCACCATGATGACGCCGTCGTCGCCGACCGCGACGGTGACGTTGCCGCCGAAGCCCTCCAGCATGTAGGTGCGGTGGCCGAGGTCGGTGGTCTTGACCGTGACCTTGGAGAAGTCCGGCCCGACCGGCGGGTTCGCCGGCTGCTGGGCGTTGGCCGCACACGGCAAAGCCGATAAACGCCGCCGCGAGCGCCATGATCCTGGTCATTGTTGTTGTCCTCCCCTGTGGCCTTGGCACACTAACGTTGCTGCGACGCGAATATTCCAGCCGGCGCTTGCGCAGCTAGCGCCAGCCGCCGCCGCCGTTCACATAGACCGTGTCCGCGGTCATGAACTCGCAGGCGTCCGAGCACATGAACAGCACCAGTTCGCCGATCTCCTCCGGCTTGCCGAAGCGTTTCATCGGCACGTCGTTGAGCATCGCCTGCTTGAGTTCCGGCGAGGTCGCCGCCGCCGCGGCGAAGGCGGTGTCGATCGGCCCGGGCGAGATCGACAGCGCGCGGATGCCTTGCGCGGCGAATTCGCGCGCCACGCCCATGGTCATGGTGACCACCGCGCCCTTGGCGGCGGCGTAGTGCACCGAGGTGCCGGGCCCGCCGCGGCGGTGCGCCATGCAGCCGACATTGACGATGACGCCGAACTTGTTCTCCAGCATGTGCGGCAGCACCGCCTGCATGGCGTAGAACGTGCCCTTGAAGTTGAGGTCGAAGCGCGCGCTCGAGCAGGTCGTCGTCGATGTCGAGAAATTTCGAGCGCCTGAGCGCCGCGCCGGCCGAGTTGAACAGGAAATGCGATGCGGCCGAAGCCGTCGAGCGCAAGCTGCGACCATGTCCTCGATCGCGGCGCGCTTGGTGACGTCGATGGTCAGCGCCAGCGTCTGCCCGCCGATTTTGTTGATCGCCTCGGCGGTCTTCTCCACGCCGTGCTTCGTCGATGTCGGCGCAGACGACGTTGGCGCCCTCGCGGGCGAAAGATCAGCGCCGTGGCGCGGCCGATGCCGCTCGCCGCGCCGGTGATGACGATGGTTTTTCCGTGAAAATAATCCGGCGTCTTCGGCATGAGGTGTCTCCCGGCGCTTGTGCGGCGTGCATCACGGCCTTGCGCAAGGCCGTCCTTGACGCAGACTCATCATGGATTGCCGGGTCAGGCCCGGCAATGACATTATCGGCGCGGAGGCCGCGTTCATGAAGGAGCCGCCGATGCCAACGCCGCCGATCGAATATGCCGATGCCTCGCCCGCCGTGCGCGCGGTCTATGACGACATCAAGAAGAGCCGCAACGTGCCCGACGTGAACAATTTCTGGAAATACCTGGCGCACGACCCGGCGACGCTCAAGCGCACCTGGGAGAGCATCAAGGAGATCATGGCGCCGGGCGCGCTCGACCCGCTGACCAAGGAGATGATCTATCTCGCGGTCAGCGTCACCAATGGCTGCGCCTATTGCATCGCCAGCCACACCGCGGCGGCGCGCAAGGCCGGCATGACCGAGGCCATGTTCGGCGAGGTCATGGCGGTCACCGGCATGGCCAACGAGACCAACCGGCTCGCCAATGGCTACCGGGTGCCGATCGACAAGGCCTTCGAGTGAGGCGATTGCCCGAACCGGCCGGCCGTGACAGGATAGCGAAAAACCGGCGCCGAAGCCGGGTCGGGGGGAGGGATGTTCATGATCGACCGGGTGCTGATTTCGCAGGCTGCTTTGCGTCGCCGCCATCGCGGCGGTCATGCTGCCGGCCGGGCACGTGCTCTTTCCCTATGTCAGCCACATGATGAGCGGCATCCAGTTCCAGGCCGATCGAAGCGGTGGTCAGCGCCACCGTCGGCTTCGGCCTCTCCGCGATCATCGGCTAGCGCGGCGCGCGGCGCGACCCGGCGCTGCATCGCGCCGCGCTGCCGTCGTCGAACCTTTACCTGAGCTGCCGCGCGGCTGCGGCTTGCCGGTCGTCGCCGGCGCGCGCCGGGAATTGCGACGGGCCGCCCATTCCGGTCGTGCTCGGCTCGGCGTGCGTTGCGCACGGCGCGCGCCGCCGGCGCGGCCGGCGGCGCGTTGCTGGCGGTGTTGTTGTTCAGCCCTTGCCGCCGGCGATCAGGAAAATCGCGATCAGGGCGATGACGACGATGCCGGCGACCCAGCCCCAGGTGCCGCCGCACTGTCGCTGCGCCGGCCCACGGGGTCGCTCAACTGCGAATGGCTGTAGCGCGGATCGGTATAACGCGGATCTGACATGTCACCCTCCATCCTTCGCTTGCGCTCTCGCGCCATGAATGGGGGAAACCGCGCGAGCCTCGTGTCGGTTCCTGCGATCTGGATAATTTGCTGCGCTGCGGCGGGAACTTTGCCAAAAATCAGCCGCGCATTCGGTAACATGGTATAGCTCGCGCCGCCCGGCTTTCCGCCTTTCAGCTTTCAGCAAGCACCGCATGACCACGACGCGCCTGAGTGATGCGGCCGCCGCCGCCGCGCCGGCTTTGTTCGTGGTGTTGTGGAGCAGCGGCTTCATCGGCGCCAAGTTCGGCCTGCCCTATATCGAGCCGCTCACTTTCCTCGCCGTGCGCATGGCTTTCGTCGTGCTCATTCTCGGCGCCATCGCGCTCGATCGTGCGCGCGCGCTTGCTGAGCGCGCGCGAGATCGGCCACAGCATGGTGGCGGGTTCGCTGGTGCACGGGCTCTATCTCGGCGGCGTCTTCGTCGCCATCAGCCAGGGCGTGCCGGCGGGAATTTCGGCGCTGATCCCCGGCCTGCAGCCGGTCGTCACCTCGACCATCGCCAACCGCTTCATGGGCGAGACGGTGACGCGGCGGCAATGGCTCGGGCTCGCGCTCGGGCTTGTCGGCGTGGCGCTGGTGCTGCACGACCGCAGCGTCATCGGGTTCGGGCACCTGGCTCGGCTGGAGCGCGAGCTTTCTCTCGCTCATCGGCATCGCGCTCGGCACGCTCTACCAGAAGCGCTTCTGCGGCGCGATCGACTGGCGCACCGGCAACCTGGTGCAATACGTCACCGCCTGCGTGCTGTTTGCGCTCGGCGCCTTCGCCTTCGAGACGCGCGTGATCCACTGGAGCGCGGAGCTCGTCTTCGCCATCTCCTGGCTGGTGCTGGTGCTCTCGCTCGGCGCCGTCGGGCTGATGTACTGGCTGATCCGCCGCTCGGCGGCGACCGGCTTTGCCAGCCTGTTCTATCTGGTGCCGGCGGTGACCGCGCTGATGGCCTACGCGCTGTTCGGCGAAAAGCTCGACGCGCTTTCGCTCGCCGGCATGGGGCTGTGCGCCGTCGGCGTGGTCCTGGCGAGCCGCGGCGCGCATTGTGCGGCCGGCCGCGGGCAATGTCGGCGCTTCCGTCGCGCTGCGAATTAGCCGGCGCCGGCTTTACCTTAACGCGCGCGCGAGGATTGCCAAGGCGCGTAGCATTGTGCGACGTGATTGCAGGCCAGAGGCGCGGGAACGATGATGTCTTGGATTCCCAGTTTCGATACGATGGTGTCGTGGATTTTCCACGTGCCCGACACCTATGAAATGTTGTGGTGGGTGCTGATCTGCATCTGCTGGTTCGGCATCGTCACCGAATTCCGCATCAAGAAGATGCAGAAGCAGCTCGACGACCTGGCGGAAAAAGAACGCCCGCCGACGCCGCGCTGAGCCCGCCGCGCCTATTTCTTCTCCGCGATTGAGCACCATCTGCGTCTGCGTCACCAGCGCGCAGAGCCGGCCGTCGCCGCGCGTGACGCGCGTCTGCCAGACCATGGTGGTGCGGCCGCGATGCAGCGCCGTGCATTCGGCGCGCGCGGTGTCGCCGATCGGGATGGCGGCGAAGAAATTGGTCTTGCTTTCGATCGTGGTCGTGGACTGGCCCGGCTTGAGATTGGCGGTGGTGGCGGTGCCGCCGAGATTGTCGGCCAGCGCCATGATGGCGCCGCCATGCATGATGCCGAAGCGGTTGTTGAGCTCGTCGCGCACCTTCAGCTCGGCGGTGACGCGCTCCGGCGAAATGTGGGTGACCTTGATGCCGAGGAAGTCGGCAAAGGGCGGCTGGTTGTGGGCGGCGTCGTTGACGGCTGCGTCGCTCATGTGCGATGGCTCCAGTCGATCGCTGCGCCGTCTTGTCGCACATTTTTTGCCGCCGCAAAACGTGCGCGCCTGTGCACCATATGAAAAGGGCGCCGGTCGCGGCGCCCTTTCGCTGATGTTGTTGCGATCCGCGTTCACTTCGGCTGCGGCGCGGTGCGCAGATAGGGCTTCGGCTGCTTGTAGCCGCCGGGATAAAGCTTCTTGGCCTCGTCCTCGGTGATCGCGCCGGTGAGGATCACGTCCTCGCCCTGTTTCCAGTTGGCCGGCGTCGCCACGCGATGCTTGGCGGTGAGCTGCAGCGAGTCGATGACGCGCAGCACCTCGTCGAAATTGCGTCCCGTGCGTCATCGGATAGACCAGCACCAGCTTGATCTTCTTGTCCGGCCCGATGACGAAGACGTTGCGCACGGTCATGTTGTCGGCCGGCGTGCGGCCTTCCGAGGTGCCGGAGGTCGAGGCCGGCAGCATGCCGTAGGCCTTGGAGATTTTGAGATCGGTGTCGCCGATCATCGGATAGTTCGGCGCAAAGCCGACGACGTCCTTGATGTCGGTCGCCCATTTGGCGTGGTTGACGACCGGATCGACCGAGAGGCCGATGATCTTGACGTTGCGCTTGTCGAATTCGGGCTTGAGCCGCGCCATGGTGCCGAGCTCGGTGGTGCACACCGGCGTGAAATCCTTCGGGTGCGAGAACAAGCACGCCCCAGGAATTGCCCAGCCAGTCGTGAAAGCGGATTTTTCCTTCGGTGGTCTCCGCTTCGAAATCCGGTGCGGTATCGCCAATTGCCAATGCCATGACAGCCTCCAAATGCTTCACGATGAACGGGCGCTTCGACAGCTCTATATAGGCGTCGCCGGCGCGCGCAGGAATAGGGCCGGCGGCAAAGAGGATCAAGTTACTCCGCCGCGACGGACGCGCAGGACAAAGCATTCGCGCTTGGCCGCCGCGATGAAACATAATTCCGCGCGTCAAGGCGCCGCCTTGTAGCCGTCGGTCAGCGTGTCGAGAAAGGCGACGATGTCGTCGATTTCGGCGGCCGACAGCGCCGGCCTGTCGCCCGGCTTGCCGCCGAACGGCGGCTCGTTGTTGATGTTGTCGCGATATTGCGCCGGCAGGTCGTCGAATTTGGCGACCGTGCCGTCGGCCTCGCGCGGATACCATTTCTCCGGCTCGGTATCGCGCTCGACATAGAATTCGATGGCCTTGCGCAGATCGTGCTCGGCGCCGTTGTGATAGAAGGTCTTGCGCAGCGCGACGTTGCGCAAGCGACGGCGTGCGGAACAGCCCGCAATATTCGGCGCGGCCGGCCAAGATCGGTGCGCAGCGGCCCGCAGGCGCCGAGATCGAAATAATTCGGATCGGCATTGGCGGGAATGTTGCGGTTGCGCGGCAGGCCGAGGGCGATCAGGCCGTAATCGGTGAATTGCGGCGGCGTGCCGTTATTGTCCGGGGCGCTGCGGTGGCAGCTCGCGCAATTGCCTTTGTCCTCGGATCGTTGAACAGCGCGAGCCCGCGCGCTTCCTGCGCGGTGAGCTTGGCGCGGCCGGCGAGATAGGCGTCGTATTTGCTCGAGTAGGGATAGAAGTCGCGCTCGCTCTGCTCGAAGACTTCCAGCGCTTCGATCGCCGCGGCGTAGGTCTTGCCGTCGTCCTTGAACAGGTCGTCGCCGAAAATCTTGACGAATTCGCCGGCATAGCTCGCCTGGCGGATTTTCGCCGCCACCGCCGCTTCGTCGTCGTTCGCCATCTCGAACGGCGAGAGCAGGGGGATGCGCGCCTGATCGCGGCCGCGGTCGGCGCGGCCGTCCCAGGTCAGGCCGCCGGTCGGGCCGTTGTCGACGCTGGCGTCGCCTTCGTCGTCGGATTCGTAATAGTGCTCGGTGAATTGCGGCACCACTTGCAGGTATGTGAGCGACGGCACCGCGCGCAGGCCCGGCTGCTTGCATGTCCTTGCCGCCGAGCTGCACGTCGAGCGCGTTCGGCGGGCCGAAGGCATGCTTCGGGTCGTGGCAGGTCGCGCAGGCCATCTGCCCGGAGGCGGAGAGGGACGGATCGGAAAACATCATGCGGCCGAGCGCCTGCAGCGCCGCGGCGCGGGCATAGGCCTGCGCGCGCGTCATGGCCGGCTTCGCCGGCCGCGATATTGGGCATGGCCAGGGCGGCGCAGCACGGCGAGCCAAAGGCAGGGCGCGGGACGCAGAAGACATTGGCGATCAGCCGGTTGCGGCGCTCGCAGCGTGCGAAGACTACGATGACAGCCGTCTGACGGCGGGGGCCGCTTGTCCCCGCCGCCTTCATGCAACTGTTATAATCCTGCGCTCTAAAATTATCGATTGCCGGTCCCGCCGCCGTTCCCTCAGGAGCCTGCCATGAAACGATCCGCCGCGCCTTTGGCCTTGCTGGCCGCTACGCTTTCGTGTCGGCGCCGCGCCGGCGCAGGCGCCGCGCTCCGGCATCGCCAATATCGACACGGTGGTGGTCATCTACGCCGAGAACCGCAGCTTCGACAATCTCTACGGCACGTTCCCCGGCGCCAACGGCCTGCAGAATGTCACGCCGGAAAATTCCACGCAGCTCGACCGCGACGGCACCGCGCTCAAGGAGCTGCCGCCGGTCTGGGACGGGCTGACCGCCAAGGGCGTCACGCCGGCGGTGACGCAGGCGCAGACCGAGCACATGCCGACCAAGCCCTTCGCCATCGACGATGCCGAACGGCTTCAACACCAAGCTCGGCGTCGTCACCCACGATCTCTGGCATCTGTTCTACCAGAACCAGATGCAGATCGACGGCGGCAAGAACGACAAGTTCGTCGCCTACGCCGATTCCGGCGGCCTGGTGATGGGCCACTACGACGGCTCCAAGCTGCCGCTGTGGCCGATCGCGCAAAAATACGTGCTGGCCGACAATTTCTTTCAAGGCGCGTTCGGCGGCTCGTTCCTCAACCACTTCGAGCTGGTCTGCGCCTGCATCCCGAAATATCCGGACGCCGACAAGAGCCCGGCCAAGAGGCATGATCGCGGCGGTCGAGGCCGACGGCGTCATCGCTGAAGCTCGCCGACAATTCGCCGAAGTCGGCGATGGACGGCATTCCGAAATTCGTCAACAACGGCCAGATCACGCCGGACTTCTACGCCGTCAACACCATGCAGCCGCCGTATCAGCCGAGCAACAACCCGCCGCCGCCGGAGGGCGATCCGCGCTATGCCGATCCGACGCAAGCCGAACACGCTGCCGCCGCAGCACGACGAAGACCATCGGCGATCTGCTGAGCGACAAGGGCGTGTCGCTGGGCCTGGTATTCCGGCGCCTGGCAGGCGACGCTCGACGGCAACCGCGGCAAGCCGGTGCCGAATTTCCAGTTCCACCATCAGCCGTTCAATTATTTCGCGCAGTTCGCGCCCGGCACCGAGGCGCGCGCGCATGCATCTGAAGGACGGCGGCATGAACGGCGTCGAGTTCATCAAGGCGATCGACGCCGGCGTGCTGCCGCAGGTCACCTTCTACAAGCCGCAGGGCAATCTCAACGAGCATCCCGGCTATACCGACGTGATGTCCGGCGACCAGCACATCGCCGACGTGATCGCGCATCTGGAGAAGAGCCCGCAATGGGCGCACATGCTGGTGCTCGTCACCTATGACGAGAACGGCGGCTTCTGGGATCACGTCGCGCCGCCCAAGGCCGACCGCTGGGGGCCCGGCTCGCGCATCCCGGCGTTCATCATCTCGCCCTTCGCCAAGAAGGGCACCGTCGATCACACCCAGTACGACACCACCTCGGTCCTGCGCTTCATCACCAAGCGCTTCGATCTGCCGGTGCTGCCGGGCCTGGCCGAACGCGACGCCGCGCTCAAGGCCAACGGCCAGCCGCCGATGGGCGACCTGACCGAGGCGCTGACGTTCTAGGGCGCGTTCCGGCGGCCGCGGCGGGCGGCTGCCGTCGCATTGCCTTTTTCGCTGCGCTGCCGCAAAGTCGCTGGGCCGGCCTGCGGTGGGGATTTAAGCCCAGCATGTTCAAGCGCATCCTGATCGCCAATCGCGGCGAGATCGCCTGCCGGATCATCAAGACCGCCCGCAAAATGGGGATCGAGACGGTCGCCGTCTATTCCGACGCCGACAAGGACGCGCTGCATGTGGCGATGGCCGACACCGCCGTCGCCATCGGCCCGCCGGAAGCGGCGAAAAGCTATCTGGTGATCGACAAGATCGTCGCCGCCTGCAAGGCGAGCGGCGCCGAGGCGGTGCATCCGGGCTACGGCTTTCTCTCCGAGCGCGAGGCTTTCGCCAAGGCGCTGAAGGAGGCCGGCATCGTCTTCATCGGGCCCGAACCCCAAGGCGATCGCCGCCATGGGCGACAAGATCGAGTTCGAAGAAGGCGGCGGCCGCCGCCAAGGTCTCGACCGTGCCCGGCCATCTCGGCGTCATCGCCGACGAGAAGGAGGCGGTGAAGATCGCCAACGAGATCGGCTATCCGGTGATGATCAAGGCGTCGCGCCGGCGGCGGCGGCAAGGGCATGCGCATCGCCTATTCGCAGAGCCGAAGTGGCGGAAGGCTTTGCCCGCTCCAAGTCGGAAGCGAAGTCCTCGTTCGGCGACGACCGCATGTTCATCGAGAAATTCATCACCGATCCGCGCCACATCGAGATCCAGGTGCTCGGCGACAAGCACGGCAACGTCATCTATCTCAACGAGCGCGAATGCTCGATCCAGCGCCGCAACCAGAAAGTGATCGAGGAGGCGCCGTCGCCGCTGCTCGACGCGGCGACGCGCAAGAAGATGGGCGAGCAGGCGGTCGCGCTGGCCAAGGCGGTCGGCTACGACCGCGCCGGCACCGTCGAATTCGTCGCCGGCCAGGACAAGAGCTTCTTTTTCCTGGAGATGAACACGCGGCTGCAGGTCGAGCATCCGGTGACCGAGCTGATCACCGGCATCGATCTGGTCGAGCAGATGATCCGCAGCGCCGCCGGCGAGAAACTTGTCGCTCAAGCAGAGCGACGTGAAGATCAACGGCTGGGCGGTGGAGAGCCGCGTTTACGCCGAGGACCCGTACCGCAAGTTCCTGCCGTCGACGGGCCGGCTCACGCAAATACCGGCCGCCGGCCGAGCGCAGCGAGCACGGCATCACCGTGCGCAACGACACCGGCGTCTACGAGGGCGGCGAGATTTCCATCTATTACGACCCGATGATCGCCAAGCTGGTCACCCACGCGCCGACGCGCGAGGCGGCGATCGACGCCCAGGCCGACGCGCTCGACGCCTTCACGCTCGACGGCATCCGCCACAACATTCCGTTCCTCTCGGCGCTGATGGCGCATCCGCGCTGGCGCGTCGGGCAAGCTCTCGACCGGCTTCATCGCCGAGGAATTCCCCGACGGCTTCCACGGCCATCGCGCCCGAGGGCGAGCGCGCGCAGGTGCTGGCGAGCGTCGCCGCGGCGATCGACCACGTGCTCGGCGAGCGCAAGCGGCAGATTTCCGGGCAGATGCAGAGCCGTCCGGTGACGCGCGAGAGCCACCGCGCGGTCTGGCTCGGCGCAAACCGAATACAGGCTCGAGGTCAACCGCGAGAACGGCACCATCGAGGTGCGCTTTCCCGACGCCAAGAAAAGCGCGCCGCGCCATCTGCAATCGGACTGGAAGCCGGGCGATCTCGTCTGGCACGGCACCATCAACAGCGAGCCGGTCTCGGTGCAGGTGCGCGCCATTGCCAACGGCTTCGCGCTCGCCTTCCGCGGCGTCGAGGCCAAGGCCTATGTCTATACCGAAAGCGAGGCCGGCTACGCGCGGCTGATGCCGGCGAAGAAGGTCGCCGACACCGGCAAGCAGGTGCTGTGCCCGATGCCGGGCCTGGTCGTCTCCATCGCCGTCAAGGAGGGCCAGGAGGTCAAGGCCGGCGAGACCGTCGCCGTGGTCGAGGCGATGAAGATGGAAAACGTGCTGCGCGCCGAGATCGACGGCACGGTGAAGAAGATCAACGCCAAGCAGGGCGACAGCCTGGCGGTCGACGCGGTGATCCTCGAATTCGCGTGAGCCGCGGCATGCAGCCGGCTTGCCACCCATGACCCTCTACTTCGCCTACGGCTCCAACATGAGCCGCGCCGGCATGGCGCGCGCGCTGTCCGGACGCGCGCGCCGTCGGGGTAGCGCGGCTTGCCGGTTACCGGTTTTTCGTCGGCATCGACGGCTGGGGCTCGGTCAAGCCCGCCGCCGGCAGCGTCGTCCACGGCGTGCTGTGGCGGCTCACGCCGCGCGACATGGCGGCGATGCACGCCTACGAATTGCTGCACGCGGGGCTCTACGACGTGCGCCATCTGCCGGTGCGCGCGGGCGCGCGGCTGGTGCCGGCGATGATCTATCTGCTGCGCCGGCGCGCGCCGGGCAAACCGAAGCCGGGCTATATCGAACTGATCGCCCCGGCTGCGCGCGACTGGAAGCTGCCGGAGCGCTACGTCCAGAGCGTCGAGCGCTGGTCGACGTCGCGCTTCACCGGCGCCCGCGTCATCGATGCCGGAGAGCTGGCGTGAGCGTCGCCCGTCACATGATCGTGCAGTGTTATCGGCCGCGTGCAGGGCGTCGGCTTCCGCGCCTTTGTCGAATACGAGGCGCTCACGCGCGGCGTCGGCGGCTGGGTGCGCAATCGCCGCGATGGCTCGGTCGAGGCGGTGTTCGACCGGCGAGACCGACGCGGTCGCCGCCATGATCGAGGCCTGCCGCAAGGGGCCGCTCGGCTCCCGCGTCGACGCGCTCTATCGAGCGCGAGGGAACGGCGGACGATGCGAAGCTGCGCCGGCCCGGCGAGGTGTTCTCGGTGCTGCCGACGGCGTAGTCGGTCGCCCCGAACAGCGGCTCGAACTCCCGCCGCAGCACCATGTCCACCTCGGGCATGGTCACCGGCAGCCCAAGGTCGACCAGGCTGGTGACGCCGTAGCGCTGCTCGCTCACGCCGCAGGGCACGATGCCGGCAAAATGCGACAAGTCCGGCTCGACGTTGAGCGCCATGCCGTGCAGCGTCACCCACTGCTTGACGCGGATGCCGATGGCCGCGATCTTGTCCTCGTAGCCGTCGCCCTTTGTCCGGCCGCCGCACCCAGACGCCGATGCGGTCCTCGCGCCGCTCGCCGCGCACGTTGAAGGCGGCCAAGCGTGCGGATGATCCATTCCTCGAGGCTGGCGACAAAGCGGCGCACGTCCGGCCCGCGGCGCTTCAAGTCGAGCATCACGTAGGCCACGCGCTGGCCGGGGCCGTGATAGGTCATCTGCCCGCCGCGGCCGCTTTCGAATACCGGGAAGCGCGCGTCGAGCACCTGGCCGGGGCTGGCGCTGGTGCCGGCGGTGTAGAGCGGGGGATGTTCGATCAGCCAGACCAGTTCGCGCCTCGCGCCCGGCGGCGATTGCGCCGGCGCGCGCCTCCATGAAGGCGACCGCCTGCTCATAGGGCACGAGCCCGTCGGCGATGCGCCATTCGACGGCGGGGCTGCCAGCCGGCGCTTTCAGGCCTATCTGCAGATCGTTGCGCGCGTTAACCACCCGTTCACCATACCATGGTGACCTGTGCGCAGGCCCGCGTTTCGCGACGGGCCGCAAGGGACAGGCCAATTTGAGCACACTCACCAAGGTTTCCGTCGATATCACCGTGGTGCTCGGCACCACCTCCATGCCGGTGCATCAGGTGCTCCGCCTCGGCCGCGGCGCCATCATCGAGCTCGATTCCTCCGAGGACGACGCCGTCAACATCCTCGCCAACAACCTGCCGGTGGCCAAGGGCACCGTGGTGGTCAATGGCAGCCGCATCGCGGTCGAGGTCGGCGAGCTGCTGCCGCGCCCACCCGACATGCGCTGAGGCCTTGCCGCCTCATATAGGGGCTTGCCGACCGGCGTTTTTAGCGTGGCCACGGCCCTTGTTCCTCAGGACCCTATTTGTTACATGGACCGCGCTCGACGGGACGCGGGCATTTTCAAAGCCTCTCGTTCCTCCCCATGCGGCCATGGCGGAATTGGTAGACGCACTAGCTTGAGGTGCTAGCGGGGCAACCCGTGGAGGTTCGAGTCCTCTTGGCCGCACCACTTTTCAAACTGAATATTTGTCGCAGGGCGGCCGCCTGACCATCGCGCCAAGTGCAAAAAGAAAAAGACCGCCGCGAGGCGGTCTTTTTTATAGCGGGGCGCGCCGATCCTAGATCTGCCCGTGCGCCACATAGGAATCGGCGGATGGCGCGCTGGCGAGCGCCGCCGGACGCGCCTTGCGGCTGCTTGCGGTTTTGATGC
>CAVTYO010000004.1:0-363390 GCA_963738915.1 uncultured Alphaproteobacteria bacterium
GTCGAGGCCAAAGGCAAGGATTCCGGACCGGTGCAGGCGCAAGCCGCATCCGAAGAAGCCGCGGTGCCGGCCTGACGCTTCGACACTTCGCTGAATTTCAAAGGGCGGCTTCGGGCCGCCCTTTTTATTTTCGTCTGGGGCGAGGCCTGTTGTTCTCGTGTCTGCAATAGCCGACAATTTCGGACGGCAATGCGAGCAACTGACTTACTCACGGCGAGGTGGCCAATGCCGAATATCTTGCACTACTACCGGCCGGCGCTAGCCGTTGGTGCGATTGCTATTATTGTTACCTGTGCCGAGTCCCATGACCGCCGCCGCTCAGAATAAATTCGATGGCAAATGGACAGTCAATAATTCGAGCGAAACCTGCATGGTAAAGAGGGATACTTGGACCCTGATCGTTCACAACGGCGCGGTCACTGCCGCAGGAAAATTTCCGCCCACGGGAAGCATCTCTGAGTCCGGCGAGTCACATTGGACCAGGGCCGCGAAAAAGGATGGCTTGCCGGTGACTTATTCCGGCACCTTCCAGGGGAATGCGGGTTCTGGCACCTACGTCAGTTCAGCGCGTGTCCCATGCGCCGGCAGATTTAGTGCGGCGCGGAAGTAACGCGGAGCCGGTCAACCCGCGCTATCCCGGGGGCGAGCGCGGACATGCGCCAGATTTTGCGAACGCCGGCCCTGCGCCACGCTCACTTCGGCGGCGGCGGTGTCGGCGTGTAGTGATCCGGCGGCAGCACCTGATAGACGAACGAGGTCGGCTTTTCGCTCGGGCCGAATGGGCCCGGGACCTTGTTCTTGATCGGCGGCAGGCTCTTGAGATAGGCGGCGATCGCCAGCGCATCCTCGTGCGTCAGGCTTTTGAACGATTCGACCGGCATCGGCGGCGCGAGGATGCGGCCGTCCGGTCGTTTTCCTTCGGTGATGGCGGTGGCGATCTCTTCCTTGGTCCACTTGCCCAGCCCGGTTTCATCGTCGGGGGTGATGTTGGGGCCGTAGAAAACCCCGAGACCCGGCACTTCAAAGCCGACCTCGGAGCCGCCGAGATAGCGCTTCATGTCCGGTTTGCCGAGAAAGGTGCCGGGCGTGTGGCAGTCGGTGCAGGGGATGATGCTGACCAGATATTTGCCTCGCTGGACGGCCGTTTCGGCGCCCTGGACCGGGCCGGCGGTGGCCGCGGCCAGCAGAGCGGCGGCGGCGTAACAGGCGCTGAATTTATTGGTCAAGACTGCCCTCCCGGTGACGATTCTGATTATCAGTTTCGCGGAAAGTAGCGCATAAAAAATGACAGACTCAAGCAGGTCTCCCCGGAGCACGCGGCCTTCATTTGGTCCTGAGACCGGCCTATATCTCGCGGAACCAGCCAGGAACCGCCGCCGGGAATCGTCCATGTTTTTACGCCGAATTGTCGTAGCCGCCTTGGCCACAGGGCTTGCCGTCATCGCCTGGCAGGAGGGCGTCGCGCAGGAGCGCCGCGTGCCCAACCCCGGCGAAATCCAGTTGTCTTACGCGCCGGTCGTCCACCGCGTGGCGCCGGCGGTGGTCAATGTCTATGCCGCCAAGGTGGTGCAGAACCGCAATCCGTTGTTCGACGATCCGATCTTCCGGCGTTTCTTCGGAGTGCCCGGCGACGGGGGCGGCCAGCAGGTGCAGCGCTCGCTCGGCTCCGGCGTCATCGTCGATGCTTCCGGCCTGGTGGTGACCAACGTGCACGTCATCGAGGGCGCCGACGACATCAAGGTCTCGCTCGCCGACAAGCGCGAATTCGAAGCCAGCATCGTGCTCAAGGACTCGCGCAGCGATCTTGCGGTGCTGCGGCTTAAGGATGCGCATGAACGCTTCCCCACGCTCGACCTCGCCAATTCCGATGCGCTCGAAGTCGGCGACGTCGTGCTCGCCATCGGCAATCCGTTCGGCGTCGGGCAGACGGTGACACAAGGCATCATCTCGGCGCTGGCGCGCACGCAGGTCGGCATCACCGATTATCAATTCTTCATCCAGACCGATGCCGCGATCAATCCGGGCAATTCGGGCGGCGCGCTGGTCGACATGCAGGGCCGTCTGGTCGGAATCAATACGGCGATCTTTTCCCGCTCCGGCGGCTCGCAGGGCGTGGGCTTTGCCATTCCCGCCAACATGGTCCGCGTCGTCATCGCCTCGGCCAAGAGTGGCGGCGGCGCGGTGAAGCGGCCCTGGCTCGGCGCCAAGCTGCAGGCGGTCACCGCCGACATCGCCGACAGCATGGGGCTCAAGCGCCCGGCCGGCGCGCTCGTTGCCAATGTCGTGCCGGAAAGCCCGGCGGCGCAGGCCGGCCTCAAGGCCGGCGACGTCATCGT
The DNA here is from genome assembly GCA_963738915.1 of uncultured Alphaproteobacteria bacterium. Classification (GTDB taxonomy): domain Bacteria; phylum Pseudomonadota; class Alphaproteobacteria; order Rhizobiales; family Xanthobacteraceae; genus Pseudolabrys. The sequence continues at coordinate 2,337 of CAVTYO010000004.1, forward strand.
CTCGGTCGACGGGCAGGAAGTCGACGACCCAAACGCCTTCGACTACCGCTTCGCCACCAAGCCGCTCGGCGGCACGGCGAACCTCGGGGTGTTGCGCGCCAATCGCAATCTCACGGTGGCGGTCGCGCTGCGCACCGCGCCGGACACCCCGCGCGACGAAATCACCATCCGCTCGCGCTCACCGTTCTCCGGCGCAAAAATCGCCAATTTGTCGCCGGCGCTCGCCGACGAATTGCAACTCGACAGCGCCACGCAAGGCGTGGTCATCGTCGACGTCGACAACGGCTCCTATGCCAGCAATCTCGGCTTCCAGCGCGGCGACGTCATCCTCTCGGTCAACGGTGAAAAGGTCGAGCGCACCGCCGAACTCGAAAAGCTGACCGCCGCCGGAAGCCGTTCGTGGCGGATCGTCATCCGCCGCGGCCAGCAGCAGATCACCGCGGTATTCAACGGATGACGCCCCGCGCGAAGAAGGCAGGACCGACGCTGTTTACCGCCGCCGGCCTCGACAGGGATGCGCCGCGCCCGCTCGCCGACCGGTTGCGGCCGGCCAGGCTCGACGTCGTCGTCGGCCAAGACCATCTGCTCGGCAAAGACGGTGCGCTGACGCGGATGCTGTCGACGCGCTCGCTCGGCTCGCTGGTGTTCTGGGGTCCCCCCGGCACCGGCAAGACCACCGTGGCGCGACTGCTGGCGCAGGCGACCGACCTGCATTTCGAGCAGATTTCCGCGATCTTCACCGGCGTTGCCGACCTGAAGAAGGTCTTCGAGGAAGCGCGCCGCCGCCGCGAGACTGGGCAGGGGACGCTGCTGTTCGTCGACGAGATCCACCGCTTCAATCGCGCCCAACAGGACTCGTTTCTTCCGGTCATGGAAGACGGCACCATCATTCTGGTCGGCGCCACCACGGAAAATCCATCGTTTGAATTGAACGCGCCGCTGTTGTCTCGCGCGCGTGTCCTGGTGTTCAGGTCGCTCGACGCCGAGGCGATCGAAAAGCTGCTGGCCCGTGCCGAAGGGATCGAGAGGCGGAAACTGCCGCTCGATCACGAGGCGCGCGAGTCGCTCAAGCGCATGGCAGACGGCGACGGGCGCGCCGCGCTCACGCTCGCCGAAGAAATCTGGCGCGCCGCGCGCAAGGACGAAATCTTCGGCGCCGCGCAGTTGCAGGACATCGTACAGCGCCGCGCGCCGATCTACGACAAGAGCCAGGATGGCCACTACAACCTGATCAGCGCCCTGCACAAATCGGTGCGCGGCTCCGACCCCGACGCCGCGCTTTACTATCTCTGCCGCATGCTCGACGCCGGCGAGCCGCCGCTCTACATCGCGCGGCGCGTGGTGCGCATGGCGATCGAGGACATCGGCCTTGCCGATCCGCAGGCGCTGGTGATCGCCAATGCGGCAAAAGATGCCTTCGATTTTCTCGGCTCGCCCGAAGGCGAACTTGCCATCGCCCAGGCGGTGATCTATTGCGCGACCGCGCCCAAGTCAAACGCCGGTTATGCCGCCTATGGCGCGGCCATGCGCGCGGCGAAGGAGGCGGGCTCGCTGCTACCGCCCAAGCACATCCTCAACGCGCCGACCAAGCTGATGCAGGAGGAAGGCTACGGCCGCGGCTACGCCTACGACCACGCGACCGAAGAAGCCTTCTCCGGGCAGAATTACTTTCCCGATACGCTGCCGCGCCAGCAGTTCTACGATCCGCCGGAACGCGGCTTCGAGCGCGAGATCAGAAAGCGCCTCGACTATTGGGCCAAGCTGCGCAACGAGCGGGGTGGGGGATGAGCATCGATCTCGACGCCTATTTCAGGCGCATCGGTTACGCCGGTCCGCGCACGGCGACGCTCGACACGTTGCGCGCGCTGCATCTACTGCAGCCGCAGGCGATTGCCTTCGAGAACCTCGATCCGTTGCTCGGGCGGCCGGTCAGGCTCGACCCGGCTTCGTTGCAGGCAAAGCTCGTCGACGGCGGCCGCGGCGGCTATTGCTTCGAGCAGAACCTCCTGTTCGCGCATGTGCTGCGCGCGCTCGGCTTCAAGGTGCAGGAGGCGACGGCGCGCGTGCGCTGGGGCGTGCCGCCGGGCGTTCACACGCCGCGGGTCCATGCGCTTCTCGTCGTCGAGGCGGACGGCGGGAGCTATCTCGTCGACGTCGGATTTGGCGGCAATGTGCTGACCGGGCCGCTGCTGCTGAAGTCGCGTGAAGAACAGGCAACGCCGCACGAGCCGTTCCGCCTGGTTCAGGAGGACAAGCGGATCGTGATCGAGGCGAAGCTCGCCGGCGCCTGGACGCCGCTCTACGCCACGGACCTCGCGGAGACGGTGCCGGCCGATTACGAGCAGGGCAACTGGTTTACCTCCGCGCACCCCGGCTCGATCTTCGTCAACGGCCTCTTGGGCGCGCGCGCAGAGCCCGGCAGGCGCTACGCCATCCGCGACAACCAGCTTGCGGTGCATACGCTTAACGGCGGCACCGAGAGGAAGGCGCTCAAGAGCGCCGGGGAGATCCGCGACGCGCTCGGCGATCTTTTCAAGGTGCGGCTCGTTGGTCTGGACAGCCTCGATACGGCGCTGGCAAAGCTTATCGGGGGCACGGCATGAGCGAGCCGCAGCCGGCCAAGGGCCAGGGCGTGCAGAACGTCGTCGTCACCGCCGACGAGAGCGGCATGCGCGTCGATCGGTTCTTCGAGGCGCGCTATCCGGGCCTCTCGTTCAGCCATATCCAGCGCATCATCCGCAAAGGCGAAGTGCGGCTCGACGGCAAACGTACGCAACCCAAGGCGCGGCTGGAAGCCGGGCAGAAGCTGCGCATCCCGCCGCTCAAGCTTGAGGCGCCGACGCCGCGCGACGATGCGCCGCAGGCGCAGAAAGACCGCGCCTTCATCAGGTCGATCACGCTTTACGACGATGCCGACGTGCTGGTGCTCAACAAGCCGATGGGCCTTGCCGTGCAGGGCGGCTCCGGCACGGTGCGGCACCTCGACGGCATGCTGGGCGCGCTCAAGGGGCCGCGCGCCGACGACCAGCGCCCGCGCCTCGTGCATCGGCTCGACAAGGACACCGCCGGCTGCCTGCTCGTCGCCAAGACGCGCTTTGCCGCCGCGGCGCTGGCAAAAACATTTCGCTCGCGCTCGGCGCGTAAGTTCTATTGGGCGCTGGTGGTCGGCGTGCCCAAGCCGAAGCAGGGCCGCATCTCGACTTATCTTGCCAAGCAGGAGGTCGAGGAGGATTCGTTCATGCGCATCGCCAAACACGGCGAAAAAGATGCCGTGCACGCGGTCACCTATTACGCGGTGGTGGAAACGGCCGCGCACGCGCTCGCCTGGGTTTCGCTCAAGCCGGTGACTGGCCGTACCCATCAGTTGCGCGCGCACATGGCGCATATCGGGCATCCGATCGTCGGCGATCCGAAATACTTCAACAAGGAGAACTGGCAGTTGCCGGGCGGCATGCAGGACAAGCTGCATCTGCTGGCCCGCCGCATCGCCGTGCCGCACCCGCGCGGCGGCAGGATCGATGTCTCCGCGCCGCTGCCGCCGCATATGCTTCAGTCGTGGAACCTGCTCGGCTTCGACGCCAAACGCTACGATCCGATCGAGGAGGCGCCGGAGGAGGAGTAGCGGCGTGGCCGCCGCGTCCTTATCTGACTGGAATGCGGCACAAGTCTCGTTTAATCGGCCTTCTGCTTTTGGCGCTCATGCTTCCGGCGGCGCCGGCGCATGGCCAATCCGCCGACGATAAGGATTACAACATCATGGCGCCGGAGAAGGGGACGGCGACCAAGCCGTCCGCGCCGCCGCTGCGCAAGCATCCGCGCGGCTCATCGACCCTCGTTACGCCCGCGCCGTTGCCGCCGCCACTGCATTACAATCCGCCGGCGGTCGAGGCGGTGACGCCGCCGTCGAAGCCGGTGCCGCCGTCGATGTATGTGCCGCAGACCGGAATGGTCGTTCCCAATTTGCCGGGCGCGGTCGGCTCCAGCGAGTCCTCGCAGGACCGCGCTGTGCGCTGCGCCCATCAGGCCGGCGTCTACGGGCCGAACATGACCGGCGACCGCAATACTTACATCGGCGGCTGCATCAACCAGTAGCGGCTAGATTTCCTTCATCACCTGCGCATAGGAAATCAGCGCGAACAGCGCCGTGCCGCCGACCATATTGCCGATGAGCACCGGCACAAAGAATTGCAGAAGCATCTGCCACCATTGCCAGTCGCCGGAGAGCACCAGGAGATAGGCTTCCATGCTGCCGGCGACGATGTGAGTGAAGCCGCCAATGGCGATCAGGTAAGTCATCAGGGTGATCACCCAGAACTTCGCGCTCTCGGCGCTGGGGATCATCCACACCATGGCGGCGATGAGGAAGCCGGAGGCGACGCCGCGAAACGCCATCTCCCACCAGCTGAGCTCAAGCAGCCCGCGGCTGATGGTAAGCATGCCGTGATAGATCTCGGGCGTGAGCACCGGCGAATAGGTCGAAAACAGCGCAGCGAACAGCGTGCCCGAGAGATTGGCGACGAGCACGATTGCCCACAGGCGCGTCATGCGCCAGGCATTCTGCCAACTCAGGTCGGAAAGCACCGGCAGCACCACCGTGATGGTGCTTTCGGTGAATAGCTGCTGGCGGCCGAGCACCACCATGAGGAAGCCGACGCAATAACCGAAGCCGGAGACCAAGGGCCGCCACGGCGCGGCGGGCAGGTAGGCCTCGAAGAAGGCCTGGCTGAGCAGCGAAAAGCTGATCGAAATTCCGGCGGCAACCCCCGACCACCACAGCGAGGTGACGGGGCGCTCCATTTCCTCGTCGCCAAGACGGCGCACGACTTCGTAGATCACCGGCGTGCGCGGCGACGACATTTCCTCGACGTCGTGCACCTCGCGCTCGGAAATGCCCTTCGGCTTGCCGGGTTCGTGCGACTTCCGCGATGTCCGCTTGCTCATTGCGATGGCAACGCCTTGTTGCGGCCCGGGTTCCGTCGCGGGAACCAATAGGACTTGACAGGCAACCAAAAGGTTGCATATAGAGTCCATGGAAATGGATGACGTCTTCAAGGCGCTGGCCGATGCGAGCAGACGCGAATTGCTCGACCGGCTGCGCGGGGACAACGGACAGACGCTCAATGAGCTCTGCGCCCGCCTCGACATGTCGCGGCAGGCGGTGAGCAAGCATCTGGCGATTCTGGAGGAGGCCAATCTCGTCGCCACCGTGCGGCGGGGCCGGGAAAAGCTGCACTACCTCAATCCGGTGCCGATCCACGAGATCGGCGAGCGCTGGATCGGAAAATTCGAGCGCCACCGCATGCAGGCGCTGAGCGACATGAAAAAGGCATTGGAGGCGTCGAATGACTAACCCGAAATTCGTCTGTGTCACCTACATCCGCACCACCCCGGAGAAAGTGTGGGCGGCGCTCACCGATCAGCAAACGATCGCAAAATACTGGTTCGGCATCACGGCGGAATGCGACTGGAAGCCGGGCTCGCCCTGGCGCCTCAAGTTCGAGGACGGCCGCACCGCCGACACCGGAGAAATCCTGGAGGCCGTTCCGCACAAGCGGCTCGTCATCGGCAACTGGCAGAACCAATTCAAGCCGGAACTCAAGGCGGCGGGCCGCGCGCGTTGCACCATCGAGCTCGAGGTTGCCGAGTATTACCCGGGCTACGGCGGCAAGGCGGTCAAGCTCACGATCACCCACGAGGCCGAGGCGGAGCAGGGCGCGCCGCTGATCGAGGCGGTGTCCGGCGGCTGGCCGAAGATCCTGTCTAACCTCAAGTCGCTGCTCGAGACCGGCGATGTCGCGTTCGACACGCGGGTGGCCTGAATGTTCAACCGAAGGAGAATGTCATGAGTAAGCCTGTTTTCATCTACGTGAGCTACATCGCCTCGACCCCCGAGAAGGTGTTCAAGGCGCTGACGTCGTATGAAGCCACTGGAAAATTCTGGTTCGGCAATGCCGCGACCTCGGAGTGGAAGGTCGGCTCGCCCGTCACCTTCCATCGCGAGGGCAGACTGATCATCAAGGGTGAGGTGCTCGAATACGATCCGCCGCGCAAGCTTGCCTACACCTTCAAGCCGATGCACGACGAGCTCTACAGCGGCGAGCAGCCCTCCCGGGTGGTGTTTGACCTCGAGCAGCAGCGCGACCAGGTCAAGCTCACCGTGACCCACGACGACTTCGCGCCGGACAGCAAGGTGTTCGCCAGCATCAGCAATGGCTGGCCGCTCGTGCTCTCCAGCCTCAAGAGTTACCTCGAGACCAACCGCGTGCTGTGGGCGCCGTGGTACGACAAGGAGAAGGCCGAGGGCTGCTCGGCCTCCTGAATCAGGCGCCGGCCTCGCTCAGTATCGCCATATCCTCCGCCGAGAGCTTGAGCTGCGGCGCCTTGAGGATATCGGCGAGCTGGGCGAGGCTGGTGACGGACACGATCGGCGCCGTGATGCGGCCGATCAGCCAGGCCAGCGCCACCTGGGCGTAAGTCGTCTCGTGCCTGGCCGCCACCTTGCCGATGGCGTCGAGAATGCGGCTGCCGCGCGCGTTCAGGTATTTTTTCAGGCGCGGGCCGCGCGCTGGGTTGCCATCGGCATCGGCGGCGGAGTGGTATTTGCCGGTGAGGAAACCGGCGGCAAGGCCGTAATAGGGGATGACGCCGATGGTCTCCCGTCGGCAGATCGCTTCATAGCCGGTTTCGAATTCGCTGCGGTCGGACAGATTGTAAAGCGGCTGCAGGCTCTCGTAGCGCGGCAGGCCGAGCCGCTTACTGGCGTCAAGTGACTCGGTGAAACGCTCGGGCGTGATATTGGAGGCGCCCGCCGCGCGCACGTTGCCCTCGGCGATGAGCTGCGCAAAGCCCGCCATGGTTTCCTCGACCGGCGTCGCCTCGTCGTCGAAATGCGTCTGGTAGAGATCGATGTGATCGGTCTGCAGGCGGCGCAGCGAAGCCGCCGCGGCGCGCTGCATGTAGCCTTTGCGCGTGCTGCGGCCTTCGCCCATGTCCTCGCCGAATTTTGTGGCGATGACGACCTTGTCGCGCTTGCCGCTGGCCTTGAGCCATTTGCCGATGATCGTTTCGGATTCGCCACCGACGTGGCCCGGCGCCCATCGCGAGTAGCTGTCGGCGGTGTCGATGGCGTTAAAGCCCGCGTCGACAAAGGCGTCGAGGATCGCAAAAGAGGTCTTGGCGTCGACGTTCCAGCCGAACACATTGCCGCCCAGCACCAGCGGCGCAAGGCGCAGGCTTGATTGGCCGAGTTGGCGGAATTCCATGCGGACGGCTTAGCGCAAGCCGGCGTTGATCTTGTCCAGTGCGGTCTGGCCGGGGCACAAGTCGCTTTCGCCAAGCGCGTTGAGCGGGCCGTCGACGGTGCGCAGGTGCTCGTGCAGGTCGGACGCGTCCTCGTCGACATAAAGGAGGCCGGTGACGATCTGCCCCTTGGACGCATGGTGCTGCAGGAAGCCCAGCGCCGCGGTGCGGTCGTGCAGTTCGTAGTCGGCGGCGAGCTTGCGCAGAGTCAGTTTCGAACCGTCGTGCTGCTCCACCACCTCGACGGTGCCGGGTTCGTATTCGACCTCGATCGGCATGCGGCTGGTCATGTAATCGAGCCGGTTCACTGCCTCGTTGTGCTCGCGCACGAAATCGAAGCTCTTGGTCGATCCCGCGTGGTTGTTGAAGGCGACGCACGGCGAGATTACGTCGAGGAAGGCCGCGCCTTTGTGTGCGATCGCCGCCTTGATGATAGGCACCAGCTGCGTCTTGTCGCCGGAGAAGGAGCGGGCGACGAAACCGGCGCCGAGCTGCAGCGCCATGGCGGCAAGGTCGATGGAATTGTCGGTATTGATGAAGCCGCGCTTGGACTTCGAGCCGCGGTCGGCGGTGGCCGAGAACTGCCCCTTGGTCAGCCCGTAAACGCCGTTGTTCTCCACGATATAGGTCATGTTGACGCCGCGCCGGATCGAATGCGCGAACTGTCCGAGCCCGATCGAGGCACTGTCGCCGTCGCCGGAGACGCCGAGATAGATCAAGTCGCGGTTGGCGAGATTGGCGCCGGTCAGAACCGAAGGCATGCGCCCGTGCACCGAATTAAAGCCGTGCGAATTGCCGAGGAAGTAGGTCGGCGTCTTCGACGAGCAACCGATGCCGGAAATCTTGGCGACGCGATGCGGCTCGATCGACAATTCGAAACAGGCTTCGATGATGGAAGCGGTGATCGAGTCATGGCCGCACCCGGCGCACAGCGTCGACACCGTGCCCTCGTAGTCGCGGTGGGTGTAGCCGAGGTCGTTCTTCGGCAGCGCCGGATGGTGGAATTTCGGTTTAGCGAGGTAAGTCATGGTGAGGACGAGAATAGCCGACGGGCTGTGGCATTAAAAGGGCATAAGTCCATGCAGTTAACGGCTTTTTTCGGCCACGCCGGCAGGCTCCGATAGGGCCAGCGCCGCACCCAATAACAGCCAAAGCGCGCGCTGATAGAGCAGATCGTGCGCCTGCGCCATCACCGCAAACCCGGCGAGCGCAAGCAGTACCACCAGCCCCGCGGTTTCGAAGCGCCGCCGGTAGGCGGCCGCGATGATCTGCCATCCGGCAAGCGCGAATACGGCAAAGCCGGCGAGTCCGGTCTCGGCCAACAGCCAGACGCCGCTGGAGTGGATGACGAGCGGCACGCCGGTCGTTTCAAGCTGGCTCACCATGTAGGCGCCAAGCCCGGCGCCGAACAGCGGATGAGCGAGGAACATGGCGGTGCCTTGCTGCACCGTCAAAAGGTGCTGGTTGTCGGAAAAATCGTCGACCAACACCTGGCGCGGCGCGCTGCCCAGCGTCCACAGTCCGAGCACGATCGCCGCCGCGCCAATGAATGCCGCGAGGATGGGACGCAACCGCACGCCCGAGACAAGGGCGAGACCAACCACCACCGGCACCGCCAACAAACCGGCCCGTGAACCGGCAATGAGAATTCCAGCCAGGATGATCGCCATCAGCGCAGTGCGCCAGCGCAAGCGGCCTTGCAGCGCCAGCGCCGTGGCCAGGGCCATCAGCAGCACGAAGGTGAAGGCATTCCGGTTCTGCGAAAAACCGCTGATCGGGTACTCGACCATGGCGGAAAGCGACGACAGGCCGGCCTTGATCAGCCCGGTCATACCGATGTCGAATGCGGCGATGGCGGCGCCTGCCGCGGTAAAGGACAGCAACAGGACCTCGAAGCCGTCTTCGCCGGCGCGGCGCACGATCAGCGCTCCGGTCGCGCCATAACACAGGAGCATCATCCAACCGATCAGCCGGTTGGCAAATGCCCATTCGGTCCAGCCGAACACGGCGAGGCCGTGCACGAAGGAACAGGCGATGACTGCCGAACCGGCCGCGACGTAGAGATTGAGGTGCGGCAGGCGCCAGGCGGGCAAGCCCTTGCCGATCTGGCGAAGCAGGAACAGCGCCGCGCCCACCAGCACCAGCGGATCGGCAAGATTGACGTTGAGCTCGCCGTGACCGGTCGGGAGGTAGATCTGGAAGAACACGGCGCTGGCGGCGCCAATCGGCACCATCCAGTCGAGCAGGACCGTATAGTCCGGTGCGGCCGGGGTGACCGTGGCGCTTCGGGCCGCGTTTTGGCTGGCGCCGATCGTCAACAGCATGGCGGTCGCGCCGACGACCGCGATCGAAAGCACGCCGATCAGCAGCGCAAGAAGAAGCGCCGAGGCGCTCGGCAGCCCGACCGCCTGCAGGGCGACGACCGCGCTCATTTCCCGCAAGCCCCAGCCGCCGAGGCTGATCGGCAGGCTGGCGGCAAACATGATCACGGTAGCCGCGGCGGCTAGCGAGCTATAATCGATGTGCGGCGCGAGGGCGTGGCCGGCGACCACGTAGGCGGCGAGCGTGGTGAGCTGGATGGTGAGCGATATCACCGAACTGCGCAGCAGCCGCAGCGCCAGTGACAGCGTCATGTGCCGCAGCAAGTTCACCGCGTAATGCCCCCAGGCAATTGCCGCGCCGGCGGCGGCCACCGCCACCAACCCAAGCCCGAGCCTGATGAGGGCCGCGCCGCCGGTCTGCAAATCGAAGCTCAATTTGCCGAACAAATAGGTGGCGCCGCACGCTGCAAGGATGAGCGAGACAAACAGCGCGAAAATTCGCTCGTAGCCCGAAATCACGACGCTGGCCGCTGGCGGAATGCCGCGGCGCGCGAGTACGGCGCCGCGGCCGATAAGCTGGCCCGCGAGCTGGAAAAACAGATTGCCGGCCAGTTGCCCGACGCTGAGCGTCACCGTGGCGTCGCGCATCGATAGCGAGTAGCCGAGATCGCCGGTGATGAGCTTGAGCCGCAGCGCCGACAGCAGCAGCCCGGCGGTGAGCAGCAGCACGACGGCGGCGATCGACGACGGCGCCAGTTTCGACAGCCCGGCAAAGACCGCCGCCGGCTCTGAAACGGCAAAGACCGAAATCAGGACGGCGGCAAGCAAAACGACGGACACCGTCAGGCTGACAACCTTGCGCTTCGACATACCTGTCCCAATGAAGTTCGCTGCGCAGACGCGACACGCGACCACGGCAAAAACGGCGCCCTGACGCATGGCGCACGCAACCATCACTGAGACTGATTACTGGGAGGCTGGAACGCGGCTGGCACAGCCGCGTCGAATCAACGAATTTTAGCAGAAGCCGTCGGCAATGCCGAGATTGAAGGGCAGCCGCCGCGGTTTCAGGATACCACCCGCATCGGCTTTACCTTGAGCTGATCCAGCTGGTCGCCGATTGCCTTGGCGATGAAGCGCGCCGTGATCGGCGTGCCGTCATAATGCAGGATCGGCACCAGGCGCACCGGGTCGATGCCGCATTCGTTGACCACGAGGGAACGCAGTTGCCCGTCGCGGTTCTGCTCGACGACGAAGGTAAAGTCGTGCTCGGCAACGAATGAATTGACGCTGGAGTGGAACGGGAAGGCGCGCACGCGCATGCGGTCGAGGGTGTGCCCGCGCGCCTCGATCATGGCAATCGCCTCGTCCATAGCCGGCGCGGTTGAGCCGTAGTAAATGACGCCGTATTTGGTCGGCTTGGCGGCGCTGGCGATCAGCGGCCGCGGCACCAGGTCCTTGGCGGTGTCGAACTTGCGGATCAGCCGCTGCATGTTGTCGGCGTAGGCGACGCCTTCTTCGGTATAGCGGGCGTAGCGGTCACGCGAGGTGCCGCGGGTGAAGAACGAGCCCTTGGTCGGGTGCGTGCCGGGGTAGGTGCGGTAGGGGATACCGTCGCCGTCGACGTCGAGATAGCGGCCGAATTCGCGGCCGGCTTCCAGTTCCTCCGCCGTCATTACCTTGCCGCGATCGTAAGCGCGCTTGTCGTCCCACGCGAGCGGGCGCGACAGCCGGTGGTTCATTCCGATATCGAGGTCGAGCATGACGAAAATCGGCGTCTGCAGCCGGTCGGCGAGATCGAAAGAGGTGGCGCCGAAATCGAAGGCCTCGGCCGGGTCTTCGGGAAACAGCAGCACGTGCTTGGTGTCGCCGTGCGAGGCATAGGCGCAGGACGTAACGTCCGCCTGCTGGGTGCGCGTCGGCATGCCGGTCGAAGGGCCGGCGCGCTGCACGTTGAAGATGACCGCAGGGATTTCGGCGAAGTAGGCGAGGCCGATGAATTCCTGCATCAGCGAGATGCCGGGGCCGGAGGTGGCGGTAAACGCGCGCGCGCCGTTCCAGCCGGCGCCGATGACGATGCCGATGGAGGCGAGTTCGTCTTCGGCCTGGATGATCGCGTATTTCGCCTGCTTGCTGTCGCTATCGACGCGCAACTTGGCGCAATAGCGCGTGAAGGCGTCGGCGAGCGAGGAGGAGGGCGTGATCGGATACCAGGCGCAGACGGTCGCCCCGCCATAGACCGCGCCGAGCGCGGCGGCGGCGTTGCCCTCGATGAAGATACGGTCGCCGACCTTGTTGCATTTTTTCAGCCGCAACCCGATCGGGCACTCGAGATTGAGCAGGGCATGGTCGCGGCCGATATGCAGCGCCTTGATGTTGGGCGCGATCAGCTTGTCCTTGCCTTGATACTGCTCGCCGATGAGCTTCTCGACGACGGCGACGTCCATGTCGAGGAGCGCGGTCAACACGCCGATATAGACAATGTTCTTGAACAGTTGGCGCTGGCGCGGATCGGTGTATTCGCGGTTGCAGATTGCGGTCAGCGGCACGCCGATGACGCCGATATCGGGACGGAATTTCGACGGCGGCAGCGGCCTGGTGGAATCGTAGAACACGTAGCCGCCGGGCTCGATCGAGGCGATGTCCTTGTCGAAGGTTTGCGGGTTCATCGCCACCATGAGGTCGGTGCCGCCGCGGGCGCCGAGATGGCCGGCCTCCGACACGCGCACTTCGTACCAGGTCGGCAGTCCCTGAATGTTCGACGGAAAGATGTTGCGCGGCGCGACCGGGATGCCCATGCGCATGACCGCGCGGGCAAACATCTCGTTGGCGCTCGCCGAGCCCGAGCCGTTGACGTTGGCAAAACGGACGACGAAGTCGTTTACGCGGCTGATCGGCGTGGCGGGCGGCATGAATTCCCTGCGTGGGTCATATCGAGCAAGAATTTCTGCATATCCCAGGCTCCGGTCGGACAGCGCTCGGCGCACAGCCCGCAATGCAGACAGACATCTTCATCCTTGACCATGACGCGGCCGGTCTTGAGCCCGTCCTGGACATAAAGATCCTGGGTGAGATTTTTCGACGGCGCTTCGAGCCGCGTGCGCAGCTCGGCTTCCTCGCCGTTCCGGGTGAAGGTGATGCAGTCCATCGGGCAAATGTCGACGCAGGCGTCGCATTCGATGCAGAGCTGCGCCGAAAACACCGTCTGCACGTCGCAATTGAGGCACCGCCCGGCTTCGTGCAGCGCCAGTTGCTGGTCGAAGCCGAGTTCGACTTCGGCCTTGATGTCCTTGAGCGCGATCACCTTGTCGCGCAACGGCACCTTGTAGCGCTTATCGAGCATCACTTCGTTTTTATACGACCATTCATGGATGCCCATCTTCTGGCTGATGATCTCGACTGCCGGCGCCGGGCGATCGTTGATGTCCTCGCCGTTGAGCATCTTGTCGATCGACACCGCGGCCTCGTGGCCGTGCGCCACCGCCCAGATGATGTTCTTCGGGCCAAAGGCGGCGTCACCGCCGAAAAACACGCGCCGGTTGGTCGAGGCCATGGTCGTGGTGTCGACCTTGGGCATGCCGTGGTCGTCGAAGTCGATGCCGGCGTCGCGTTCGATCCAGGGAAAGGCGTTTTCCTGGCCAACCGCAACCAGAACGTCGTCGCAGGGAAAGTGCTGCGGCGGCTCGCCCGCCGGCACCAGCCTGCGGCGGCCCTTGGCGTCGAATTCGGCGCGCACCTTTTCAAAGGTGATGCCGGTGAGCTTGCCGTTGTCGTGGGTGAATTCCTTCGGCATCAGGTAGTTGTGGATCGGGATGCCCTCGTGCATGGCGTCTTCCTTTTCCCAAGGCGACGCCTTCATTTCCTCGAAGCCCGACCGCACGACGACCTGCACGTCCTCGCCGCCGAGCCGCCGCGAGGAGCGGCAGCAGTCCATGGCGGTGTTGCCGCCGCCGAGCACAATCACGCGCTTGCCGATCTTGCTGACGTGGCCGAACGACACCGAGGAGAGCCAGTCGATACCGATGTGGATGTTTTTTGCCGCTTCCTTGCGGCCGGGAATGTCGAGGTCGCGCCCGCGCGGCGCGCCGGAGCCGACGAAAATAGCGTCCCAGTTCTCGGCGAGCAGCGCCTTCATGCTGTCGACGCGCTTGCCGCCGCGGAATTCGACGCCGAGGCCGAGGATATAGCCGGTCTCCTCATCGATCACGCTGTCGGGCAGGCGGAATTTCGGAATCTGCGAGCGGATCATGCCGCCGGCCTTCGGATCCTGGTCGAAGACCACGACGTCATAACCGAGCGGGGCAAGGTCACGGGCGACGGTGAGCGAGGCAGGTCCGCCGCCGACCAGGACTATGCGCTTGCCGTTTTTCTGCGCCGCCGGTTTGGGCAGCCGCTCCTTGATGTCGTCCTTGTAATCGGCGGCGACGCGCTTGAGCCGGCAGATCGCCACCGGCTCGTTTTCCACGCGCACGCGGCGGCAGGCCGGCTCGCAGGGACGGTCGCAGGTGCGGCCGAGCACGCCGGGGAACACGTTGGAGTGCCAGTTGATCATGTAGGCGTCGGAGTAACGCCCGGCCGCGATCAGACGGATATATTCGGGCACCGGCGTATGCGCGGGGCAGGCCCACTGGCAATCGACGACTTTATGAAAGTAGTCCGGGGCGGCGATGTCGGTATTCTTCATTCATTCCTCTAAACGCGTCCGGTTACGCAGAACAATCCGTCCGCGTCGCAGCTCTTGACGGCTGTATTGCCCCGGACTTCGGCCGCGCCACCCGGCGGCGAATCCGAGCCCGAATAATATTAAGTCGGCGGGCCTTAGGCTACCTATCCTTCCGTCATGGTGAACTAGCGGAACGACCAAGGTTTTTCGCGCCCGGAAAGCGGCGACAGAATGGCCACACCAGTCAAAAAACCGCCTCCGGCATGGGGAAAGGTGCCCTCCACGCTTGCCTTCGCGCGGCAGGGGTGAGGTAGCATTAAGGCCCATAAACTGCGACTATGTCCGCTCGGCGTGCTAGTTGTTGCGTCGCACAATCACATAATCTGATGCGCGATATTCTCTCCGAAATCATCGAAAACCGGCCGCTCGATGCCACCGAGACCGTGCGGCGCGCGGTCCGGCCGCAATTGCGCAAGCGCTTCTATAAGCGCGCGCATGCGGTCAAAGGCGAGGGCGGTTTTGTGCTGCTGCTCGAGGACATGCCGGTGAAGACGCCGGCGGGGCGGCATTTAGTGGCGCCTAACCGTGCACTGGCCGACGCGCTCGCCGAGGAATGGAACGCGCAGAAAACTGTCATCGATCCGGCGCGGATGCCGTTGACGCGGCTCGCCAACGCCACCATGGACGCCGTCGTCTTTAACCGCGACGCGGTGATCGACGACGTGGCGAAATATCTCTACTCCGATCTTGTCTGCTACCGCGCCGAAGCGCCGGCCGGACTGGTCGAGCGGCAGACCCTGTCATGGGACCCGGTCCTCAACTGGGCAAGCGAGACGCTCAACGCGCGTTTCATGCAAATTCAGGGGGTGATGTACGCCGCCCAGCCGCGCCGGGCGATCGCCGCCGCGCGCGCCGAAATTCCCACCGACCCGTGGCGGCTCGCCGCGGTGTCGTCGGTGGCGTCGCTGACGGGCTCGCTGCTGCTTGCGCTCGCGCTCTCCGGCGGCGCCTTCGATGCCGACACGGTGTGGGCCGCAGCGCACGTCGACGACGACTGGCAGATGTCGCAATGGGGCCGCGACGAGATCGCGCTCGAGCGCCGTGCCTTCCGCGAGGCGGAACTGCGCGCCGCGGCGCTGGTGCTCAAGCACGTATAGGTTTGCGGGTTACTCCCACAATTCGCGGTAATTCGGAAAATTCGGCAGGATCGGATCGGCCCGCGTCGGCTCCATCAGCGGCAGAAGGCGGCGGAACACGGCGTTGATTAAATCGGACGTGTGCCGGACATACAGATCGATCGGGTAGAGCGACTGCCGCAGGTGCCACTTCGGGTCGTAGTTGAGGCTGCCGCTGTAGAAGCGCGTGCAGCCGTTGGCGATCGCCCAGTCGATGAGATCGCGGAACACGCGGTAGTAAAGGTGCAGCTTGAAGGCGACCGTGTAGTCGAAGCCGACATAGTCAAAGCCGATCGAGCCTTCGTGCACCATGCACAGCGCGAAAGCGATGACGCGCTCGCCCTGCCGCCATACGAGGAAGCGCGCCTTGTCGGGCATGCGGCGGCCGATTTCGCCGAGAAATTCCCTGGTCAGCTTTTCGAATTTCAGCGGCGAACGCTGGTAGACTTTTTCGTACAGCGGATAGAGTTCGCCGACGATCGGCGTGGCGTCGACAACCACGTCCATGGTGATGGCGAGTTCGGCGCGCGCGGCAACGCGCAGCTTGCGCCGCACCGTCGAGCGTGAATTGGCGCTCAGCGCCCGCGCCAGATAGTCGTCGAAATTTGCGTAGTCGAGCGCCAGCGTCGTCATCGGCATGCTGGGAATGCGGGCAAAGCCGGTGTCACGCAAGGCTTGCAGCGGCGCGCGATATTGCGCGGGAAATTCCTTGAGCACGGCCATGCTGCAGCCGCGCTCGCGCGCCAGTTTTGTCAGCGCGCGCGCCAAGACTTCGCCCGTCGTTGCGGCGTTGTCGCCGTCGAGGTGGCCTTCGCCGGCGGCGCAGCCGACCATCAGCGTATGCGCGCGCATGAAGCGCGGCCAGATGCGGCGTAAGACGGCAACGAGCGCCGACGCGGCTCTGCCCGCGCCCGCCAGCAGGTCCTGGTCGATGGTGAAGAACGGCTGGATGGCGATGATTGCGCCGCCGCTTTCGATGCCGAGGTAGCCGTAGGCAAAGCCGTCGGGCAGGGTGTCTTCGACCAACTCGTAATAGCGGCGGTCCTTGCGCTGCCGCGCGAACGCCGATTGCCAATGCGGCAGGCCGGCAAGCTCCCGGCGCGACACAATCCTGACGGTTGCCCCCGTGACGGCGGGCGTCATTACTCCGGCGCGATCGATACGCTGATCCATCGTCACCCGCGGCCGGTCGGGCAGGGCGCCGGCGCGGCCTTTAGCCTAGCCCTACTGCCCGGTCGGCAAACCGTGCCGGCTCGCCTCGTAGAGGAACCAGGCGCGGCGTTCCGCCTCGTCGATATAGACTTCGAGCACGCTGGTCGTCGCCACGTCGTTGTGCTCGTCGCAGGTGTCGTGCGCTTCGCGCATCGCTGCGACGAGGCGCTGGTTATCCTCACGCAGCTCGGCCAGCATGTCGAGCGGATCGACATAGGCGGCGTCGTTATCGGCGAGGCGCTGGTGGCGGGTAATGTCGCCGATCGAGCGCAGCGTATTGCCGCCGACCTTGCGCACGCGCTCGGCGAGCACGTCGGTCATGGCAAAGATCTGGTCGGACTGCTCGTCGAGCATCAGGTGGTAGTCGCGGAAATGCGGCCCGCTCATATGCCAGTGGAAATTCTTGGTCTTCATGTAAAGCGCGAAGACGTCGGCGAGCACGGCGTTGATCGCGCCGGCGATGTCCTTGGTGGCGTTCTCGCCGAGGTCGGTCGGGGTTCTCAGGCGCGGCGTAACGGGCTTGGCGTTCATTGGGCAAATCCTTGATTGAGTTGACGATCCCCGAGCGACAAGCCGCCGCCCCATCCAATAGTATGGGCATTTATGCGCGGTTTTGTGAAGCCGCAAGATAGCCCGCTTTATGCCGGCGGCTTGTCGTCCTTGGCCCTCTCTTTTTCCCTAGCCTCGGCCATCCGCGCTTCGATCTCGGTAGCCTTGGCGAACGCGGCGCGGGCGTCCTCGGGGCGGCCGAGCGCCTCAAGCGCGCCGGCGCGCGCCCGCTGTGCCTCGGCAAAGCTTGCGTCAAGCGCGAGCGCGCGATCGAGCGCGCCGAGCGCTTCGTCATGGCGGCCGAGCACCGCCAGCGCCATGCCGCGATTGGTGAGGATCGCGGCGTTATTGGGCATCACCGCGTCGGCCTTGTCGAAGCTCGCCAGCGCGTCCTCGGCGCGGCCGAGCTGCTGCAGCAGCACGCCGCGGTTGATCAGGTCCGGCACCGCGTTCGGATTGAGCGCGAGCGCGCGCTCGAAGCTTGAGAGCGCCTCCGAATGGCGGCCGAGTTCGCTGAGCATCTCGGCGCGGTTGCCGTAGGCCTCGGCGAAATTCGCGTCGCATTCGAGCGCGTCGTCGAAGGCGATGAGCGCCTCCTTCGTCTTGCCGAGGCGGTGCAGCGCCTGGCCGATCACGTTATGCGCGCGCGCCTGGCGGCGATTGTAGCCGAGCGAGCGGCGGGCAAGGTCGATGCCCTGCTGATACTGGCCCTCCTGGCAGGCGATGACGGCGATGTAATAGAGCGCGTCGGCGTTCTGCGGGTTGACGCGCAGCACTTCGCTGTAGCGCTCCATGGCGAGCGGGATCTGCCCCAGGCGGTGGTGGAATAGGCCCTGCTGGAGAAGCTGGTCGGCGGTCGCGGTCTCGCTCATGGGCGGGTTCTAAGCAGGCTGGGCGGGGATGCCAAGGGCCGGACGCGGTTGGCGCGGAGACCGCTTGGTGGTCTGGCTTTTGCAGGCCAATTCGGCACACTATCGGCGGGACGGGCAGGGGCCAAAGCGACCATGAAGGATATTCTCGAACGGCTGGAAGCGCGGCGGGCCGAGGCCCGGCTCGGCGGCGGCGAAAAGCGCATCGAGGCCCAGCACAAGCGCGGCAAGCTCTCCGCGCGCGAGCGCATCGAACTGCTCCTCGACAAGGGCTCGTTCGAGGAGTTCGACATGTTCGTCGAGCACCGCTCCGCCGAATTCGGCATGGAGAAGCAGAAAATCCCCGGCGACGGCGTGGTCACCGGCTGGGGCACCATCAACGGCCGCGCCGTCTACATGTTCTCCAAGGACTTCACCGTGTTCGGCGGAAGCCTCAGCGAGACGCACGCGCAGAAGATCATGAAGGTGCAGGACATGGCGATGAAGGCGCGCTGCCCGGTCATCGGCCTGTTCGACGCCGGCGGCGCGCGCATCCAGGAGGGCGTGGCGGCGCTCGGCGGCTACGGCGAGGTGTTCAAGCGCAACGTGCTCGCCTCCGGCGTCATTCCCCAGATCAGCGTCATCATGGGCCCGTGCGCCGGCGGCGACGTCTATTCGCCGGCGATGACCGACTTCATCTTCATGGTGCGCGACACCAGCTACATGTTCGTCACCGGGCCGGAGGTGGTCAAGACCGTGACCAACGAGGTGGTCACCGCCGAAGAGCTGGGCGGCGCTTCGGTGCACACGACGAAATCGGGCGTCGCCGACGGCGCCTTCGACAACGACGTCGAATGTCTGCTGCAGATGCGGCGGCTGATCGACTTCCTCCCGGCCAGCAACAGCAGCGGCGTGCCGCACTGGCCGAGCGAGGACTCCGCCGACCGCAACGACGCTTCGCTCGACACGCTCATTCCGGAAAATCCCAACAAGCCCTACGACATCAAGGAGCTGATCCTCAAGGTCGCCGACGAGGGCGACTTCTTCGAGATCGCCGGCGCCTACGCCAAGAACATCGTCACCGGCTTTGGCCGCATCGCCGGCGCGACCGTCGGCTTTGTCGCCAACCAGCCGATGGTGCTCGCCGGCGTGCTCGACAGCGACGCCTCGCGCAAGGCCGCGCGCTTCGTGCGTTTCTGCGACGCCTTCGACATCCCCATCGTCACCTTCGTCGACGTGCCCGGCTTCCTGCCCGGCACCGACCAGGAATATGGCGGGCTGATCAAGCACGGTGCCAAGCTCCTGTTTGCCTACTCGCAGTGCACAGTGCCGCTGGTGACGGTGATCACGCGCAAGGCCTTCGGCGGCGCCTACGACGTGATGGCGTCAAAGCACGTCGGCGCCGACCTCAACTATGCCTGGCCGACGGCGCAGATCGCGGTGATGGGCGCCAAGGGCGCGGTCGAGATCATCTTCCGCGGCGGCTCGGCGGAGGAGATCGCGCGGCAGACAAAGCAGTACGAGGACCGGTTCCTGTCGCCCTTCGTCGCCGCCGAGCGCGGCTATATCGACGACGTTATCATGCCGCACTCGACGCGGCGGCGCATCGCCCGCGCGCTCGCCATGCTGCGCGAGAAGAAGGTGGAGATGCCGGCGCGCAAGCACGATAATTTGCCGGTGTGATCGGCGTGCGCAAAAGGCCGAAGCCTGACAATCAACCAAGCTGCCAAAGCGGGAAACCAAACAAGGAGAATGCATAGTGATCTTTCGTACCGTGCTGACCGTTCTAGCCGTCGCACTCAATGTCGCGTCCATGAATCCCGCGCACGCCCAACAAGGAAAACGCATCACCACTCCTTCCGGCCTTCAATACACCGACACCAAGGTCGGCACAGGACCCACGGCGGCGGGCAAGACGGCGGTCGTGCATTACACCGGCTGGCTTTACGAAAACGGGCAGAAGGGCAAGAAATTCGATAGCTCAGTCGATCGCAACGAGCCTTTTGAATTTCCCGTTGGTGCCGGCCGCGTCATCAAGGGCTGGGATGAAGGCGTTGCCACTATGAAGGTCGGCGGCAAGCGCACGCTGATCGTGCCACCGGCGCTTGGTTATGGCGCGCGCGGCGCTGGCGGCGTCATCCCGCCGAACGCAACCTTGATGTTCGACGTGGAATTGTTTGCAGTGAAATAGGCGGGCGCCGGCAATAGCAAGGGAGGCCCAACATGGCGGCGACTGAGCGATTTGCGGTGGTGAAGCCTGGGCAAACTTATGTCGGCAAGCAGGGCATCACCTACGGCGCCGGCGCCTCCAAGGAGACGGTGGGCGCCGAAAAAATCTGCATGAACGTGATGCCGATGCCGCCCGGCGCGCGGGCGAGGGCGCACTACCACGACAGAATCGAGACCATCGCCTACATGCTCGAAGGCGAATGCGCGGTCTATTACGGCGACGCGCTCGATCACCGCGTCCTTGTGCGCACCGGCGAGCAGGCGTACTGCCCGGCCGACGTGCCGCACGCGCCGGTCAACGAAAGCGGGGCGCCCTGCACCTGGATCGTGGTGCATTCCTCCGGCAGCGACCAGGACGGCATCGTGCTGCTGCCGGAATTGGATGCAAAGCTCGCCGCAAGGCTCGGCGTCAAAACGGGCGCATAAGATGAGGGGCCTTTTCGCCGCCGCCCTCGCGTTCGTCGTCGCATCGCCCGCCTTCGCGCTGGAAAACGAGAATCTGCTTGTCACCATGCCGCCCGGCTACAAGGTCGGATACAACAAGCGCGAGCAGAAAGCGCTCATCAGCGAAATGGTGCCGGCGGCCGAGACGGTCGAGAGCTGGACCGAGATGGTCACGGTGCAGATCTTTTTCGGCTTGAAGGACAGCGTCGCGGGCTTCCGCCTGCGCATGGATAAGCTGTGGGCCGGATCTTGCGCCGGGGCAAAAAGCGCGCCGGTGTCGGCCGGCATCGAGAACGGCTACGTCACCATGATGTGGCGCATGTCCTGCCCGCTCAACCGGCAGACCGCCAAGCCGGAGATGACGTGGTTCAAGGCGATCGCTGGCAACGACAGCTTCTACGTCGTGCAGAAGGCATTCAAGTTCGAGCCGGCGCAGGAGAAGGCGGCGGAGTGGGTCGCCTTCCTCAACAAGGTAGCGGTCTGCGACGCGCGCATTCCGGAGCGCAAATGCCCGGGCGGCATGAAATGAAAATAAATATGCCCGTGGTGCTTTACGTTGCGGCGATGATTGCCGTTATCGTCGGCGTGGATATCCTGTTCTTCAGGAGCCGGCTGTGGGAACGGCTGATGGTCAATGTCGGCATCGTCCTGGTATTTGCAGCCTTCTATCTGAGATTCATCAGGAGCCCGTAAGCCGCGCGCCGGCTTACATACGGAGTGGTGAGGCCCATGCCCAAAGCCATCTTTCTCGTCCGCGCCGCCGTCGAGCCGGGCTTGCGCGATAAATTCGATCGCTGGTACGCGGAGGACCACCTGCCGTGGGCGATGCGCGCCTTCAAATGCGAGAAGGCCTGGCGCTATTGGTCGAGCGTCGACCGCAACGTCCACTACGCGCTCTACCGGTTCGCCGACGAGCTTTCGATGGACGCGGCGCTCGCCGGGCAGGACCTCAAGGAGCTGATCGCCGATTTCGACCGCACCTGGCCCTCGGGCGTCACCCGCACCCGCGACAAGATGGTGTTGGCCGACGAGCGGAAAGGCTAGCGCACGAACGTGCGGCGGCGCCGCCCTTGGGGCTTGACTTTACCTGTCGTGGAAAATAATCCTATCGTCATCCCGCCTCACAACGAGGGGTGTCTGATCAGCATCTCGGACATAAGGCGGGGAGCGGTGGCCGGGATTGCGCTTCGCTGGAGATGCGATGAAGCGGCCCGGCGGTCCAAGCCGTGAAGGCCCGGCTCCCCGGCAGGGGGTCACAAGCGGTGGGTAAAAATGGTCTGCCCACCGGGGCCGACGCGGAGCAAGCCTCAAACATCGCGCGCGGGACGCCTGAGGGAACGGCGGACTTGCGGCATTCCTCCGAAGCGCTCAAAGCGCGAGGAGGACGGACTTCGGCATGCCTCGATTGTCGCAAGGCGTCGAGGCCCGTGGGTCCATTGGACCCCAGGCGTCCTGCGCGCCCTCGTTTCGGGGCGCGGCCGGCGGCGTACCCCACGCCGAGCAAAGAACAGGGGCGATGACGCACGTCCTGTGTTGCCCGCCGGCGGTTTGCGCCTCGTAACGGGAGCGTCGCAGCCTTTATTTCTTCAGCGAGTGATAGACCACGCGCATGAAATTCTTCGCCGCCTGTTCGTTGCCGCCCGCCCAGGCGGCGTCGAAATCGGCGAAGGGCTTTGCGGCATAGACCTCGTCCTCGCTCTTGCCGGCCTTGATCAGCGCCGCCATGCGCTTGCGCGCCTCGATCAGCATGGCGCGGAACGCCTTGACGTCCGCTTTGCTTGAGAGCTTGCCGTGGCCGGGCACGATTTTGGTCTTGTCGTCGGCGAGCCGGAGGTAGGCGGTGTCGGCCTTGATCATGCCGTCGATGCTGCCGCCGTTGACCCAGTCGATGTTGGGATAGCGCCCGGTATTGATGAGGGTATCGCCGGTCGACAGCACGTTGGCGTTTTTGAACCACACGTAAGTGTCGCCGCCGGTGTGCGCGCTTGCCGGATGCGTCAGCCGCGCGGTGACGCCTTTGACTTTCAGCGTGATCTTGTCGTCATAGGTCTGCTTCGGCAGACCCTCGGGCGGAACCGGCGGCACCTTGATGCCGCTGACATTGTTCGTCGTGCCGGCGGCCAGCAGATTGCGTTCGTTGATGTTGCCGACCACGGTGACGCCGTCTTTGGCAAAGCCGGCATTGCCGCCGGTGTGGTCGCCGTGATGATGCGTGTTGACCAGGTATTTGATTGGCAGCGGCGATAGCGCCGCGATGGCGGCTTTGAGCTTGTCGTGCATCGGCGCAAACTGGCCGTCGACCATGATGATGGCGTCCTCGCCGATTGCGACGGTGACATTGCCGCCGGCGCCCTCCAGCATGTAGGTGCGGTGGCCGAGGTCGGTGGTCTTGACCTCGATCTTGGAAAAGTCGGGGCCGACGGGCGGCGTCGGCGCGCCTTGCGCCAGCGCCGCAGCGCTTGAGCCCATGACTGAGCCCACGACTATGAAAGTGGCAAGAACTGGCCGCAGCATCGCGATCCTCCCCCGGACTTTTTGGTTCTTGCCAGACTAACGACGCAGCGCGCGGATTATTCCCGCTTCAGCGCCAGCCGCCGCCGCCGTTCACGTAAACCGTGTCCGCGGTCATGAATTCGCAGGCATCCGAACACACAAACAGCACCAGTTCGCCGATTTCCTCGGGCGTGCCGAAGCGTTTCATCGGGATGTCGTTGAGCATCGCCTGCTTGAGTTCCGGCGAGGTGGCCGCCGCCGCGGCGAAGGCGGTGTCGACCGGCCCCGGCGAGATCGACAGCGCACGGATACCCTGGGCGGCGAATTCGCGCGCCACGCCCAGCGTCATGGTGACGACGGCGCCCTTGGCCGCAGCGTAGTGCACCGAGGTGCCGGGCCCGCCGCGCTTGTGCGCCATCGAGCCGACATTGACGATGACGCCGAACTTGTTTTTCAGCATGTGCGGCAGCACCGCCTGCATGGCGTAAAACGTGCCTTTCAGGTTGAGATCGAGCGTGCGCTCGAGGAGATCGTCGTCGATGTCGAGAAATTTGGAACGCTTGAGGGCTGCCCCCGCCGAATTGAACAGGAAATGAATTCGGCCGAAGCCGTCGAGGGCTAGCTGCACCATGTCCTCGACCGCCGCGCGCTTGGTCACGTCGATGGTCAGCGCCAGCGTCTGGGCGCCGATCGTGTTGACCGCCTCGGCGGTTTTCTCCACGCCCTGTTCGTTGATGTCGGCGAGGACGACGTTTGCGCCCTCGCGGGCAAAGATCAGCGCCGCTGCCCGGCCGATGCCGCTCGCCGCCCCGGTGATAACAACGGTTTTCCCGTGAAAATAGTCCGGCGTCTTCGGCATGGTTGCGTTCCCGGCGTTCCTTAATGCGTTTCTTTGCCGGCATCATGGATTGCCGGATCAAGCCCGGCAATGACAATATGAGAGTTCTGCTTTGAAGGAGCCGCCCATGCCGACGCCGCCGATCGTATACGCCGACGCGCCTCCATCCGTGCGTGCGGTCTATGACGACATCAAGAAGACCCGCAACGTCCCCGACGTGAACAATTTCTGGAAATGCCTGGCGCGCGACCCGGCGGCGCTCAAGCGCACCTGGGAGAGCGTCAAGGAGATCATGGCGCCGGGAGCGCTCGATCCGTTGACCAAGGAAATAATTTATCTCGCGGTCAGCGTCACCAATGGCTGCGGCTACTGTATCGCCAGCCATACCGCGGCCGCGCGCAAGGCCGGCATGAGCGAGGCCATGTTCGGCGAGGTCATGGCGGTTACCGGCATGGCCAACGAAACCAACCGGCTCGCCAATGGCTACCGGGTGCCGATAGACAAGGCCTTCGAATGATTGCCTCAAGCTGGCGCGCCGTGACAGAATGAGAAAAACCGGCTCAAAGCCGGATCGGGGGGAGGGGTATCATGATCGATCGAGCTTTGATTTCGAGACTGCTTTGCGTTGCCGCCATCGCTGCGATCATGCTGCCGGCGGGGCACGTTCTTTTCCCTTATGTCAGCGACATGCTGAGCGGGATGCAGTTCCAGGCGATCGAAGCAGTCGTCAGCGCCACCGTCGGCTTCGGGCTGTCAGCGATCATCGGCTAAGCCGCGACGCTAATCAGAGCCACCCCGGCGCTTCGATGCGCCGGGGCCGATTCATTTTTATACTGGCGATTATAGCGTTCGTTGGACCAACTAGGCTGGGAATGTACATCTACCACCACGGCACCACGGCGGAGAGAGATGCATAATCAGCCTGCCGCGGGGACTGGGCTGAACGCCGTGGTGTGTTAGGAGGGCGTGTGATGTTTTCGCGCGGGCGACGCGAATTTTGGGAACATCTCTTCGAACGACTCTTCCGTCCCGCCTGACTTGAGCCAGGCGTCCCGTACGGCCTCGGCCCAAGCCTCTCCGGTCGCCCCGACTTCCAACGCGGGATCGAGAGCGAAAACGCCCCAACTGTGGCTAGGGTGTCGGACTTGACCTGATGGCAATTTGTCCATGGCCCCTTTTACCTCTTTTGCCGGTAGCTTTCCACCAGCCTCATGCAGGCATCATCCCGCAAATCCAAGGACCCGTTCCACGGAGATGCCGCTTCTAAAAAGAAGGCCTTGCCGAAAGGCATGAGCTTCGGGCTGAAGCGGGCAGGAACATCCTTGCTGGGAACCTCCACTTCAATAGACGCCAGTGTCCTGACCATATCCGGTCCGCCGTCATGAACGCGATTCAGCAACTCCGTCGCCTTGGCCCCAAGGAGTGCCCGGTGTGTCAGAATGAAATCGTAGGCTTCCAACTTCATCTGTCTCCAGGCATCTCCGGTCGGCAGGAAACCCATTTTCACCCAAACGTACCGACCGACCCGCTCTGCCCGGAGCCTGATACTGTCGATGCCAATCAATTTGCCGGTATCGACGAGGTCTCCCATGAGTGCACGCCCATAGCCCCGGCCCTGCATCGCCTCGGAAATATCCACGCCTCCCGCATTGAAGGCTGATCCCTTGAGGTCAAGCTCGCGATGGGCAAACCAAAACTCTTGACTGCCCGGAAAGTCGCCGTCGATGCGCAATGAGAAGGACTCCTTGGCGGCATCGATAAAGTGATACGCGATCGACTTCTCTCCAGGCGCACTTCTGGTGATGCGATCAGCCATGCCCTCTGGGGTAAGGTCGAACGTTTCGTAGAACTTTTTGATCCACCATTGCTTCGAAGCGTCGTCGACCGGTCGTTCGAAGCGTAGCCTATTGTTGTCCTCGAACATCGAAGACCAAAACCTGTCGTTCTCGCCGAATTTTGCCATCGAACTAGAATTAAGGCCTGAATCGGTAATCCGGAAGCCTTCTGGAATCGTCAGGCGGCCCATAATTCAGCTACAAGCGTCTAACTTACGTGGTGGTTAACGGCACTGTTCGTTGGGAATTGGTCCAACGAACGCTATAGTCGCCTTTATACTTACTGGCCGTTGCTGCTGGCCGGCGGACTTGTCGGCGCGGGCGCCGGTGCGGTTCGGGGCTGCAGCGGAGTGCCCATGCCGGTGGTTCCCGGCCCCGGCGTGACATTGCGCGGCGGCGCGCTGCCCGTCGTGCTGACCGGCGCAGTATTGCTCGCGGTGTTATCGCTGACGCCTTTGCCGCCGGCGATCAGGAATATCGCGATCAAGGCGATGACGGCGATGCCCGCAATCCAGCCCCAGGTTCCAGCGACGTTGTTGTCGCGTCGGCCAACCGAGTCGCCAAATCTGGAATAGCTGTAGCGCGGGTCAGTATTGAGCGGGTCTGACATGTCACCCTCCATCCTTCGTTGCGCTTTCGCGCCTGGATGGAGGAAACGGCGCGGGCCTTGTATCGGTTCCTGCCCGACGAAGAATTGCTGCGATGCGATGGAACTTCCCGCAAATTTCCGCGCGGAATTCGGTAAGATGATATAGCTCGACGAGCTTTGCCTTCCCGTCTGCAACTCTTAAGCATTAATCCGCCATGACGACGACGCGCTTGAGCAATGCGGCCGCTTTTGCCGCGCCGGCTGTATTCGTAGTGCTGTGGAGCAGCGGCTTCATCGGCGCCAAGTTTGGCCTGCCGTATGCCGAGCCGCTCACCTTTCTCGCCGTGCGCATGGCTTTTGTCGTCCTTCTTCTTGCCGCCATTGCACTGATCGTGCGTGCACGCTGGCTCTCGGCAAGCGAAATCGGCCACAGCACGGTGGTGGGCTCCCTGGTGCACGTGCTGTACCTGGGCGGGGTCTTCGTCGCCATAAGTCACGGGGTGCCGGCGGGAATTTCGGCGCTGATCCCGGGGTTGCAGCCGGTGCTCACCTCGACCATCGCCAATCGCTTCATGGGCGAGACGGTGACGCGGCGGCAATGGCTTGGGCTTGCGCTGGGGCTCGTGGGTGTTGCGCTCGTGCTGCATGATCGCAGCGTCACGGGGGCCGGCAGCTGGCTCGGCTGGACCGCGAGCTTTTTGTCGCTGATCGGCATTGCGCTGGGCACGCTCTATCAGAAGCGTTTCTGCGGCGCGATCGACTGGCGTACCGGCAATCTGGTGCAATACGTTACCGCCTGCGCGCTGTTTACGCTGGGCGCGTTTGCCTTCGAGACCCGCGTCATCCACTGGAGCGCCGAGCTTATCTTTGCCATCGCCTGGCTGGTCCTGGTGCTTTCGCTGGGCGCCGTCGGGCTGATGTACTGGCTGATCCGCCGTTCGGCGGCGACGGGCTTTGCCAGCCTGTTCTATCTGGTGCCCGCGGTTACGGCGCTGATGGCCTACGTGCTGTTCGGCGAAAAGCTCGATGCGCTGTCGATCGTCGGCATGGGGGTTTGCGCCGCTGGCGTGGCGCTGGCGAGCCGCGGCACTCTTGCACGCCCCGCGGCGGGTAATGTCGGTGCCTCGGTCGGTGCCGGGAATTAACGGTGGGCTTTACCTTAACGCGCGCCGATGATTGCCAAGGTGCGCAGTGTCGCGTGACGTGAGCAATAGGCGGTAGTGACAATGTCCTGGATCCCGAGTTTCGATACCATGGTGTCGTGGATTTTCCACGTTCCCGATACCTACGAGATGCTGTGGTGGCTGATGCTGTGCATCTGCTGGTTCGGTTTTGTCACCGAGTACCGGCTGAAAAAGATGCAAAAGCAGCTCGACGAAATGGCGGAAAAGGAACGTCCACCGACTCCGCGCTAGGGCCTGCTGGTCTATTTCTTATCGCGATTGAGCACCAGCTGGGTCTGCGTCACCAGTGCGCAGAGCCGCCCGTCGCCGCGCGTCACCCGCGTTTGCCAGACCATGGTGGTGCGGCCGCGATGCAGCGCCACGCATTCCGCGCGCGCGATGTCGCCGATCGGAATGGCGGCGAAGAAATTGGTCTTGCTTTCGATCGTGGTCGTGCTCTGGCCGTCCTTGAGGTTGGCGGTCGTCGCGGTGCCTCCGGCATTGTCGGCCAGCGCCATGATGGCGCCGCCGTGCATGATGCCGTGGCGGTTATTGAACTCCTCACGCACTTTCACCTCGGCAACGACACGCTCCGGCGAGATGTGCGTGACCTTGATGCCAAGGAAGTCGGCGAAAGGGGGTTGCGAGAGGGCGGCGTCGTTGACGGCTGCGTCGCTCATGTCGTTGGCTCCATATGCGATCCTCGGCTCTTGTCGCATATTTTCCAGCGCGGCAGAATGGCGGTGCTCGGGTGAGGGGATTGCGCGATATGGGACCGATCCCGTGTTCAGTCTGAAGACGCACGCGATCATCACCGGCGCGCTGCTGGCAACAATGATCATCATGGCGATTGCCGGCAACGTTTTGCATGACCGCGGCTATCTGCCGGATTCGTCGGGGACGCAGTTTGCCGCCCGCGTCATCTTCTTTGCCCTGCTTTTGGCGTTCGGCTTTTCCTGTATCCCGACCATGCTGAAGTTCTTCCTCGCCGGGCAGATCGCCATCGGCAATGGCAACGTCACAATTATTCGGGCGATTGCCGCGCACCGGACCGGCGTCGTGATCGGCGTCTGGCTTTTTCTCGCTTTCGGCCTCGCCATTGCGCTGCCGGCCGCGATCCGTGACGGGTTTTTCGATCAAGAGCCGCCGGCCGGAGTTGCTGCGCCGTCGATGACGCGCTGAAAAACGAAAGGGCGCCGCTGCTGCGCCCCTTCCATACTCGCTTTGCCAGCGGCTAGCCGCGCGGCTGCGGCGCGGTGCGGATATAGGGCTTTGGCTGTTTATAGCCGGGGTGCAGCTTCTTGGCCTCGTCGTCCGTAATCGCGCCGGTGAGGATGACGTCCTCGCCCTGTTTCCAGTTGGCCGGCGTTGCCACGCGATGCTTGGCGGTGAGTTGCAGCGAGTCGATGACGCGCAGCACTTCGTCGAAGTTGCGGCCCGTGGTCATCGGATAGACCAGGACCAGTTTGATCTTCTTGTCGGGGCCGACGATGAACACATTGCGCACGGTCATGTTGTCGGCCGGAGTGCGTCCTTCCGACGTGCCCGTGGTCGACGCCGGCAGCATGCCATAGGCCTTGGAGATTTTAAGATCGGTGTCGCCGATCATCGGATAATTAGGCGCAAAGCCGACCACATCTTTGATGTCGGTCGCCCATTTGGTGTGGTTGGAAACCGGATCGACCGAAAGGCCGATGATCTTGACGCCGCGCCTATCGAATTCTGGTTTCAGCCGCGCCATGGTGCCGAGTTCGGTCGTGCATACCGGCGTGAAGTCCTTCGGGTGCGAGAACAAAACGCCCCAGGAATTGCCGAGCCAGTCGTGAAAGCGGATTTTACCTTCGGTGGTGTCCGCCTCGAAATCCGGGGCGGTATCGCCAATTGCCAATGTCATGGCTGTCTCCAATACTTCATAAGAGTAGGCACTGCAGGCCTCAATATAGGCGTGCCGGAAGGTCCAGCGATAGCGCCGTCGGCAGAAAGGATCAAGTCACTAGAGCGAACGGCGATGGCAGGATAAAGCATGCGCGTGTCACCGCCGCGATGAAAAAGAATTCCGCCGCTCAGGGCGCCAGTTCGTAACCATCGGTCAAGGTGTTGAGGAAGGCGATAATGTCGTCAATATCGGCGGATGACAGCGCCGGTTTGTCGCCCGGATTGCCGCCGAACGGCGGCTCCTTGTTGACGTTGTCGTGGTATAGCGCCGGGAGGTCGTCGAACTTGGCGATGGTGCCGTCGCTTCGGCGAGGGTACCACCTCTCCGGGGCAGTATCGCGCTCGACGTAGAACGCAATGGCCCTACGCAAATCGTGCTCGGCGCCGTTGTGATAAAAGGTCTTGCGCAGTGCGAGGTTGCGCAAGGATGGCGTACGGAACAGGCCACAATATTCGCCGCGGCCGGTCAAGTCAGTGCGCAACGGTCCGCAAGCGCCGAGATCGAAATAATCCGCGTCGGCATTGGCGGGAATCTTTGTATTGCGTGGCAGGCCGATGGCGATCAACCCGTAATCGGTAAATTGCGGCGGGGTGCCGTTGTTGTCCGGCGCACTGCGGTGGCAACTGGCGCAATTGCCCTTGTCCTCGGCGTTGAACAGCGCCAGCCCGCGCGCTTCCTGTTCGGTAAGTTTGGCGCGGCCGGCGAGAAAGGCATCGTATTTGCTCGAGTACGGGTAGTAGTCGCGCTCGCTCTGCTCGAACACCTCCAGGGCCTCGACCGCGGCGCCGTAAGTCCTCGCGTCGTCCCGGAACAGGTCGGCGCCGAAAATCTTGAGAAACTCACTGGCATAGCCAGCCCTGCGAATTCTCGCCGCCACTGCCGCTTCGTTTTCGTTCGCCATCTCGAACGGCGACAGCAGGGGAATGCGCGCCTGGTCGCGTCCGCGGTCGGCGCGCCCGTCCCAGGTCAACCCGCCGGTCGGCCCGTTATCGACACTGGCATCGCCTTCGTCGTCGGACTCGTAATAATGCTCGGTGAATTGCGGGACGACCTGAAGGTAGGTGAGCGAGGGCACCGCGCGCAGGCCCGGCTGCTTCAAGTCTTTGCCGCCGATCTGCACGTCAAGCGCGTTCGGCGGGCCGAATCCGTGCGCCGGATCATGGCAGCTTGAGCACGCCATTTGTCCCGAGGCGGACAGCGACGGATCGAAAAACATGGCGCGGCCCACCGCTTGCAACGCCGCAGCGCGGACAAAGGCTTGTGCGCGTGTCATGCCGGCGTCCTCGGCATAGCCCGGCGCCGCCAAAACGGCGAGTAGCGCGAGCGGGACGAGGCTACGGCTCAAGGAAACCATGGGCGATCAGCTGGTCGGGTCCCGTGCAGGGTGCGGCGGCTTGGTGACGGTATTCTGACAGCCGCCCGGCTTGTACCGACCGCGTTCATGCAACTGTAATAGTCCTGCGCTCTAAAATAACGACTATCCGTTCCGCGCCCGCTTTTTTTAGGAGCTTCCCATGAACCGATCCGCTGCGCCTTTGGCCTTTCTTGTCGCAGCGCTCATGGGGAGCGCCGCCATGGCGCAGGCGCCGCGCACCGGAATCGCCAATATCGATACCGTGGTGATCATCTACGCGGAAAACCGCAGCTTCGACAATCTTTACGGCGCTTTCCCCGGCGCCAATGGCTTGCAGAACGTTACGCCCGAGAATTCGCGCCAAGTCGATCGCGACGGCAGCGAACTCAAGGAGCTGCCGCCGGCCTGGGAAGGGCTCACCGCCAAGGGCGTGACACCGGCGGTGACACAGGCGCAGACCGAGCACATGCCGGCGAAGCCGTTTGCCATCGACGCTGCCGACGGGCTCAATACCAAGCTCGGCGTCGTCACCCGCGATCTCTGGCATTTGTTTTATCAGAACCAGATGCAGATTAACGGCGGCAAGAATGACAAGTTCGTGGCTTACGCCGACAGCGGCGGGCTGGTCATGGGGCACTATGGCGGCTCCAGGCTGCCGCTGTGGCCGGTGGCGCAGAAATACGTGCTCGCCGACAATTTCTTTCAAGGCGCCTTTGGCGGCTCTTTCCTCAACCATTTCGAACTTGTCTGCGCCTGCATCCCGAAATATCCCGACGCCGACAAGAGCCCGGCCAAAAATCTGATCGCGGCGGTGGAGGCCGACGGCATCACGCTCAAGCTCGCCGACAATTCGCCGAAGTCGGCGATGGAGGGCGCTCCGAAGTTTGTCAACAACGGCCAGATCTCGCCCGACTTCTACGCCGTGAACACCATGCAGCCGCCCTATCAGCCAAGCAACAATCCGCCGGCGCCGCAGGGCGACCCGCGCTTTGCCGATCCTTCGAAACCGAACACGTTGCCGCCGCAGCATGAGAAAACCATCGGCGATCTGCTTACCGAGAAGGGCGTAAGCTGGGCCTGGTACGCCGGAGCCTGGCAGGCAACGCTTGACGGCAACCGCGGCAAGCCGGTGCCGAATTTCCAGTTCCACCACCAGGCCTTCAATTATTTCGCGCAGTTTGCGCCCGGCACCGAAGCGCGGGCGCTGCATCTGAAAGACGGCGGGATGAATGGCGCGGCTTTCATCCAGGCGATCGATGCAGGGGTCTTGCCGCAAGTGACCTTCTACAAGCCGCAAGGCAATCTCAACGAGCACCCGGGTTACACCGATGCGATGTCGGGCGACGAGCACGTCGCCGACCTGATCGTGCATCTGGAAAAGAGCCCGCAGTGGGCGCACATGCTGGTTCTGGTGACTTATGACGAGAACGGCGGCTTCTGGGATCATGTGGCGCCGCCCAAAGCCGACCGCTGGGGCCCGGGCTCGCGCATTCCGGCGCTCATCGTCTCGCCCTTTGCCAAGAGGGGAACGGTGGACCACACCCTTTACGACACAACCTCGTTCCTGCGCTTTGTGACCAAGCGCTTCGATCTGCCGGTGCTGCCGGGGCTCGCCGAGCGCGACGCCGCGCTCAAGGCCAATGGCCAGCCGCCGGTGGGCGACCTGACCGCCGCATTGACGTTCTGACCTCTCAGAGTAATTGCCTTTTTCGGTGCGCTGCCGCAAAGTTCACGGCCGGCTTGCGGTCCGTGGATTTAACCCTGCATGTTCAAGCGTATTCTGATCGCCAACCGCGGCGAGATTGCCTGCCGGATCATCAAAACCGCCCGCAAGATGGGGATCGAGACCGTCGCCGTCTATTCCGACGCCGACAAGGATGCCCTGCACGTGTCGATGGCCGATACGGCCGTGGCCATCGGCCCGCCGGAGGCGGCGAAAAGTTACCTGGTGATCGACAAGATCATCGCCGCCTGCAAATCGAGCGGCGCCGAAGCAGTGCACCCCGGCTACGGCTTTCTCTCCGAGCGCGAGGCTTTTGCCAAGGCCCTGGTCGAGGCCGGCATCGTTTTCATCGGACCCAATCCCAGGGCGATCGCCGCCATGGGCGACAAGATCGAATCGAAGAAGGCGGCGGCTGCCGCCAGGGTGTCGACCGTCCCTGGTCATCTCGGCGTCATCGCCGACGAAAAGGAGGCGGTGAAGATTGCCGACCAGATCGGCTATCCGGTGATGATCAAGGCCTCCGCCGGCGGCGGCGGCAAGGGCATGCGCATCGCCCATTCCAGGTCGGAAGTAGCGGAGGGCTTCACCCGTGCCAGGTCGGAGGCAAAATCCTCGTTCGGCGACGACCGCGTCTTCATCGAGAAATTCATCACAGATCCGCGGCACATCGAGATTCAGGTGCTCGGCGACAAGCACGGCAACGTCATCTATCTCAACGAGCGCGAATGCTCGATCCAGCGACGCAACCAGAAGGTCATCGAGGAGGCGCCGAGCCCGTTGCTCGACGCGGCCACGCGCAAGAAAATGGGCGAGCAAGCGGTGGCGCTCTCGAATGCCGTCGGTTACGACTCGGCAGGCACCGTCGAATTCGTCGCCGGCCAGGACAAGAGTTTCTACTTCCTGGAGATGAATACGCGGCTCCAGGTCGAGCATCCGGTCACCGAGTTGATCACCGGCATCGATCTGGTCGAGCAGATGATCCGCAGCGCTGCCGGCGAGAAGCTTTCGCTCAGGCAAAGTGACGTGAAGATCGATGGCTGGGCGGTGGAGAGCCGCGTCTACGCCGAAGATCCGTATCGCAAATTCCTGCCCTCGACCGGCCGCCTGACCAAGTACCGGCCGCCCGCCGAACGCAGCGAGCGCGGCATCACCGTGCGCAACGATACCGGCGTATACGAGGGCGGCGAGATTTCGATCTATTACGACCCGATGATCGCCAAGCTCGTCACCCACGCGCCGACGCGGCTCGAGGCGATTGAGGCCCAGGCCGACGCGCTCGATGCCTTCACGCTTGAAGGCATCCGCCACAATATTCCTTTTCTCTCGGCGCTGATGGCGCACCCGCGCTGGCGCGCCGGCAAGCTTTCCACCGGCTTCATCGCCGAGGAGTTTCCCGAAGGCTTCCATGCGATCGCGCCGGAAGGCGAGCGGGCCCAGGTGCTGGCGAGCGTCGCCGTTGCGATCGACCACGTGCTCGGCGAGCGCAAGCGGCAGATTTCCGGGCAAATGCACAGCAGGCCGGTGACGCGCGAAAGCCACCGCGCAGTCTGGCTTGGCGATACCGAATATCGCCTCGACGTGAAGCGCGAAAACGGCACCATCGAGGTGCGCTTTCCCGGCGCGAAAAAGAACGCAGCCCGCCACCTGCAGTCGGACTGGAAGCCGGGCGATCTGACCTGGCACGGCACGATCAACAGCGAGCCGGTCTCGGTGCAGGTGCGCACGCTGCCCAACGGCTTTGCACTTTCGTTCCGCGGCGTCGAGGCCAAAGCCTATGTCTATACCGAGAGCGAAGCGGGCTATGCGCGGCTGATGCCTGCCAAGAAGGTCGCCGACACCGGCAAGCTGGTGCTGTGCCCGATGCCCGGGCTGGTGGTTTCCATCGCCGTCACAGAAGGCCAGGAGGTCAAGGCTGGCGAGACCGTCGCGGTGGTCGAGGCGATGAAGATGGAAAACGTGCTGCGTGCCGAGATCGACGGCACGGTGAAGAAGATCAACGCCAAGCAGGGCGACAGTCTGGCGGTGGACGCCGTGATTCTGGAATTCGCGTAGCCGGGGTGGCGGCTCGCGCAAATTTTGCTACGCCACAGCCATGACCCTCTATTTCGCCTACGGTTCAAACATGAGCCGCGCCGGCATGAAAGCGCGCTGTCCCGGCGCGCGTCCGGTCGGACCGGCGCGGCTGGACAATTACAGGTTCTTTGTCGGCATCGATGGCTGGAGCTCGGTCATGCCCAGTTCCGGCGCTGCCGTGCATGGCGTGTTGTGGCGGCTCACCCCGCGCGACGTCGCGGCAATGCACGCCTACGAGTTGCTGCACGCCGGACTTTACGACGTGCGGCATCTGCCGGTGCGCATGGGCGCGCGCCTGATGCCGGCGATGATCTATCTGCTGCGGCGTCGTGCGGCCGGCCGGCCGAAGCCCGGCTACGTCGAGCTGATCGCGGCGGCGGCGCGCGACTGGAAATTGCCCGAGCGCTACATCGAGGCGGTCGAGCGCTGGTCGACCTCGCGCTTTACCGGCGCCCGCGTCATCAATGCCGGGCAGTTGGCGTGACACTTATCCGCCACGTAATGGTTCACGGCCGCGTGCAGGGCGTCGGCTTCCGCGCCTTCGTCGAATATGAAGCGCTCAAGCATGGAGTTGGCGGCTGGGCGCGCAACCGCCGCGACGGTTCGGTGGAGGCGGTGTTTGCCGGCGAAGCCGCCGCGGTCTCGGCGATGATCGAGGCCTGCGGCAAGGGCCCGTTCGGTGCCCGCGTCGATGCACTGCATCAGCGCGAGGGCACCGCCGAGGATATGAAATTGCGCCGGCCCGGCGAATTGTTCTCGGTGCTGGCGACGGCGTAATCCGTCGGCCCGAACAGCGCCTCGAATTCGCGGCGCAGCACCGTGTCGACCTCCGGCATCGTCGTGGTCAGGCCGAGATCGGTAAGGCTGGTGATGCCGTAGCGCTGCTCGCTTACCCCGCAGGGCACGATACCGGAAAAGTGCGCAAGGTCCGGATCGACGTTGATCGCGATGCCGTGCAGCGTCACCCATTGCTTGACGCGGATGCCGATAGCCGCGATTTTGTCCTCGAAACCTTGGCCCTTTTCCGGACGGCGGACCCAGACGCCGATGCGGTCCTCGCGGCGCTCGCCGCGCACGTTGAAGGCGGCCAGAGTGCGGATGATCCACTCCTCGAGGCTGGCGACAAAACGGCGCACGTCCGGCCCGCGGCGTTTCAGGTCGAGCATCACGTAGGCCACGCGTTGTCCGGGGCCGTGGTAGGTCATCTGCCCGCCGCGGCCGCTTTCGTGGACGGGAAAGCGCGCCTCGATCACTTGCGCCGGTTTGGCGCTGGTGCCGGCGGTGTAGAGCGGCGGGTGCTCGATCAGCCAGACCAGTTCAGGCTCGCGGCCCGCGGCAATTGCCGCGGTGCGGGCCTCCATGGTGGCGACCGCCTGCTCATAAGGGACGGGTGGGTCGGCGACCCGCCACTCGACCGGAGCGCCGCCGGGAGGCGATTTCAGGCCGAAATCCAGATCGTTGCGCGCGTTAACCACCCGTTCACCATACCATGGTGACCTGTCATCGGGCCCAGCACTGTCGCCGAGGCCCCTGGGACAAGCCATTTGACCACACTCACCAAAGTTTCCGTCGATATCACCGTCGTGCTCGGCACAACCCTGATGCCGGTGCATCAGGTGCTGCGTCTTGGCCGCGGCGCCATCATCGAGCTCGAATCCTCCGAGGACGACGCGGTCAATATCCTCGCCAATAATCTGCCGGTGGCCAAGGGAACCGTCGTGGTCAACGGCAACCGCATCGCGGTCGAGGTCGGCGAATTGCTGCCGCGCCCGCCCGATATGCGCTGAAGGCTCGGATATAGGGGCTTGGTGCGAGCCTTTTTAGCGGGTGTCGAGGGCTTTGCGGCCCTTGTTCGGCAACGACCTATTTGTTAGATGGACCGCGCTCGACGGGACGCGAGCCAATCCAAGGCATTTCGTCCATTTCCAATGCGGCCATGGCGGAATTGGTAGACGCACTAGCTTGAGGTGCTAGCGGGGCAACCCGTGGAGGTTCGAGTCCTCTTGGCCGCACCACACTAAAACGCGCAAAGCTTGCCGCCCGCACGGCAACAAATTCGCGAATGAAAAAAGACCGCGAGGCGGTCTTTTTTATGCCGGGACAGGCGGGCCTAGAACTGACCGATGTTCGCAGGGTAATTGTTGGTTGGTGCGACGGCGGCCACGGCGGCCGGCTGCTTGCGCGCGCTTGCAAGCTTGACGCCATGGCGTCGCGCGCGGGTTTCGCCGCTGCGCGCGCTGGTTTTGACCACGGTGGGCCATGCTGTCTTGTTGGAGGCGACAAGCGGAGGCAGTGACGGCGGCCGCTCGCCGGCGGCGACGACCTGCACGACATGAAAGCCGTTGCTCTTGAGCTGCCTGAGCAGGGTCGGCAGCGCCATGGCGGTTGCCGGATGGATATCGTGCAGCAGCAGGATGCCGCGGCCCCTGGCTTCGAGCCGCCGCATCGCGCGCTGCACGATCTGTTGAGCGTTGATGTGCCTGAACCAGTCGTCGGCGACCACGTCGGCGCTCCATGTCACCAATGAATGCGAGGCGAGGAAGCCTTCCGCGGTGTTGGAGCGGCCGAGGCCTGGAATACGGAAGAACGGCGATAACGCCGCGGGGTCGCCGAGCGCCTGGTCGACAAGGTTGATGCCGCCATCGACCTCGCGCTCGACCCGGTCCAGCGACAAATTCTGGAACACCAGCGGATGATCGAGGCTGTGAGTGCCGATGGTGTGGCCTTCATTGTAGATGCGCCGCACCGTTGCCGGATAGGCGCGCGCCATCTGTCCGACCAGGAAATAGGTGGCCTTCACGCATTGCGAGGCCAGCGTATCGAGGACGCTGTCGGAGTAGGGCGGCAGCGGACCGTCGTCGAAGGTGAGCACCACCTCGTGGTCCTTCAACGGCAACGCCTGCTTGTATTGCATGCTGCCGATGCGGGTGAAGTCCTCCGGACTGACGGTGATCACCCGGCTGGTACCCAGCGCATCAGGATTGCCCGGGCAGGGGTCAGCCAAAGCAGAACTGGCCGCGGCCACGGCAAACAACAAAGTCACAACAAAACGCATGCAACCCCCCGGCCCCGAATTATTGTTCTGCGATCCCCCGATCTCGAGGCCACGCAAATCTAGAAAAACGAATATTAACGAGACATTAACCAATAGTGGCCGGGGGATGCCCCAACAGCCATCCCGCGCCGCAGCAAATCACAGCTTTTTCAATTTGCCCGGCGGGGCGCCGCAACCACGTGCACGATGCTGTAGCCGCGCCGTTTGAGCTCGCGCAGCAAGGCCGGCAGCATCTGCGCGGTCTCCTTTTTGGTGTCGTGAAAGAGCACGATGCCGCGGTCGACCTTGTCGATACGGCCCAAGATAAGCTGGAGTTCGGCTTCGGGCGTCATCGGCAGCCAGTCGCTTGCCCAGACGTCGGCGCCGAAAACCACCAATCCGCGCGCAGCCATGCGTTCGAGCAGCGCCGGATTGGAGGCAAATCCGGGAAAGCGGAAGAAGGGCGTCGTCGGCTCGCTGCGCCGTTCTCCATAGAGCGCGTATTCGTTGGCCTCGATGCCGCGGTCGATGTCGGCCTCGGCTTTGGCCAGCGACAGATGGTTCAGCAGCGG
The DNA here is from genome assembly GCA_963738915.1 of uncultured Alphaproteobacteria bacterium. Lineage (GTDB taxonomy): Bacteria > Pseudomonadota > Alphaproteobacteria > Rhizobiales > Xanthobacteraceae > Pseudolabrys. The sequence goes on from CAVTYO010000004.1 coordinate 40,687, forward strand.
ATGTGAAAACGTGTGGTGGCCGATCGAGTGACCCTCGGCCAGCTCGCGTCGGGCGATCTGCGGGGAGGCCTCGGTGTTGCGGCCGATCAGGAAGAAGGTCGCCCGTACGCATTCGGCCTTGAGTGCGTCGAGCACCTTCGGCGTGGTTGTCGGCCAGGGGCCGTCGTCGAAAGTGAGCACCAGTTCCTTCGCGGCGAGCGGCAGCGTCTGCGGAAATTCCTTGCGGCCGACGCGCGGCGTGGACGCGGCGCTGACTTCGAGCACGCGGGCGGTGCCGAGCGCGTCCGGATTGCCGGGACATGTCTGCGCGGCGGCGGCGAGCGGAGCGGCGGCGACCAGCGCAATAGCAAGTTCTCGAATCATGCGGTCAGTTTACGTCTTAATTGTTTGCCGGACCTGTGCGGCGCCGCTACAAACGGCGCGGAGCAGTCGCTTGGCGGAGCCGGCATGGCCAAAAGAAAAATCAGAACATTGCCGCGCGACGACGACGGCGACATCCGCAGGCGGTATTTCGGCCGCGTGGTCAAGGCCGTCGGGACCGGCGACGTTGAATCCTTGCGCCGGCTGGTTGGAGGCCTGCACGTCTCGGATCTCGGGGCCGTTGTCGAGGCACTCGAACCCGAACAGCGCCTGCGTCTGGTCGAACTCTTGGGCATCCACTTCAATTTTACCGCCCTGACCGAAGTCGATGATCATGTGCGCGAAGAGATTCTCGAAGAACTCGAACCGCGCACCGTCGCCGAAGGCGTCCGCGATATCGAATCCGACGACGCCGTGACCATCCTTGAGGATCTGCCCAAGGACGAACAATCTGAAATTCTCCAGCAGTTGCCTCATCCGGAGCGCGACGCCCTCCGCCGCAGCCTGGACTATCCGCCGGATTCCGCGGGCCGGCGGATGCAGACGGAGTTCATCGCCGTGCCGCCGGGCTGGGACGTCGGGCAGGCGATCGACTACATGCGCGAGACCCTGGAATTGCCGGAGCGCTTTTACGAACTCTACGTCGCCGACAATGACGGCCGCTTTCTTGGCGCAGTTCCGCTCGACCGGCTGCTGCGCAGCAAGCGCCCGGTGCCGGTCGCCGATCTGATGGAAGCCGAGCGCCGGCGGATCAAGGCCGACGAAGACCAGGAGGAGGTGGCGCGGATATTCCGGCGCTACGATCTGGTCGCAGCGCCGGTGGTCGACGCGCGCGACCGGCTGGTCGGTGTCATCACCTTCGACGACGTCGCCGACGTGCTGGTCGAGGAGGCGGAAGAGGACATCAAGGCGCTCGGCGGCGTGCGCGACGAAGAACTCTCCGACACGGTTTGGACCATCGCGCGCAGCCGCTTCAACTGGCTTTTGGTCAATCTGGTGACCGCGTTTCTCGCCTCGTCGGTGCTCGGCCTGTTCGAAGGCTCGTTGCAGAAGATGGTGGCGCTCGCAGTGCTGGCGCCGATCGTGGCGAGCCAGGGCGGCAATGCGACGACGCAGACCATGACCGTCGCCGTGCGTGCGCTGGCCACGCGCGAGTTGACCGATATCAATGCCTGGCGCGTCATCCTGCGTGAGCTGCTGGTCGGGCTGCTCAACGGCGCGGCTTTCGCCGTCATCACCGGAGTTGCCGCCTATGCGTGGTTTCGCGTGCCCGGCCTCGGGTTCGTCATCGGCATGGCGATGGTCTGCAATTTGCTCGCGGCGGCGCTCGGCGGCATTCTCATCCCGCTGGCGCTCAATCGGTTGCGCGTCGATCCGGCCGTCGCCTCGAGCCCGTTCGTGACCACCGTGACCGATGTGGTCGGCTTCTTCTCGTTTCTTTCGATTGCCACCGTCTGGTTCGGGCTTCGTTAGGGGCCGAGAATGGCGGGTCATAATTCATTCACCCTGTTTGCTGACCGACCATTAACGCTAGCCGCCTAGCTTGTTCAGCGGGTACCGCTGACGGGCGGGAGAGCTTTGTTGATGGGCGTAATTGGGCGGCGGGAGCTGCCGGCATCTCTACATGCGGCGTTGCGTGATGCGCGCGGGTGGCTGTCGTGCCGCCTGGCTGTTCTGCCGCGCGCGAGAGCGCAACGGCGGCTATCGACTGCATGGTTGATTGTCGCGCTGGCGGCTATTGCCGTGCTGACGACGCTTGCTTTTGCAGGCGCAGGCTACGAATTCGCCCGGCGCAGCGACGACAGACGCGCGTCTGACCAGCGCGAGGCCCTGCGCGGCGCGATCTCCGAGTTTCGCGCCTTGTTTGATCCCGGCGGCGAAGTCGATCCGCGCTTCGTGCGCATGATCGAGCAGAGCATCGGGCTCAAGGGACTGAAATTCGAAGCCGACCCCGCTCCGTCTGCGCGCGAATTACAGCCGGTGATCGACGTGCACGGGCGCATCATCGGCTTTTTCACCTTCGACGCCGACCATCCGATGATGCGGGCCATGCATCGGCTGATGCCGGCGCTCGTCTTGATAGCGTTGGGTCTGGCCGCTCTCGCCGCCGCCTCGCTCTGGCAATTGCGCCGGGCGCGGGACGAACTCAGGGCCAGCGAAGAGGCCGCGCGCCGCGCCGCCGAGGAAGACAAGCTGACGGGATTGCCCAATCATTCCAAGCTAACCGACCTGCTCGATCTCGCGCTTGCGGAGCGCGGTAGCGACCAGGTCACGAGCTTTGCCGTGATCGAGCTGGACGGCATGGCCGACATCAACGCGCAACTTGGCGTGCTCGGCAGCGATGAGTTGACGGTATCCGTGGCTCGGCGGCTGAGGGAGGCGCTGCCGCACGAGGCGGTCCTCGCCCGCGTCGGCAGCGACGAGTTTGCCGTAACATTCACGGCCAGCGCCGACGCCGATGCTGTGGCCGTGCTGCGCGCCGCGCTCGATGCCGTGGCGCGCCCGCACTGGATCGACACCGTGGTGCGCATCGGGGCCCGCGCCGGTCTTGCCCAGGCGCCGCGCCATGCGACGACGCGCGGCGAACTCACCCATCGCGGTGAACTCGCGCTGCGCAAGGCGGCGCAAAAGGGACCGGGCACTATTGTCACTTACGAGCGCGCGATTGACGCCGTATCGAGTGACCAGCAATTCATCCGCCGCGAATTGCCGCGGGCGGTGAGCGCCGGCGAACTGGAACTGCACTTTCAGCCCATCGTTGCCGCCCACGGCGGTCGTATCGTGGGCGTCGAAGCGCTGCTGCGCTGGAACCATGCCACGCGCGGGCATATCCCGCCGGCGACCTTCATTCCGGTCGCCGAGCAGATGGGCCTGATGGATACGCTCGGCGCCTTCGTGCTGCGCCGGGCGCTTGCCGAGGCCAAGCGTTGGCCCAATCTCTACATGTCGGTCAACCTGTCGCCGTTGCAGGTGCGCGACCGCGGGATCGTCGAACTGGTGCGCGCGACGCTTACCGAAACCGGGATCAAGCCTGGCCGGCTGGTGCTTGAGGTGACCGAGGGCGTGTTGATCGAAAACCCCGAGGAGATGATCCAGCGCATCGAGGAACTGCGCGCGCTGGGCGTGCGTGTCGCGCTCGACGATTTCGGCTCCGGCTTCTCCAGCCTCAGTTATCTGCAGCGCTTTCCCTTCGACAAGCTCAAGATCGACAAGAGCTTCGTCTCGACGCTCGGCAGTTCCTCGAATGGCGGGGTGATCATCCAGGCCATTGTCGCGCTTGGCCGCGCGCTCGGGGTCACCGTGCTGGTCGAGGGCGTCGAGACCGAGGAACAGCGTGTGCTGCTGCGGCTTGCCGGCTGTGACGAGATGCAGGGCTACCTGTTTGCGCGGCCTCAGCCGGCCAAAGCAATCGACCGGTTGCTCAGACAGCCGAAATCCGCAGCCGAAGCGCCAACCGCCAAGAGACTGAGCGCCTAGGCGGGCGCTGACATCGGCATCCGCACCTTATAGAGTTGCCGCCAAGCACCGAGAAAAAGTGCGTCAGCGGAGGGCGGCATGAGTATCCCCAATGTCTGGGCTGGTTTCGACTTCGGCCTCGGGGCCGATGTCGACATGCTGCGCAAAACCGTCTCCGGCTTTGCCCAGGATCGCATCGCGCCGCGCGCCGACGAGATCGACCGCAGCAACAAGTTTCCGCGCGAGTTGTGGCCGGAAATGGGTGTGCTCGGCCTGCATGGCATCACGGTCGAGGAGGAGTGGGGCGGGTCGGGCATGGGTTATCTTGCCCATTGCGTGGCGATGGAAGAGATCTCGCGCGCCTCGGCCTCGGTCGGCTTGTCCTACGGCGCCCATTCCAATCTCTGCGTCAACCAGCTGCGCCGCAACGGCAGCGACGCGCAGCGGCGCAAATATCTGCCCAAGCTCATTTCCGGCGAACATGTCGGAGCGCTGGCCATGTCGGAGCCGGGCGCCGGCTCCGACGTCGTGTCGATGCGCACTCGCGCCGACAAAAAAGGCGACCGCTACGTGCTCAACGGCTCGAAAATGTGGATTACCAACGGACCGGTGGCCGACACGCTGGTGGTCTATGCAAAGACCGACCGCACCGCCGGCGCCCGCGGAATTACCGCGTTCATCATCGAGAAGGGCATGAAAGGGTTTGCCCCGGCGCAGAAGCTCGACAAGCTCGGCATGCGCGGCTCCGACACCTCGGAGCTGGTGTTCACCGACTGCGAAGTGCCGGCGGAGAATGTGCTCGGCGCCATCGGCAACGGGGTCAACGTGCTGATGTCCGGCCTCGACTACGAACGCGTCGTGCTCGCCGCGGGTCCGCTCGGCATCATGCAGGCTTGCCTCGACGTGGTGATCCCGTACGTGCACGAGCGTCAGCAGTTCGGTCAGGCCATCGGCCAGTTCCAGTTGGTGCAGGCCAAGCTCGCCGACATGTATGTCACCATGAACGCGGCGAAGTCCTACGTTTATGCCGTCGCGCGCGCCTGCGATGTCGGCCGCACCACGCGTGAAGATACCGCCGGCGCCATTTTGTACGCCGCCGAGCGCGCCACCTGGATGGCGCTGGAAGCGATCCAGTGTCTCGGCGGCAACGGCTACATCAATGACTTCTCGACCGGCCGCCTGTTGCGTGACGCCAAGCTCTACGAGATCGGCGCCGGAACGAGCGAAATCCGGCGCATGCTGATCGGGCGCGAGATTTTCGAGAAGACCAGATAGCCCGCTGGCCCTGTTAACTTTTGTTATCGGCAAATCAGCTAGGCCGTTGGCCAACTCCACGAGCGAGGGGAAGGCCATGATGCGGGTGCGCTTGAAAGCCGATGGGCGGATTGTCGAAATCCTGCCCGACGGCAGCGAAAAGACGGTCGATCATCGGGATCCCGCAACCTTCGTGCGCCAGGTGCGCGCGCGCTGCGGATTGACGCAAGCAGCTTTCGCGCAGAGCATCGAGGTGCCGATCGAGACGGTTCGCAACTGGGAGCAGGGCAAGCGGCACCCGCGCGGTCCGGCGCGCGCGCTGCTCAAGGTGATCGATAAGGCGCCCGAAGCTGCCTTCGCCGCTTTAGGTGGCAGACGGCGCTGACGCGCCTTTCGGGCGGCAGACTGACGATATGCCTACTCGGCGGGGGCGTGCACACGTTGACGCGGCGCCGGACGGGCGATGCGCATCAGCAGGCCCATGAGCAACAGGATCGCGATGTAAACGACCAGTTGCAATTCCGTCGGCCGCTCGGTGTAGCCGATCAGCGTGTGCAGCAGGCGGCCGAACAGGCTGCCTTCGGACAGTATCCACGACGTGTCCCACACGGTGCGGCCGAGCACCTCGAGAAATCCGGCATTGTTGAGGAACTGCACCGACTGCGCCGCCATGCCGGCGGCAAGCAGCGCGATCAGCCAGCTTGTCACCGAAAAGATGTAGCGGGTCGGGATCGCCAGCAGCCCGAAATAGGTCAGCGCGGTAAAAGCGGCGCCGGCGGCGACGCCGAGCAGGCCGCCGACGAACAGCGACACGCCGGAGGTGCCCGAGGCAAAGATGCCGTAAAGGAACAGCACCACCTCCGAGCCTTCGCGCAGCACCGCGAGACCGACGACGACGGCAAGCGCCGTCAAGGGCTTTGCGCCTTCGCTTACCGCCACGCCGACGTTGCGCATCTCGGCGGCGATCTCGCGGCCGTGCCGCGCCATCCAGGCGTTGTGCCACATCAGCATCACCACGGCGATGCCGAGCACGCTGGCGTTGAACAGTTCTTGCCCTGAGCCCTCGAAGGCCTGCGAAATCGCGCCGGCGAACATGGCGACGACCGCAGCGCCCAGCACGCCGGCGCCGACGCCGATGCTGACCCAGCGGCCGCGACCGGCGACGCCGCGCGTCGCTGCCATAACGATGCCGACGATGAGGCCGGCTTCGATGACTTCGCGGAAAACGATGATGAGGGCGCCGAGCATGAGTGTTATTCCGCGATCACCACGCCCTTGGCGGTGGACTCATGATACTCGCCGACGAACGGATAACGTCCCGGCGGCAGCGGGCCGATGCGCACGACGCCCTGCGACTTGCCGGCGATGACTTTTTCGACCTTCAACACCGAACTTTCGAATTCTTCCGCGGTGGCGTCCTGGTTGACCACCGTGATCGTCACTCGCTTGTTCGCCGGAACCTTGATCTCGGATGGCGAGAACACATGATCTTTGATTGTGATCTTGTAGGCGTCGTCGGCGCGAACAACGGCCGGCGGCAACACCAGCATCGCGGCAAGGGCAAGAAGGATGGCGATACGCTGCATCACAAGGCGTCCTGTTGGCTGTTCTACGCTCACAAAACCAATAAGCGCTATCGATGCAAGTCTTTCTTTTTACTCTTGAATTATTCCAATGTGAGAAGCATCGCCAACAGACTGAGGGCACAAGTTTGGCTCGCTTTGCGCCGCCACAAAAATTTTCGTGATGGTCCGCCCGGGCGGCCCCCCGGTTGGCAGCGTCTGGCCAAGCGGGCATTCTGCCCGCCCTTCAAGTCCCACGGTTCCTTCCGCCAGCACCCTTCAGGAGACAGCACATGCAATACGTCGAAGCCCATGGCGCCCGCATTCCGCAAATCGGCCTCGGCAGCATGACCTTGCTGGGCGAGGCCGGCACGCAGGCGATCAAGACGGCCCTCGATGTCGGCTACCGCCACCTCGACACGGCTGCGCATTACGGCAACGAGAAGGAAAACGGCGAGGCGCTGCGCGCCTCCGGCGTCAGGCGCGACGATGTCTTCATCACCACCAAGGTCCGCCAGGACGATGCGATGCCGGACGCCTTCGCCCGCGTCGTCGATCAAAGTCTCGCCAATCTCAAGCTGCCGCAGGTCGATCTTCTGCTCATTCACTGGCCGAGCAAGGCAGTGCCGCTCGCTCTTACCATCGGCGCGCTGTGCAAGGCGAAGAAGGACGGCAAGACCAAACACATCGGCCTCTCCAATTTCACCACGGCGCTGCTCGACGAGGCGTGGAAGCTGACAACCGAACCGCTGGTCTGCAACCAGATCGAGGCGCACCCGTTCATCAACCAGGACAAGGTCATCGATGCCAGCAAGAAGCGCGGCATGGCGGTGGTCGCTTACGTGCCGATCGCGCGTGGCAAGGTGCCCGGCGCCGAGGCGCTCGAGCGCATCGGCAAGGCGCACGGCAAGACCGCGGCGCAGGTGTCGCTGCGTTACCTCATCGAACTCGGGCTGGTTCCAATTCCGCGCTCGACCAAGCGCGAGCACCTGAAGGAAAACATCGAGGTGTTCGACTTCAAGCTGTCGGCCGCCGAGATGGCCGAGTTGAAGAAGCTCAACGCCACCAACATGCGCGTGGTCAACCCGCCGCATGCGCCGGTGTGGGACGCGGCCTGAGGATCGATGCAGGCAATCGAAGCCAAGGGTTTCCGGATTCCCGCCGTCGGTCTCGGCACCTGGACGCTGCGCGGACGCGACTGCGCGCGGCTAACCGAGCAGGCGATCCGCATCGGCTACCGTCACATCGACAGCGCGCAGATGTACGAGAACGAGCGCGAAGTAGGCGAGGGGGTGCGCGCCTCCGGCCTGCGCGCCGAGGTGATGGTCACCACCAAGATCCAGCCCTCGTTGCTGTCGCCGCCCGAACTCGAGCGTTCGGTCAAGGAAAGCCTCGCCAAATTACGGCTCGACGTCATCGATCTGCTGCTGATCCATTGGCCAAATCCGCGCGTGCCGCTGTCCGAGACGCTCGGTGCCATGGCCAAGATGAAACGCGACGGCTATGTGCGGGCGCTGGGCGTGTCGAATTTTACCGTGGCGCTGCTCGACGAAGCGACGAAGATCATGCCCGATCTGGTCTGCAACCAGATCGAATATCATCCCTTCCTCGATCAGGACAAAGTGGTGGCGGCGTGCCGGCGCCTCGGCATGGCGCTGGTCGCTTACAGTCCGATCGCGCGCGGCGGCAGCGTTGGCGACAAGGTGCTGGAGCGCATCGCCAAGACGCACGGGAAAACAGCAGCACAGGTGTCGCTGCGCTGGCTCGTGCAACAAAGCGTCGTCGTCATCCCGCGCACCAGCAAGATCGAGCGGCTGGAGGAAAACCTGGCGATCTTCGACTTCGAATTGTCGGACGCCGAAATGAAGGACATCGCCGGGCTTGCGCGCCGCGGCGGCCGCATCGTCGACTGGACCTGGTCGCCGAAGTGGGACTGAACCGCTAGCGCGTTTCGACAAAGTTCAAAGTCAGACCGTCAAGACCGAGTTCACCGTAGTCGGACGACCAGGTCTGTCCGTTCGCGACCGGCCAGGCATCGGTGATGGTGCCAGTCGTGACGACCTCGCCGGCGGCAAGGGCCGGGAATTGCGGCTGGCCGGAAAGAACGCGCGCGAGAAAGCCGAGCGCCAGCGCCGGACTATCGAGCACATTGGCGCCGATGCCGCGGTCGACCACGGCATTGCCGTGCTTGAGCGTTACAGCGCATTTTGGCAGTAGGGCTGCGACCGCCGACCGGTTGGCCGTCGTAATTTGCACGGGCTTGCCGATGACGAGGGCCCCATGCAGCGCCCAAGCGGCGGTGCAGTCCGGCAGCTTGAATTTCCAGTCGGGAAAATGGCTCTGCACGATTTCAAAAGCCGGCGCCATCCATTCGACGGCCGATAAAATTGCGACCGGATCGTCGCTGACCGGAACTGAGGCGCTCAGCTTGAAGGCAACCTCCGGCTCGATGCGCGGATTGACGAAAGTGCGCAGGCCCAGCGTGGCGCGTCCACCCGGCGCAAATTGCACCGTGTGCGCCCAGACGTGAGCCCAATTCGGCGCGTCGACGCCGTAGCGCGGCCATATGGTGCGATTGGTGAAGCCGATCTTGCGGCCGACCGGCGTCCAGCCTTGCGCGCGCCGCCGCCTCTCGATGATGTCGAGCACGGCATAACCGTCGGCGAAACTGAAATCCGGCATCGACGCGGTGATCGGCGCCAGCGTGGCGACGGCGTCATAGGCTGCGATCAGTCGGTCGGCGACGGCTTCGCGGTCGATCGGCACTAGAAGAACCCGAGGGATTCGCAGCCGGTGCCGGCCTGGAAGCTGTGCTTCCATGTCCGTGTCGGAATATCGATGACGTGCACGGAGCCGTCGCCCTGGCAGGCGACGAACAGCTCATCCCCTCGATAGACCATGTCCATCGGCTGGCTGCCGACCTTGACCGCGGTCTGCTCTGCAAAAGTGGGCGAGATCAGGCTCACGGTGTCACTGTTGAGGCTGGTGACGCCGAGCAGGCTCCAGTCCGGGGCGTAGCGCGCAATCTGCGCCGGCTTGGCGACGTCCTTCGAGCGGCACTGTCGCGCGCACGCTGTCGCTCGCGGTGTCGATCAGGAACAGGACCGGCTCCTGATCGGAGACGACCACCACGGTCTTGCCGTCACCGGAGATGGCGATGCCGGCGAGAGGATGCGGAGTCTTGATGGTGCCGACAAGCTTGCGCTGACGCAGATCGATCACCGATACCGCGCCGTCCTCTTCGTTCTCCGTATAAAGGCGCTGGCCATCGGGCGCGATAATAAGACGATGGGCGTTGGTCGACCCGGAGCCGATCGCCTCGACGACCTTGTGCGTCTTGCGGTCGATCACCGCGACCACCGCGCTGTTCTCGCAGGTGATGTAGATCAGGCCGTCGGGCCCGAGCTTGAGCGTGTGCGGCGCGATGTAGGGACGCAGATCGATATCGCCGACATGCGCCCGCTTTTCGAGATCGATAATGCAAAGCGTGTGGCCGGGGTTGGGATTGCGACCGTGGATTCCGTCGCCGTAGATCGGCACATAAGCTAGCCCGGTTTCCGGCACCAGAAGCAGTTCATGCACCGTGCGCTGGAAGCCATCGAGCACTTTTTGCGTCTCGAAGGTGTGCGGATCGAGAAACAGAATCTTGGCGCCCATCTTGTCGACGGCGATCATTCCGTGGCTTGCGGTGCCCATCGTTCCGGCTCTTGTTTTCTTCACGGCTCTTTCATTACCACACCGGGTCCGAATTATTATAGTGATGGGTAATGTCGATCAGCCCCGAAACCGCGCTCGTCTTGTTCTCCGGCGGGCAGGATTCCACGGTGTGCCTTGCCTGGGCGCTGGAGCGTTTTTCGCGGGTGGAAACCATCGGTTTCGCCTATGGCCAGCGCCATGCCGTCGAGCTCGAGGTGCGCCCGCAACTGCGCGCGGCTCTGGCCGAAATGCGCGCCGGCTGGAAGGCGCGGCTTGGCGAGGATCACCTGGTCCGGCTCGATGCACTCGCGGATATTTCCGACACCGCGCTCACCCGCGAGACCGCAATCGAAATCGCCGATAGCGGCCTGCCGACCACCTTCGTGCCTGGCCGCAACCTCGTGTTTTTCTGTTTCGCCGGTGCGCTCGCTTACCGGCGCGGCGCCCGCCACCTCGTCGCCGGCATGTGCGAGACCGACTATTCCGGTTATCCCGATTGCCGCGACGATACCATCAAGGCCATGCAGGTCGCGCTGGGTCTCGGCATGGACCGGCGCTTCGTCATCCATACGCCTTTGATGTGGATCGACAAGGCGGCAACTTTTGCTATGGCGGAGGAGATCGGCGGCAATCCGCTGCTCAAACTCGTTGTCGAGGAGACCCATAGCTGTTACTTGGGCGACCGAGCGCCGCACACTTGGGGACGCGGTTGCGGTACATGCCCGGCCTGCGAGTTGCGGGCGGCCGGCTATCAGAAATTCGTCACCTCAGGGCAGAGCCAATAAAAATGACCTCGACATTGGACACGCTGCGCAACGTCACCACCGGCACCATCACCACGATGCTGCTGAAGAAAGGCATCCGCCACGCCTGGATGGCCGGCGCGATGCCGCTGGGCTTTTCCGGCAAGCGCGTGGTGGGCAAGGCCTTCACGCTGCGCTTCGTGCCGGTGCGCGAAGACCTGGCGACGCCGGAAAGCTGGTCGAAACCAATCTCCACCCGCAGCGCCATAGAGGCGATGCCGGAAAATTGCATCGTCGTCGCCGATGCCATGGGGGTGACCGGCGCCGGGATTTTCGGCGACATTTTATGCATGCGCATGGTCAAGCGCGGCGTCACCGCGCTGATCACCGACGGCGTCATGCGCGACAAGCACGGCGTCGAAGCGACCGGCCTGCCGGTCTGGTGCGCCGGCGTTGCCGCGCCGGCATCCGTCAACCAGCTCACCTTTGTCGGCTGGAACGAACCGATCGGTTGCGGCGGCTGCGCCATATTCCCGGATGACATCATTGTCGCCGATGACGACGGCGCGGTCGTGATCCCGGCAGCGCTCGCCGACTTCGTTGCCGGCGAAGGTGCCGAGCATGAGCTCCTGGAAAGCTGGCTCGTGCAGGAAGTTGAGAAGGGCGCGAAGTTGCCCGGCCTCTATCCGCCCAATGACGAGAACAAGAAACGCTATGAGGAATGGAAGAAGAAACGCTGATGTTCTTCTTCCTGTCGAAGACCCTCGGGCTTCTGCTGCTGCCGTCCAATCTGCTCGTCGTTACCGGTCTTGTCGGCTTGGCGCTGATGGCGACCGGGTACCGGCGCGCCGGCAAACGTGTGGCGATCGTTAGCTTGGCGCTGCTGCTCACGATTGGCATATTGCCGGTAGGCAAATTACTGGCGAACGTTCTGGAGAATCGCTTTCCGCGTTGGGAGGCAACGCGCGGCGCACCGACCGGGATCGTTGTGTTGGGCGGCGGCGTCGATGCCGGCCTCACCGTCGATCGCGGCTCCCCGGCGCTCAACGAGGCAGCAGAGCGGGTCGTCATGATTGGCAAGCTCGCACGGCAGTTTCCGCAAGCGCGCATCATTTTCAGCGGTGGCAGCGGGGCCTTGGCGACCGGCGATATCCCGGAGGCGGATGCCGTCTATTCGGTGCTCGATGACCTCGGTGTGCCGCGTACGCGCGTGCAACTGGAAAACCGGTCGCGCAATACCAATGAGAACGCAATATTCAGCAAGGCGCTGGCCGATCCGAAGCCCGGCGAACGCTGGCTGCTGGTGACGTCGGCCATACACATGCCGCGCGCCGTCGGTTGTTTCCGCCGTGCCGGCTTTCCGGTCGAGGCCTATCCGGTGGACTGGACGACATTTGCGCACAACCGAAACATTACGCTTGAATTTTGGCTGAGCGCCGGCCTCAAGCGAGCCGATGACGCGGTTCACGAATGGACCGGCCTATTGGCCTATTGGCTGAGTGGGCGTATCGACGCATTCCTGCCCGGTCCTTAAGATGCGGCGGCGTGGCGTTGGCGGCCAGATTGAGCAATGTTCCGCCGGGCGATATCCTCGACAGGTTGCAGGCGATTCGCCTGCCTCGTTCGGTCGCTTATTCGTGCGTCATTTTGAGTGCGATGCCACCTTCAAAAGGGGGATCCACCTATGTCGCCCGATATTCGCGCGCGATCGCCGGAGAGTGCCGGCTATGGCGCGCCAAAGCTGCCGCTTGCCGACAGCATCCGTCTCCGCGCCAATTGGGGTGAGCGCGTCGTCACGGTGCTCGCCGCCAGCATCGCGGTGCTTATCGTCGCGGTCATCGCCGTTTTGATGGGGATGGCTTAGTCCTCCGCGGTGGTGCCGCTCCGGCAATCGTTGCGTCCGCAAGCTTGGCGTCGAACGCGCGCCGCGCGTCCGAATGGAATTGCCGCCGCCAGGCAACGAGCGCGACACCGGCGGTGGTGAGCGCCAACGGCAAGGGCCCGAGAAACCAGCCGAGATAGCCGAGCGCAAAGAAGAACGCGCGCTGGCCGCGATTGAATGCCCGCCCCGCATCGGCGCATAGCCGGGCGGCGCGGTGGGCGAAGGCCTGCGCCTCGGCGGTGTCCTTGGCCGTCGGCGGCGGCGCCGCGCCGACCATGATGGCGAAATAATTGAACAGCCGATACGACCAGGCGAACTTGAAAAACGCATAGACGAAAATAACGGCGAGCCCGATCATCTTGAGCTCCCACAGGTCGCGCGACGTCGCGACGCCGAACGGCAAAGTCGCCACGACCGTCAATATTTCCTCGGTCGAGCGCAGCAAGGTGAGGGTGCCGCCGATGGCGATCAGGCTGGTGGAGGCAAAAAATGCAGTGCCGTTCTGCAACGCGGCGGTGACCTGGGCATCCACCATGCGGAGTTCGCGGCCCAGCAGCTGCTCCATCCAAACGTCGCGATAGCCGTCCATCAGCGCGTTGAGGCCGTTGCGGCCCTTGGCGGTGTTCTCGATCACCAGCGAATAGCCGATCCAGACGCAGAAGAACCAGGCAACGGCCAGAATGTCGGGAATGGTGAAGGCGGCCACGTTCATATTCTCCGTGACGCATGGTGCCCGCTAAAGCGGCGCGCTTCAACCGGCGCCGGCTTGAGCGCTGGCGCGCCCTCTGCCACCATGGCAGCAATAGATACCATGCCGCAAACAATCACGACCGGATATCAGGCGCTGGTCGACGCCGCCGAGCGCGAAATCGAGACGCTGCCGATCGAGCAGGCGCTCAAGCTCGCCGGCCGCGACGATGTCGTGCTGGTCGATATCCGCGACATCCGCGAGTTGCACCGCGACGGCAAGATCCCGGGCGCCTTCCATTGTCCGCGCGGCATGCTCGAATTCTGGCTTGATCCGGCGGGCTCGTATTACAAGCCGGTCTTTGGCCAGGACAAGAAATTCGTCTTCTTCTGCGCCGGCGGGATGCGGTCGGCGCTGGCCGCGCAGACAGCGCAGCGCATGGGTCTCAAGCCTGTTGCCCACGTCAAGGGCGGCTTTGGTGCCTGGAAGAAGGCCGGCGGGCCGGTCGAGGCATCGGCCGAGCCGAAGAAGCCGTGATCCATCGATCCGGCTGCTTGCCAGCATAAGAACGTTTGGCTTGTCGTCGGCTTTAATCTCCAGCAATTTGCCGACATTGCGTAGGGTGGGGCAGCCATGCCGCTGCGGCTGATCATCGGCAACAAAAACTATTCGTCATGGTCGCTGCGGCCATGGATTGCCATGAAGGTTGCCGGCATTCCTTTCGAAGAAACGCTCATTCCATTCGACACCGCCGAGTTCAGGCAACGCGTCGGCGAGGTCTCCGGCACCGGCAAGGTCCCGGCCCTGATCGATGGCAACATTCAGATCTGGGAGTCGCTCGCAATCCTTGAATATCTGAACGAGAAATTTCCCGACGCGGCTTTATGGCCCAGGGATGCGGCGGCGCGCGCTCACGCCCGCTCCGTCGCCAACGAGATGCACGCAGGTTTTGCCGCGCTGCGCGGACATTTGCCAATGAATCTGTCGCGGCCGGTGATGAAGCGCGCGTTGACGCCCGAAGTCGAAACGAATGTGCGGCGCGTCGAGGTGCTGTGGACAGATTGCCGCGATCGCTTCGGCGCAGCCGGGCCGTTTCTGTTCGGCCGCTTTGGCGCCGCCGACGCCATGTATGCACCCGTCGTGGCGCGGTTTAAGACCTACGATGTCGGCGTCGGCGAAACGGTCAGCGCCTATATGGACGCTGTGACGGCATTGCCGGCCTGGAAGGAATGGCGTGGTGCGGCGCTAAAGGAATCCTGGGTGTTCGCCGAAGATGAGGTGGATTGGCCGACGGTGCACAGGGTCCAGGTCTAGCGCAGCAGGGAAAAGTCGAACGCCAAAAGCGGCGGAGAAATCGCATGCCACTCACGCTCATCCTCGGCAACAAGAATTATTCCTCGTGGTCGCTGCGGCCCTGGATTGCCATGAAGGTTGCCGGATTGAGCTTCGACGAGAAAATAATCCCACTTTACGAGCCGGGCAGCCGCGAGCAGATTCTGGCGTATTCCCCGGCCGGCAAGGTGCCGATCTTGCTGGATGGCGATCACACGGTTTGGGACTCGCTCGCAATCCTCGAATATCTGGCGGACAAATTTCCCAAAGCGGGCTTTTGGCCGGTGGATGTGCACGCCCGCAGCCATGCGCGCTCGATTGCCAGCGAAATGCACGGCGGCTTCCAGGCGCTGCGTCAGAATTGCTCGATGAATATGTGGCTGCCGGTGAAGAGGCGGCCGCAGCCCGACGAGGTCATGGCCGATGTCCGTCGCATCGATGAAATGTGGACCGATTGCCGCGCCCGCTTTGGCAGAGACGGGCCCCTTTCTGTTCGGCGGCTTTGGCGCAGCCGACGCTATGTACGCGCCGGTGGTCGCGCGGTTTTATAATTACGGCATCGATGTCGGCGAGGCCTCGCGGGCTTACATGGCCGCGGTGATGGCGCTGCCGGCGTGGGGACAATGGCGCGCAGCGGCCTTGCAGGAAACATGGGTGATGAAGGGCAACGAACCGGACTGGCCGCTGGTGCGGGGCGTCTGAACGCTGGCGGGTTTTTTGCCTTCGGCAGTTGCTGGCCGGCGGCGAGGAGCACATTTACCAGGGCCGCTCGACCGAATTGGTGACGTGCTCGCGGTCGGGCGAGGTGAAGCACAGTCCGACGCACAGATAGGGCAGGTCGGGGTGCGGGTTATGCCCGCGGTGGAATTTGGCGATCGGCTCGGAATAACAGTCGCCAGCTTTCGCTTTCACCAGCACGCCCTCCTGGAAGTGCGCCTCGAACTGCCCCTGCAACGCCACGAAAAAAGCCGCGCCGTTGTGGCAATGCCAGTTGGTGTAGCCGCCCGGCACGATCTCGGCGTTATAGATCTGCACCTTGACTTGGGGGTCGCGCGGCAGCGAGGCATACATCGCATCGAACAGCAGATTGCGGTGAAAGCCGTGTCCTTGAGGTACGAGGCCCTCGAGCTGGAGCTTGAGCTCCTTGTAATCCTTGATGGCGTCCATGGTTCACCTTTGCGCGGCGGTAACGACGATTTCGACGAGGTGCGGCGGCTCGAGGTCGACGCCAAGACAAGCCCGCATCGGCGGGTTGGCGCGGTCCACCCATTCGTCCCAGGCGCGGTTCATCTCTTCCTTGCGGGTGATATCGGCGATGTAGACGATGGCCGACAGGATATGGCTCTTGTCGCTGCCCGACATTGCCAGGCTTTCCTCGATGCGCCGCAGCGCCTTGCGCGTCTGCTCATAAAACGTGGCATCGCCGTCCGGCGAAACGGCGACGGTGAACACAAGGCCGCCATGGGTGACCGCGCGGCTGCGCGTCGGGGTAAGGCCGGGAAAGCGCGCGATCATTTTCAAGCTCCGCGTTGGACGCGCGGACTGTAGGATTGCGTGGTGGCGACAGGCAAGCGTGCAAACGAAAAACCCGGCCGCGAGGCCGGGCTTTCCTTTGAATTCTCAGCGGCGATCAGTCGTCAACTGCTTCCTTGACCGCGTCCTTGAGGCCGCCAACGGTGTTCTTGATCTTGCCTGCGACCTGATCGGCCTTGCCTTCGGTTTCAAGCTTGGAATCGCCGGTCACCTTGCCAGCGACTTCCTTGACTTTGCCCTTGGCCTGTTCGGCCGCACCTTCAATGCGATCTTTGTTCATCGGTGTCCTCATTTCAATTTTTTCCGGGTGGGATCGCCTAGTCAACGCGCGGACCCCGCCGCAGGTTCCGACACAGCAAAGGGCCGCGGCGAGTTCCGCCGCGGCCTGTGACATTTGCGCAATTTCTACGCTTCGAGGATGGCGACGATCTCGTGCGAACGCGGATCGATCACCACGATCTCATCCCCGACCAGCACGTAGTCGTAACCGCGCCATTCCGGGTAGATGTTGATGACTTCAACCGGCAGCGGATAGAGATGCACGGTTGCCGGAATTCGCGTTCCCACCGACACCGAAACATTGAGATGCACGGAGGGCGTCTTGCGCTCGCGGATGACGCTTGTGATCTTGGTGCGCTGCTCGGTGGAGAGCTTGGCGGCTCCGGCGGCCGCACCCTGACCGGTGGTGGCACGGCTCTTCTCGGTCGCCGACTGGCTCGATTTCGCCGCGCCGTTTTCGTCGGCCGCCGCCGGGCTCTTGTCGATCGCCGAATTCTTGCCGGCGTCCGACGGCTTCGCTTGGCCGGTGGTTTCCGGCAGCTTGCGGTCGCCGGCGTGCATATCTGGCGCGACCTTCTCGGCCGGCGCCTTTTGCTGCACGGCGGGCGCAGGAGCCGGCCCCTCGTTCTTCTTGATATCCTGTGCCGAGGCGGCGCTGAAAATAAATGCAAACGCTGCCGCGGTCGCTAACAGACAAGTCTTGGTCATAGCAAACGTCTCCTCTCGTGTTCCCTGACGGAGAACGTCGCATTGCCGCTTCGGTTCCGAAATTGTTGCCGGACGCGGGTTCCCACGCGCCATTGCCTTCCAGGTTCCCTCAAGGCACCCTGACGTGGGTGAAGGGGAGGGATCGTTGGCGATTCTGTCGTCGTCAGTGGACAAAAGCGCGGCCGAATTCCGCGCCAATGCCGAAAAAATGCGAGCGCTGACCGCCGAGTTGCAGGCGCGGCGCGCGGCCGCGGCGCTAGGCGGCTCGGAAAGGTCGCGCGAACGCCACGTCGGACGCGGCAAACTGCTGCCGCGCGACCGGGTCATGAACTTGATCGATCCCGGCGCGCCGTTTCTCGAACTGTCGCCGCTTGCCGCCAACGGCATGTATGACGACGCCATCCATGGCGCCTCACTGATCACCGGTATCGGCCGCATCGAGGGGCGGGAATGCGTCATCGTCTGCAACGACGCCACCATCAAAGGCGGCACTTATTATCCGATGACGGTGAAAAAGCACCTGCGTGCGCAGGAGATCGCGCGCGAGAACCGGTTGCCTTGCATCTATCTGGTCGACAGCGGCGGCGCTAACTTGCCGCAGTGGCCGGAAGTCTTCCCCGACCGCGAGCACTTTGGCCGCATCTTCTACAATCAAGCGACATTGTCGTCGTTGCGCATTCCTCAGATCGCATTGGTGATGGGTTCCTGCACTGCCGGCGGCGCCTATGTGCCGGCGATGTCGGACGAGACCATCATCGTCAAGAACCAGGGCACGATCTTCCTTGGCGGCCCGCCGCTGGTGAAAGCGGCGACAGGCGAAGTGGTCAGCGCCGAGGACCTCGGCGGCGGCGACCTGCACGCGCGCAAGTCCGGCGTCGCCGATCACCTAGCCCAAGACGATCATCACGCCTTGACCATCGCGCGGCGTATCGTTGCCAATTTCAATACGAAAAAGGTGCTCGATATCGCGCTCATTCCCGCGCGCGATCCCGCGTTCGACGCCGCCGAACTCGACGGCATCGTGCCCGTCGACCTGAAAAAGCAATATGACGTGCGCGAGGTGATCGCCCGGATCGTCGACGCCTCGGAGTTCGACGAGTTCAAGCAGCTCTATGGCCCGACGCTGGTCACCGGTTTTGCCCATATCCACGGCATGCCGGTCGGCATCCTCGGCAATAACGGCATCCTGTTCTCGGAAAGCGCGCTCAAGGCCGCGCATTTCATCGAATTGTGCTGTCAGCGCCGCATCCCGCTGCTGTTCTTGCAGAACATCGTCGGCTTCATGGTCGGCCGCGAAGCGGAATCCGGAGGCATCGCGAAGGACGGCGCCAAGATGGTCACGGCCGTTTCCTGTGCCCAAGTGCCTAAGATTACCTTGGTCGTCGGCGGCTCATACGGTGCCGGCAATTACGGAATGTGCGGCCGCGCCTATTCACCGCGGTTCCTGTTTACCTGGCCGAACGCACGCGTCGCGTTGATGGGCTCGGAGCAGGCGGCCTCGGTGCTTGCCACCGTGCGGCGTGACAACATCGAAGCGGCCGGCAAAAGCTGGACCGCCGAAGAAGAGGAGAGCTTCAAGGCGCCGATCCGCGAGCAATTCGAGACCGAGGGCAATCCCTATTACGCTACCGCGCGGCTGTGGGACGACGGCATCATCGCGCCGTCGGAAACGCGCCGGGTGCTAGCGCTGGCGTTTTCCGCGGCGCTCAACGCGCCGGTGCCGGAAACGAAGTTTGGCGTGTTCCGCATGTGATCGGGGCGAAGTGGAATGGTTCTGCAGCACGACTTCCGCATGTGGTTGCTTTTTCTGGCCACCGTGGCAGGTCTTGTTGCGGCACCGGGTTTTTGCGCCGCGCTGGAAATCGAGCCGGGCCAGTGGGAGAGCAGCGAGGCCAGCGCCGTCGACGGCAAACCCGGCGAGCCCGAAATATCGATCGACTGCGTGAGCGAGGAAGACGCGCGCGATCCGGTCAAGGCGCTGGCTGGCATGCAGGGCGAAGCCGGCGGTAAATGCCGGATGTTTGATGTCAGCCAGGCCGGCAATGTCGTATCCTTTGGCATGACCTGCGGCGATGCAAAGGAAGGCGAGATCCGGATGAGCGCAAAATTCGTCTTTGAAAATGCTAGGCACTATACCGGAGCGCTCACGTCGGTGATGACAGCCATGGGGCTCAAGACGACGTCGACGATGACGGTCGACGCCAAATGGGTCGGCGCGTGCAAAGAATAGGGTGCGCATTTCCGTGAATTACAAATCCGCGCTCATCGTTGGCTCCGGTAGCGGGCTGTCGGCCTCGCTCGCGAGACTGTTCGCCAAACAGGGCATAGGCGTCGCGCTCGCCGCCCGCTCAACCGACAAGCTTGCGGCCCTGGCGCAAGAAACCGGTGCCAAGACCTACGCCTGCGACGCCGCCGACCCCGCCCAGGTGCACAGATTATTTGCCGCGCTCGACGCGGCTAAGCTCACGCCCGACCTCGTCGTCTACAACGCCAGCTACCGCACCCGCGGCCCCTTCGTTGAGCTCGACGCCGGCGAGGTGGAAAAGTCTATTCGCGTCACCGCCTATGCCGGGTTCCTGGTGGCGCAAGCCGCGACCAAACGCATGCTGCCGCAGGGGCGGGGTGCCATTTTGTTCACCGGCGCTTCCGCCAGCATCAAGGGCTATTCGCAATCGGCGCCGTTCGCCATGGGCAAGTTCGCGTTGCGTGGCCTGGCGCAAAGCATGGCGCGCGAATTGTCACCGTTGGGCATCCACGTCGCGCATTTCGTCATCGACGGCGGTATCCGTAGCGAGCGCCGCCCGGTGCCGGCCGAAAAGCCTGACTCGCTGCTCGATCCCGACGCCATCGCCGCAAGCTACATGCATGTCCTGCAGCAGCCGCGCAGCGCCTGGACGCAGGAACTCGAACTGCGGCCTTGGGTGGAGAAGTTCTAAAACGTCAGCGAATAAGCCCGACCACAATGTCCCAGTTGACGAAGGGCTGCGACGGGCCCTCGCGCACCACGCCGGTGTCGTGCAGATAGGCCGAGCCGAGCATCAGCGCCGCGCCGACGAAAACGCCGAAAACGAAACGCATACTGGCCTCCCCGAAAGAGTCGAGATCAGCATAGCGCAAAATATGCCGAGCTTCGAATTGGAAATATTCCAATGTTGTCTCAGACGCTTGCATTGAGGACATTGGAATGACAGGGATCGAAGCCGGGCGCCGCAATGCCGGTGCGCCAAAGTGGGGGTCGACTGTCATGCTCGCGCGTATGTGCGCCGCAATCGTGGTTGCGCTGGTGCCGCTCGCCAGCTTCGCACAGCAACCGCCCGCTCCCGAGCCGGCGAAAGAAGCGTCGAAGGTTTACGTCCCGGGCATCGAGCAATTCATGAACGTCATCCAGAACGAGCACGCCAAGCTCTGGTATGCGGTGCAGGCGCGCAACTGGGAGCTCGCCGCCTTACCAGCTCGGCGAGATCAAGGAGATCATGGGCGACGTTCAGGAGCTCTATCCGAAGTTCAAGGACCTGCCGCTGGCCGACATGTTCGACAAGGTCATTACCGGCGAGATTGCCGAGCTCGAGAAGGCGCTCGACAGGAAGGATGTCAGGGCTTTCGAGGGCGGCTACACCAAGCTCAATGAGGCCTGCAATTCCTGCCATCAGGCGACCGGGATGGGCTTTGTCGTCATTCAGACGCCGAAGGCGCCGGGTTTTCCCAATCAGAACTTCTCCCCGCGCAGGTAGCATTGCAGCGAGGCGAAAAGAGCCTCAAATTGTGACGATGACATTCCCGATCGTGCCGCGTTCGACCGCTTCATGCGCCGCGGCCATGTCGGCGAGCTTGAAGGTCGGTTCGGCCACGCGGTTGATGAGCTTGCCCTGTTCGAGGGCGGTGGTGATCGCCGATACCGTGCGCTCGCGTTCGGCGGCATCGAGCTCGTAGACCAGGAAGAACTGCAAGCGGATCGTATTGACCAGGCAAAACGCCGCAGGGATCGTCGCTTCCGGCGCGGTGCCGTAGACGATGACGCTGCCCTTGGGACGCAGCACCAAAGGGATGAGCTTGGCGTTGGCGGCAAGGTCGAGCTCGATGACGGCGTCGACCCCGCGCTTGCCGGTGATCTGCATGACCCGCTCGCCGACATCGTCATGTTTATAGTCGATGGCGTGGTCGGCGCCGGCTTCCACGGCGGCGGCGGCCTTCTCCGCCGAGGACACGGTGGCGATGACGGTTGCCCCGCGCATCTTGGCAAACTGGATGACGTATTGGCTGACCGATCCGGCGCCGCCGGACACAAGCAGCGTCGTGGCTTTTTCGGTATGAGCCAACGCGACCGCGTGGTGGGCGGTCATCGCCGGGATACCAAGGCAAGCACCGGCCTCGAAGCTCACGTTTTCGGGCAGCGTCACTGCCTGCGCCGCCGGGATCACGATATATTCGGCGGCGGTGCCGAAGGCACGCTTCCACTGTCCGTTCCACACCCAGACCCGCTCGCCGGTGCGCGAGGTCCGCACCCCGGCTCCGGTTTCATCGATGGTGCCGGCACCGTCGCTTTGCGGAATGACGCGCGGATAGGCGATTTTGCGGGTGGCGCCCTGGCGCGACTTGACGTCCGAGGGGTTCACTCCGGAGGTCGCCAGCTTGACGCGAACCTCGCCCGCGCCGGCATGGAGCGTATCGAGTTCTCCCACTTGCAGGACTTCGCGCGCCGAGCCGTTTTTCTCGTAATAGACCGCCCGCATGCCGGTTCCTCCCTGTCACGCGATGACGATAGCACGCGGCTCGCAGGCGGAACCCGGCCAAGGCGGTCCGTGCTTCTCCTGCGGGCAAACATCGGGGCTTTGACTGATCTGAGGATTTACGGTGCGCTGACGACGGAGCCTGATCGGCTTATCGTGACGCCACGTGACGGTTCCACTCCTCGCGGGCGCGCTCGGTCAGGGCCTGCCATCGGACTGAGACTACATCCCAGTTGACCAAAGGCCGCTGCACAGCGGTAGTGCCGTTTTCCGCTGCTACGGCGTTGTGAGAATCGTAGACGTAGGTGCCACCGACCGTGAGCACCGCGCCTAAAATCAAACCAAGCAAGAGCCGCATGTCGAACCTCCCTCGTCACCGGCGGCAAACGCGCGGCCCGTGGAGCAAGTTCCGCCGTTTATGAGGCCGCTTTCGGGCGGTAGCGGCAATGTGAATTCAGACGTAATTCTACTGATAAAGCCCTGAATTTGCTGATGGTTTTACGTAAAAAACTTCCCCGCCGTATAAAATTAGCTGCTATATTGAGCCTATGAGTAAAACCACAGCAAGTTCCGACCGGCCGCCGGCGAAAGCGGTACGCCGGCCGGCAAAAAAGGGCGCGAAGAGCGCCCAACTCGTCGCCAAAAAGACTTCGAAGTCGGCACGGCGTGAGGTCGGTAACGGCAAACGGGCGTCGCGTACGGCGACGATGCGTTCGCCGAGCGTTGCGCCCAAGGGCAGTGCGAAAATCTTGCGCACCAGCAGCCCGCCGGTCCAGCCGGTCGCGGCCGACGATCTTCCGATCAAGACACACAAGTACCACGTGGGCGAGACGGTCTATTTTACCTCCCCGACCTTTGGCCGTGCGGCGGCCACCGGCAGCTACACCGTGGTCAAGTTGCTGCCGTCGGAAGGCGACGACTATCAGTACCGGATCAAGAGTTCCGGCGAAGCCTTCGAGCGCGTGGCAAAGGAAAGCCAGCTCGACCGCGTCTGAGCGCCGATGTCAGTGCACGCGATTTTGCGGGCGGCATCGACTATGATGCGCGCGGTGCCGGGCGGGGGTCCGGTGCGCTGGAGGGACGAGAATGCCGATCTACATTACGCAGGGCCGCTACACCCGCGACGCCATCAAAGGCATGATTATCAAGCCGGAGGATCGCGCTGATGCGGTCGGCCGGCTGCTGTCCAAGGCCGGCGGCAAGCTCATCGGTCATTACCTGACCTTTGGAGAATACGACTTTCTGGTCATCGCCGAAGTGCCGGGAGAGACGCAGATGGCATCGGTGCTGCTCGCCGCGGGCAGCGGCGGTGGGGTTACCGACCTGCGCACCACAGTGGCGATGACTTCGATCGAGGCCAAGGGCGTATTTGCCGCCGCGGCCGATCTCGCACCGGCCTTTAAATCCGCCGGTGGCGCCTGAAATCAAAAGCGTTAATAGGTCCAGTATGTCCAAAGTCTTGCGCTTTGTTGCATTGCTTCTCCCCGTGCTGTTTGCCGCGCCGGTGTCAGCCGAGAGTTATCCGAGCCGCCCGGTGCATATCATCGTGCCGTTCGGCGCCGGCGGACCCGCCGACCTTTACGCTCGCGTTTTGGCGCAATATCTCGGCGAGGCGCTCAAGCAGTCCTTCGTGGTCGAGGACCGCCCTGGCGCCGGCTCGATCATCGGCACCGATGCGGTCGCGAAGTCGGTGCCCGATGGCTACACGTTGCTCGCCATGTCGAACACCCACACCACCAATGAATTGCTGATACCGAGCAAACCGTTCGCGCTGATGCGCGATTTCGTGCCGGTGGCGCCGGTCAATTATTCCGATCTGGTGATGGTGGTGCCGTCATCTCTGCCGGTGAAGGATCTCAAGGAGTTCATGGCGCTGGCAAAGAAAGAACCGGGAAAGCTCAATTACGCTTCGTCCGGCCCCGGCACGCCTTATCACATGGCCGGCGAGCTGTTTAAGGCCATGAGCGGCACCGATATCGTGCATGTGCCCTACAAGGCCTCGGGCGACGCCCGCACCGCCGTCTTGTCGGGGCAGGTGCAGATGATGTTTGACGCCATCACCACCATGGGCCAGCTGGCAAAGTCGGGGCAGGTGAAAGCGCTGGCAACCACGGGCACCGTGCGCTCGGCCCAGATGCCCGACATCCCGACCGTAGCCGAAGCCGGCGTGCCGGGTTACGAAGCCACCATCTGGCTGGGGATCATGGCGCCAAAAGGCACACCGCCGGACGTCGTCGCTCTGCTCAATCGCGAGATCGGCAAAATCGTAAACCGGCCCGACGTCACGGCGGCCTGGGCCAAGCAGGGCGCCGTGCCGATGGTCATGAGCCCGACCGAATTCGATGCCTACCTGCGCAAGGATATCGAGAAATGGGCGAACGTCGTCAAAGTGTCGGGGGCGAAGGTCCAGTAGCCCGCCGGTGCGGGCGCGTGTGAAGAGGCCGGCACAGGTTTAGCAATGGGCGGGTCAATATTGAACACGCTGCTTTCGGAGCCGGTGCTGTTGCCGGCCGGCGGCGCTATGGCTGCCCTGCTTGTGGTCCTCTCGGTGTTCGTCCTGCGCCGGGCCGGGCCCGGAAGCGTAAGGCTGCTGTTGCCGATTGGCGGCCTCGCGGTCCTGGTTTTGGCAACTGTATTCCTGCTGGAGCGCATGGCAGAGAGCGAACAGGCCGCAGAGCGTCGCGCGCTCGACCAGCGCTCGCTTGCTCTAGCCGCGCAGGCGGCAGCGCCCGGCTCGATGCTCGGCTGCCTCGACAGCGCCGCCGGCGACGCAGTCGAAAGCGCCTGCGAGGGCGCCGTATTCGCCGACCCGCAAAGCGTTGCCGCCGCGGTTGCCTATGTTTCGGCAAAGCTGGCGCTGCTCACCGACGGTATCGAATACGCCCGCAAGACCGATGCGGGCTTCGCCGAACGGCTTTCCGGCGTGCAGCGCGCGGTCGAACTCGACCGCTTCGGGATTGCCGCTCATGTCCTGGCGACCCGCGACGGCTGTACCGCCGAACGCTGCCCCACCTTCGCGCTGCTGCGCGATGCCGGAGTGCTCAAGGCCAATTTGCGCGTGCGCGCCTATAGCGAATATGTCGCCCGCCACGCTTCGGCCTGGAATAGCGGCAGTCCTGCCGGGGATAAGCCGCCGCCGGTCGCCAATGCCGCGCCGTCGGGCGCGCCGGCGGTTGCCGACCTGCCGGGGCCGCCGAGCCCTGCGAACCCTGTGCCGAGTCGCTATGATTTCCCATCAGCGGCCTCGATCCCGCCGGTCAGCATCATGAACGCCGAGCCGCCGCTGCCGGCCGCAGCGGCGGCCGCCAATGCCGCGGCACCGCCCACCGAAGCCGCGCCTACGGTGCCGATGCCGCCGCCCCGGCCACAACCGCAGGCGCCGCAGTGATCCGCGCGTTAGGGTAGTCTTCGAGTTCGAGCGGGGGCCCGCATGTTTTCCTCAGTGCTGATCGCCAATCGCGGCGAGATCGCCTGCCGCATCGCCCGTACCGCGCGCCGCCTCGGGATGCGCACCATCGCGGTCTATTCGCAGGCCGACGCCGGCGCGCTTCATGTTCGCGTGTGCGACGAGGCGCATGAGATCGGCGCGCCACCGGCGGCGGAGAGCTATCTGCGCATCGATAAATTGATCGCGGTCGCAAAAGCTGCGCGCGCGCAATGCGTCCACCCCGGCTATGGCTTCCTGTCCGAGAACGCGGCATTCGCCCAGGCCTGCCTGGATGCCGGCATCGCCTTTGTCGGCCCGCCGCCGGCCGCGATTGCCGCCATGGGGTTGAAGGACCGCGCCAAGGCGCTGATGGAAAAAGCCGGCGTGCCGGTGGTGCCCGGCTTCCACGGCGAAAAGCAGGAGCCAAAATTCCTCAAGGAGAAAGCCTACGAGACCGGCTATCCGGTGCTGATCAAGGCCGTAGCCGGCGGTGGCGGCAAGGGCATGCGGCGGGTTGATCGCCATGCCGATTTCGAGGAGGCGCTCGCCGCTGCCCAGCGCGAAGCAAATTCCGCCTTCGGCGATGGCCGCGTGCTGATCGAGAAATATGTGGCGAGCCCTCGCCACATCGAGATGCAGATCTTCGCCGACCGTCACGGCAATGCCATCCATCTCAACGAGCGCGATTGCTCGCTGCAACGACGCCACCAGAAGGTGATCGAGGAGGCGCCGGCTCCAGGCATGAGCGCCGAGCTTCGCGCCGTCATGGGCAAGGCCGCTGTCGCCGCCGCCAAGGCTGCTGCTTACGAAGGCGCCGGCACCGTCGAATTCATCGCCGATGGCTCGGCAGGCCTCAAAGCAAGCGCGTTCTGGTTCATGGAAATGAACACCCGCCTGCAAGTCGAGCACCCGGTCACCGAAGCGATCACCGGTCTTGATCTCGTCGAGTGGCAGTTCCGCATCGCCGCGGGCGAAAAGCTGCCGCTGACGCAAGGGCAAGTGCCGCTTCAGGGCCATGCGGTCGAGGCCCGGCTTTACGCCGAAGACCCCGAGCGCGGTTTCTTGCCGTCGACGGGCACGCTATTGGCGCTTGCCTTGCCCGCGGGCGAGGGCCTGCGCGTCGATGCCGGCGTGGAAAAAGGAAGTGACATCACGCCCTATTACGACCCGCTGATTGCCAAGGTGATTGCGCAAGGCGCCGACCGGGCCGAAGCGCTCGACCGGCTTGGCGCCGCGCTCGAGCGCACGATCGTTGCCGGTCCGCGCAGCAATGCGGGCTTTCTTGCCGCGCTCTGCCGGGCGGCCGAATTCCGCAGCGGCAAGTTCGATACCGGGTTCATTGACCGCAATCTGGCAGCGCTCGGCGCGACGCCGCAGCCGCTGGATAAAGCGGCTGCGGCTTTGGGCGCGCAAAAGCTGCTTGAGCGCGAGCGTATCCGCATCGCCGCCGCGGACGGAGGCTGCGTCATCGCCGTGGGATGCCGCCGACGGCTTTCAGCTCGCAGGAGAGCGCCGGCTGGCGCTCCCCATCGTCGTAGAAGGGGAGAACCTCGTAGCCGAGGTGGCCTACCTCGGAGGCGAGCTTGCCGTCACCGTCGAGGGGGTGCCGGCCGCAGGCGATGATGCGGCCGTGATCGAGGCCGCGGACGCGATCTACGTGCTGCGCCATGGCCGCCAGACGAAAGTCGCCTTGCGCGATCTATCGATCGACGAGGCCGGCGATCAGGGCCAAAGCGGGCTGGTGCGTGCCCCGATGCACGGCAAGGTTCTCAGCATCCTGGTGGAAAAGGGCGCCAATGTCGTTCGCGGCCAGCGCCTCGCCATCATCGAGGCGATGAAGATGGAGCACACGCTGACCGCGCCAATCGACGGCGTCGTGGCCGATATCGCGGTCGCACCCAGCGCACAGGTGCCGGAGGGCGCGCGGCTGATGCTCATCGAGCCCGCCGCCAAGTCTGCGGCCTGAGGTCTGCGGCCTGCGGCCTGAAGTTCTGCGGTCTGAAGCCCGCGGTGCGCGGGACCTTACTTCTTCTTGTTCTCGGCCGTCTTCTTGTCCATGCCCGTGCCGAAATAGACCGGCATCAACCAGCTCGGCAGGAGCAGCGGCAGGCCATCGCGCAGGAAGCGCAAGGTGTTGTCGTGCTGCTTGGCGACCTCAGCGGCGTCGGCTTCCTCTTTGGTCATTTTGTGTTTTTTCGGAGCCGCCGACACCGGCAACGCCGCAACGGCGGCGACGACAAGCAGTGCAATGAATTTTTTCACCTGTTTCCCCCTTTTTTGACGCAGCTTGCGTCCCTCAGTTCCCCAAGCATCATCTCACCGATGCAATTGTTTTCGCAATAGGATGGGTCCCGACAGGCTGCATTTTGCTCCGCTTTGTGGGGAGAAGGCATAAATCGCGGCTTCCGCAGGCGGAATTCACCGGCTAGGTATGGCTTCCAAGGTCCGCCATCGGCTTAACGTCACCATGCCCCTGCATCTCATCAAGCTTTGCGTTGGTTGCGATTCCGTCGCCGATCTTGAGGACTGGATCGCCAAAAAACTGAAGGAAAAGAAGCGCCGGCGGCTAAAGCCGGAGCACATTCACACGACCCGCATGGTGCCAAAGCGCGCCGAAGAGCTGACGGACGGCGGCTCGCTTTACTGGGTCATCCGCGGTCAGATCACCTGCCGCGAGAAAATTCTCGATATCCGGCCCTTCACCGACAAGGACGGGATCGGCCGCTGCCGCGTGGTGCTCGACGGCAAACTGGTGCTGCTTGAGCCGCGGCCCCGCTCGGCCTTCCAGGGCTGGCGCTACCTCGAAGACAAGGACGCGCCGCGCGATCTCGCCCGCGCGGCTCCAGGCGCTGCCCGCATGCCGGAAACCATGCGCCGCGAATTGCGTGAATTGGGCCTGCTTTAGACCGCGATATTGTCGATCAAACGGGTCTTGCCGATCTTGGCCGCAACCAGCAGCCGGATCGGCCCGTCCTTGCGCGTGGCGACGGGGGCGAGCGTCGCGGCATGGCGCGCTTCCAGGTAATCGAGCGCAAAGCCCGCAAGTTCGATGTTGGCGCGCCCGACGGCGAGAACGCGGGCTATGTCCTCGCCGCCTTTGATGTCGGCGGCACTTGCCCGCAACACGCGGTATAGCGTCGGTGCGACCTGGCGCTCGGTTTCCGACAGATAGCCGTTGCGCGAGGACAGCGCCAAACCGTCACCCTCGCGCACCGTCGGCACGCCAACAATCTTGACCGGCAGGTCGAGATCCTTGGCCATTTGAGTGACGACGCGCAGCTGCTGGTAGTCTTTCTCGCCGAACATCGCGAAATCGGGTGCCACTTGCGTGAGCAGCTTGGCCACAATCGTCGCGACGCCGCCGAAAAAATGCGGGCGGAACTTGTCCTCTAGCCCGGCCAGGGCAGCGCCTTCCGGCGCGATGCGGGTAGCAAAGCCGCTCGGATACATCGTCTCCGTGCCCGGCGCCCAGACCAGGTCGACGCTTTCCGCACGCAACGCGGCGATGTCTTCGGCAAAACGGCGCGGATAGCTGCCGAAGTCCTCGGCGGGCGCGAATTGCGCCGGATTAACGAAGATTGACACGACGACGCGGCGTGCACGGCGCTTGGCTTGGCGCACCAGCGCGATGTGGCCCCTGTGCAACGCGCCCATTGTCGGGATCAGCGCGATGCGCTCTTTGCGCCATGGCGCAAGCGTTGCACGCAGGGCGGATACTGTCCGTACCACGCGGGGTGATCGCGCTGACCTTTGCGCCGACCTTCGCACCATGTCTTTTGACCTGTCGTCGAGCTGCCGCAAAAGAAGGCTAACCCTTAGCAAAGGGAACCTGTGAAGTTAATGGTAAAGCCGTGTCGAACTTGACTAAACAGTGGTAATCTATTGAGAATTGCGGATCAAAGGACGCGTTCATGTTGGTCCAACCGATCCAAGAGACACGGCAGTCGGCGCACGTCGTCGTTCTCGGCAACGAGAAGGGCGGCTCGGGAAAATCAACGACAGCGTTGCATATCGCCGTCGCGTTGCTGAAAGCCGGTCAGCGCGTCGCGACAATCGATCTCAACTCGCGCCAGCAGAGCTTCACGCATTACATCGAGAACCGCCGCGCGTGGGCCGCGCGCGCGCGTATCAATCTCGAAATGCCGACGCACTATTGCGTGCCGCGCGCTGAAACCAACTCGCTCGACGCCAACGAAGCAAAAGAATTCGCGAGTTTCGCCGCGGCGATCGGCGCAGTGGAGCACAACCACGACGTCGTCGTCATCGACACGCCCGGCTCCGACACTTACCTGATGCGGCTTGCGCACTCGATGGCCGACACACTGGTGACGCCGCTCAACGACAGCTTCGTCGACTTCGACGTGCTCGGCACGCTCGACCAGACTAATTTCAGCGTCACCGGCGAAAGCCACTACGCCAACATGGTGCGCGAGGCGCGCCGCCAGCGCCGCCTCGTCGACGGCAAGCTGACCGACTGGATCGTGGTGCGCAATCGTCTCGCCGCGCTCGGCTCGCGCAACAAGCGTCTGGTCGGCGACGGCATTGTCGAATTGTCGAAGCGCATGGGCTTCCGCAGCGTCGACGGCTTTGCCGAGCGCGTGGTCTATCGCGAATTCTTCCCGCGGGGCTTGACCGCGCTTGACGAACTTGACGAGCAGACGCTCGGCATCCGGCCCAACATGTCGCATTTGACCGCGCGTGAGGAAGTCGTCGGGCTGCTCAATTCGCTGCACCTGCCGCTGTCGGAGAACGGCAAGCGCCGCGCCGCCGCCCGCGCCGAATGGTACTCGGTCATGGATCAGCCGTTGCAGGTGCACGACGTCATCGCCTGACCGGTTTCATCACCTAACGATTTGCCTTTCTTTCGTCATGGCCGGGCTCGTCCCGGCCATTTCTTTTGCGCAATGGCCGCTGCTTGCGCCGCGCTGCGGCGATAGCCAGCTTTGGGTCATAGGCGGCAATTCGGTGTAGACTGAACGCCATGGCCAAAGACCACGACCGAACTCCGGCACCGGCTTCCTCGCGGCCGGAGATTGCCGAATTCCTCGAACGCGTGCGTGCGCTCGGGCCTGCCAGCGCCTCGGGCAGCGCGCGGACGGCTGATCTTTGCGCTCGACGCCACCATGAGCCGGCAGCCGACCTGGGACAGCGCCTGCGCGCTGCAGGCCGACATGTTTCGTACCGCGGCGGCAACCGGCGGGCTCGACATCCAGCTCGTCTATTTCCGCGGGCTTGGCGAATGCCGGGCCTCGGCGTGGGTTACAAACAGCGACCATCTCGCCAGGCTGATGACGGCGATCGACTGCCGCGGCGGGCACACGCAGATCTCCAAAGTGCTCGCTCACGCGCGCAAGGAGACTGCCCAAAAACGGGTGCAGGCGCTGGTCTATGTCGGCGACGCCATGGAGGAAAAGCTCGACGATCTCTGTGCCTCGGCGGGCGAACTCGGCCTCCTCGGGGTGCCGGTCTTCATGTTCCAGGAAGGCGGCGACCCCGTAGCCGAGAATGCCTATCGCGAAATCGCGCGGCTTTCGCACGGCGCCTATTGCCGTTTCGACGCCGGCGCCGCGCACGAACTCGGCGAATTGTTGCGCGCGGTCGCCGCTTATGCATCCGGCGGCATCAAGGCGCTCACGGCCATGTCGGAGCGCAGCGATCGCGGCGCGCGGCTGCTGTTGGCGCAGCTCAAATAATGCCGCTGCTCTTCGGCCTCGTCATCTTGGTGTTGGCGCTGTGGGCGCTCAACGTCATATCGAAAGTCGATCCGAAAGTCGGCGCGCGCGTGCTCAAGGCCGGCGGCGGGACACTCGCGATCGGCTTTGCCGCTTTTCTCGGTCTGCGCGGCGAGATCGGCGTCGCCATTCCGCTCGGTGCGTTCGGCCTCGGCCTGCTCGGCTGGCTGCCCTTCGGCGCCTCGGGCTTTGCGGCGCGAACGCAAAAGAGCGGCGGCCAGGTCTCGCGCGTGCGCACCCAGTATTTCGAGATGACGCTCGAGCACGACAGCGGCGTCATGCGCGGCCGCGTCATCGCCGGCAGTCACCAGGGCGCCGAACTCGGCGGCCTCGACGTCAAGACTTTGGTCGGGATGTTGGCCGAGGTCGACGAGGAAAGCCGCGCGCTACTGATCGCGTATCTTGACCGCCGGGACGCCCGCTGGAGTGAACACGCGGACGGTGACACGGCGGCGGGGCGGCCCGCTGCGTCCAGCGGCAAAATGACGGAAGAGGAGGCCTATCAGATCCTTGGCCTGGAGCGCGGCGCGAGCGCCGACGCCATCACGCGCGCGCACCGCACGCTGATGAAGAAACTGCACCCGGATCAGGGAGGATCGACTTACCTCGCCGCCCGTATCAACGAAGCCAAGGACATCCTTTTTCGCCGCCATCGCTGATGTACTCCTGACGCAACATCATCAACGGCTCCTGTCCCGACGCTTTCCCGTTATCGCTCTCAATCCTTCAGCAACATGCAGGGAATGTCGCTGCGCTTGAGGTTCTTGCAGGCCGCTTCGGCCTGGTTTCGATCGAGCCCGGCGAAACGGGCGCGGTACATGGTCTTGTCGCCCTTCTCGGTTCTTTCGGTGACTGCATTGGCGTGTCCGAGCAGATCCTTGAGGCCGTCCTGCACCGTGCTCAGGCGCTGGATGGCCTCGGTCTTTGTGTCGAACGCGCCGACCTGGATGATCCACGAGCCGCGCGGCTTGCCTTTGGCCGGCGGCGCCGGTGCAGGATCCGGGATCGGCACGACAACATGGGCGGAAGCAACTTTTGCGGTGGCCGCAGCCGGCGAAGGCGGCGCTTCAAGTGCCGGCATCACCGGCTCGCTTCTGACCGTCGCGACCGTCGTGATCGATGTGGTGTTGGCGTTTGCCGGCGCCGGCATCAGCCTGCGGTCGGCGGAGGGGACCGGCGACAGCGCGGCGCTGCGGATGCTGCCCGGCTGCACCACGAAGGTCTTCACCGAATTGGGCTTGATCGGGTCGGTCGAACCGACCGGCTGCATGCTGTCAGGCCCAGCGGCCGCGACCTGAACTCTCGCCTCCGGTTCTTTGGCCGGCTGCTCGACGTCCTTGGTGCGCGCTGCCGCCGTCTCCCAGCCCTCGACCACCGGCGGCGCCGTACGTTTCGCCGACGCGATATTGATGTTGTTGTCGATCAGGCTGCGCACGCGGGCGTCGCGCGCGTTGGCGGTGTTGCCGCCGAACACCACGGCGATGATGTGGCGGTTGTTGCGGTTGACCGAGGTGACGATGTTGAAGCCGGAATCGTGGATATAGCCGGTCTTGATGCCGTCAACGCCGGCGACAGCGCCGAGCAGGTGATTGTGGTTACGCACGGTGCGGCCGCGGAACGTGAAGGTGCGGGTGGAAAAGTAATTGTAGTATTGCGGAAAGCGATCCTGGATGGCGCGGCCGAGGATGGCCATGTCGCGCGCGGTGGTGACCTGCTGGTCGTCCGGCAGGCCGGAGGCGTTGCGGTAAAGCGTGTGCGACATGCCGAGCGCGCGCGCTTTGGCCGTCATCAACTTGGCAAACTCCTCCTCGCTGCCGCCGAGCGTCTCGGCGATGATCACCGCGACGTCATTTGCCGATTTGGTGACAATGGCGCGGATCGCGGTCTCTACCGCGATGGTTTCGCCGGGTTTGAGTCCGAGCTTCGAGGGCGCCTGGACCGCGGCATGCGGCGAGACGCTCATCTCGGTGCTCATCTTGATCTTGCCGGCCTCCAGCCGCTCGAACAGCAGGTAGAGCGTCATGATCTTGGTCAGCGAGGCCGGGTGGCGCAGGCTGTCGGCATTGGTCGCCTGCATGACCGCGCCGGAATTGGCGTCGACGACGATGGAGGCGTAGGAGGGCTGATAGCTTTCCTCGGCGGCGGACGCAGCGCGGTGCCGGCGAAACCTTGCGTCTGCATCGCCGCAGGTTATTGAGGCCGCAACCAGCGTCGCCAAGACGAGGGCGCCCCAACGGCAACCGCGTGGGATCCGGGCTCCCGCACGCAACATTCGGCTCTCCCAACCCCATTGAGCGGCTAAAGCCGCCTTATGCCTGATTTTATAGCGCGCCCGCGCCGCGACAATTTACGACCGTATGGCAGCAGGGTTTACAATTTCTTAAGGCAATCCCCTGGATTTTACAGCATATTTTGCACTGCAAAATAATTGTTGACTTTATTGTGCAGTGCGGTATAGAAGCGCTTATCCGGTTTGGCCGGGATGAATTTTGAGCAGCACGCAGGTCCCGCCGTGGCGGGCCGGGAAGGGAACCATGGTTAAGAATCTGGAAGAAATGCAGCAGGCAAGCAAAGAGAGCATGGACCTCGCGATGAAGTCGGTGGGAACGGTCTCCAAGAGCGCCCAGGCGATCATCGTCGAGATGACGGACTATTCGAAGAAGGCCTTCGAGGAAGGCACGGCCGCGCTGGAGAAGCTGTTCGGCGCCAAGTCGTTCGAGAAGGCGATTGAGTTGCAGACCGAATACGCCAAGAGCGCCTACGAGGGCTTCGTCGCCGAGGCCACCAAGATCGGCGAGCTCTATGCCGATATGGCCAAGGAAAGCTACAAGCCATTCGAAAGCATGATGGCGAAGGCCAAGTAACCGGCCACAATTTGGTTCGCGTCGTGTAAGCGTTGCGTATCGGCGTTGGAATGCAAAGCCCGGCTCGATGAGCCGGGCTTTTTGTCTGTCGAAAGCGCTGCCGCGCTATTGGGCGATGCGCAGCTGCGTCAGATTGGTGCCGATCTGGTTGAACGTCGTCACGATCTGGTTCGCCGACGTCAGCAGGAAGAATTTGGTCGAGTCGGTGGCGCAATTCTGCAGCAGCGTCGACGTCGGGTCGCCGCCGGTGTTGACCTGGATGGTGTAGATCGTGATTCCGGCGGCCTTGATGTTGGCGCAGGTGCCGTTGCCGTGTGCGTCATACATGCGGTAGTCGACCTGCGTGCTGGTCGCCGATCCGTTGCCGTACCAGCGGTCCTGGGTGTTGAGTCCGTCGGTCAGCAGGATGATGACCTTCTTGTACTGGAAGTTCGGATCTTCCGCCGGCACGCTGAACGGTCCGCCGCCGGCCAGCGACTGCCATCCCCAGACCAGTCCGATCGGCTGGTTGGTGCTGCCATTGGGGGTCATTTGGCCGACAAGGCCGGTCATCGAAGCCCAGTCATAGCTCAGGCCCATCGTCTGCAACGTGCAGTAGGAATACTGCTGGGCCGGAAACAGGCTGGATGCATCGCCGTCGACGGGGGCAACGACGGTCTGGTCGTAATTCGACACGCTCGGCGCCGAGGATGTGCCACGATCGGTGAGGCAGCCGTTCCAGGTGCTGGTGGCGTTGGCGATCCAGGTGTGCGTATAGGGCGCGCCGACCGACGTAACGGTCTGCTTGCAGACCTTGCTGAAACCGCTGCCGGTGCAGGTGCAGTTGCTGTAGCCGTTGCAGCTTGCGTTTTGCCCGCTGCTCACCGTCGTGGTCGTCGTGGTCGTGGTCCCGACGCTGTTGTAGCAGCCGTTGTAATAGATGCTGCCTTTGAGCGAATTCTTGTTGCCGCTGTCGATGCTCGGGCAGATGTATCCGGCGTAAGTGCCGCTCGCAGGGATAGTCGATGTCGTCTGGCTGCCGTTCGCCGGCCCGTTCGTGCATTGGAAGCCGTTATTGTTGTTGCTGTAGGGGCAGGACGAACCCGGCCCGACATTCGATCCCGGCATTGAGTTCGCCGGTGGCGCGGACCAGTCGGTCCAGTCGATCCAGTTCGCGCTTACATTGTTCGCGGCATTTACGGCCACGTTCTTGCTGAAGGGAACGATCGAGACATAGACGTCGCCGTCGTTGGTCACGGCGTTTTGCAATTGCGTCAGCAGGTTCGTGGTCGCGGTCTTGAGCGCGGTGATCTTGCCGCTCTGCGCCATCGAACCGGTATTGTCGAGCACTAGCGCCACGCGCAGCCGGGTCGACCCCCATTTGGCGGTCGCCGAGCTGGTCACGGTGATGGACTTGTAACCGATGACGCCCATGAAGTCGGTCGCCATGTCGGCCGAACCGGTCACCACCATCGAGGAGCCGCCGTTGTTGGCATAACTCGCAGTGACCTTGATGTTGGTTGCCTCCGGCCGCGTGAACATCGCCTTGAAATAGCCTTCCGCCGCGCTCTGGATCTGATCCGAGCTCATCGAGGCGGCGTTCTTCGAAATCATCAGTGCCGTTGAATCGAGCGCGGACTGCATATCGGTCTTGACCGAATTGGCGTGACTGAAATCCACCGCTGCCCCGGTCAGCCCCATGATGGGGACGAGAGCAAGGCCGAAGGTTATGGCGACGTTGGCGCGGCGCGCGCCAGGGAAACGGCGCGCAGCGCGGCGCAGGCGGCAGAGTGCGGCTTTGAACGTAAGCATCGGCGGACCCCCGAAATTATGGATCGTCAACCGTGCGATAGACCGCGCCTCTGAATGAGTGGTAGCCCCGTACGCGTAAACCCGGGGGGCGCCGTAAAGGCTGGCCGGCCGAGGCGAAGCAAAACACTCGCCGCGACTGCAAGCGCGGTGGTTAACGCACGTTGTGGCTGGCGATACGGCGGGACTGCGCTTTGACGGGCTGGAGTTATCGATCGGTGCGCGCGGTAAGACAACATTGTCGTAATTTTAAGAAGAAAAACCCGTGAGTGGGGTCCACTCACGGGTCCTGGATTGGCCGTTGGTTTGGTTGCCTGCTATTTGGCGACACGCAACTTGGTCAGGTTGGTGCCGATGGCCTGGAATGTCGCCGTAATCTGGTTTGCCTGCGTCAGCAGGTAGAATTTGTCGGACGAGCTGGCGCAGTTCTGCAGCAGCGTCGAGGTCGGGTCACCGCCGGTATTGACCTGGATGGTATAGAGCGTGATGCCGGAGGCCTTGATGTTGTTGCAGGTCAGCTGCTGGCGCGAGTCGATCGAGCTCTGGCTCGTGTACCAGCGGTCCTGCGTGTTCAAGCCGTCGGTCAGCAGAATGATGATCTGCTGATATTGATAGTTCGGGTCCAAAGCCGGGGCGGTAAAAGGCCCGCCGCCGACCAGCGACAACCAGCCGAGCTGCAATCCAATCGCCTGGTTGGTGTTGCCGTTCGGGGACATCGAGTTGACCAGCGAGGTCATCGACGACCAGTTGTAGTTCAATCCCATCACGGCTTGCGGACAGGCGCTATATTGCTCGGCCGGGTAGAGCGAAGAGTTGATGCTCGTGCTCGGCGAAGAGACGTTGGTATCGTAATTGTTGACGGTGTCGGGCGTGGACGAATTGCCGCGATCCTCGACGCAACCGTTCCAGGTGTTGTGGTTGTTGGGGGTCCAGGTCGCCGCCGACCAAACACCGGTCGTCCATACTCCGGCCGTCCACGTTCCATAGCCCCAGGTTCCGCCGCCATTCGTGCAATTCGTTTTGGACGTATACTGAGATTTGGAGCAGGCCTTGTTGCCGGTGCAGTTGCTTTGAGTCGTTTCTGCGCCGATTTGAGCATGTTCCGGCACCGGTGCAGGTGCTCTGGCTGGTCTTGCCCGAAATCGAGCACGTGCCGGCGCCAGTGCAGCTGCTCTGGGTGCTGTAGCCGGAGATCGAGCAGGTCGAATGCGAGACGCAAGAGCTGCGCGGCGAATAACTCCCGGTGCTGCAGGATCCGTTGTTGGCGTCCCACGAGTTATTGTCGGTCAGCGACGGATCTTGCGCCGCCGTGCCCCAATAAATGTAGTTCGAATTCCAGTTGGATGCGCCGAGATTGACGTCCTTCACGAACGGGACGATCGAGACATAGACGTCGCCGGCGTTGGTGACGGCAGTCTGTAATTGGGTCAACAGGCTGTTGGTTGCCGAAATGAGCGCCGTGATCTTGCCGTTGTCGGCCATCGATCCGGTGTTGTCGAGCACCAGCGCGACACGCAGCCGCGAGGTCCCCCACTTGGCGGTGGAGGAGCCGTTGACGGTGAGATTGTTGTAACCGATGACGCCGAGGAAATTTGTCGGCACCTGCGCCGAGCCGTTGACCACAATCTGCGAGCCCGCACTGGCGCTGTAGGTGGCGGCGACGGTGATGCTCTTGGCTTCGGCGCGCGTGAACAGCGCCTGGAAATATTTCAACGCATTGCTTTGCAACTGCGTGTTGGTGTCGGTCGCCGCCTCCTTCGACAGCATCAGCGCGGTCGAGTCGAGCGCCGACTGCATGGCGGCCTTGACCGAATTGGCATGGCTGTAATCGACCGCGAAGCCGACGGCGCCGACGATCGGCAAGGTCGCCAGCGCGAAGGTGATGGCGACGTTGCCACGGCGCGCTAGCGCAAACGCGGAAAGGGTGCGGCGGAGGTTTTTCCAGACGGTCAGCATGACGGTCACCAAAACGGTTGATCTCGGCTGCCGTACTAACCCGCTGCTGTTAAAGGCCCGGTATATTGAAACGCCGAAAATCGGCATGCTTGGTAAAGGCTTTGCCCCGGTCCACGCCGATAGATGAGCCGGCGTAGAGATTTGGCTGGTTAACCGCTCCTGCCGCAGATGCCGCGAATGCCGAATAGTCTTTATCCGACGTGCTTAAGGGCGGGTTGTGCGCACTGATGAATGATCGCTTCCGGAGCGCTTACGGCAACCATCTGGTGCCGCGGGCTTTAATTAATTGCTGCGCGCGCCCCTAGCGAATGCGCCGGCGCTATCTATTTCACCGGGACACCCACAAAATCCCCCGCCGATTGTGTCGAATCGGTGCAAAATCCGGCAAAACGCCCAGATTGTCGGCTTGGATTGGGGGCGTTCAAGACTTTATGATGCGTGGCGGCCGTGCATCGGCGCGGACGCCAACGCTATCGCACACGGCCATCTCATGACGCGTTTTGCTCCAGTGCCAGCCCGATCAGCACCCGCCGCGCCGGCGCCCGGCGGGCTGCCGTTGCGCATGGCCGACGACAAGCGCAAGAGCGGCGAGGGCGGCCCCGGCACCGCGGTCATCACCAAGACCAAGCCGCAGACCAAGAAGCCGAGCATGTACCGCGTGCTCATCCTCAATGACGACTACACGCCGATGGAATTCGTCGTGCATGTGATCGAGCGCTTCTTCGGCAAGGATCACGAGGCGGCCACCCGCATCATGTTGCATGTCCACCATCACGGCATAGGTGAGTGTGGCATCTACACCTACGAAGTCGCGGAGACCAAGGTCACGCAGGTCATGGACTTTGCCCGCAAACATCAGCATCCTTTGCAATGCGTGATGGAGAAAAAATAAACGCCGGGGGGCGTCCAAGGGAAACGACCAAGTACAAAAGGAAAGTGGAATTATAAATGCCGACCTTTTCCCGCAGCCTCGAGCAGTCGCTTCACCGCGCCCTTGCACTCGCCAACGAACGTCATCACGAATATGCGACGCTCGAGCATCTGCTGCTGGCGCTGATCGACGACCAGGATGCTTCGGCCGTGATGCGCGCCTGCAACGTCGATCTCGACAAGTTGCGCCGCAGCCTGGTCGCCTATCTCGAATCCGAGCTGGAAAACCTGATCACCGACGGCGCCGAGGATAGCAAGCCGACCGCCGGCTTCCAGCGCGTGATCCAGCGCGCGGTCATCCACGTGCAGTCGTCGGGACGCGAGGAGGTCACCGGCGCCAACGTGCTGGTGGCGATCTTCGCCGAGCGTGAGAGCCACGCCGCCTATTTCCTGCAGGAGCAGGACATGACCCGCTACGACGCGGTCAATTACATCAGCCACGGCATCGCCAAGCGGCCGGGTCTGACCGAATCGCGTCCGGTGCGCGGCGTCGAGGAGGAGGCCGACACCAAATCGGGCGACGAGCCCAAGAAGAAGGGCGACGCGCTTGAGGCCTATTGCGTCAACCTCAACAAGAAGGCGAAAGACGGCAAGATCGATCCGCTGATCGGCCGCGACGCCGAGATCAGCCGCACCATCCAGGTGCTCTGCCGCCGGCAGAAGAACAACCCGCTGTTCGTCGGCGAAGCCGGCGTCGGCAAGACCGCGATCGCCGAAGGGCTCGCGCGCCGCATCATTCATGGCGAAGTGCCGGAAGTCCTCAAGGGCGCGACCGTGTTCGCGCTCGACATGGGCACGCTGCTCGCCGGCACGCGCTATCGCGGCGATTTCGAGGAACGGCTCAAGCAGGTGATCAAGGAGCTTGAGGCCTATCCCGGCGCCATCATGTTCATCGACGAGATCCACACCGTCATCGGCGCCGGCGCGACCTCCGGCGGCGCCATGGATGCCTCGAACCTGCTCAAGCCGGCGCTCGCCTCCGGCACGCTGCGCTGCATCGGCTCGACCACCTACAAGGAATATCGCCAGTATTTCGAGAAGGACCGCGCGCTGGTGCGCCGCTTCCAGAAGATCGACGTCAACGAGCCGACGGTCGAAGACGCAATCGACATCCTCAAGGGTCTCAAGCCGTACTTCGAGGAATATCACAAGCTCAAATACACCAACGAGGCCATCAAGGCGGCGGTGGAGTTGTCTTCGCGCTACATCCACGACCGCAAGCTGCCGGACAAGGCGATCGACGTGATCGACGAGTCGGGCGCGGCGCAGATGCTGCTGCCGGAGAACCGGCGCAAGAAGACCATCGGCATCAAGGAAATCGAGACCACCATCGCTACCATGGCGCGTATTCCTCCCAAGACCGTGTCCAAGGACGACGCCGAGGTGCTGCAGCATCTGCAGCAGACGCTCAAGACCGTGGTCTACGGCCAGGACAATGCGATCGACGCGCTCTCGGCTTCGATCAAGCTCGCGCGTGCGGGTTTGCGCGAGCCGGAAAAGCCGATCGGCTGCTATCTGTTCTCCGGTCCGACCGGCGTCGGCAAGACCGAGGTTGCCAAGCAGCTGGCGCTGTCGCTCGGCGTCGAGTTGATCCGCTTCGACATGTCCGAATACATGGAGCGGCACACGATCTCGCGCCTGATCGGCGCGCCGCCGGGCTATGTCGGCTTCGACCAGGGCGGCCTGCTCACCGATGGCGTCGACCAGCATCCGCATTGCGTGCTGCTGCTCGACGAAATCGAGAAGGCGCATCCGGACCTGTTCAACGTGCTGTTGCAGATCATGGATCACGGCAAGCTCACCGACCATAACGGCAAGCAGGTCGACTTCCGCAACGTCATCCTGATCATGACCACCAATGCCGGCGCCGCCGACATGGCCAAGCAGGCCTATGGCTTCACCCGCGGCAAGCGCGAGGGCGACGACGTCGAGGCGATCAACCGGATGTTCGCGCCGGAATTCCGCAACCGGCTCGACGCCATCATCACTTTTGCGCACCTGTCGCAGGAGGTCATCACCAAGGTGGTCGAGAAGTTCGTGCTCCAGCTCGAGGCGCAGCTCGACGACCGCAACGTCACCATCGAACTGTCCGACGAGGCGACGCGCTGGCTGATCGCCAACGGTTACGACGAGCTGATGGGCGCGCGGCCGATGGCCCGCGTCATCCAGGAGCACATCAAGAAGCCGCTCGCCGACGAGGTGCTGTTCGGGCACCTCAAGAGCGGCGGCCACGTGCGCGTCATCGTCACCAAGGACGAGAACGGCCGCGACAAACTTGGCTTCGAGTATCTCGACGGCCCGGTGACGCCGAAGCCGGAAAAGATCCCGGCGGTGCGCCCCAAGGCCAAGCGCCGTGCGTCGCCGCGGCCGAAGCCGAAAGGCGACGGTGGCAAGCGCGCAACTACCGTGCCCAAGGTGCCGCTGATCAAGGCCTGAAAGCGCAAACGTCCGGTTTCTCGAAAGCCGGGCCTCGCGCCCGGCTTTCTGTTTTTGACGGTTCCCGCATTTGCGCAGGCCGGACAACCCTGCCAAGCCCGGCAAAATGACTTGACGACCGGGCTCATCTGGCGACCAATATTGTCGGAGAGCGTGGAGGTCGCCATGTCCGTTCAGATCGATGTCAATGGCACGAAACGGACCGCTGACGTTGAACCCGACGTGCCGTTGTTGTGGGTTTTGCGCGACGTTCTCGGAATGACGGGCACGAAATTCGGCTGCGGCATCGCGCAGTGCGGCGCCTGCACCGTGCATATCGACGGTATTCCGGTGCGCTCGTGTCTGCTTCCGGTCGGCGCAGTTAGCGGCCGCGCCGTCACCACGATCGAGGGCATCGGTGCGACCGAGGCCGGCGCCAAAGTGCAGAAGGCGTGGCTCGACCTTGAAGTGATCCAGTGCGGGTATTGCCAGTCGGGCCAGATCATGTCGGCAGCCGCGCTGCTGGCCAAGACGCCGCATCCCGACGATGCCGACATCGACGCCGCGATGGCCGGTAATATCTGCCGCTGCGGCACCTATGTGCGTATCCGCGAGGCGATCAAGCGCGCCGCGGGCGGACAGACATAGGAGCGCGCCATGCAATCCTTCCAGCCGGCCACTCCGTCACGCCGCAGCCTGCTCAAAGGCGGCCTCGCCGGAGGCTTTGTCCTTGCCTTTCAGCTGCCGCTGCGCGCGGCGCCGGTGAACGAGCCGGAGCAGCCGCCCGACCATCCGGAGGGCCAGTTCGCTCCCAATGCCTTCATCCGCATCGATACGGCGGGCAAAACCACGCTGGTCATGCCGCAGGTGGAGATGGGGCAGGGCGTCTATACGTCGGTGGCAATGATACTTGCCGACGAACTCGACGCGGATTTTGCCCAGGTCATGCTTGTGCACGCGCCGCCAAGCGACAAGCTCTACGGCAATCCGACGTTTGGCATTCAGGTCACCGGCAATTCCAATTCGATCCGCGCGTTCTGGAAGCCTTTGCGCATGGCAGGCGCCGCGGCGCGGGCGATGCTGGTCGAGGCGGCGGCGCAGCAGTGGCAGGTTGATCCTATAGCCTGTTCTGCGTCCGAGGGAAAAGTCATTCACGCGGCGAGCAATCGCACGCTCGGCTATGGCGAGGTTGCGGATGCAGCGGGCAAGCTTCCGGTGCCGCAGAATCCGAAGCTGAAGGATCCGAAGGACTTCAAGCTGATCGGCAAATCGCTCAAGCGTTTTGACACGCCCGGCAAGACCGACGGCAAGGTCGTCTACGGCATCGACGCAATGGTGCCGAACACGAAATTCGCCACACTTGCCGCCTGTCCGGTTTTTGGCGGCAAGGTCAAGAGCGTCGACTATAGCGCCGTGAGCGCGGTTCCCGGCGTGCGGCAGGTCGTCGTGCTCGACGATCTTGTCGCCGTCGTCGCCGATCACACCTGGGCGGCGAAGAAGGGGCTCGACGCCCTCGGTGTCACCTGGGACGAAGGCTCCAACGCAAACGTAAACTCCGCCGACATCTGGAACGACCTGCGCGCCGCCAGTAAAAAAGACGGCGCGGTTGCGAAATCGGAGGGCGACGTTGCAAAAGGCCTGTCGCAGGGCGACCGGTTTGATGCCGACTACGAACTTCCGTTCCTCGCCCACGCGACGATGGAGCCGCTGAACTGTACGGTTCATCTCACGCCCGGCGCCTGCGAGATATGGACCGGCACGCAAATTATGACTCGCGTGCAGGAGACCGCGGCCAATGCGGCCGGCCTGCCCATCGACAAGGTGACCGTTCACAATCATCTGATCGGCGGCGGCTTTGGCCGCAGGCTCGAGCCCGACATGGTCGCGAACGCTGTCCGCATCGCCCGCCGCGTCGATGGACCGGTGAAGGTCACCTGGACGCGCGAAGAGGACATTCAGCACGACATCTATCGTCCGGTCTATCGCGACACGATTTCAGCCAGCCTGTCGAATGGCAAGATCGTTGCCTGGAAATACCGTGTCACCGGCTCCTCGATCATGGCTCGCTGGATTCCGCCGGCATTCCAAAACGGCATAGACGGCGACGCCGTCGATAGCGCTGTGGACATGCCCTACGACATTCCAAAT
This sequence comes from uncultured Alphaproteobacteria bacterium, assembly GCA_963738915.1. Classification (GTDB taxonomy): domain Bacteria; phylum Pseudomonadota; class Alphaproteobacteria; order Rhizobiales; family Xanthobacteraceae; genus Pseudolabrys. The sequence goes on from CAVTYO010000004.1 coordinate 84,167, forward strand.
AAGCACATCGAATATGTGCGGGCCGAACCGCCGGCGGTGCCGACCGGCTTCTGGCGCGGCGTCGGACCAAACAACAACGTGTTTGCCATCGAGAGTTTCATGGACGAGCTCGCGCGCAAGGCGAACATGGACCCGATCGCTTTCCGCCTCGGTATGCTCAACGGCACACCGCGGCTCAAGGCCGCACTTGAACTGGTCGCCGACAAATCAGGATGGGGCAAGCCGCTGCCGGCGCGCGTCGGGCGCGGGGTCAGCGTGCAGCCGTCGTTCGGCAGCTACATTGCGAATGTGGTCGAGGCCGAAGTCGACGAGCAGGGCGCCGTCCATTTGCGCCGGGTGACTTTGGCGGTCGACACCGGTATTGCCGTCAATCCCGACACCATCGCCGCGCAATTACAGGGCGGCCTGATCTTCGGGCTCACCGCGGCGCTGTACGGCGAAGTGACCATCGAAAAGGGCCGCGTCCAACAATCCAATTTCAACGACTACCGCATGCTTCGCATTGACGAGGTGCCGCCGATCGAAGTGCACGTTATCAAGAGCGGAGAGGAGCCGGGTGGTATCGGGGAAGCTGGCTGTACGGCTGGCCCCGCGGCGCTGCGCAACGCGATCTATGCGGCGACCGGCGTTGCCTTGCGCCGGTTGCCGATTGATCGCGCCGCGATCGCATTGCCGAAAAAGGCCTGACGGTCATGCGTGTCGTTGCTGGTGTTATTGCCATTATCGTGGTTGGGGTTCTCGGCGCGCTTGTGTGGCGGACCTTTGTTCCCGCACCGATGACCTTCGCCGGCGGTTCGACAGTTGCGCTTGCGGACTACAAGGGTGCCGATCCAACCGGCGCTCCGGCCGATCTCGCCAAGGCCGACGCCGTCAAACGCGGCGAATACCTTGCGCGCGCCGCCGATTGTCTGGTCTGCCATACCGCGCCGGGCGGGAGGTCGTACGCGGGAGGCTTGGCGTTCCCGCTGCCGTTCGGCGTGCTCTATTCGACCAATATCACCGCCAACAAGGAAACAGGGATCGGCTCCTACAGCGACCAGGAGTTTCTCGACGCCGTTCGCCGCGGCGTGCGCAAGGACGGTGCGCGTCTTTATCCGGCAATGCCGTTCACTTCTTATACGTATCTGACCGACGCCGACGCCCTGGCGATCAAGGCCTATTTGTTCAGCCTGCCGGGCGTCCACGAGGCGAACCGGACCAACACGCTGACGTTCCCGTTCGACCAGCGTTGGTCGATGAGCTTCTGGTCATTGGCATTCAATCCGGATACGCGCTTTGCGCCCAACAGCGCCAAGAGTCCCGAATGGAACCGGGGCGCTTATATCGCCGAGGCGCTGGCGCATTGCGGCGAATGTCATACGCCGCGCAATCTTGCTTTCGCGCTCGACAACCGGAAGAAGTTCGCGGGCGCGCTGACCGCCGGGTGGCGCGCTTTCAACATCACCGCCGACAAAGGCGCCGGTATCGGCGTTTGGAGCGACGACGAGCTGTTTGCTTATTTGTCGGATGGTCACGCCAAGGGGCGCGGCACGGCATCGGGGCCGATGGGGGAGGCGGTCGACCACAGCTTCAGTCAGATGGCGCCGGCGGATATTCACGCGCTGGTCGCGTATGTGCGCAGCGTCCCTGCGGTTGCCTCGGCCGAGCCGGAAACGATCGCGCCGCCGGCACCGTCCTCGCCCAAGGAAGGCGGAGCCGTGTCGGATGCCCTCGGCAAAAAGGTGTTCGAGCAGGCCTGCGTAAGTTGCCACGGCTGGAGCGGGGTGAGCGCGATTTCGGCTTACGCCACCATTTCCGGCACGCGCGCCGTGAACGATCCGTCCGCCACAAATGTTGCGCAGATCGTCATCTCCGGTTCGCGGCGTTATACCCCGCCGGGGGTCATTTCCATGCCTGCCTTCGGCAATACTTATTCCGACACTGAAATCGCCGCCGTCGCCAATTACGTCACCGCCCGCTTCGGCAGCGCGCCGTCAAAGGTGACGGCGAAAGATGTCGCTGCATTACGCGGCCAGACGGCACGGTAATCGGTATCTAACCCGCGAGCGCGGCGGCGAGCTTCCTGGCGTTTTCGGCAAGCACGTCCGGCTTTTCTTTTTCGCTCGCCGGCGGCTTCATCGGCGTGCCGGTTTTGCGCGGGATCACGTGCACGTGCAAATGGAACACCACCTGTCCGCCGGCGCCTTCATTGAATTGTTGGATGGTGACGCCGTCCGCGGCAAAGGCGGTCATTGCGGCTTTGGCGACCTTCTGCGCCACCTTGGCGACGTGGACGAAGTCGTCCGCGGACACGTCGAGAATATTGCGCGCGGCGGCCTTCGGCAGCACCAGCGTGTGGCCGGGCGCGCGCGGCATGATGTCGAGGAAGGCGAAGGCCTTGTCGTCCTCGTAGACCTTGTAGCTGGGCAACTCCCCGCGCAGGACTTTGGCGAAAATATTGTTCGGATCGTAGGCCGGCATGTCTCTCCCCAATTCTGGCCAATTCTGGCTCGTCGTGCGCTTGTCGCGTCTAATCTTGCTCGTGTTCTACCAAGTCTTTGCGGAACGGTGCCGCCGCCGCAAGCTCTTCGCCCGCCGCTGCGACATAAGCGCGCTCGCGCTCCAGATATTCGGCCACGGCCCGCCGCAGGCCGGGGTTGGCGATGAAATGCGCGGAATAGGTGGTCGCCGGAAGATAGCCGCGCATCAATTTGTGTTCGCCTTGGGCCCCGGCTTCGACCCGGGCCAGCTTGTTTTGGATCGCGTAGTCAATGGCTTGGTAGTAGCACAATTCGAAATGCAGGAACGGGTGGTGCTCGACGGCGCCCCAATTGCGGCCGTAGATGGCGTCGCCGCCAAGGAAGTTGATGGCCCCGGCAATCCAGCGCCCGCCCCGGCGTGCCATCACCAGCAAAATTCTGTCGCGCATTTTCTCGCCGACAATCGAGAAAAATTCGCGCGTGAGATAAGGCCGGCCCCACTTGCGCGAGCCGGTGTCCATGTAGAAGGCAAAAAAGGCGTCCCAGACGCTTTCGGAGAGGTCCGAGCCGCTGAGCCAGCGCACCTCGATGCCGGGGGCTAGAGCCTCCTTGCGTTCACGGCGGATGGTCTTGCGCTTTCGCGATGAAAGCGCGGCGAGGAATTCGTCGAAATTCGCGTAGCCCGCGTTGTTCCAATGGAATTGCTGGTCGGTGCGCTGGAGAAAGCCGCGGTCGCCGAGCAGGCGCCATTCGTGCTCGGTCAGAAAGGTCACATGTGCCGAGGACAAGTCGCTGTCGGTGGTGATTTCGGCGAGCGCATCGGCCAGCGCCCCGCGGACTGCGTCATCGAACGGTGAGGGCCTGACCAGCAGGCGTGGGCCGGTGACGGGTGTGAACGGCACCGCGACTTGAAGCTTGGGGTAATAGTCGCCGCCGGCGCGCTCGAAGGCCTCGGCCCAGCCATGGTCGAAAACATATTCGCCGCGCGAGTGGGTCTTCACATAACAGGGCGCGGCGCCAAGCAGGGCGCCCGACGCGTCCTCGGCGAGCAGGTGGCGGGGCTGCCAGCCGGAGCGGGCGCCGACCGAGTTCGAGGCCTCGATAGATGATAAAAAATCATGTGAAATAAAAGGGTTATATACATTTCCTCGTGTGGATAAGTCTGTGAGCAACTTATCCTCACGTGAGGACAAGTTATCCTCAGCCAATACTTTAACGTCGCCGGGCAAGAGAGTGCCGGCGCAGGCGTCCCAGGCCGCCGCGGCAACCTCGCCAATCGAGGGGATAATGCGGATGCGCAATTCGATGTCGGTCATCAGGCGGACGCGTTTCTAGGCCGACTTTACGCCGGAAATCGGCCGCGGTTCACCTCGACCTTGGTTACGGGGGGCTGGGTTGCTCAAACGGGCGGGCGGATGCCTTCGAAAATGATCTGGTCGGCCCAACTGGCGGCATGGGCATCCTTGCTGCGCACGGTCCAGGTGAGCAGCGGCCGGCCGAACAGGTGGCGCGCAATGAGCGGGGCGATGGCCGGGAGGTCTTTTGCCGCGTAGGCCACGAAATGCGGCCGCGTCCGTCCGGCATGCAGCAGGAACGCCATGCTCAGTTTGGTCATGGCGGGAACGGGAGCCCAATCCGCGCCCAAATAGTGACGCTCGGCGACGATGCCGCGCGCCAAGCCGGGCGCCTTTTTGCGGATCGCCTCAACCAGGCCGGGGTCGAACGACATGACGCCGACGGGGCCAGAATAGGCGCCGACGACGGCGACCACGCGCTCGACAAGCCGGACGTCGCCATCGAAGCGGCTCTTGAGCTCCAGCAGCAAGGGAGCGCGCCCCTCGACCAATTGGCACAGCTCGCGAAAGCCTCAGGATGCGATCCGAGGTCGCCCTGAACCGGGCCTTCTGGATGTCGGCCGCGCTCATCGCTGCGAGCTTGCCGCTGCCCTCGGTAAGCCGGCCAAGGGCTTCGTCGTGATGCACCATGGCCTCGCCGTCGGCACTGATCTGCAGATCGGTTTCGATGCCGTAGCCGGCAGCGATGGCCGCGGAAAACGCGCTGGCGGTATTCTCGATCACGCCCGCCGCCGCATCGTGCAGGCCGCGATGGGCGATCGGTCGCGCGGTGAGCCAGGCGAGACCGGGCATCTCGTTTACATCACCTCGAAGAGGCCCTCGACTTCGACCGCCGCGTCCGCAGGCAGAGCGGCGACGCCGACGGTTGAGCGCGCGTGGCGTCCCTTGTCGCCGAGCGCTTCGACCATCAGGTCGGAGGCGCCGTTCATCACTACGGGGCCGTCGGCGAAGCCGGGCGCCGAATTGATGAAACCGCCCAGCCGCACAACGCGAACAATCTTGTCGAGGTCGCCGAGCGCGGCCTTGAGATGCGCGAGCAAGTTGATTGCGCAGGCGCGCGCTGCCTTTTGTCCATCTTCGATCGACACCGTATCGCCGAGGCGGCCCTTGGCCACCAGCTTGCCGTCGGCTCCGAAACAGAGTTGGCCGGACACCGTGAGCAGGTTGCCGCTGCGCACGAACGGCACGTAATTGGCGACCGGGCTCTTGGGCGCCGGCAAGACGACGCCGATCTCGGCAAGCCTTTTTTCAACGGTTCCGGCCATGCGTGACGTCTCCAGTTTCGGCCTGTCTTGGCCGATCACCGGCCTGTGCGCAAGCGTGCCACTCCTGCCCGGGCGCGATTGCGGTGAGAAGAGACGGCCTCTATCTTGCCTCTATCCTGCCGTTTCTCATGCCTTTACCGTTTGCGTGGAGACTCTCGGTCCATGAAATCGCCCGGCCTCGCTTTCGCATTCGGCGTTTCCTTGCTCGGTCTTGCCGCCATCGCCGCCCGGCATCCGGCGATGGCGACACCGGCGGACAAGGTGTTACTCGCCCCGCACCGTGCGGTTTACGATCTGGAGCTCTCGAAATCGAGCGGTGGCCGCGGCTTCGAAACGGTGCGCGGGCGCATCCTCTATGATTTTTCCGGTAATTCCTGCGATGGCTATGAGCTGCAGTTTCGACAGGTGGCGGAATTCAATTCCGGTGAGGGCAAGCGCTCACTGAGCGACCTGCGCTCCACCACTTGGGAGGATGGCGACGCCAAGAAATTCCGCTTCAACTCGGAAAACGTAACCGGTGACAAAGCCGCCGACGAGGTCGACGGTCACGCCGAACGGGACGCGACGGCGGTGAAAGTCGACCTGACCAAGCCCAGGGGCAAGAACTTCTCGTTGCCGGTCGGCGCGGTGTTTCCCACGGAGCACATGCGCCGCATCATTGTCGCCGCCCGTGAAGGCAAGAGCGTGCTCGATTTTCCGGTCTATGACGGCTCGGAAACCGGCGAGAAACTCTACAATACGCTCACCGTCATCGGTAAGCCGATCCTGCCCGGCGCCAAGCCGCCCGCCGACGCGACCGCTAAACAGTCGATATTCGCCAAGCTAACGCGGTGGCCGGTGAGCATCAGTTATTTCGAGCGGGAGGACGCGCAGGCACAGCAGACGGGCGAGCAGACGCCGGTCTATACGATTTCCTTCGAACTCTATGAGAATGGCGTTTCCCGCGCGTTGCGGCTTGCCTATCCCGACTTCACCATCAGCGGCGAGATGACGTCGCTGGAGTTGAAGAAGGAAAAGCCCTGCCAGTAATTCTCATTCCTCGTCCAGCGCCAGACCTTTGACCACCGCGTCGCGGCCGAACTTCGAGCGCAGCCGGTCGACAGCGTGCTCGGCCTTGGCCGTGCGGGCGTCTATCAGGTCGGCGAGATCGTCCCCGGCGGCATCCTCGAGATGACTCATGCCGATGCCGATCAGCCGAAAGCGGGTGGCGCCCATTTCGTGTTCAAGCAGGTCGCGTCCGGCGGCAAATATCCTTGCCGCCAGTTGCGTCGGCGCGGTCAGCGAGCGCGCCCGCGTACGGATCTTGAAGTCGGCGCTTTTCAATTTAAGCGTCACCGTTGAGCCCGCGAGCGCATTGGCTTTCAGACGAAACGACACGCGCTCGGTCAGTTCCCAGAGATATTGCTCCAACGGCCTGAATTCGCCGATGTCGCGATCAAAGGTGGTTTCGGCGGAAATGCTTTTGGTTTCGCGTTCGGCACTGACGGCACGGGAATCGATGCCGCGGGCAAGCCGCCACAGCCGCGCACCTTCCTCGCCGTAGCGGCGTACAAGCTCTTTCTCGTCGGCGCGCTGGAGATCGGCAATAAGGCGATAGCCATCATTGACAAGCCTTGCCGCGCTCACCGCGCCGACGCCGTAGATGAAGCCGACCGGTTTTGGCGCCAGGAATGTCACGGCCTCATTTGCACCGAGCACGGCAAATCCGCGTGGCTTGTCCATGTCGGAGGCGATCTTGGCGAGGAACTTGTTTGCCGACAGGCCGATGGAGACCGTAATGCCGATGTCGCGCTCGACGTCGCGGGCAAAGCGGGCGAGTGCCTTCGCCGCGCTCATGCCGTGCAGGCGCTCGGTACCGGTCAAGTCGAGGAAGGCCTCGTCGATCGACAAAGGCTCGACCAAGGGCGTCAGCGCGAACATCCGCCGGCGTACCTCGCGCCCGACGCCGACGTATTTGGCCATGTTCGGCTTGACCACGACGGCGCCGGGACAGCGGCGCTTGGCCTCGAACATCGGCATCGCCGAACGGATGCCGTAGGTGCGCGCGATATAGCAGGCGGCGGCAACAACGCCACGCTTGCTGCCGCCAACGACGACCGGCTTGTCGGCGAGCGAGGGGTCGTCGCGCTTTTCGATCGTGGCATAGAATGCGTCGCAATCGATATGGGCGATGGTCAGGCTATCGAGCTCGGCGTGTCGCGCGAGCCGCGGCGAACCGCAGGCCGCACAGCGCGCGGCCTTGCCCGGCATGTCGGCGAGACAATCGCGGCAGAAGCTCACGGCACTTCGCGCTCCCAATGGGCGCCGCCGAGCACGACGAGCGCCTTGGCTGGATCGCTCGGATCAAACCCCGTTTCGGCGGCGAACGCGGAGAGCAGCGACTCATCGCCGACAAGATAGTCGAGGACGCCGGCGAGGAAGCCCGGCTCACCGCTGGCTGCGCGAATCTGCGCCGGACCGATGCCGGTTGCCGCGAGGAACTGGCCGAGCCGTTCGCCGTCCTCGGCGATGAAGGTAAGCGCTTGAATAGCCAAGGCTTCCGCCGCGTCTTTGGGCATGGCCAAATGTTTTTTCATGGGCCAAATTTGCCTTTCCGTAACACATCGGCACTACCGTTGCCGATGATGCCTCACCGGGCTCGGCCTGGCGATGCAGATGTCCTCACGATTGGCGCAAGGGGGAGGGCATTGAGGGTTCGAGGGGCGGGGACATGCCGAAGACCGTCCTGATCGTCGAGGACAACGAGCTCAATATGAAGCTCTTCAACGACCTGTTGGAAGCGCACGGTTACCAGACGGTCGGCACGCGCAATGGCATCGAGGCGCTCGACCTCGCGCGCAAGTATCGGCCCGACCTCATCCTGATGGACATCCAGTTGCCGGAAGTCTCCGGACTCGAAGTCACCAAATGGCTCAAGGACGACGCCGAACTCAAGTCGATCCCGGTAGTCGCGGTCACCGCGTTTGCGATGAAGGGCGACGAGGAGCGCATCCGCGAAGGCGGCTGCGAGGCCTACCTGTCAAAGCCGATCTCGGTGGGCAAGTTCATGGAAACCATCCGGCATTTTTTGGGAAACGCGTGATGGTGCAGCCATGAGCGCCCGTGTACTTGTCGTCGACGACGTTCCGGCCAACGTGAAACTGCTCGAGGCGCGGCTGTCGGCGGAATATTTCGATGTCACCACCGCGCAGAGCGGTCCGGAAGCGCTCAAGCTATGCGAGCGCGCCGAATGCGACATCGTGCTGCTCGACGTGATGATGCCGGACATGGACGGCTTCGAGGTCTGCCGCAAGCTCAAGTCCAATCCGGCGACGCATCACATCCCGGTGGTCATGGTCACCGCGCTCGACCAGCCCGCCGACCGCGTGCGCGGCCTGGAAGCCGGCGCCGACGATTTCCTCACCAAGCCTGTCACCGATGTTGCGCTGATTTCGCGGGTGCGCTCGCTGGCGCGGCTGAAGATGGTGACCGACGAGCTGCGCATGCGCGCGGTAACCTCGAAGGAAATCGGCATCCAAAGTCCGGAAAAGGACGCTGTCAGCGAGACCGGCCGTAACGGCCGCATCCTCATCGTCGACGATCGGCCGAATTCCTATGAGCGCATCGTCGATACACTGGCGCAGGAACATGCAGTCGATGTCGAGGCCGACCCGAACGAGGGCCTGTTTCACGCCGCCGAAGGCAACTACGACCTGGTGATCGTGTCGCTGGCGCTGAAAAATTTCGACGGCCTTCGCCTGTGTAGCCAGATCCGCTCGCTCGACCGCACCCGCAACGTGCCGATCCTTGCTGTTGCGGAAGCCGACAACAATCAAAAGCTGGTGCGCGGGCTTGAGATCGGCGTCAACGACTACCTGATCCGGCCTATCGACAAGAACGAAATGCTGGCGCGCGTGCGCACCCAGATCAAGAAGAAGCGCTACACCGAGCGGCTGCGCGACAACGTGCAGATGTCGATCGAGATGGCGATCACTGACGCGCTCACCGGGCTGTTCAACCGCCGCTACATGGAAACGCATCTGGCAACGCTGGTCGAACAGGCGGCCTCGCGCGGCAAGCCGATCGCGGTAATGGTGCTCGACATCGACTTTTTCAAGTCGATCAACGATGGTCACGGTCACGACGCCGGCGACGACGTGCTGCGCGAATTCTCGCTGCGCATCCGCAAGTCGATCCGCAACATCGATCTCGCCTGCCGCTACGGCGGCGAGGAATTCGTGCTGGTGATGCCGGAGACCGACATGGCGGTTGCCGCCATGGTCGCCGAGCGCCTGCGCCGGCGCATCGCGACCGAACCTTTCGTCATCCAGCAGGGCGCGCGCAGCCTGGAGGTAACCATCTCCATCGGCATCGCCGCGCTTACCGCGCCGACCGACACCGCCGCCGCAATCTTGAAGCGCGCCGACGATGCGCTCTATCGCGCCAAGCGGGATGGCCGCAACCGCGTGGTACCGGCCGCTGCCTGAGCCGCCGCCAGCGACGCGGCCGGGCCGCCAACAGCCCAAGTCTTTCAGCGCGTTAAAATGCCATTTGGCATTGGCCCGGGGCTTGGACTAGCCTTGTCACAATCGATTCCGGCGGCGGCGCGCGGTCGCTTCCGATATCCAATCCAATGCCCTGCGGAGTGCTCAGGTCCGCCGCATCTCCTGGGTCCTGCGGGGTTCGGCCGGCCTGAGAGTGGCGTCGAGAGGCCTCCTCGTGTCGCCGCTTTCGGCCGGCCACCTCGTCTGCACCAATAAAAAAGGCGCCGATCAGGCGCCTCTTTTATTCAAGATCGCGGTGGCGATTACTTGATCTTCGACTCGCGATACTCGACGTGCTTGCGCGCGATCGGATCATATTTCTTCTTCGTCAGCTTCTCGGTCTGCGTGCGCGAGTTCTTCTTGGTCACGTAATAGTGGCCGGTGTCGGCGCTGGACACGAGCTTGATTTTCAAACTGGCGGCTTTGGCCATGGGAACCCTCAAAACTTTCTAGGCGGATCGTGTTGGCCGGCAACCTAGCGTCGATGCGGCAAATGTCAAGAAAGGCCGTTTTTCTGGCCCTTACAGCAGTTCCCGGCAGAATTTCTGGTTTTCCATGAAATAAAACGGCACCGGCAGGCTGTGCTTGAGCCCGGCGGCAACGCGCGCCGCCAGTTCCTCGAGCACCACGCCGGTGATGGTCGGCATGTCGAGCTTGGCGGCGTCCTTGATCGGGATCCACACCAGTTCGACCAGTTCGGTGTCTGGACCGACCACGCCCTCGATGCGGGCAGCGATCGCGGTCGCGTCGGCGGTGAAGAAGCGGGTGTCGAAGCGCCGCGGCCGCTTCGGTGGCGTGATGGCCCGGGCGATGAAGTGGATGTTGCCGAGATCGGGATGCACCTTGGCTTTGGCGAATTCATGCCAGATTTCGCCCGGCACTTGCGGTGGCTCGTCGCGCGTGACGCCGAGCAGCAGCCCGGTTTCCTCGGCCATCTCGCGCACCGCCGTGAGCACCAGCGCGCGGGCGTAATCCGCGTCTTTATTGGCGACGCGCTCGAGCAATTTTGCCTGCATGTCGGGATGAATTTCGCTCACCGCCGACATTTTGGCGTCGAGCGCCTCGATGCGTCCGCCGGGAAAGACGAATTTCCCCGGCATGAATTTATGGTTGTCGTGACGGCGGCCGAACAACACCTTTGGCTTCGCGGCGTCGGTGCGGTCGACCAGCATCAGGGTCGCCGCGTCGCGCGGCTCGCTGTCGGCAAACGTCTGGTCGCGTTCCGACTTGGTCATACGCTGGGCCCAGGCTTTGGCCATGTCGTTAGTCATCGTGGTTTCCGCTGCTTGCGACGGTTATGCTTGCCGCGGTTGTCGCGGTCGCGCCGGTGCTGTACCGGGCGGTGTTTGGCGTCGATGCGGCCTTCGGAGAGAAGCTCAAAACGCAGCGCCCCTGCAACGGGCGCCGCCTCGACCAGCTTGACGGTGACCGGATCGCCGAGTCGGTAGGTCTCGCCGCTGCGATTGCCGATCATGGCGCGTGCAGCCTCCTCGAAGCGGAAATATTCGTCGCCGATGGTGCGCGCCGGCACGAACCCGTCGGCGCCGGTCTCGGCAAGCTTGACGAACAAGCCGGCACGGGTGACGCCGGAAATGCGTCCGTCGAAGGTCGCGCCGATGCGGTCGGAAAGAAAATGCGCGATCAGCCGGTCATTGGTCTCGCGCTCAGCGAGCATGGCGCGACGTTCGGTTGCGGAAATTTCCGCGGCGATTTCGCCAAGCTGCTTCTGGTCGGTCGCCTCGGGGAGGCCATCGGCGCCGAGCTTGAGCGCGCGGATCAGCCCGCGATGCACGATCAGGTCGGCGTAGCGGCGAATGGGAGAGGTGAAGTGCGCGTAACGGCGCAGGTTGAGGCCGAAGTGGCCGTAATTTTCCGCCGAATACTCGGCTTGCGCCTGCGAGCGCAGCACCACTTCGTTGACCAGTTGTTCGGTGTCGCGCCCTTTGACGCGGGCAAGGATGCCGTTGAAGGCGGAGGCGCGGACCACGCCACCCTTGGCGAAAGGAATGTCGAGCGTGGCGAGAAATTCGCGCAGGGCGTGAAGCTTCTCCATCGTCGGCTCGTCGTGCACACGATAGATCAGCGGCACACGGGCCTTTTCCAGCGTTTCGGCGGCGGCAACGTTGGCGAGGATCATGAACTCCTCGATCAGGCGATGCGCCTCCAGCCGCTCCGGAGTGATGACGCGGTCGACGGTACCGTCGGCCTTGAGCAAAATCTTGCGCTCGGGCAAGTCGAGATCCAGCGGGCCGCGCTCGGCGCGGGCGATTTTCAGCGCCTCGTAGGCGGCGTAGAGCGGCTTGAGCACCGGGGCGACCAGCATCTCGGTGTCGTCGTCGGTGCGGCCGCCGACCGCGTATTGCGTCTGCTGATACGACAGCTTCGCCGCCGAACGCATCAGGATGCGGTGAAACGTGTGCGAGCGCTTGCGCCCATCGGGGCCGATCACCATGCGCACGGCAAGCGCGGCGCGGTCCTCGCGCGCGCGCAACGAGCACAGATCGTTGGAAATGCGCTCCGGCAGCATCGGCACGACGCGGTCAGGGAAATAGACCGAGTTGCCGCGCACCAAAGCTTCGCGATCGAGCGCCGAGCCCGGCGTCACGTAATGGGCGACATCGGCGATGGCGACCGAGATGATGAAGCCGCCGCGGTTATTCGCCGCCTCATCCGGCACCGCATGCACGGCGTCGTCGTGGTCCTTGGCGTCGGGCGGATCGATGGTGACGAAGGGCACATCGCGCCAGTCTTCGCGACCCGAAAGCGTTGCGGGCCTTGCCGCCTCCGCCTCGCGCAGCGTGTCGGGGCGGAACACCTGCGGGATCGAATGCGCGTAGATGGCGATCAGGCTGACCGCGCGTTCGCTCTTGAGCGATCCGAGCTTTTCGACCACGCGCGCGGTGGGTAGGCCCAGCCTTGGCGCGCGGCCCGCTTCAACCGCGATCAAGTCGCCATCTTCGGCATCGAGTGTCGCGCCGGCAGGAATGGCGAGCTGCTTGCCCAGCATTTTCTTGTCGACCGGCTCGAGCCGCCCGCCGCCATTTGCCAGCTTGTGGAAGACCCCGATCATCCGCTGCTTGGGATGGTCGACGATCTTGATAACGCGGCCGCGGTGACGGATGCCCTTGTCGTCCTCGGTTTCATCGACATGCAGCAGCACGCGGTCGCCGACACCGGCGGCTTCGCCGGGGCGCGCCTTGCGTGGAATCAGAATGCGGATTTTAGGCGCCGGCCCATGCGCCTCTTCGTCCCATTCGTCGGGCGTGGCGATGAGGTCGCCGTCGCCGTCGCGCGCGGTAACGTCGGCGAGCACGGTTGAGGGAAGCTTTCCCGGCTGGTGCAGTTTCTTGTGGCGCTTCTCGACCGAGCCTTCACTGGCGAGCTCGCGCAGCATGCGCTTGAGCTCGGCGCGCATGGCGTTCTTGAGCCCGAAGGCGCGGGCGATTTCTCGGGTGCCAACTTTGCCGGGCCGTGCGCCGATGAAAGCGAGGATGTCAGCTTTGGAGGGGAGGGAGGCAGGTTTGGATTGCTTGTTCAAAATGGAAATTCCGGCGTCAAAAAGACGCTGCTAGAGAAATGTAGTGATTGAATCAGGGCTTCGCCAGCCGAACTATTCGGCGGCCTTGGTGCGGCGCGCGGGCTTGGCCTTGGCCGCGACCACCGCGGGCTTCTTGGCCTTGCTTGCCGGGGGCTTCTTGGCCCGCGTCGGCGCGGATTTCGTCTGCGGCGCTGCCGGAGGATTGGCCGCGGCTTTGCCCGACGGCTGCTTGCGTCCGGCGGCGCGACGGCCTTTCGGTGAGTTGCCCATGGCTGCGGCGCGTGCGTCGAGCAGGACAATAGCTTCGTCGAGCGTCACGGTGTCGGGCGTCTTGTCGCCGGTGAGCGTGGCGTTGACGCCGTTGTGGCTGACGTAGGGACCGTAGCGGCCGTTCTTGACCGTGATCGGGCCGCCCTTGTCGGGATGCTCGCCCAGAATCTTTCCGGGATCGGCGCCGAAGCGGCGGCCCTTTTTCGGATTGGCGATCTTGTCGGCGATCAGGTGCATGGCGCGATTGAGGCCGACGGTGAGCACGTCGTCGCCTTCTTCCAGGCTTGCATATACCTTGCCGTGCTTGACGTACGGCCCGAAGCGGCCGACGCCGGCCAAGATGGGTTCACCGTCTTCCGGCGACTTGCCGACTTCGCGCGGCAGCGCCAGTAGCGCCAGCGCCTTGTCGAGATCGATGTCCTCGGGTGCCGCACCCTTCGGCAGGCTCGCGCGCTTGGGCTTTTCCGGCTTGGGCGCGTCGGGATCCTTTTTCTCGCCCTTTTTCGGCTTCGGCACTTTGATCTCTTCGCCCAGTTGCAAATAGGTGCCGAAACGTCCGCCGCGAATTGTCACGTCGAGGCCGGTCGCCGGATCGGTTCCCAGCACCTTGGTCGGCTGGCCGCCATTGGCGCCCGGCGACATCTGCCTGGTGAAGGTGCATTCCGGATAATTCGAGCAGCCGATAAAGGCTCCGAAGCGGCCGGTCTTCAGCGACAGTTCGCCGGTGCCGCATTGCGGGCACTGGCGGCGCGGAGCGCCGTCGGCGCGCTCCGGAAAGACGTGCGGCTCGAGGAGGTCGTTGAGCGCGTCGAGCACGACGCGGTTGCGCACTTCCTTGATCTCGCCGATCGCGGCAATGAAGTCGACCCAGAAATCTTCAAGAACCTTCTGCCAGTCGATCTCGTTGTTGGAAATGCGGTCGAGCTGCTCCTCCAGCGACGCGGTGAAATCATATTCGACGTAGCGCTTGAAGAAGCTCTCGAGGAAAGCGACAACGACGCGCCCCTTGTCTTCGGGGATCAGCCGCTTTTTGTCGATGCGCACATAGCCGCGGTCCTGCAGCACTTGCAGGATCGAAGCGTAGGTCGAAGGCCGGCCGATGCCGAGTTCTTCCATGCGCTTGACCAGCGCCGCTTCGGAAAAGCGCGGCGGCGGCTCGGTGAAATGCTGCGCGGCTTCGATCGCTTCCTTGGTCAGGCGCTCGTCCTGCGCCATCGCCGGCAAACGGCGCGACTCTTCGTCCTCGGAGGTCTCGTCCTCGCCTTCCTGATAGAGCGTGAGGAAGCCGTCGAACTTTACGACTTGCCCGGTGGCGCGCAGATCGATGGTGCGGCTGCCGGCCTTGGCGGCAATGTCGACGGTGGTACGCTCGAGTTCCGCCAACTCCATCTGGCTCGCGACCGCGCGGTTCCAGATCAGTTCGTAAAGTCGCGCCTGATCGCGGTCGACATATTTGGCGACTTCCGCCGGCGTTCGCGTCGGATTCGTCGGGCGCACGGCTTCGTGCGCTTCCTGCGCGTTCTTCGATTTGTTCTGATAGGTGCGCGGGGAGCCCGGAACGTATTGCGAGCCGTAGTTCTTGCCGATCATGGCGCGGATGTCGGCAATCGCTTCCGGCGCGATGTCGATGCCGTCGGTGCGCATGTAGGTGATGAGACCGGTAGTCTCGCCGTCGATCTCGACGCCTTCGTAAAGTCGCTGCGCCAGGCGCATGGCAATCGCCGGCGCAAAGCCGAGCTTGCGCGAGGCTTCCTGCTGCATGGTCGAGGTGGTGAAGGGGGGCGGCGGATTGCGCCGCGCAGGTTTTGCCTCGACGTTGACAACGGTGAAGGCCGCGGCCTCCAGCGCCTGCTTGAAGTCCTCGGCCTGCGCGCCGGAGCCGATATCGAGGCGCTGAATCTTTTGCCCGTCGGCGCCGACCAGACGCGCCTCGAAACTCTCGCCCCGCGGCGTCTGCAACCTGGCAAGGATCGACCAATATTCCTTGGCGACGAATTTTTCGATATCCAGTTCGCGGTCGCAGATGAGGCGCAGCGCCACCGACTGGACGCGCCCGGCAGAACGCGCGCCGGGTAGCTTGCGCCACAGCACCGGCGAAAGCGTGAAGCCGACGAGATAATCGAGCGCGCGGCGGGCGAGATAAGCATCGACCAGCGCGTTGTCGATCTGGCGCGGGTGCTTCATCGCCTCAGTGACGGATTGCTTGGTGATGGCGTTGAAGACAACGCGTTCGACGGTCTGGTCCTTCAGCGCCTTTTTTTCGTTGAGCGCTTCAAGGACGTGCCAAGAGATGGCTTCGCCTTCGCGATCCGGGTCGGTCGCGAGGATCAGGGTGTCGGCCTTCTTGAGCGCGTCGGCGATGTCGTTGACCCGCTTCTGCGATTGCGGATCCACCTCCCAAAGCATCTTGAAGTTGTTGTTGGGGTCGACCGAGCCGTCCTTGGCCGGGAGGTCACGGATATGGCCAAACGAAGCCAGCACCTCATAACCGGGTCCAAGATATTTATTGATCGTCTTCGCTTTGGAAGGCGATTCGACAACGACAACTTTCATGAGATTCCAATAGGTTAGCCGCAATACTCACGCAGAATCACGGTGGAATCGGCTACCGGCTTCGCCGGAACATGGGGAACGCGGCCCCCCCTGTCAAATCAGGGTATCCGGCAAGGCGTTAAAAGCAGCCAAATCGGGCATGAAAAAGACCGGGAGAAACGATACAATCAAAGAGTGTAATCAAAAAAAATGCTATTAAAAGGATTACTAATCGAAGCGGACGGTGTAGTTTGCCGCGATGGTTGCTCAGACCAGTTTTGTCCGCCACGAAACCGGTGACCGGACCGCAGCCGCCGATTACGTAGCGACGTTGGCCGCCGATCTTGGGGTGATCGCCCGTCAGCACCGCATGGATACGCTTGGCTACCTGCTCGAGATGGCGAGACTGGAAGCGGAAAACGAGGGCCGGCACGCGCGCGGCGGCGAACGCTGATCATTTCATGTTGAGCCCGAGTTTTTCCAGAAAGCCCGGTGTCGGATTTCCGTCCGGGACCATGCCAAATTTTTTCTGCTCGGCGCGGATATTATCACGCAAATCAAAATCCACGTGGCCTTCGAAGTCGGTGACCTTGTAGCCGAGACCGCTCAGTTTCTTCTGCAAGGCGATGCGCGCGTCGCGCGACAACGGATGATCGTCGGCAGGCCAGGCGGTCTTGAACGGCGCGCCGCCCTGCATGCGGTCGGCGAGATGGCCGACTGCGATCGCGTAGGCGTCGGAGTTGTTGTACTCCTTGAGCACGTCGTAATTTTCCGTGACGATGAAGCCCGGACCATTGCTGCCGGCAGGGAAGAAGAGAATTCCCTGGCCTTGCCCCGGAAACGCCTTGCCGTCGGCGCGGTGCACGGCGAGTTTTTTCCACTCGGCAAAGCTCGCGCGGCTCTTCATGTAGTCGAAGCCCTTGGGCACGATGACCTCGAAGCCCCAGGGCAGGCCGAACTTCCAGTGGCCCTTGTGCAGGTAGTTGCCGGTTGAGGCGAGCACGTCGGGCACGTTTTTCCAGATGTCGCTCTTACCGTCGCCAGAAAAATCGATGGCATAGTCGACGACGTTGGTCGGCATGAATTGCGTTTGCCCCATAGCGCCGGCCCAGGAGCTCACCATCTGGTCGCGACCGAAACGGCCGTCCTGCATGATGCGCATGGCGACAATCAACTCGTTGCGGAAATACGGATCGCGGTATTTCACGTAGCCGAGCGTTGCCAGCGAACGGAATACGTCCCAGCGGTCCTTCTCGGCGCCGTAATCGGTTTCCATGCCCCACAGCGCCACCAGCACCCAGCGCTCGACGGCGAATTTTTTCTCCACCGCGTCGAAGGTCTTTGCCCATTCTTTCGCCTTGGCCTGGCCGCGGGCGATGCGGCCCGATGAGGCAGCCGAGTTGATGTAATCGCCGACCGGCTTGCCATATTCCGGCTGCCGTTTGGTGGCTGCGATGACGCGCTGATCGGGGGTGACACCGCGCATGGCAACATCGAAGGTCACGCGGGTCACGCCCTTGGCCTGCGCGTCTGGCCAGAGTTCGTTGACGAATGCCTCAAAACTCTGTTCCTGCGCGCACACCGGCAAACAGAAAACGATCAAGGCGAACCCAGCCACTGCAATAAAGCGCGCAAACATCGTGGACCTTTCGAATCGAGCTGATTTTTATATCAACGAAATCAGGGCGCCGCCGTGACGCTCAAGACGTCCGGCGATTTCGAGTTCCAGAAGCACGGCGCGCACGCGGACGGTCTCTGAGCGTCAGCTTTTCGCGCCGATCTTGCCCTCACTGCCGTCGAGGAGGCGGCCGATATTGGCGCGGTGCATGATCCAAACGAGGATCGTCAGCAGGAAAAACAAAGCAGCCACCTCGGGCCGCCCGAGCAGCAGGAGCGTGACCGGCGTCAGCGCGCTGGCGATCAGGGCGGCGAGCGAGGAGTAGCGAAAGAGCGCGGCCACAACGAGCCAGATGACGCCGAAGCCAAGCGCTGCCGGCCAATAAAGGCCGATGAGTACCCCGATATATGTGGCGACGCCCTTGCCGCCTTTGAACTTGAGCCACACCGGAAACAGGTGGCCGACGAAAGCGCCGGCACCGGCGGCGAGCGCGGCCTCGAATCCGGCAAAGTGCGCGGCGACGAGAACCGCAACCGTGCCCTTGAGCATGTCGCAGACCAGCGTCAGCGCGGCCAAGCCTTTGTGCCCGGTGCGCAACACATTGGTTGCGCCAATATTTCCCGAGCCGATGGTGCGTACATCGGGACCGCCGGCCACGCGCATGATCAGCAGGCCGAACGGAATCGAGCCGAGCAGGTAGCCAAACGGCAAAGCGAGCAAAACGCTCATGCGTATTCGTAAACCGTGCGCCCGCCGACGATCGAGCGCGTCACGCGGCCGGTCAAACGGGCCTCATCGAAAGGCGTGTTCTTGCACTTGGATTTGAGATCGGCAGGATCGAGGACCCACGGCAAGTCAATATCGAGGACGATGACATCGGCGGCGGCTCCGCTGCGCAGCGTCCCGCCGGCAAGCCCGAGCAGTTGGGCAGGGCGTGCCGACATCGCGCGCAGCAAGGTGATCAGCTCGAGCTCGCCCGCGTGCACGAGCCGCAGGCCGGCAACCAGCATGGTCTCAAGCCCGATAGCGCCGGCGGCAGCTTCGGCAAAGGGCAGCCGCTTGACCTCGACGTCCTGCGGATTGTGATCCGACATCACCACGTCGATGAGGCCCCCGGCCAGCGCCCCGACCAGCAGCTTGCGATCGTCCTCGGCGCGCAGCGGCGGCGTCACCTTGAAGAACGTGCGGTATGGCCCGATGTCGTTCTCATTGAGCGTGATGTGATTGATTGAAACGGAAGCGGTGACGGCAAGGCCCGCCTCTTTGGCACGGCGCAATTCGTCGACCGATTCACCGCAGGTAATGGAAGCGGCGTGATAACGCCCACCCACCAGTGCGGCGAGACGGATGTCGCGTTCGAGCAGCACCGTCTCCGCTGCCTTGGGAATGCCGAACAGCCCAAGGCGTGCGGCGAATTCGCCTTCGTTCATGACGCCGTCGCCGACGAGATCCGGGTCCTCGGTGTGATGCACGATCAGCGCGTCGAAATCCCGGGCGTAGGTGAGGGCGCGGCGCATCACCTGGGCGTTGGTGACGCTTTTTGCGCCGTCGGTGAAGGCGACGGCGCCGGCGGCCTTCAGCAGACCGATCTCGGTCATTTCCTTGCCGCCGAGGCCCTTGGTCAGCGCCGCCATCGGATGCACATGCACGATCGCGGTATCGCGCGCCCGGCGCAACACGAAATCGACCGTTGCCGGGTCGTCAATGGCCGGCGAGGTATCCGGCTGGCAGATGATGGTGGTGACGCCGCCGGCAGCCGCGGCCTGGCTTGCCGAGGCGAGCGTCTCGCGGTGTCCTTCACCCGGCTCGCCGACGAATGCGCGCATATCGACCAGGCCAGGCGCCACGACCTTGCCGCGACAGTCAACCACCTCGGTGCCTTCCGGCACGCCGCCGGCGCCGATGCCTCTCTTCGCTTCGCGAATAACGCCGTCCGCGATCAGCAGGTCGCCGGGAAAATCGAGGTCGCGCGACGGATCGACGATCCGGGCGTTGGCAAGCAGGATCGGACGGCGGTCTGCCAGCATGGGTTCAAACGTTCGGTAAATTTCGGGACAGGGCTTCGAGCACCGCCATGCGCACAGCGACGCCCATCTCCACCTGTTCACGGATCACCGACTGGGCACCGTCGGCGACGATGGAATCGATTTCGACGCCGCGGTTCATCGGCCCCGGGTGCATCACCAGCGCGCCGGGCTTGGCGTAAGAGAGTTTGCGCTCATCGAGACCCCAGAAGTGGAAATATTCGGACGGCGAGGGAATGTAGGAGCCGTGCATGCGCTCGCGTTGCAGCCGCAGCATCATAACGATGTCGGCGCCGGCAAGCCCTTCGCGCATGTCGTGGAAGACCTCGACGCCGAAACGCTCGATGCCCGGCGGCAGCAAGGTAGACGGTGCAATGACGCGTACCCGTGCGCCGACCGTGTTGAGCAGGAGGATATTGGAGCGGGCGACGCGGGAATGCAGAACGTCGCCGCAGATCGCGACGGTCAGGCCTTCGATGCCGCCCTTGTTGCGGCGGATGGTGAGTGCATCGAGTAGCGCCTGCGTCGGATGTTCGTGCGCGCCGTCGCCGGCGTTGATCACCGAGCAGCCTTCGAGCTTGCTGGCGAGCAATTCGGTCGCGCCGGAAGCGTGGTGGCGCACCACCAAAATGTCGGGATGCATGGCGTTGAGGGTGATCGCGGTGTCGATCAGCGTCTCGCCCTTGCGCATCGCCGATTGACCGACCGACATGTTCATGACGTCGGCGCCGAGGCGTTTTCCCGCCAATTCAAACGAGGATTGCGTGCGGGTGGAGGATTCGAAGAACAGGTTGATCTGGGTGCGGCCGCGCAGCGAGGCGCGCTTTTTCTCGATCTGCCGGTTGAGTTCGACGAATTCCTCGGCGAGGTCGAGGAGGCCGTAAATCTCTTCGCCGGAAAGCCCTTCGATCCCCAACAGATGCTTTTTGTTGAGGACGAATGACGATTTCGGCGCGATGTTCATTAAAGCCAGTCCTATAGGCGCAACATCCTCGCGCGGCAAGGGCATGGAACCGGCAAATCCACAATGGAACCCGGCAGGGTTAAACAAGGAGCATGGCTGCTCCGCCGCGGGTTCTGGAACCCTGACGTGGCTGTGTGGTTGTCCCGTCAGCCGGCGCCCACAGGTTGGGCGTTGATGAACAGGAGAAAAAATATGCGAACAGCTTTCAAATACGCGGCCGCATTGGCCGTCAGCGGTGCGATAGCCCTTGCGGCGGCATCCCCGAGCCAGGCTCGCTGGCATGGCGGCGGCGCGGCGGCGGCCGGGTTCGCTGCCGGTGCGCTGGTCGGCGCGGCAGCGGCGAGCGCCAACAATGGGTATTACGCGCCGGGCTACTACGGTTACGCCTACGAACCGGGCTACGCCTACGATCCGGGCATCCAGGCGGACCACCGCTACGGCGTCCGCGGCGGCGGCTACTACTATTACAACAACGAGCAGCAATGCTTGCTGGGCTCAGGAAACCCCAACTACGTCCCCTGTAACAACCAGTAAGAATTTGAATTGCGAACGCGTGAGGGCGGGCCGGTTGCCCGCCCTTTCGTTTGTCAGGGCGGGAGGAGGCGCCCAAGACGATCGAGCGCGCCCTGGAGAATAAAGGCCGCAGCGTGCTGGTCGATCACTTCAGCACGGCGCCCGCGCCGCATCCCGGCCTCGATCAGGCCGCGTTCGACAGCCGCCGTCGACAGCCGCTCGTCCCAAAGTGCGATTGGCAGCTCCGTAAGCTTGGCAATATTGCGGGCGAAAGCGCGCGTCGCCTGCGCGCGCGGGCCCTCGCTACCGTCCATGTTGATCGGGAGGCCGAGAACGAACCCGCACGCCGCGCGCTCTGCGGCAAGGTCAAGCAAGGTGCGTGCGTCGACGGAGAACGACTTGCGCCTGATCGTGACCACGCCGGCGGCGAGCTTGCGGTCGGCATCGCTGGCGGCGACGCCGACGGTCTTGGTACCGAGATCGAGGCCGAGCAGCACACCGCGCGGCGGCAACAGCGCGGCGGCTTCGACAAGCGGCAGGACGGATGCGGGCATGGCCGAGCGATAGCACGAGAGGCGAGAACCATCATCCGCATTTTTTGCCGCGAGACCGCATTGCCGCGATCCGGTCCCGTCGTTATTTTCCTGATGCGGCAACCCCGTTTGACGAGGCGCTCATGCACACACAGTCGATCGATCCATGGCGGCACAGCCACGTCTTTCTTGGCACACACCATGACCGACACGAATTCCGCACCTGGTGCGTGGTGGCCCTCACCGCGGCGATGATGGTGGCCGAGATCGTCGGTGGCACGATGTTTGGTTCGATGGCAGTCGTCGCCGATGGCTGGCATATGTCGACGCATGCCGGCGCCTTAGGAATCGCGGCATTTGCTTACCGGTTTGCGCGGGGCCATGCACGCGATCCGCGTTTTTCCTTCGGCACCGGCAAGATTGGCGAGCTCGCCGCCTTCGCTAGTGCAGTGGTCCTGGCGTTGATCGCGCTACTGATCGGCTATGAGGCTTTGACAAGGTTCGTCGCGCCAGTGGCGATCAATTTCGGCGAGGCGATGACGCTTGCGGCACTCGGCCTCTGTGTCAACCTCGCCAGCGCCTGGCTTCTATTCGATCGGCATGAACGTCATCATCACGGCGACGACCAGCATGTCGATCATCATCACGGCCACGACACCAATCTTCGCGCCGCTTTTGTGCACGTGCTCGCCGATGCGCTGACCTCGGTGCTGGCGATTGTGGCGCTCGGCTGCGGCCTGCTGTTGGGCTGGGTATGGATGGATCCGCTGATGGCGCTCATCGGGGTCAGCGTGATCCTGAGCTGGTCGTTCGGGTTGATCCGTATGTCCGGGGCGGTGCTGCTTGACATGGTGCCGGACCGCAACCTCGCCGCGAAAATTCGCAAGCAGCTGGAAATTGACGGCGACCGTGTCAGCGACCTGCATCTGTGGCGGCTCGGCCCAGGCCATACTGGCGTCATCGCTGCGATGGTGTCCGACCGGCCGCAGGCGCCCGGTGCCTATAAGGCGCGGCTCGAGGGGATTGGCGGCCTTTCCCATGTCACCATCGAAGTGCAGGTCTGCGACGATCACCACCGCAAGGCGGCATAACGTTTGATTGCGGCGGCGAAGGCGGCTCTGCTATATGCGCGCAACAGAGGCCGCCCATGTCCGTTGACGCAGCGACTGTCCGCCGCATCGCCCACCTTGCCCGCATCGCGGTCGAGGAGGAGGAGGTTGAGCGCCTCCGGGGCGAACTCAACGCCATGCTCGCTTTCGTCGAGCAGCTTCAGGAGGTCGACGTCGAGAATGTCGAGCCGATGACCTCGGTGACGCCGATGAAGATGAAAATGCGCGCCGACGTGGTGACCGACGGCGATGCCGCGACCGCGGTGCTGAAAAACGCGCCGGCGAGCGAGGATAATTTCTTTCTGGTGCCCAAGGTAGTCGAGTAGATGTGCATTGCCTGCGAACTCGGTTTTCTGGACATGCTTGAGGCACTCTCGCCGCAAGAGCGCGAGCGGATCGTGCGCGAAGAGGCGGCGCGTTTTGCCTGCGACGCTCCGCAAGCGCAGGCGCCGGCCGCAAAACCTGCCGAGGATGAGCACCAGCCGTGAGTGAATTGACGTCGCTCACGTTGGCTGACGCGCGCGATGGACTGACAAGCAAACGGTTCTCCGCCGTCGAGCTTGGGGCGGCCCATGCCGCAGCCATCGAGCAGGCGCACGCGCTCAACGCCTATGTTCTGGCGACGCCGGAGCGCGCGGCCGCGATGGCGAAAACGTCCGATGCGCGCATCGCTGCCGGCAACGCAGGTCCGCTGGAGGGCATTCCGCTTGCGGTCAAGGACATGTTCTGCACGCAAGATGTGCGCACCGCGGCTTGCTCGCGCATCCTGCATAATTTTGTCCCCACTTATGACTCGACGGTCACCGCCAATCTGTGGCGCGACGGCGCGGTGCTGCTCGGAAAGACCAACAATGACGAGTTCGCCATGGGATCGTCGAACGAGACGTCGTTCTGCGGGCCCGTCATCTCGCCGTGGCGGCGCAAGGGCTCGAATACGCCGCTGACGCCTGGCGGTTCTTCCGGCGGCTCGGCGGCGGCGGTCGCGGCCAATCTGGCGCTCGGCGCAACGGGCACTGATACCGGCGGCTCGATCCGGCAGCCGGCGGCCTTCACCGGCACCGTCGGCATCAAGCCAACGTATGGCCGCTGCTCGCGCTGGGGCATCGTTGCCTTTGCGTCCTCGCTCGATCAGGCCGGACCGATCGCGCGCACGGTGCGCGATGCCGCGATCCTCATGCGCTCAATGGCCGGGCCGGATGCCAAAGATGCTACCTGCGTCGATCATCCCGTACCGGATTACGAAAAGGCGGTCGGCAAATCGATCAAGGGTCTACGCGTCGGCATTCCGAAGGAATACCGGATCGACGGCATGCATCCGGAAATCGAAAATATGTGGGAACGGGGACGCGACTGGCTCAAGGCCGCGGGCGCCGAACTTGTCGAAGTGTCGCTGCCGCACACAAAATACGCGCTGCCCGCCTATTACATCGTCAATCCGGCCGAGGCCTCGTCCAATCTCGCGCGCTACGACGGCGTCCGCTACGGCCTGCGTGTCGAAGGCCGCGACGTCGTCGAAATGTACGAGAAGACCCGCGCCGAAGGGTTTGGCGACGAGGTGCGCCGCCGCGTGATGATCGGCACCTTCGTGCTCTCGAGCGGCTATTACGACGCCTACTATCTGCGCGCGCAGAAGGTGCGCACGCTGATCAAGAAGGATTTCGAAGACTGCTTTAACGCCGGCGTGCACGCGATGCTCACCCCGGCAACGCCCTCGGCGGCATTCGGGCTTGGCGAGAAAGGCCGGGCCGACCCGGTCGAAATGTACTTGAACGATGTGTTCACGGTGACGGTGAACATGGCGGGCCTTCCGGCAATCGTCGTACCGGCGGGCCTTGACGTTCACGGGCTGCCGCTCGGCTTGCAACTTATCGGAAGGCCGTTCGACGAGGAGACCCTATTTGCTGCAGGCGAAGTGATCGAGCAGGCCGCCGGGCGCTTTTCGCCGCAGCCGTGGTGGTGAGGAGAAGGATTACTCGTCGGAATTGGCGATCGGCGGCAGATCCTGGTCGCCTTCGACCGTCGTCTTGCCGCCCAGCGAGCCGCCGCTGAAAATAAACAGGATCGCCACCAGCGCCACGATGCCGCCGAGCACCATCCCAAGTTTTCCGGTTTCGTTTTTCATGTCCAAGCTCTGCCTCGCTTCGCCAACGCACGCGCGGCGAATGCGGTTCCGATGCACGCGAATCGTAATGCGCAAAGTTAGCCATCATTGATGCAGAAATCGGACCATTTCGAGAATATTCTCCGCGTAAAGGGCCTCATTTGACGTCGAGCCAACCTGTCCAATTAAAAAAGCCTAAGGAAATTATCGGCTTGGCAAGGAGATGTCGCGGCCTTGTCGGGCCGGAACCCACTCGCTAGGTGTAGTTCCCATGTCGGTGCAGAAGAAAACCAACAAACTGATCAAAGGCGCAACCGGCGACTGGGAGGTCGTTGTCGGCCTTGAAGTGCACGCGCAGGTCACCTCGCGGTCCAAGTTATTCTCCGGCGCCTCGACCGAATTCGGCGGCGCGCCCAATTCGCACGTATCGCTGGTCGACGCGGCGATGCCGGGCATGCTGCCGGTGATCAACGAAGAGTGCGTCCGCCAGGCGGTGCGCACAGGGCTTGGGCTGAAGGCCAAGATCAATCTCAAGTCGGTGTTCGACCGCAAGAATTATTTCTATCCCGATCTGCCGCAGGGCTATCAGATCAGCCAATACAAGCAGCCGATCGTCGGCGAGGGCGAGGTCAGCATCGATCTCCCCGACGGCGACGCGGTGAGCGTGGGTATCGAGCGGCTGCATCTGGAACAGGACGCCGGCAAGTCGCTGCACGACCAGCACGCCAACATGAGCGCCATCGACCTCAACCGATCGGGTGTCGCGCTGATGGAGATCGTTTCGAAGCCGGATCTGCGTTCGGCTGACGAAGCCAAGGCCTATGTCACCAAGTTGCGCTCGATCATGCGCTATCTCGGTACCTGCGACGGCGACATGGAGAAGGGCTCATTGCGCGCCGACGTCAACGTCTCCGTGCGCAAGCCGGGCAGCCCGCTCGGCACCCGCTGCGAGATCAAGAATATGAATTCGATCAGCTTCATCGGCGACGCCATCGACCATGAAGCGCAGCGGCAGATCGAGATTCTCGAAGACGGCGGTACGATTGAACAGGAGACCCGGCTTTACGACCCCAACAGAAAAGAAACGCGCCCGATGCGAACTAAGGAAGAGGCGCACGATTACCGCTATTTCCCCGATCCGGATTTGCTGCCGCTGGAACTGGACGACGCCGAGGTAGAGACGCTCAAAAGTCGGCTGCCGGAACTTCCGGACGATAAAAAAGCGCGCTTCATGGCGGATTTTTCGCTGTCGGCATACGACGCCGGCGTGCTGATTGCCGAACGCGATACCGCGGAATTTTTCGAGACCGTCGCGAAGGGCCGCGACGCCAAGCTGGCGGCGAACTGGGTGATCAACGAGCTGTTTGGCCGGCTTAACAAAGAGGGCGGCGCCATCACGGCCTCGCCGGTCTCAGCCGGCCAACTCGGCGCCATTCTCGACCTCATCGGCGATGGCACGATTTCCGGCAAGACGGCCAAAGATTTGTTCGAGATCGTCTGGACGCAAGGCGGCGATCCGCGCGCCATTGTCGTGCAGCGCGGCCTGAAACAGGTCACCGATCTCGGCGCCATCGAGACGGCGATCGATGACATCATCGCCGGGAATCCTGACAAGGTCGCCGACGCGAAAACAAATCCGAAAGCCATCGGCTGGTTCGTCGGTCAGGTCATGAAGTCGGCAGCCGGCAAGACTGCCGATCCAAAAGCAATCAACGAACTGCTGAAGAAAAAGCTCGGCGTCTGACGTGCGCTGCACTGCACACGCTTTTTGAAAAAATTCCGACAACGAAGACGCGTGCGGCGGAAAGTTTCATTCGCACACGTCAGCGACCGCGCGAATCACTTGCCGGTGATTCGCTCCTTTTTGATCGATTTTTGGTTTTGTGAGCGTTGCGAGCGGCAATCCGCGCCAAAAATTTTCGGCCTGTGCGCAAGTCAGATCGTGATCGGTAGCGCGCGCAAATGTATTAGCGCAGTCACATCGTCATCGCGCGCTCGGCCGCATGCGCCAAAATTTCATACCCACAAAAAACCCTTGTGTTATCGGCCGAATTGGCATCGCCGACGCGTGCGCTAGTGTTTGATGGCGGCGGCAAATGTACGCGCGTTTATCGCGCGCGCGCGTTGCATCGAGTGAGTCATCGCCTGAAGCAATGACGCGGCGCGTACACACATTGTTAAGTGGAGTCGCTGTTTTTTACGTTGTGCTGTAGTAATCGAAGTGCAGTGTGCGTCGATTCGCGACGCCACTGATATGCGACACCCGCCATGACATCATGGCTAGGAGGGCAGCAATGGCTAAACGTAGAAAGAAGGCAATGAAGGTGGCGAAGAAAAAGAAGGGCCGCAAGAAGAGGCTCTAGTCTGACGCCGCTTCACGATCTTCGGTGTTGAACAAATTCTGAGGATCGCGTCATACGGGCCGGTGCGCGCCCTGGGGCTGATGAGCGACTAGGCAGTCGCTCCGAGGTGCCCCGGCCCTGATTGGCACAGAGGGCGTCGGCGAGACTTTCATGTCTCGCCGACGCCCTCGGTGCTTTAATCGACAGGGATTGTCGGGGGATGTCATGCGCCGGGTCGGCGCTTTTTCTTTGGGCGGGTCTCCCATGCGTTGTTGCGGATAGCGCATCGCCGCCCTAGCTCACTAGGGTCGGTCGGTTTTCTCTGTTTGCGAAAGGTGAGCGTCATGGCCAAGGCGAAGAAGCGGACCTCGAAGGCGAAGAAGGCGAGCAAATCAAAGAACCAGGCAGCCAAACCCAAACCGATCGAACTCTATTATTGGCCGACGCCGAACGGCTTCAAGATTTCAATCATGCTTGAGGAATGCCGGCTGCCCTACACACTCAAGCCGGTGAATATTTCAAAGGGCGAACAGTTTACGCCGGAATTTCTCAAAATCTCCCCGAACAATCGTATGCCGGCAATCGTCGATCCAGCCGGGCCGGGCGGCAAGCCGATCTCGATCTTTGAATCGGGCGCCATCCTGCAATATCTCGGTCGCAAGACCGGAAAATTCTATCCCAAGGACGAACGCGGCCGCGTCGAGGTCGATCAATGGCTGTTCTGGCAGATGGGCGGCGTGGGCCCTATGGCGGGGCAGGTGCACCATTTCAAGAACTACGCCGTCGAGACCCTGACCTATGCGATCGACCGCTACGTCAATGAAGTGAACCGCCTTTACGGAGTGATGAACCTTCGTTTGGCCGACCGCGATTTCGTTGCCGGCAAATATTCCATCGCCGACATGTCGCTGATCGGCTGGGTCAACGGCTGGCAGCGGCAAGGCCAGGACATCAACGAGTTTCCCCATCTCAAGGCGTGGATCGACCGGATGAAGGCTCGACCGGCGGTGCAGCGCGGCATGGCGCTCGGACTTGAGCTGCGCCAGGGCATCGACATGAAGGATCCCAAGGTGCAGGCGGTGCTGTTTGGGCAGCGGGCGCGGGCGGGCTGATCGCAGGACACTTCGCCCCTTGGTTAGTGGGGGCTAAACCGGCGCGGTTAGCGATTTCCTCAAAGCGGAAAAGCACCGCAATCTGCGGCATTGCGTGCGCTCGCGCGAAAATTTCGGCGATCGCGTTCACTTCCGATTCATCGCGATACTTAAACTGCCATTCAAATTTTATTCCGATGATCGCAATTGTTCGACGGGTACCTCCGTCGCGCAGCAGGGGCAAAAGGTCGCGGCTGAAGCCGCGACAAGGGAGGCTCAGAATGGCTGGCATCGAATTGGCGGTGAGCGCCGCGGAACCGACGAATGCCGAGGAATGTTTCGACCTCGGCATGATATTTTCGGCAGGCGCCGGAGTTGCGGTCGACATGGTCGCCGCGCATCAGTGGTTCAACATTGCCGCCATGCGCGGCCACAAGGACGCCGCGCGGCTTCGCCGCGAGATCGCCGAGCAGATGAGCGATCCTGAAATCGGGCAGGCACAGCGCGCCGCGCGCGACTGGCTCAAGGCGCATCCGCAACCGGTTCCGCAGCCGACGCCGGAAGTCCGCGTCGCCGCTTAAGCGGAAGTCGTGAGCGCGTCGCGCACCGAGGCAATGACACTGCGCCAGTCGCCCGCCGACTGCTGACGAAACAGCCGCGTGCGCGGGTACCAGGGGCTGTGTTCGGCGGCGAGCGTCCAGCGCCAGTCGGGCGAAAACGGCAACATGACAAGGGCCGGTCGCCCCATGGCGCCGGCGAGATGCGCGACCGACGTGTCGACCGTGATCAGCAGATCGGCGAGCTGCAAGACTGCCGCGGTGTCGGACATGTCGTCGAAACGGTCGGCGACATGCGTCAGGCGCGGATGACGCGCGAGAAATTCCGCGTCGCCCTCGCGCAAATCGCGTTGCACGCCGACGAAGGAAAAGCCTTCGAGCGTCAGCAGCGGCTCCAGAACTTCAATCGGTATTGAGCGGTTACGGTCGTTGGCGTGCCGGGTTTGTCCGGCCCAGGCCAGAGCCACCCGTTTGCCCGGCAGCGTCGAGACCACCGGCTGCCATTTGGCCAAGCCGGGGTCAGAGGCCCCAAGATAGGGGATGTCGGCCGGGATATCGCTCTGCTCGGTCTTGAGCGCCAGCGGCAGGCTGCCGAGCGGGCAATGCACGTCATAGGCGGGAAGGGGCTCGCCGCGCGCGTAGCACGATGCCACACCGTCAAGTGCTGAAAGCAGCGCTTTAAGTTCAGGTTGAACTTCAACGACGACAGTCGCCCCGGCGCGCGCCAGCAGCGGCACGTAGCGGGCAAACATGACCGAATCGCCCAAGCCCTGCTCGGAATAGAGCAGGATGGTCTTGCCGCCGACCGGGTATTCGCCGAGCCACAGCGGCCCCCGATACCCGCGCCGCGCGTCGGTCATGCCGCTGCGCTTCCAGCGCCATTCGTATTCGACGAAGCCGCTTTTGAGTTGCCCCAACGTGAGCAGCGACAGCGCGCGGTTGAAATGCGCGTCGGCGTAGTCCTTCTGCAAGGCAATGGCCTGGTCGAAGCATTTGACAGCTTCGTCATGGCGGTTGAGCGCCTGCAAAGCGCGGCCACGATTGTTCCATGCGGCCACGTGGCCGGGGTTAAGGGTGAGCGCGCGATCAAAAGCGACGACCGCCTCGGCATCGCGGCCAAGTGCAGTAAGCGCGTTGCCGCGATTATAATGCGCGCCGGGATGGTTGGATGCCAACGCCAAGGCCGCGTCGATTGCGGCCAGCGCCTCCTGCGGCCGATTGAGCGTTGCCAAAGTGGTGCCGCGATTGAGCAGCGCTTCGACATGGCGCGGCTCTCGCGCCAGCACCTGCTCAAAACAGGGGAGCGCTTCGGCTGCGCGATCGAGCGCGAGCAGCGCGTTGCCGCGATGATGCAGGATGGCCGGATCGTCCGGCCGCAGCGCCAGCGCCTTGTCGAGCGAGGTCAGCGCTTCGGCGTCGCGCTTTAGCGCGTGCAACACGTTGGCAAAATTCATCAGGACGTCGGGCGAATTGGAGTTGACCTTCAGCGCCGCCGACATCAGCCGGAAGGCCTCTCCCATTTGTCCGTTTTGCGCCTTGATCAGACCGAGCAGGTGCAGCGCGTCGAAATTGCCGGGCGCCGCTTTAAGAATTCGCGCGTAAAGCTTTTCCGCTTCGCGCAGGCTTCCCTGCTGATGCAGGCGGAACGCCTGTTGCATCGCTTGCGGCAGATTGAATTGCGAATTTTGCGCCACAACGAGCCGGATCAGTTCTTCTGAATCCAGAAGCCATACATGGTCGAAAACATATCGGGATTATCGCGTTCGAGGGCATCCCAGCGATCGAGGTCGCCCAGGGACCAACTGTTGGCAGTAAAAAGCTGGCGAAGCTGGCGATGCATGTCGTCCGGCTGAATTTCGAAGCCGATAAAGTTGAGGTCGTTTTCAGTAATGAAGGCCTTGATCTCCGGGATCGTGAATTGCTGTTCGTGAACGTGAAAAAGCAGGTCGCGACATTCGCTGGTCGAGAAGAAGTCTTTCCATTGCATGTACCCAAATCTTTGCGGCGCGCCGAGCAGGTCCTGCCGGCAGCGGCGGATGTCCTCGACCGTCGACCGGTAGCCGCGCTCGGCGACCAGGGCACGCGTGGCAAGCACCTCACGGCGTCCGTATGCGCTGTAGAGGCCAACCTGCATGACGCCGTTCGGTTTCAGCAGTTTGAGAAGCTCGCGCCAGGCGCCCAGCGGGTCGGCTGTGTGATGCAGCACGCCGCTGGCATTGATCACGTCGAAGCGCCGTTCGATTGCGGCAATCTTGAAAATGTCGGCCTGCGCGAACTCAATTTTGCCCGCGAGCCGTGGCGGCGTGCGGCGTTTGGCGCTGGCGAGGCTCGCTAAGCTCAGATCGACGCCAAGCACGCGCGCGTTGCGGTAAGATTGCGCCATCTCGAGCGCGTAGCGGCCGGTACCGCAGCCGGCGACCAGGATGTCGAGCGGGTCCGGTTCGCCCACGACCCGGTAGGGCGCGGCGGGAAAAAGATGACGGAGATATTCGTCAACCGGGATCTGCCGCTGCGCGTCGACCAGCAAAACCCAGCGCGGGTAGGGGTTCTCTTCGTATTGCTGGCGCACCGTGGCGGTGACGCCGTCGCCGATGGGCGTCAACCGCGGCATCGAGGCACGCAATGCCTGTTCTTCACGCGGTTCGCGTATCTGCTGGGCAATGACCGCTGCTGCGGGTGCTGGCCAGTCGCGCTCGCCGAGCGCTTGGGCGCCGGGCAATTCGTAAAGCGCTGCGTACATGGCAAGCGCAAGCGTCCACAGGGGTGCAATGGGCTCGTGGCGCTCCATCGCGCCCGCCAGTCTGGTTCGAAGCGTTTCCAGTTCTGCCGCTTGCTCCGCCGAAACGGCCCAGATGTATTCGTTGATGAAGCACTGTTGCGCTAATGCGCTGCAAAAACCGAGAAAGGCGTCCGTGACCGGCGCGTCATTGACGGCTGCGGCGAGAATTGCCGCGCGCTGGGCGGTGAGCACGCGTTCGAGCCCGAGATCACGAACCACGGTGGAGGTCAGAATCGTACGCAGATAAGGATCGCTGATGATCGCGGAGTGTCCAGCGCCGAACATGTCCTCCGGCGTCAACAGGCGCGGCCACGCAGCGGTTGCTTTTTGCATTGCCTCGCCGACCGACGGATGCAGCGTGACGAGCAGGTCGAGCACTTTGTTGAATTGCTCGAGAACGAGCGGTGCCAGCGGCGGCACCTGCGCCAGCAGGGCCGAGGCTTCGGCAATTTTCCCTTGCGCGAAATAAACGCCGCCAAGGCCATCGAGGGCGGGAACATGGCGCGGATCGAGCGCAAGGATCTTTTGATAGAGATCGGCGGCGGTCTTCAGGTCGCCCGCGCGGCTCGCCTGTCGAGCCGACTGAAACATCGCCGCGATGCTTTGGTTCGTCGCGGCCGCGGCCGCGGCTGCAGGCGGATATGTTCTTTCGCTCGCGCGGCGTTGCTTACGATTCATCGCGTCAGGTTCGCTCCATCGCGCGTCGGCGCGATCAGCGGGCGACTATGCACGAACTTGAAGTCCTTGCCGAGTGAAGCGTCAATGCTTCCGGCGCGGCGTTGGCTTGGGCGTGGCGGCGTACCGCGGATTTTCGTAACACATGCCGCCGATGCCGCTGATCGTGTCACGACACTGCTGCAGCGTGACGAAGCCGCAATTGGTCGCATCCAGGCCCCCTGACCGCCGCCGTATTGCGCACACCACGGATATTCGATCTCGGCGCGCGCTGACGTTGCCACCAGCGGTGAGATGGCCAGGGCCGCAACCGCGCCCAGCAAAAGAGATGCAATTGTTGTTTTCATGAATTTCTCCGACCATTCATATGCCCGCCAGCATAACGCCCGCTGGGCGAATTCATCTCACCTTGCCGTTACAATAAACGCCCGCAGCGATGTCATCCTGCGAACGTTGATCGTTTTTGCTCGGCTTTACCTTGGCGCCCAAGTTTCTTGCCAAGGTGAGGGCGCCCAAGTTTCTTGCCAAGGTGAAGGGTGTGGGGCATATCCGCGGGCGCAGGAGACGTGGCCGAGTGGCTGAAGGCGGCGGTTTGCTAAACCGTTATACGCTCCAAAGGCGTATCGAGGGTTCGAATCCCTCCGTCTCCGCCAGCATCACAAAACTCGCTATTGCAGGTCCCGACCGATTCGCTCGCGGCTGAGTTTCGAAGACACTGTTCGCGCCAGCGGTCGGTATAGAGCGGTAAATTGCGCCCGCGAAGCACGGTTAACAAAGGGTTGCGGCCATTTGGCGAAAAATGCCTCGGAAATGAGCGTTTTTAAGCGCGGATGGAATATCTCGACGCGAGACGTCTCAGTTTGCCCAAGTCGCCGTCACTAGCGCTCTGGCGGGCTGTCTTTAGCCGGGGGAAAGGGGCGTTGCGGAGCTATACCAAGCCATTGATTTTACAAGTAATTGTCTTCTCGGCGCGAGACGGTTCGGGGCTCAATTCGTCTGAGTGTTTTTTGCGCAACACTCGGGGGAAAAGCAGCCCAAAGGCCTGTGGGTAGGGCGCTTATTCATTGCGCGGAGGGGGTCATCGGCTAATCTGCCGCTTGCGACGGAGGGGGGCATCCCCGCGTTGCGCTTTCCGGGTTGACGGATCGCACCAAGTGGCAAGCCCAGTTTTGTTAGACCAAAGTTGGGTGGATCGGTTGGTGGGAAACGTTCCTCCGGGTAGCGGGGAGCAAGGGGAAGTTCCATCGGTGCTCGTCGCACTAGGCGGATACGGAACCCTCTCACGACAAACAATGTTTGGAGGTTCAAGATGAAGATGGTGAAAAGCCTTCTCCTTGGTTCGGCAGCGGGTCTCGTTGCGGTGGCAGGGGCGCAGGCAGCCGATCTTCCCGTCAAGGCCAAGCCGGTCCAGTACGTGAAGATTTGCAGTCTGTATGGCGCGGGGTACTACTACATCCCGGGCACCGATACGTGCATCAAGATCGGCGGCTATGTCCGTGCCGAGTGGGACGTCCAGGCGGGCGGCTCATTCAACCCGGTCCGCAGTTACAACTTCGACGATCCGAGCCGTGACCGTTACACCGAACGCGCCCGCGCCGGTCTCACCGCCGACGTGCGCTCGCAGACGGAATACGGCACGCTGCGCGGTTATCTGACGATCTTCCCGACGGCGACCAACGACAACACGGTTGGCGGTGGCCCCTATGCCACGCCGGGCGTGTTCGCGCCGGCGGCGTTCATCCAGTTTGCCGGGTTCACCTGGGGCAAGACGGCGTCGTTCTTCGACTTCGATCTGCAGCCTTATTCGAACCAGACCAACGTCTGGGGCTCGAACCAGGGCGGCAACGGCAGACAGATCTTCGGCTACACGGCGCAGTTCGGCAACGGGTTCTCGGCCTCGATCTCGGGCGAAGATCCGACGTCGCGTCGTACGTCGGTCGGCGGCGGCTACCTCGTCAACGGTGCTCAGCTTCAGCGGCTGCCACGTACGGCGGTCGTCGTTGGCCGGATGTGGTCGGCAACCTGCACGTCGACCAGGCGTGGGGCAGCGCACAGATCATGGGCGCCATCCACGACGTCTACGCCGTCAGCATCAACTGCAGGCACGCTGCTACCCGTCGGCGTCATCTGCTACCGGCTGGGCTGTCGGCGGCGGCGTGAAGTTCCTGACGCCGATCACCGGCAAGAACGATTACTTCATCGCCCAGGTCGCCTACGGCGAGGGTGCTGTGAACTACATCGGCTCCAACTTCGGTGCCGGTGGCATCGACTGCGGAACAGTTGCAGAGCGGCTTCCCGGGTGATCAC
Organism: uncultured Alphaproteobacteria bacterium; assembly: GCA_963738915.1. Taxonomy (GTDB): domain Bacteria; phylum Pseudomonadota; class Alphaproteobacteria; order Rhizobiales; family Xanthobacteraceae; genus Pseudolabrys. The sequence continues at coordinate 118,722 of CAVTYO010000004.1, forward strand.
CAACACGGCACTCGGGCCGGTCTTTGACGGCGTCGTTGCCGGTGCAGCCGGTGCGGGGCACGGGCGTCGACCTGACCACGGGCTGGAGCGTCACCGCCGGCTATCGAGCACTGGTGGGTGCCGACCTGGAAGACCTCGCTCTACGGCGCTTACGGTCAGTTGAACTATAGCCAGAATGCCAGCACCATTCCTTGCGCTGCTGCAGGCTGGTATCGCTGCCGCCGCGGCGGCGACCGCCAGTGCCAACTGGTCGTACTGGCAGATCGGCTCCAAGACGGTTTGGACACCGGTTCCCAACCTCGATCTGAGCGTCGAAGTCATGTACAACAAGCTGGAAGGCGCCTTCGGTGGCTTGACCGGTACCGCTGGCGCGTACCGTCCGGCGTCTTCGGCGACAAGGACTTCGTGGCCGGGCAACTCCGCGCCCAGCGCAACTTCTATCCGTGATCATCTGATCATGGTCTGACAATAAGGACCCCCGGCGGGAAACTGCCGGGGGTTTTTTGTTCGCTCAATTCTTCGCAAGCGTCTCGCCATGTGGCCAGCCGATGGCTCAAAAAGCGACGGCTTGTGGTCGCATTCGCTACTACCTTTGGGCTGACGATGGCCTTGGCGGCTACTCGAGTGCGGCTTCACGTCAGGACCTCATTGCGCGGAAGGTAGCGCTTCCGCAGTACGCCGGCACCAAGCAGAAAGTGCTTGAGGTGTTTGCGCGGCTAGATTGGACCAGCGGCACAAGTGAATATTCATCTGTGCGACCGGTCAGCGGCGGCACCACTCGGTTCATCGTCTGCGACGACAGCGGTCTATATCTGAGCAACAATGCGGCTGACGTGATGCAGTCCGATTGCTCGCGACACCGGGCTCAGACTGTCGAAACTCACTGCTGGAATAAGTCTGAAAAATTCGCGCCGACGTGTCATCGCGGTCTTTGCCGACGGCTGGTCACGTTTTATGTCACGTAGATATGATCAGGCGGGAGACCGGCTTGATGACGCTCATGCATTGCTGCATATGCTGCTTCGAATTCTCTGTGAACCGTTCTGTGTCAAACAAAGGCTTCGTAGACGGTTCGTTCGAGTTTTTGCTTTACCGCTTCAAACCTTTCGCACGGCTGGTAGCAAGTTCAATCGCAAGCGCGACATAAGCTTTGGAGTTCGTTGCAATGAGCTCAGTGAGACCAATAGCTGTCAACAGACTTGCGGCAACTTTGCCGGCGAAGGTCTCGCCAATTTGTGTCAACACGGGTAGCCCCGCCCACAAAGCGTCGCTTGCTGTGGTGTGGGCATTATAGGGAAGTGTGTCCAGAAAAAGATCCGCTAAGCGATGCCTTGCCAAATGCTCTGACAAGGGCAATCGATCAGCAAACACAAGTCGTTTGGAACTGACTCCTCGGACCTCTGCTTGCTTTCGTAAGTTTGAAGCAGAGATTTCATTGTCTTTCATCAGCCACAGAACGCTGCCGTCAACATTTTTCAGGATTCGCATCCAACAATCAAACACGTCAGGGTTTATTTTGTAATTATTGTTGAAGCAGCAGAATACAAAGCCACTTGGCGGCAATCCCACTTGCTCACGAGTAAAGTTTGAAGGAGCAATAATGCGCTTAGAATCGTTTACTTGATAGGTGTCGGGCAAATAGACGATGTTTTCTGTATAATGCGCTTGGGCGGTTCTAGGAATCAAAACTCTGTCCGCAATCAAATAGTCGATGTATTCTGCACCCAACGTGCCTGGATAGCCAAGGTAACTAACTTGTATAGGCGCGGCACGCATCGAAAATATGCCTAGCCTGGCGCCTTGGGTGAACCCTTTTAGGTCCACCGCAATATCGATCTCGAGATTCTTAACAATCTCCGCTATCTCCAGGTCAGATCGATCGGCGACATTGATAAACTTATCGAAGCCGCGTTTGAGTCTTTGGCGCATAGCATTTTCTATGTCAGGTCCGAACGAAATGGCCATTATCTCAAATCTCGATCTGTCGTGTCTTTCAAACATTTCGGCCATTAGATATGACGTCGCGTGTTCGTGAAAATCCGCAGAGAGATACGCAACTCGGATTCGTTCGTGATCGTAGCGCTCCGCCCGCCAAACTGGATTTTCAAAAGCAGGATGCGTTTTGTTTATGAATAGTTTCGCACATTCGAGCTGCTCGGCGGGCAACGACGGAACTGCCAAAAGTTGAAACGGCGGGGTTACTAGCTGTCCGGCATAACAGACGAAACGAGCTGTTTACATTCAGCAGCAAGATTATTCCAATCGCAAAGATGCATTTTGGCATGAAGGCGAAGCCCTCTGGCAAAAAGTCAAAGTCGGGCTTTAACGCAAGCGCCTTGTCGTAGGAGCCAAACGCTTCATCGTATTGTTTCACGTCACTGAACAAGTTGCCGCGACCAAGCCACGCTTCCGCGAAGTGGAGTTTTAGCGACAGCGCCTGTTGTCGAAGCCAGATGAGCGCCTCGTGACGATCACGCGTTTGAGCGCTAAGAAACGACAGATTGCCGAGACCAAGCCACACTTCCGGAAGCTCAGGCTTTAGCTCCAAGGCTTTGTTGTAAGCTGCGGCCGCTGCATCGTAGCGGTTGAGTTCGAAAAGCGCGCGGCCACGACCATACCACGCTTTCGCGAGATCAGGTTGTATCGAGAGTACGTTGTCGTAACTAATGGTAGCGCCTGTTCATATCGCCTAGCTTCGAAAAGCAAATTGGCGCGGCCGACCAGCGCGCCGACGTGGTTAGGATTATTTTCGAGGAGCTGGTGATAAATGGCCAAAGCCTCATCGTTGAGTTGGAGCTCAACTAAGGCATTCGCAAGACCTGTAAGACTGCCGATATTGGTCAGCATCAATATCCAGAACGCAACGATAGGCGACGCAAGCCTCGCTGTATTTGCGGAGGTTGAACAGCGCATTACCGTGATTGAGATGCGCGTTGGCATTACGCGGATCAATTTCCAATGCAGCGCTGGCACTCGCAACTGCGTTTTCGTGTTGTCCAATTTCATTGAGCATCGCTGCCTTGTTGCAATGAACCTCAAAAATAGAAGGATTAGTCCTTATGATTTCTTCGTATATTCGCAGAACCTCATGGTATCCGATTTTGCGCCAACAATAGTCGCGCCAGCATCAATTTCGCGTCGATGTTGTTATGCTGATCGCGGATTATTTCTTTTAAGGTGTTTTCAGCGTTCTGCAGCTTGCCCAGCGCTTGCTGCGCGATCGGCGAGATTAAGCAAAGACGGAACGTGGCCTGGAAGCACTTTTAACAATTCGGCAAATATTTCTTCGGCGCGCGCGTAGTCGTTTACTCGAAGACGAGCGACTCCACGGGCGAAAATGTTTGCGGCGCTTTCCATCAAACGCAATTATAGCACGCGCCTCTGCCGACACGCTCGCTTAAAGCCGATATTGCGTTGGCTTCCGAGGATCGGGGGAGCCCGTTTGGGTCATCGCACTGCTTTAAGAGATCGTGCTAACGATTGGGCCTGGATCGGCGCTTAGCACTCAGGGGTTAGCGGTAAATCCGCCGCACAAACAGGTCGAACACGTGGCCTCACCCGGCCAATGCTTAGTAACGCCAAAAAAGCTCTGCCAAGGTGCACGGTCCGCACATGGCCCGAAAGCTGACTAATCCAGCAGCGTCAGCTGGACGCTATTTCCAAGGATTGGCTACCTAATCGGTTGTAATTTTTTCGGCTTCCTCCGCGTTTGAGATCCTGTTGGCAGTCGCTGCCCCACGAGTTCGCTCCCAGAGTTTGCGTGCAACTGGCAGCGGTTCGATTTTACGCGCCTCCCACCACGCTCACTTCATTGCCGGCCTGGTGCAGCTGCCGATGATGGCCGCGGCAGAGCGGCACGGTGAACTCGTCACTGACCTTCATGCCAATGGCCTGGGTTGGGCAAAGCGTAGATGATGCGGGTCTGACGGCTGCCGGCCGCAGATCAGGCATGGTTGGGAGGCGACGAACTTAAGATGGGCCTTGTCGCGCAGGCGTTTGGGTTCGCCGATAGCGAGTTGGCTCTTGTCGATGCGGCCTTGGTTGGGGCCACTTGATGCCGGGGCAAGAGGCGGCGACGAGAAGGCCGCGGTTTTGCTAGCGGCGGGGTCTGCACTAATGGCTTTTGTCGACGCCTGCGCATGCTGATCCCGGCGCATCGTCTCCAGCATCGAGGGTCCGCTGCGCTGGCCGTAATAGCGAGACGGCCGCGGGATCGGCGTTGCATCATCAGGATGGAAGCCTGAAGGCTGTTCCGCCCCGACATCTGGCTGTGAGGGTACCGAGGGAGCCAGTGGCGGGCTTTTGGTCGTTGCCGCCTTGCCGTTGCGGTAAAGCTCAAGCCCAAAGGGCCGTCCGAATGTTGCCAGTGCCCGCTTGGTGGCGTCGGTCTCGGCAGCTTTAAGGGCAATGTCATGGACCTCATGAGGGGAAGGCCCCCGGCCTTCGCCGGTGCCATGACCCTCACGGATGACGGTTGTCCCCCGCGCCTTCACCGTGATGCGCACCCGGGCAAGGTAGATGGCGAGGAAGCTACCGCGGGTCTCTCGGGCGAGCACGCACTTGGATTCAAGCGTCTCCCGGCTCCAGCCATCATGGCCAAAGATACGGTTAGCCTCCGTGATCGCATACCAGCCCTCAATGTAGGAGAGCTCCCGATTGCCGGTTAAGCGGGTGCGGATCGAGCGAGGGTGTGGGTTGCGCTTGAGCGCCTGCAGTTGTTTTGCTGAGAAGCCCATTATCGCACCCGCACGCTGAGCACGGGTTCGGGATTGGAGAGGGCAACGCCGGGGATCTCGGCGCCCCCTTTAAGCTCCTGCGACAGTTCCTGGCGTTTCAGACGTGGCGCTACCTGCTGCCAATAGATCGAGGGCACCGCCTCTTCGCTCAGCACGACCAGTGAGGGCATCCCCTCGCGGATCGAGGCGGTAAAGTCCGGCGCACTGAGCCTCTTCAGGTCAAGCTCGACCATCACATCGCGGGCGATCTGCCGACGTTTAGAGACTCGGTCCTGCAGCCGGTCCAGACGCTCCTGCATCTCGGCGATGCGGCCCTTTAAGCCCGTTGCCATAGCCTCATCGGCCAGAGCGGCGCGGATCACCGCCTCAAGGACCTCGTGGACGTCAGTGAGCCCCTCAACCGTATCGGCAAGCGTCTGCTCGTCGATCTGTGGGTCGTGTGCCTTAAATCCGATCACGGATCGCACGATAGGCGCTGGCGGCAAAGGTAAGGTTCATAGCGGGTACTCCATACATGCGCCGGAACTGGCGCTGGTACCCCTTGCGGCTTCGGGCAGGCCGGTATGGAAAGGCGGCTGAGCAATAAAGAACCAAGCTGGATCAAGCTAGGACCGATCCAGGAGGCTTTTGCGTCGGTTTCCTTTGGCAGCAGATAACCGGGGCGTCGGCCGCGAAATACCGATGGGTCTGTGAGCAACCTGCGCGAAGCTTTCATCAACTCAGAGATTTCCAGCAGCGCGGTCCAATCTTGAAGTCGCCGGTCAAAAGGCCAGTCAATGCGGCGGAGGCTTCCTATATGTCCCTTATTGGAGGGTAAACCTCTCCTTAAAGTCCATTAACAAGTTGATTTTGTTAAGTATTCAGATATACGCCGACCTTCCTTGGGCCAAAAAAATGGTTCACAGCCGGCGCAAGTTGCGTTGGTTTCCAGGGCGATTATTTCCTCCCACTAAATTTCGATATTTGCCGCTTTATCGAACGCATTCCGTTTCGCGACAAAGGCTGAATAGCTCACCAGACTGCGGCTTCCTGCGCGCGCAACCGCCTTTATTCGAATGCCAAAGCATCTCGAAAAATTTCGAAATCCAATAGGAATCAAAAATACGTGCCGTCCTTCAAAAATACGCGCCGTCCTTACTGTCTCTCGCTCTTTTGGATAAAAGCCCCGATGCGCGCGATCGTGTCGGTCTCGGCCAGCAGCGGCGCGTGCCCTTGATCGGGCACTTCAAGAATGTCGATCTGCTTCCGCCGCACGCGCATTGCCTCGACCGTAGCGCCCGAAAGAATGTCCGAATTGGCGCCGCGGATCACCATCAGCGGCACCGCGCCGAGAGCGTCGAATTCCTTCCACAGCGGCGGCGGCGGTTTCTCGAAATTGACGCCTTGCATGGTCTTGGCGAGATTGACGTCGTAGGTCGGCACCAGCGCGCCATTGCGCTCTTTGTAGGCGCGCCGGGCGCTGGCCATCCAGTCATCAGCGGTCAATTTCGGAAACTGCGTATCGAACAGCCGCCGCAGCATCTCGGCGGCGTCGGCAAAATTGCGCGGCTGCGGCAGCTTGCCGACATAGCCCTTGATCCGCATCAGCCCCTGCGGTTCGATCACCGGCCCGATATCGTTGAGCACGGCGGCAGCGATGGCGGTCGGCCGTGCCAGCGCAAGCAACATGATCAATATCCCGCCGCGCGAGGTACCGATAAAAATCGCCGGCAACGCATCGAGCGCGGTGAGGACCGCAAGCAGGTCGCCGAGCTCGACCTGGAGATTGTAGTTGGCGGGGTCGCGATCGTAGTCGGAGTCGCCGCGGCCGCGATAATCAAGCGCGATCACCCAGCGCGGCTGCGCTTTGTCACCGGCGAGCGCCGACGCCAGCGCATCGAAATCAGCAGCGGTTCGGGAAAGCCCCGGCAGGCACACAATCGGCATGGAGGAGGCCGAGCGGCGGCCCCAGCAGCGGGCGTGCAGGCGCAAGCCGTCGGCGGCGGAGACGAATTCGGAAGTCGCGCCCTCCGCCATCGCTTTAATTCGCCGCGCCGCGCTTGAGATCGGCTTCGATCAGGAGCCTGGTGCCGCCGCCGAACCGGGCGCGGTAGACCTGCAAATTCTCCATGATCCGCTCGACGTAATTGCGCGTCTCGGCGAGGGGGATGCGTTCGACCCAATCGACCGGATCGATCTTGGGATCGCGCGGGTCGCCATAGGCGGCCACCCATTGCCGCACGCGGCCGCGGCCGGCGTTATAGCCGGCGAAGGTCATGATGTAGGAGCCGTTGTAGCCTTGGATCAGCATGGCGAGCTCGGCGGCGCCCATCTGCATGTTGTAAACCGGATCGCTGAGCAGTCGGGCGCGATCGTAAGCCACCTTGTAGCGCTTGGCGCTGTCTTGTGCCGAATCCGGTGTGACCTGCATCAGCCCCATGGCATGCGCGGATGAGACGACCTTCTGGTTGAAATGGCTCTCCTGCCGGGCAATCGAATAGGCGACCGCCGGCTCAATCGGCGGCGCCACCGGCTTGTAGTCGGGCAGGCCGACCACCGGATAAGCGTAGTAATCCAGCGGCAGGCCGCGGCCGAGGGCGGCTTGGCCGAGCAGCACCATGGAACGTCCGTCGCCGTGAGCGCCGGCGACCTCGCCCAGCGCCGCGAGGCCGGCGACATCGGTGCCGCTTTCGCCGAGTTCGGCATAGATCGGCGCCACCAGATCGCGCTCGCCAAGCGCATAAAGGATTTCCACGGCACGAACGACTTCAAGCTTGTTGAGGCTTGCGCGTTCCTCGGCGGTGAAATTGGGCGGGCCGCGCAAGCCGAGATCCGGCAGCCCCAGCCGCGCGCGGGCAAGCTGCCCGTAATAGGTGGCCGAATGCACCGCCGCTTTTTCATAAAAGGCCTTCGCCTCGGCGTGACGGCCCATGGCGTCGGCGGCGCGGCCCTGCCAGTAACCGGCACGGCCGAGCGCATGCGGATTGACCGTGCCCTGCGAGATGAGCGCAAAATGCGCGGCCGCGGTCGCCGGGTCGTGCAGGAAGCGCAGCGCCACCCAGCCGGCGGTGAAGTGCTGGTCGACTTTATAGTTGCCGCGCACCGGCGCCGGCGCATCGCGGGCGATGCGGTAGGCGGTCTGCGCGTCATGTTCGTCGAGCAGCTTGCGCACAAGGATGCGCCGCTCCAGCCACCACTGATCGAGATCGACGAGCTCGGCCGCATCGCGGGGCGCGGTGAGCATCAGCTTGGCCGCTTCCTCCGGCTTGTTGTTCTTTAGCAGCCAACTGACCTGGGCGAAGATATAGTCGCCGCTGCGGCGGGCGGCGAGCGGCACCGCATCGAGCAGCGTCTTGGCATTGCCGGCCTTGTTGATGACTGCCGCCCAGGCCCGCGCGACGGCGAGCTCGTTGCCGCCGACGCGTTGCGCCGCGCGCAAACCGGCGGCGGCATCGTCGGCATAGAATCGATGCCGCATCCGCGATTTGTGGTCCTCCGCCGTCAGCATGGTGCCGAACATCTCGAGCACTTTGCTCTCGACGTCGGCCGAGCAGTCTTCATTGCGCCAGGCATCGCGCACCAGCGCTTCGGCGCCGGCGCGGTCGCCTTTGGCGAGCAAAGCGCGCGCCAGCATGTAGCGGCCCTTGGCGGTGATCGGTTTTTGTGTTGCGAAGTATGAAAGCACGCTTGCGTCGTCGAGCTTGTCGTTCCACAGCGCATTTTCCGCCCGGCGGCGGAACAGCGTCGCGTGCGGCCAGCTCGGATTGGCGGCGACGAACGCGGCGTAACGCTGGAAGCTCGGCTTGGTGTTGTCGCTGCGCAGGATGATCCACTCGGCGAGCTTGCGCGCCAGGGGATCGCCGATCGATTTTTCCGCGGCCTCGGCTTCGCCGTCCTTGCCCTTGCGGGCAAGTTCGATCACCTGCTTGACTGCGGCGATGTCGGCGGCCGAGGTGCTTGGCGTCGGCGCTAGCGCAAAGGGACCCGATACCGGCCGCGCCATCGGCTTGATTTCCGCGCTTGTTGCAAACAGCGAACCGCGCAAGGCGACGCTCGCTTGGGCAAAGGCATTGATGGCCGGACGGGGACGCGGCAAGGGAACTTTCTCGCGCGCCGCCAGCGCCCCGCCGGCGGCAAAAGCAGCCGTCGCCGCGAGCGCCAAAGCCAAGCCTCCGCTGATCGGCTTAATCGTGATCATTCAATCCCTTGCAGCCAATACCCGGTGTTCTGGGCGAACCCAGGGGAGCAATTCGCCGCTGGTCTTGTAGGCCCTCATTAGGCCAATAATGCCGCGAAAGGGAAACCCAAAAATTCCCCTTTTTGTGCGGTTGGTTACGGGCCTCTGGTCGAGGCAAGCCTATCATCTCAATTGATGGCACCATTCAAGCAGAGGGCTTTCATCGCCCCGGATGACCCGATATCTATGAGGGAACCGGGAGGCGCCGTGCCATGACCGCCAAGACCAATTTTCGAGGATCGTTCACCGCGTTGGTGACGCCGTTCAAAAACGGCTCGGTCGACGAAAAGGCATTTCGCGGTCTGGTCGATTGGCAGATCGAGGAGGGCACCAATGGGCTCGTCCCGGTCGGCACCACCGGCGAGAGCCCGACGCTCTCCCACGATGAGCACAAGCGCGTGGTCGAGTGGTGCGTCGATCAGGTGGACGGGCGCGTGCCGGTGGTTGCCGGCGCCGGTTCCAATTCGACGAAGGAAGCAGTCGAGTTGTCGGAGCACGCCGAAAAGGCAGGCGCCGATGCCGTGCTCATCGTTACTCCTTACTATAACAAGCCCACTCAGGACGGTCTCTACGAGCATTACAAGGCGATCAACGATGCCATCGGCATCCCGATCATCATCTACAACATTCCCGGCCGCTCGATCGTCGACATGTCCGTCGACACCATGAAGCGGCTTTATGAGTTGAAGAACATCGCCGGGGTCAAGGACGCAACTGCCAATATGAGCCGGGTCACGCAGCAGCGCGCGGCGATGGGCGGGGATTTCAACCAGTTATCGGGTGAGGACATCACGGCGCTCGGCTTCATGGCGCATGGCGGCCACGGCTGCATCTCGGTGACCTCGAACGTAGCGCCGCGGCTCTGCGCCGAATTCCAGAGCGCTTGCCTCAAGGGCGACTTCAAGACGGCACTCACGCTGCAGGACAAGTTGGCGCCGCTGCACATCAATCTGTTCGTCGAAACCAGCCCGGCACCGGTGAAATACGCCATGTCGCTGATTGGGAAATGCACCAACACGGTGCGGCTGCCGATGGTGCCGGCGACGGAGAAGGCGCAAAGCGCCGTACGCGAGGCCATGGTTCACGCCGGTCTGATCAACTAGGCACACTTTCATGATTGAAGAATTCAAAAAATTTATCCTGCGCGGCAACGTGGTTGATCTCGCGGTCGGCGTGATCATCGGCGCCGCCTTCACCGGCATCGTCAACTCGATGGTGGGCGACATCATCATGCCGGTGGTCGGCTCCATCACCGGCGGCGTGGACTTTTCGAATTATTTTGTCCCGCTGTCGTCCAAGGTGACGGCCGCGACCCTTGTCGAAGCAAAAAAGCAAGGTGCTGTATTGGCTTGGGGTAATTTTATCACGCTCGTCATTAACTTCATCATCGTCGCTTTCGTCCTGTTTTTGGTCATTCGCATGGTCGGCCGTCTGATGGCCAAGGAGGCCGAGAAGGCGCCGCCGGTGTCCAAAGAGGAACAATTGCTGACTGAAATCCGCGACCTGCTGAAGTCGCGCTGACAGGCCTCATGATGGCTGCCAAGGCCGAGCCCCGCTACAAGTTGGCGGCCGACAACCGAAAAGCGCGTTTCCACTACGAGATCGGCGAGGTGTTTGAGGCCGGCATTTCACTCACCGGCACCGAAGTGAAATCGGTGCGCGCCGGCAAGGCGACGATTGCCGAGTCCTACGCCGACGCCCGCGGCGGCGAAATCTGGCTGATCAACGCCACCATTCCGGAATATCTTCAGGCGCACCGATTCAACCACTTGCCGAAGCGGCCACGCAAACTGTTGCTGCACAAAAGTCAGATCAACAAGCTTTCTGGCGCGGTCGAGCGCGAGGGCATGACCATCGTGCCGCTCAAGCTTTATTTCAACACAAAGGGCCGCGCCAAGGTCGAGATTGCGTTGGCTCGCGGCAAGAAGCTGCACGACAAGCGCGAGACGTTGAAGAAGCGCTCCTGGGAACGCGAACGTGGCCGGCTGCTGAGGCAGAAGGGCTAGCGCCATGGCGGTGCCAGCAAAGCTCGACCACTGCGTGATCCACGTGTCGGAATGGGAGCGCTCGAACACATTCTACCGCGACGTGCTCGGCGCTGAACTGGTGGCGCGGCCGGTCGGTTGGGCCTACCGCTTCGGCGACAAGCAACTCAATGTCCACGGGCCGGGCGTCAGGCCCGCCGAGGTCGCACGTCTGCCGGTGCAGCCGGGCAATAGTGATCTTTGTTTCGAGTGGATGGGACCCATCGATGACGCAATCGCGCATCTCAAGGCGCATGGCGTGGCAATCGTCAGCGGCCCGCTGCGGCGCTTCGGCGCCAAAGGCGAGGGCACGTCGGTTTATTTTCGCGATCCGGATGGGTCGTTGATCGAGCTCATGTCGTATGGAGATCAAAGATGAGGGAGGCTCCGGGCCAGCATAACCCGAATATCCTGCCGCCCGGGATTCCTGCGCCACAGGATGACGGCGGCGCCAACCATCTTCCGGGCATGAAGCTGCCGGATGTTGCTCTTCCCGCAACCAGCGGCGGCAGCGTCGACCTGTCGAAGCTCAAGGGCCGCACGGTAGTCTATGTCTACCCGCGCACCGGTGTTCCCGGTACCGATTTGCCGCCGGGCTGGGACGAGATCCCCGGCGCGCGCGGCTGCACGCCGCAGTCGTGCTCGTTCCGCGATCATTTCGGCGAGCTCAAGCGGCTTGGTGTGGTGCAGCTTTACGGGTTGTCGACCCAAGGCACCGCCTATCAGCAGGAAGCGGCGAGCCGTCTGCGTCTGCCGTTCGCGATCCTGTCGGACGAGAAGCTGACCCTGACCACGGCCCTCAAGCTGCCGACCTTTGCGACATCAGGCATGACGTTGTTGAAGCGTATGGCGCTGGTGATCGACGACGGCAAGATCACGCATGTGTTCTATCCGGTGTTTCCGCCGGATAAGAGCGCCGAAGAGGTCATCGCCTGGCTTCAGGCGTCTAGATAGCGGCGGACGCCGGCGAACACCTCGCGGAACATCGCCGGTGTAAGCACGCCGGTATTGGTGTTGTAGCGCGAGCAGTGGTAACTGCTGAACAACGTAAAATCGCGCAGCTTATGGTTGCCGCCGTGCTTGAATGGCGCCGCTGATTTCTTCGTCCCCAACGCGGTCACGGCGCTATCATGGGCGATGCGGCCGAGGGCGAGCAGCGCGCGCAGCTTCGGCATCTCGCCGATCGTCGGGCCGAGAAAATCGCGGCAGGTTGAAATCTCCACCGTTGTCGGCTTGTTTTCCGGCGGTACGCAACGCACGGCATTGGTGATGCGGCAGTCGATCAGTTCAAGTCCGTCGTCGGCGCGCGCCTGAAACTGGCCGCGGGCAAACCCGTAATGCTGAAGCGTCTCGTAAAGCAGCACGCCGGCGTAATCGCCGGTGAAAGGACGGCCGGTCCGATTGGCGCCTTGCAGGCCGGGCGCGAGCCCGACGATCAGCAGCCGCGCCTCGCGCGGACCGAACGAGGGCACCGGTGCGTTGAACCAGGCGGGCTCTTGAGTGCGCCATTTGTTGCGAAACGCGACCAACCGCGGACAGCGCGGACAGTCGTGTCCGGGCTTGCCCTCGATCGGTTGCATTGTGCGGCGGCTATTCGAAGGATTCGTCGTCGTCGGCACCGACGTCGGCCGTCGCGTTGGCGCGCTGAGGGACTGGCGGGCGCTGGAGGAACGCGGGGTGCTGCCCCGGGTCCGCGCCACGGTCGTCGCGCGGCGCCCGCGCCGGGCGTTCGGAGGGATCGCGGCCGATCTTTCCCTGCAAGGTCACGATGTCGGTAAAGACATCGGCCTGGCGGCGCAGTTCGTCGGCGATCATCGGCGGCTGGGTCGAGACCGTCGAGATCACGGTGACGCGCACGCCTTTGCGCTGCACGGCTTCAACCAGCGAACGGAAATCGCCGTCTCCGGAAAACAAAACCATGTGGTCAATGGTTCCGGCGATCTCCATGGCATCGACCGCGAGCTCGATGTCCATGTTGCCCTTGATCTTGCGCCGCCCGGTCTGGTCGACGAATTCCTTGGTCGCCTTGGTGACGACCGAATAGCCGTTGTAGTCGAGCCAGTCGATGAGCGGACGAATGGAGGAATATTCCTGATCCTCGATCACCGCGGTGTAATAGAAGGCGCGCAGGAGATAACCGCGCGACTGAAATTCACGCAGCAGCTTCTTGTAGTCGATGTCGAACCCTAACGATTTTGCGGTCGCGTAAAGATTGGCACCATCAATAAACAGAGCGATCTTCTCTCCGGGCACGGTCATTGTCTGTCTCTTATCGCGTTTCAGGTGATGGAAAGTCTGGTTCCGATCCCACTACCGGCATGGAAAACCCGGTATTGACCCGGCATCAAACGGCGAAGCTAAAAGGCACCTTCGTTCAAATCGTGGCACCCGCGCGGGGTCGACCGGTTCCGATAATATCAATTCGGGGGTCTGGCCGCGGATCTAGAGGCTTTTGCCTAACAGAGGGTTTTGCCCAATCCAAGACAAAAATGCTTGAATTTTCCGGCCCGCGGGGATACGTAGCGGGTAAATCACAGGACAAGTTTGCGGCAAAGGAGTGACGAGCCGATGGCCCGTGTCACCGTAGAAGATTGCATCGACAAAGTTGAAAATCGTTTCGACCTCGTGCTGCTGGCAAGCCATCGGGCACGCATGATCTCATCCGGTTCGCAGATCACGGTCGAGCGCGATAACGATAAGAATCCGGTGGTGGCGTTGCGCGAGATCGCCGATACCACGGTCTCGCCGGGCGACCTCAAGGAAGACCTTATCCACACCTTGCAGAAATACGTTGAGGTCGACGAGCCTGAGCCCGAGGTGCCGCTGATCGGTGCCGGGGCGGGCGCCAGCGCCGATTCCGACGATACAGAGGCTACCGCCGACCGAATGACCGAAGAAGAGCTTCTCAAGGGCCTGGAAGGCCTCGCCCCGCCCGAAGAGCAGCCGGAAGACGACGCCGAATAGGTCGTGGTTCTCGGCCGGTTTTGAATGGACGTTGATCGGCCCGGCCAGAAAAGCCGGGCCGATCCTTTTAGGCACCGCCAACCACATCGAGAAACCCTTAACGACGATAACGAATCGACGTGGTATCTTGGCGTCGGACGGCCGGTTGGCGGCCGCGAGGCCGATTGATGCCACGTTTACGGTCCAATCTTCCGCGCATGCAGAAGCAGTCGCCGACCAGGGCGCCGCTACCGGGAAACCTTGCTGTTCCCGAGCCTGTGATTGAGAAACCCACCGACCTTCGCAAACCGCCGACGATGATGCGGCAATACGACCTGGTCGAACGGGTGCGCCGCTATAACCCCAACACCAACGAAGCGCTGCTCAACCGCGCTTATGTCTACGCCATGAAGGCGCATGGCGAGCAGCGCCGTGCCTCCGGCGATCCTTACTTTTCGCACCCGATTGAGGTGGCGGCGATCCTCACCGACCTTAAGCTCGACGACGCGACCATAGCCGCCGCGCTGTTGCATGACACCATCGAGGACACGGAAGCGACCCGCGCCGAGATCGACACGTTGTTCGGGCGGGACATCGGGACGCTGGTCGAAGGCCTCACCAAACTGAAAAAGCTCGATCTGGTCACCAAGGAGGCGAAGCAAGCCGAGAACCTGCGCAAGTTGCTGTTGGCGATCGCCGCCGACGTGCGCGTGCTGCTTATCAAGCTCGCAGACCGGCTGCACAACATGCGTACGCTGCATTTCATGCCGATCGAAGCCCGCCGTCGTGTTGCCGATGAGACCTTGGAAATCTACGCGCCACTCGCCGGCCGCATGGGCATGCAGGAAATGCGTGAGGAGCTTGAAGACCTGGCGTTCCGTGAAATCAACACAAATGCTTACGCGGCGATCAGCGAGCGACTCGATGCACTCGCGGAGAAAAGCAAGGAATTGATCTCGGAGATCGAACAACAGCTCACCAAGAAGCTTGCCGATCGCGGCATCTCCGCCAAGGTTCAAGGGCGCCGCAAGCGCGCTTATTCGATCTCGCGCAAGATGGAGCGCAAATCCGTCGGCTTCGAGCAACTCTCGGACATTTTCGGCTTCCGAGTCATCGTGAAGACCTCGGCGGATTGTTACGCCGCGGTCGGCGTCGTGCACACGACCTGGCGCGTGGTTCCGGGTCGCTTCAAGGACTACATCTCGACGCCGAAGGCCAACGATTACCGCTCCATCCACACCACTGTGATCGGCCCCGGGCAGCAACGAGTGGAGCTGCAAATCCGGACCCAGGAGATGCACGAGATCGCCGAATACGGCATTGCCGCGCACGCACTCTATAAAGACGGCCATGGCACGCCGACGGAAATGCTTTCGCGCGAATCGAGCGCCTACGCATGGCTGCGGCGCACCATCGAATTACTGGCAGAAGGCTCTAACCCGGAGGAATTCCTCGAGCACACGAAGCTCGAACTATTCCACGACCAGGTGTTCTGCTTCACGCCGAAAGGCAAGCTGATCGCTTTGCCGCGCAAAGCCACCGCGATCGACTTTGCCTACGCTGTGCACACCGATGTCGGCAACACCGCGGTCGGCTGCAAGATCAACGGTCAGATCTCGCCGCTGGTCTCGGAGATCGTCAATGGTGACGAGGTCGAGATCACAACCTCAAAGACGCAAAGCGCGCCGCCGGCGGCATGGGAATCGATTGTCGTCACGGGCAAGGCGCGTGCGGCGATCCGCCGCGCCACGCGAACGGCGGTACGCACGCAGTATGCCGGACTCGGGCGGCGCATGGTCGAACGGCTCTTCCAGCGCGCCAAGATCGCCTACTCGGACGAGAAACTGTCGGGCGCACTGCCGCGGCTGGCGCGTACCTCGATCGAAGACGTAATGTCGGCTGTCGGCCGCAGCGAATTGAAGGCAAGCGACGTCGCTCGCGCCATGTATCCCGATTACAAGGAAGAGCGCGCCGCGGCGATGGCGGCGAAACCGAAGTCGGATTCGAGTTGGTGGTCATTGCGCAAACTGAGTTCGGTGAAGTTCCGCGTTCCCGGTGGCGCCGCGCCTGGTCCGTCGATCCCGATCCGCGGCATCAACGGTGACCTGCCGGTACGCTTTGCGCCTGACGGCGGGGCCGTGCCCGGTGACCGCATCGTCGGCATCCTTACGCCGGGAGAGGCGATCACCATTTACCCGATCCAGTCGCCGGCGCTATCGGAATTCGAGGACACGCCCGAGCGCTGGCTCGACGTGCGCTGGGACGAGGAAGAAACCACACCTCGACGTTTTCCGGCACGCGTCACGGTGCAATCCGTTAATGAGCCCGGTTCGCTCGCGCAAATCGCCCAGGTCATCGCCGAGCATGACGGCAACATCGACAACATTCGCATGACGCGGCGGGCGCCGGATTTCACCGACGTGCTGATCGATCTCGAAGTCTATGACCTGAAACATTTGAACGCGATCATCGCGCAATTGCGCGCCAAGGCGGTGGTGGCCAAGGTCGAGCGGGTGAACGGCTAGTTCAATGAGTGCTCCCCGTCTGCGCCTCGGCGTCAACATCGATCATGTCGCCACCATTCGTAATGCCCGCGGAGGGCGTCATCCCGATCCGGTTCGCGCTGCCAAGCTAGCGATTGCGGCAGGCTGCGACGGCATCACTGCGCATCTACGCGAAGACCGCCGCCACATCCGCGATGACGATATCGCCCGGCTCATGGCCGAGATCGACAAGCCACTGAATTTTGAAATGGCGGCGACGAAAGAAATGCTTGGCATTGCGCTTAAAACCAGGCCGCATGCGGCTTGTTTAGTGCCGGAAAGGCGCAGCGAGCGCACCACCGAAGGTGGCCTCGACGCCGCCGGGCAGCGCACCCAACTTGCGCCGGTGGTTCACGATCTCAAACATGCAGGCATTCGCGTATCCCTGTTCATTGCCGCGCAACCGGCGCAGATCGAAGCGGCTGCGGCGCTGGGCGCGTCGGTCGTCGAGTTGCACACGGGCGCGTGGTGCGACGCGCTCACCGAGAAGCGT
Organism: uncultured Alphaproteobacteria bacterium; assembly: GCA_963738915.1. Lineage (GTDB taxonomy): Bacteria > Pseudomonadota > Alphaproteobacteria > Rhizobiales > Xanthobacteraceae > Pseudolabrys. The sequence continues at coordinate 135,677 of CAVTYO010000004.1, forward strand.
GCGGCGCAAGCCGATGCGGAATGGAAGTTGCTGCGCGCGGGTGCAACGCTGGCGAAAGATCTTGGTCTCGAGGCGCACGCCGGTCACGGACTGGACTATGCAAGCGCTGAAATGATCGCGAGCCTGCCGCAGGTCGCCGAACTCAATATAGGGCATTTTCTGGTCGGCGAGGCGGTATTCGAGGGGCTTGCCGAGACTGTAAGATTTATGCGCGCCGCAATGGATCGAGGGCGCAAGAAGGCGCGCACATGATCATCGGCCTGGGTTCAGACATCATAGATGCTCGCCGCATCGGCAAGACCATTGAGCGACATGGCGAGCGCTTCCTTGGCCGGATTTTCACCGACACTGAGCGCACCAAGGCGGAAGGGCGTGCCAAGTCCGTTGAGACCTATGCCAAGCGGTTTGCGGCCAAGGAGGCTTGCGCCAAGGCGCTCGGTACCGGCTTTCGTCGCGGTGTCTTCTGGCGCGACATGGGGGTGGTCAATCTGCCCTCTGGCCGTCCGACGATGAAGCTCACCGGCGGGGCGCTTCTGCGCCTCCAGTCGATCACGCCGCGCGGCTGTACGGCCCGCATCGACGTTTCACTGACTGATGATGGTCCAACCGCCCAGGCCATCGTGGTCATCTCCGCGGTTCCCTTGTCTGGCGAAAATTCGGGCGGAGCGCGGGAATCCTAAGTCGGCCAAGTGGTTATGAGTTTGGCGCGTTTGATTGCGCGCCATGGGGGCAGAAGCTACAAGGGCGCCGGGAGCGCCAGCAGCGGGACGAGAGGCAAATGAGCGTGTCATCCGGAGCGAAACGGAAAGAGGGCGGCGTTGGCGAAACCTTCCGCGTTATTTTTCACGCGCTGGTCATCGCGCTGGTCATCCGCACCTTTTTGTTTCAACCCTTCAACATCCCGTCCGGCTCGATGAAGGCGACGCTGCTCGTCGGCGACTACCTGTTCGTGTCGAAATATTCTTACGGTTACAGCCATTTTTCGCTGCCGCTGTCGCCCGACATCTTTTCCGGCCGCATCCCTGGTGGACTTCTGCCGGAACGCGGCGACGTTGTCGTGTTCCGCCTGCCCAAGGACACCTCCACCGATTACATCAAGCGCGTCATCGGGTTGCCCGGCGACAAGATTCAAGTGATCGACGGTGTGGTGCAGATCAACGGCGTGGCCGTCAAGCACGAGCGGGCACGAGACTACATCGAGAACGAGGAAGGCGTTGTGGCGGCGCCGGTCAAGCGCTGGAAGGATACGCTGCCGAACGGCGTCAGCTTTTACACGCTGGACCTGGTCGATAACGGCTTTGCCGACAACACCCAAGTCTACACCGTGCCGCCCGGCCACTATTTCATGATGGGCGACAACCGCGACAATTCAACGGATAGCCGTTTCAGTCAGGTCGGGATGGTGCCGTTGGAGAATATCGTGGGCAAGGCGCAGATCATCTTTTTCTCCGTTTACGAGGGCGAGCGTGCCTGGGAGTTCTGGCGCTGGCCGGTCGCGGTGCGCTGGCACAGACTGTTTACGATCATCCGATGAGCCGCAAGGCGAAGGATCGAACCGCTCTGGAGGAGCGGATCGGGTATAAATTCGCCGACAAGGCTTTGCTTGAGCGTGCGCTCACGCACATTTCGGCGCTGGCCGGGGGCCCGCAAAACCGTGCCGCCAGTTATCAGCGGCTCGAATTTCTCGGCGATCACGTGCTCGGTCTGGTGATTTCCGACATGCTCTATCGCGCCTTTCCAAAGGCCAATGAAGGAGAACTCTCGCGCCGGCTCGCTGATCTTGTGCGCAAGGAAACCTGCGCCGATGTCGCCCGAGCCATGGACTTGGGTCCGGTCATTAAGCTTGGTAATTCCGAGTCGCATGCCGGGGGCAGACTGCGCACCACGATCCTGGCCGATGCCTGCGAGGGCCTGGTCGGCGCGGTATTCAGCGATGGCGGCTACGAGGCGGCGGAAGCGCTGGTCGAGCGTTTCTGGAAGGCGCGCATGCTCAAGCCGCTGCGTCCGCTGCGCGACCCCAAGACCATGTTGCAGGAATGGGCGCAGGCGCGCGGCCTGCCGACGCCGGCCTATCGCGAACTCGCCCGCACCGGCCCGCATCACGATCCGGAGTTCCGCGTCGCCGTGGTGTTGCCTGACCGGCCGCCGGCCGAAGGCATGGGTTCGTCAAAGCGAGCCGCCGAGCAGGCCGCCGCCGCTGCCATGCTCACCCGCGTCGGCGTGGCGGCGGAAGCGCTGGATGGCTGAAGAAAAACTTTCAGAAAATGATACGCGCTGCGGCTTTGTCGCGCTGATTGGCGCGCCCAATGCCGGCAAATCGACGCTGCTTAATGCGCTGGTCGGCTCCAAAGTCACCATTGTCTCGCGGAAAGTTCAGACGACACGGGCGCTGATCCGGGGCATTGCGGTCCAAGGGCAGTCGCAACTGATTTTTGTCGATACGCCGGGGATTTTCACGCCGCGCCGCCGCCTTGATCGCGCCATGGTGGCGAGTGCCTGGAGTGGGGCGCACGAAGCCGACTTGGTCGGCGTTCTGATTGACGCCAAAAAGGGAATAGACGAGGAAGCCGATGCAATCCTCGACAAGGTCGCCGAGGTGCGCAGCCCCAAAGCCCTGATCCTTAACAAGGTCGATCTGGTAGCGAAGGAGGCTTTGCTGGCGCTGGCGAGCGCCGCCAACGGCAAGGTCAAATTCGAGGCGACTTTCATGATTTCCGCGCTGACCGGGGACGGCGTCGCCGATCTCAAAGCCTGGCTGGCAGGGAGAATGCCGCCCGGCCCCTGGCTTTATCCGGCGGACCAGATGTCTGACGCGCCGCTGCGGCAACTGGCGGCGGAAATTACGCGGGAGAAGCTGTTCGACCGGCTGCACCAGGAATTGCCCTACCACTCCACGGTGGAGACCGAGGTATGGAAAGAATTGCGCAAGGGCGACATCCGTATCGAGCAAACGATCTACGTGGAACGTGAAAGCCAGCGCAAGATCGTCATCGGCAAAGGCGGCCAGTCGATCAAGGCGATCGGGGAGGCGGCGCGCAAGGAAATCGAGACGATCGCAGACGCCAAGGTGCATCTGTTCCTGTTCGTAAAGGTACGCGAGGGTTGGGGCGAGGACCCTGAGCGTTACCGCGCTATGGGGCTGGAATTTCCGACAGAGTAACGTAGAACCTAAAGCATGCAATGGACCGACGACGGCATTGTGCTCGGGGTCAAGCGGCACGGCGAGGCGAGCGGCATTCTCGAGCTGATGACGCGCGAGCACGGCCGCCATCTCGGGCTGGTGCGCGGCGCCTTCGGCTCGCGGCTAAAGCCGGTGCTGCAGACCGGAAATTCCGTCACCGCCACCTGGCGTGCGCGGCTCGATGAGCATCTTGGCAATTACAGCGTCGAAGGCCAGCACTTGCGCGCGGCGCATTTTTTCGCCGCGCCGCACGCGGTCTATGGCGTTACGCATCTCGCGGCGCTGATGCGGCTGCTGCCCGAGCGCGACCCGCATGCGGGGCTCTATGTCGCGCTCGACGACATTCTCGATAATCTCGGCGATGCGAATATCGCCGCGCCGAAGGTGGCGCGATTTGAACTGAGGCTGCTGTCCGAACTTGGCTTCGGCCTCGATCTGGCGCAATGCGCCGCAACCGGGGCGACGGCGGAGTTGATCCATGTGTCGCCGAAATCCGGCCGCGCGGTGTCACGCAGCGCCGGCGAGCCTTACGCCGATAGATTGCTGCGGCTGCCGGCGTTCCTGCGTGAAGCTGACGCCGTACCGCGCGGCAGCGATGTAGCCGATGGCTTCGCGCTGACTGGATTTTTTCTGTCCCGCCACGTGCTGGAGCCGCGGGGCTTGGCGCTGTCCGACGAGCGCGCGTATTTCATCGCGGCGCTGGGGCGGGCACTTGCAAGCGTGGCATGAAAAAGCCGGCCCGGTTTTGGCCCGGCCGGCTTTTAACTCACGCCTTTTGCGTTTGAATTACCAACAATATCGCCGCCAGCTGCAATGCACGTGCCCATAAAGGCCGCGATAGCACACCCGCCGCGAGCGGCAGTAAACGTCTTCGACAAGCGAACTGGCTTTTGCCGCGTCGCTGACGCCGCTGCCGATAGCCGCCGCCGACGTCGGCGCCGGGAGCGCCAAACCAACGCCCAGTGCGAACAGAGCCGCCAAAACAATCGTCTTCATTCCTGCTTCCTCCGTTTTGTCGCCAGCCTTAGCGCGGACCGGCACGATCCGCAGACGCCGGCGACCTCACTAGCCGACCGCGCAATAACGCGGCCATGCGCCTTAAGTTCGAGTTGTAGCAGAGTAATTTAGAAAATTAGATGGCGTCTGCGTTCATCGCTTGTTCATAACTTTCGGGCGCAGTAGCTATCGGCCATGAGCAAACGTGTGATTCCCCCGGAAAAAGGCGAGGTCGAGGACGTCGGCTTGCGGGCGGCGCTCGAGGAGCGCTACCTCGCTTACGCCCTGTCAACCATCATGAATCGGGCGCTGCCAGACGCCCGCGACGGCCTCAAACCTGTGCATCGCCGCATTCTCTATGGCATGCGCGTGCTGCGGCTCGACCCCGGCGCCGCGTTCAAGAAGTCGGCCAAGGTGGTCGGCGACGTGATGGGCAATTTCCATCCGCACGGCAATGACGCGATCTACGACGCGCTGGTGCGCATGGCGCAGGATTTTGCCCAGCGCTATCCGCTGGTCGACGGGCAGGGCAATTTCGGCAATATCGACGGCGATAGCGCCGCCGCCATGCGATACACCGAAGCGCGTATGACGGACGTCGCGCGCCTGCTGCTCGACGGCATCGACGAAGACGCCGTCGATTTCCGCCCCAGTTATGACGGCACGAGCCAGGAGCCGGCGGTGCTGCCGGCGGCGTTTCCCAATCTGCTTGCCAACGGCTCGCAAGGCATTGCCGTCGGCATGGCGACGGCTATCCCGCCACATAACGCCGCCGAATTATGCGACGCCGCGCTGTTTCTGATCGACAACCCGAAGGGGCGAACCAGGACGCTGCTCAAATACGTCAAAGGCCCGGATTTCCCCACGGGCGGCGTGGTCGTCGATCCACCGGAAGCGATCGCCGAGGCTTACGCGACCGGCCGCGGTTCGTTCCGCGTGCGGGCACGCTGGAAGCAGGAAGAAACCGGCCGCGGTACCTATGTCGTGGTGATTACGGAAATTCCCTGGCTGGTGCAGAAGTCACGGCTGGTCGAGCGCATTGCCGAATTGCTCAACGACAAGAAGCTGCCGCTGATTGCCGATGTGCGCGACGAATCGGCGGAGGACATGCGGCTGGTAATCGAGCCGCGGTCGCGCTCGGTCGACGCCGACATCATGATGGAATCTCTGTTTAAGCTCACCGATCTCGAGAGCCGTATTCCGCTCAACATGAACGTCCTGGTCAAGGGCCGCATTCCGCAGGTGCTTGGTCTTGCCGAGGTTCTGCGTGAATGGCTCGACCATCGACGCGACGTTCTCGTGCGGCGCTCGAAACACCGGCTGGCCGAGATCGAGCATCGGCTGGAAGTGCTTGGCGGGTTCCTGGTCGCCTATCTAAACCTCGACAAAGTGATCAAGATCATCCGCAAGGAGGACGAGCCCAAGCCCGTCCTGATGAAGACGTTCAAGCTCTCCGACGTGCAGGCCGACGCCATCCTCAACATGCGCCTGCGCAATTTGCGGCGGCTCGAGGAGATGGAGATCCGCGCCGAGGACAAGGCACTGCGCGAGGAGCGCACGAAACTTAAAGGCCTTATCGGGTCGACGCTGCAGCAGTGGAAGACCGTCACCGGCGAGATCAAGAAGGTGCGCGAGACGTTCGGGCCGAAAACTGCCCTCGGCAAGCGGCGCACGACTTTCGGCATTGCCCCGGCTCACGACGAAGCGGCGATCGAGGAGGCGATGGTGGTGCGTGAGCCGATCACCGTCGTGGTCTCGGAGAAAGGGTGGATCCGCGCGCTGCGCGGCCACGTCAGCGATCTGTCCGGCGTGGCCTTCAAGACCGACGACGCGTTGCAACTGGCTTTCCCGACCGAGACGACGGCGAAGATTTTGATCTTTGCCAGCAACGGAAAATTCTACACCATGGAGGCGTCGAAGCTTCCGGGCGGCCGTGGACACGGCGAGCCAGTGCGACAGTTTGCCGACATCGACCAGGGCGACGACGTGGTGACGGCGCTCGCCTATCAAGGCGGGCGCAAATTCCTGGTAGCGAGTCGCATGGGCAATGGCTTTGTGGTGGCGGAGGACGAGTGCCTCGGCACCACGCGTAAGGGCAAGCAGGTGCTCAATCTCAGGGCGCCGGACAAGGCAGCGGCGATTGCGGTGGTTGGCGGCGAACTGATGGCGGCGATCGGCGAAAACCGCAAGATGGTGATTTTCGCGCTCGATCAGGTGCCGGAAATGGCGCGCGGGCGCGGTGTGCGGCTGCAACGCTACAAGGAGAAGGGGCTTTCCGACGTCACTACTTTCAAGGGCGCCGACGGGCTTGCCTGGACCGACGCGGCTGGCCGCAGCTTCACCCTGCCGATGAAAGAGTTGAAGGACTGGCGCGGCAACCGCGCCGATGCCGGGCGAATTGCACCTAAGGGCTTTCCCAAAAGCAACAAATTCGGCGGCCAGGGCGTGCCGGCGAACGGCAAACCGTCCGAAGCCAAAGCCGACGACGACTAATCAAGTGGCTATGAACAGCAGCGAACAGTCGGCATCCTGAAGCAGGGACGCGGCGGTATCGCCGAAGAACAGCTTGTCGCCAGGACGGCGTCCTACACCCATGACGACCAGATTGTTCTTGCGCCGCTTTGCCTCGCCGAAAATGGCCTTGTCGGCGGCGTTTTCCGAAACAACGGCGGTGCGGATGCTCATGTTGTAGCCGTCGGCGATGGCGACGATGTCCTTCAGAATCGCCTCTTCTTGCCGCCTGGTCCCGGTACCGCGGCGCCCGCTGCGCTTGTTGCCGACAGCGACGTAGAGCACGGTGAGAAGGGCTTTGGTCGCCCGCGCGATGGCGATCGCTACTTCCGCGCCCCGACGGGACGATTCAGTGCCGTTGACCGGGACAAGGATGCTGAGCTTGTCGTTCGGCTTTGCCAAGAGGTCGCCGCGCGCATCTGCAATCGCCAGTGGCCCCTCAAAACCCATAGCGAGAGCGGTCACGCTTTCGTGGAATTCCTTTTCGCGCGTAGCAGTTTTCTCCAACCCGATGATCATGAGATCGTAGCCTTTCTCGGCCTCCTCGGCGATGACCTCGGGGGTCGGCGCCTCGTGGACGATGGTCGTGACGTCGACGGCGGCATCGGTCTTCTCTTCTTTTTTCTGCCTCGACTTCGTTTGTTCGGCCGCTTCCTTAACGGCCTCGCCGGCCTTTTCCGCCTGCTTTTCTCCTTCCTTCTCCTTCTCCCTGGTCATCTTTTCAGCGTTACCGTCTTTCTTGTCGTCGTCGCCGTTCTCCTCGGACTTTTTTGCATCAACTCTTGTCTCGACGGTCATGGCCTTGGCCTTGCGGCCTTTCGGGTCGAGTTTGTCGTCCGTCTTTTTCGCCTCGATCTTGGAGGTGTCGGTGATATGGAGCACGGTCGTCGGCATGCCCCGGGTGCCGGCGAGCAGGCCAGCGACGCGGGAGGCGAACTTTGCGTTCTCGCTGTCGTCGATAGCAAGCAGCAGGCGCTCGAGGTTCGGCACAAAGCCGCGCGCCTCCATCTCCTCGCGTTCAAGCCGCTGCTTTTCCTCCTTGCGCATCGGTAATCGTGCCAAGGCCCAGCGCAGCGTCGGCGGCATCGCCATCGTGGTGATCACGGCCATGGCGACGATCATGGTGAAGAGGTTCTGGCTGAGCGCACCCATCGACAGGCCGATGGTGGCCACGATGACCTCGGTCGACCCACGCGCGTTCATACCGGTTCCGAGAGCCAGCGACTCGCGGAACGTGAGACCACCTAATTTACCACCGGCGAAAGCGCCGCCGAATTTGCCGATGCTGGCGATCACGATCAGCCCCAGCGTGAGCAGCAGCAAGTACGGATCCTTCAGGATGGTGAGGTCGGCGCTCAGGCCGGCCGTTCCGAAAAACACCGGCATGAAGAATGCAATGATCAACCCGCGCAGTTGCTCGTCGATATGCCGGGTGAGGATCGGTGACTCACCGATCAAAATGCCGGCAACGAAAGCGCCGAGGACGGTGTGAACGCCGATAAGATCGGTGGTAATGGCCATCGCGCACATGATCAGCAGGATCGCGGTGATCACCGCAAAGTCGCTGACGAAAGTGTCGTTGACCCAGCGAATGACAAAGAAAACGAGGCGGCGTCCGATGGTCAGGCTCAATCCCATGAACGCGACGGTGCCGAGGACGCTCTTGGCGAGGCTGAACGCGTCGACATGGCCTTGCAGCGCCAGGCTAAAGATCACCGCAGTAATCATCCAGCCCACGGTGTCGTCGATGATTGCGGATGCGAGGATGACCTGACCGACGGTGCGGCGCATGAAATTCATTTCGCGAATGATGGTCGCGACAATCTTGACCGAGGCAATCGACAGCGCGGTGCCGAGGAACAGCGACGTGATCAGCCGCTTGCCTGGATCGGGCAGCATGGAATCGGGGAGGAGTTCGCCGAGGGCCACGCCGCAGGCGAAAGGCACGATGATGCCGGAAAGCGATGCGGAAATCGCCGCGCGCCCGGTTTGCCGCACCAGCTTGAGGTCGGTTTCCATACCCGTCAGCAGCAGCAGCATAAGGATACCGAACTGCGACAAGGCATCGAGCATCGCCTTCTGTTCTTTGGCGGCAGGGAACAGGGTGTGTTGGAAATCCGGAAACAGCGCGCCAAGCAGAGAGGGCCCCAGCATCAGGCCGGCAATCAACTGTCCCATCACCGCCGGCTGCTTTAGCCGCAGCATGGCTTCGCCGAGCAAGCGGCCGACCAGGAGCAACACCGCGATCTGGGCGACGAAAATAAGTTCGGAGGGGCCTTTCTGCGGCGTATCGGCGGCGAGCGCAGACGTCGTCGTCGCGGCCAGCAGAGCCAGTCCTGCCGCGAAGGCGTTGACGCCGGCCGAGGTCGGAATGGGCCCGCGGGCACGTTTTTCGGTCTTCAAAATGGCTGGATTTCCCCGAGGTCGATTGTGTCAGCGAGCAACAACCGAATGGAACTCGGTAAGTTCCCGAGAATTGCAATTGCAAATGATTCGCAACTAGACCATATTAGCGGCATAAGCACATGATTTATTGCCGAATTTAGAGGTAGAAATTCGCAATGAGCGCCCCGACAGAACTGGCCAAGGGCCCCGTGGACGGGCCGGACAGGCGCTCATCGGGTTGGCGGTTTGCCCGCACAACTGACGGCAGCGAGCCAAGTCTCTCCGAGGTATACGCGTCGATCACGGTACCGAAAGCCGGCTTCTGGCTGCGGCGGCTGCTGGCCTTCTCGGGGCCAGGTTACATGGTCTCGGTCGGTTATATGGATCCGGGCAACTGGGCGACCGACATCGCCGGTGGATCGAAGTTCGGCTACACGCTGCTCTCGGTCATCATGCTGTCCAACGTGATGGCCATCTTGCTGCAAGCACTGGCGGCCCGGCTCGGCATCGCCAGCGGCCGCGACCTCGCGCAGGCCTGCCGCGACGCCTATCCGCGGCCGGTGGGGATTTTGCTGTGGGTTGCCTGCGAATTGGCGATCATCGCCTGTGATCTCGCCGAGGTGATCGGCACGGCGATCGCGCTCAAGCTTTTGTTCGGCATTCCCTTGATTTTTGGCGCGTTGATTACGGCGGCTGATGCCTTCCTGCTGCTGATGCTGATGAACAGGGGCTTCCGTTTCCTGGAAGCCTTCGTCGTCGCGCTGCTGGTTGTGATCGCCGGCTGCTTCCTGGTCCAGATATTGCTGGCCGCTCCGCCGGTCGCGGCGGTGCTCGGTGGCTTCCTGCCTTCGCCGGAAGTCGTCACCAATCCGGAGATGCTCTACATCGCCATCGGCATCATCGGCGCAACCGTGATGCCGCATAATCTTTATCTCCACTCCTCGATCGTGCAGACCCGCCGCTATGAGCGGGATGAGACCGGCCGCCGCAATGCCGTGCGCTGGGCGACTGCCGACAGCACCATTGCACTGATGCTGGCCTTGTTCGTGAACGCCGCCATCCTGATCGTCGCCGCCGCCGTGTTTCACGCCAATGGCAAGACCGACGTCGCCGAGATCGAGCAGGCCTATGCGTTGCTCTCGCCGCTGCTCGGCGTCGGCGTCGCCTCGGTGCTGTTTGCAGTGGCGCTATTGGCCTCCGGCTTTAATTCGACGGTGACCGCGACGCTCGCCGGACAAATCGTGATGGAAGGCTTTCTGCGCATACGTTTGCCGCACTGGATGCGGCGGTTGTTGACGCGGGGGATCGCGATCGTGCCGGTGGTGGTGGTAACGGCGCTTTACGGCGAACGCGGCACCGGCCAGTTATTGATCTTCAGCCAGGTCGTGCTGTCGATGCAGCTTCCCTTTGCCGTGATTCCACTCGTGCAGTTCGTCTCCGACCGCAAGAAAATGGGTAATCTCGCAATTTCGCGGCCGGTCGCGATCCTGTCCTGGATCGTCGCCGCTATTATCCTCGCGCTCAATATCAAGCTGCTGTTCGATACAATTGCCGGCACCAGTTGACGCCGCCGGCGCGTTGGCAGCTAGGTCTCAACCCGCGTCCAGCCCGAAGGCGTTAGCCGCTCTTGCGGCAGGAAACGACCCTTGTAATCCATTTTGCGCGAACCGGGCACCCAGTAGCCGAGATAGACATAGGCAAGGCCCATGGCTTTGGCGCGGTCGATATGGTCGAGGATCATCAGCGTGCCCAGCGAACGCATACCGGCGTCGGGATCGAAGAACGAATAGACCATCGAAAGCCCGTCGCTAAGCACGTCGGTGAGGGCGACGGCGAGCAGTTGGCCGCTGCCGCGGCCGTTGATGCCGCTATCGGGGCCGCGAGTGCGGTACTCGATTAGGCGGGTGTCGACGTGACTGTCTTCGACCATCATGGCGTAGTCGAGCACGGTCATGTCGGCCATGCCGCCGTCGCGGTGGCGGGTATCGAGATAGGCCCGAAATACCGAATACTGTTCAGAGCTCGGATCGGCGCTGCGCATCTCACCAATCACGTCGGCGTTGCGCTCGGCAATGCGGCGCATGCTGCGCGAGGGAACAAAATCGGCCGCCACAACGCGCACCGAGACGCAGGCGCGGCATGTTTCGCAGGCCGGCCGATAGGCGATGGATTGGCTGCGGCGAAAGCCGCCATGGGTCAGCAGGTCGTTTAATTCCCCGGCGCGCTCGCCCACGAGATGCGTGAATACCTTGCGCTCCTCCTGGCCAGCCAGATAGGGGCAGGGCGAGGGCGCCGTAAGGTAAAATTGGGGTGTATCGCGCGAGTGCTGGGTCAATAGGTCATCTCACCGAACAAGAATCCCTCAATCGATCGGCTAACATCGCCCGCCTTTTTGCATTCGTCAAAGTCCATCACGATCCGGTCACGGCGGCCCGCAACGCCGCAGCCCGCGCCGGACTATTGATGATAACGGTGCCGAGCAGAACATCATGCAACAAACGCCTGCGCTCGTTGAAAAAACACACCAGCAGGATTAACGGCGACAGCGTGGAAATCGATACCCAGAACACGATTGAATGCACCGCGCCGAGGACGAAATAAGCCGGCGCGCCATACCAGGTCCGCATCTCCAGATCCATGACGCGCATGCCGATGGTCGCCGAGTTCGGGCCGCCCAAAGTCACGCCGAAATAGACGACGGCCCATATCACCGCGCCCGGCGGCAACAGCCAGTAGAGCGCCCAGCCCAATCCCAGGGTCACCACGCCGAAGGCGAAAACAAGCATCGCCGCGAGCACCACAGGTGCGGCAATCACGATGAAATCGATGACAAAGGCGACCACGCGGCGCGGCAGAACGCCCTCGAACAATTCCGGGCTGGTCGCCGGATCATAGGCATGCGGCTTGATGTCGATCGCCATGGCGCCATTATCGCATAACAGGATCGCCTTGTCGGCAGGCATGCGATAGCAAACCAAACTTGGGGAAAAGCCATCCGGTTCAAGATGTTTTCATTGCGGCTGGAACGCGGGCGGCAGTTGCGGCATGGTGCGGCGGCGCCCGGAGATAAAGCGTGTCCGTCAGTTTTGCCGACATCGAAGCTGCCCGCCGCGTTATCGCCGGCGCGGTCTTGCGCACGCCGATGCTGCCGGCACCCAAACTGTCGGCACTGACCGGGGCGCAGGTCTACGTCAAATACGAAAATCTCCAGGTCACGAATTCGTTCAAGGACCGGGGCGCGCTGGTCAAGCTGGCGTCGCTGTCGGATAACGAGCGCCGTCGCGGCGTGATCGCGATGTCGGCGGGCAACCACGCGCAGGCGGTCGCCTATCACGCCGCGCGTCTCGGCATTCCGGCAACCATCGTCATGCCGGTGACGACGCCGTTCGTGAAAGTCGCAGCGACGCGGTCGCATGGGGCCGAGGTGGTGTTGCACGGCGAGAGCGTCGCGGATGCGCAGTCGCGCTGCGAAGAAATCCTCGCCGAGCGCGGAATGACGCAGGTGCACCCCTTCGACGACGAGCGCATCATCGCCGGGCAGGGCACGGTGGCGCCGGAGATGCTCGAGGAAGTCGGCGATCTCGATATCATCGTTCTCCCGATCGGCGGCGGCGGCCTGATCGCCGGCAATTCGATTGCCGCGCGTGCGATAAAGCCCGGCATCGAGATTGTCGGCACCGAATCCGCGCTTTACCCGTCGATGTGGAATGCACTCAATGGCCGCAATCATGTGCCCGGTGGACCGACGCTCGCCGAAGGCATTGCGGTCAAACACGCTGGCCGCTTGACGCTGCCGGTGGTGCGCGAATTGGTCGCCGAAATCATTCTGGTCGACGAGGTGCTGTTGGAGCGGGCTGTCAACGCGTTCCTCACACTGCAAAAGGCGATGGCGGAAGGAGCAGGCGCCGCAAGCCTTGCGGCAATGCTGGCAAAGCCTGAGCGCTTTCGCGGCAAAAAGGTCGGGCTTGTCCTGTCCGGCGGCAATATCGACCCGCGCATTCTGGCCTCCGTCATGGTTCGGGAGCTCGAGCGCGAGAGCCATATCGTGTCGTTTCGCCTGACCACGACGGACCGCCCGGGCGTGCTCGGGCAGATTGCCACACGCCTCGGCGAACTCGGCGCCAATATCCTGGAGGTCGGCCATCGCCGGCTGTTCCTCGACGTGCCGGCCAAAGGCGCCAAGCTCGACGTCACCATCGAGACGCGCGACGCCGCTCACGCCGAGGAAATCATTGCCGCGTTGACGGCCGACGATTTCGCGCCGGAGAGAATTCAAACCGGCGCCGCGATCGACTAACGCGAATTTTGCATCGCCCGCCAGATGCGCTCGGAGGTCGCCGGCATCTCGATGTGGGTGATGCCGAATTCCTTCAAGGCGTCGACCACCGCATTGACGACCGCCGGCATGGCGCCGACGCAGCCGGCTTCACCGGCGCCCTTGGTGCCGAGCGGGTTGGTCTTGGTCGGCACCGGGTTGGCTTCCACGTGGATGGCGCTCAGGTTGTGCGCGCGCGGCATGGCGTAATCCATGAACGATGCTGTGACCAGTTGTCCGCTGGCGTCGAAATGGATGTCCTCCATGAGCACCTGGCCGACGCCCTGCGCGACGCCACCGTGGATCTGTCCGTGCAGCAGCATCGGATTGAGCACCGTGCCCACGTCGTCGACCACATTGTAGCGCACGACCGCCGCTTCACCGGTTTCCATGTCGATTTCGACTTCGCAGATGTGGCAGCCATTGGGATAATTGTTCACCGGCGTCTTGTGCACGGCGGTAGCGGCAAGCCCCGGCTCCATGGTCGGCGGAATTTTTGCCGGCACCTGGGCATCGGACGCGACCTCCTTGATGGACATGGTGCGGTTGGTTTTCGGCGAGGAAAAAACGCCGTCCGAAAACTTGACATCGGCGGGCTCGACCTTGAGCGCGTGCGCGGCAATCGCGGTCGCTTTCTCGATCACCTTGTCTGTGGCCTTGGCGAAGGCCGAGCCGCCCATGGTAGCCGAACGTGAACCGCCGGTGCCCTCGCCGTAGAACACCTGGTCGGTGTCGCCCTGGACGTAACGGATATCGTCTGGGTGGATGCCGAGGCGGTCGGCAACGATCTGCTTGAACACGGTCTCGTGGCCCTGGCCCTGACTGTTGGAGCCGGCAAATAGGGTGACGCCGCCTGATTTGTCGAAGCGCACTTCGGCGCCCTCGGTTCCGGGGGCGGCCGCGCGCTCGATGGTATTGGAGAGGCCACGCCCGAGGAGCTTCCCGCGCTTGCGCGCTTCCTTGCGGCGCTTGTCGAAGCCCTTGAAATCGGCAAGGTCCATCGCAAGGTCCATGTTCTTTTCGAACTCGCCGCAGTCATAGGTGAATGTGAGCCCGGTCTTGAACGGCATCTCCGATGGCTTGACGTAATTGCGGCGACGCAGCTCGGCGCTGTCGATGTTTAATTCTCGCGCGGCCAATTCGACCATGCGCTCCATGACAAAGGCAGCCTCCGGCCGTCCATTGCCGCGATAGGGCCGCACCGGATTGGTATTGGTGAAGACGCCGGTTGCCTCGACATAAATGGCAGGTGTCCGATAGGTGCCGGCGAGCGTACCGGCATTGAGGAAAAACGCTGGCATGTTGTTTTGCAGGTAAGCGCCGATCGCAGCGGTGGTTTTGACCCGCATGGCGAGGAAATGGCCTTCTTTGTCAAGGCCAGTTCCGCCTCGGTGACGTTGTCGCGGCCTTGCGCGTCGCTCAGGAAAGCCTCGGTGCGCGTGCTGATCCATTTCACCGGCCGTCCGGTAAGCTTGGCGGCGTAGCAGGCAAGCGGAATTTCGTTGAACACCGGGGTCTTCATGCCGAACGAGCCGCCGGTGTCACCTGTAATGATGTGGACCTCTGTCTCGTGGACCTTCAAAATTTGCGCGAGTTCGGCGCGGAACCCGTGCGGCCTTTGTGTCGCGCCATGGACGACATAGCGGTTATCGCCGCGATCGAAGCGGGCGACGGTGCCGCGGGGCTCCATCGTGACCGCGGTTATGCGGTTGACGATGAACCTGTGTTTGACGACGCGTGCGGCCTTGGCAAAGCCCGCCTCGCAAGCGGCCTTGTCGCCGATCGGCTCCATGAATGAGATATTGTCCGGGCAGTCCTCATAGACTCGGGCGCTGCCGGGTGCCGCTGCTTCGGCGGTAGAGACGACCGCCGGAAGCTCCTCGTAGTCGACCTGAATCAGTTCGGCTGCGTCCTGCGCCTGCGCCAGGGTATCCGCGACAACGAATGCGACGCAGTCACCAACCCAGCGCACGCGATCTTCGGCAAGCACCGTGTAGCGCGGTTTGTACATCGGGCCGCCGCCCGGCCGTTTGAGACCAGCGTGCGAGGGCAGGTCGCCGAATCCCGCCGCTTTCCAATCGGCGGCGGTGATGATGGTCAGAACACCGGGCGCGGCTTTCGCCGCTCTAGTGTCTATGGCGTTGATCTTGGCGTGCGCGTGCGCCGCCCGCAGCACGACGCCGTGGGCCATGCCGGGAAGCTGGACGTCGTCGGTATAGTGTCCGGCGCCGCGCACCAGACGCGGGTCCTCGAAGCGCGACACGCCCTGGCCGATTGCAAATTCACCCATGCGACTGTTTGAACACTTGAAGGAGGGAAGAGATCAGGTTTGTTTGAGTTTTTCCGCCACGCGTGGCGCGAAATACGTGAGCACGCCGTCGGCGCCCGCGCGCTTGAAGGCGATGAGGCTTTCGAGCATTGCGCGTTCACCGTCGAGCCAACCGTTTTGCGCCGCCGCTTGGATCATCGCGTATTCGCCCGATACTTGATAGGCAAAGGTCGGCATGCCGAATGTCTCTTTCACGCGCGCGACGATGTCGAGATAGGGCAAGCCGGGCTTGACCATGATCATGTCGGCGCCTTCCTCGATGTCGAGTGCTACTTCCCGCAGCGCCTCGTCGGTATTGCCGGGGTCCATCTGATAGGTGCGCTTGTCGCCGATGAGCGTCTTTGCCGAACCGATTGCGTCGCGGAATGGGCCGTAAAAGGCGGAGGCGTATTTCGCTGCATATGACATGATCGAAACGTCGGTGAAATTCTCGCGGTCGAGCGCCTTTGCGGATCGCCGCCACGCGTCCATCCATCATGTCGGAGGGCGCGATGATGTCACAGCCGGCTTCCGCCTGCACCAGCGCCTGCCTGACCAGCACGGCGACAGTTTCGTCGTTGAGAATGACGCCATCGCGCAGCAGTCCGTCATGGCCGTGGCTGGTAAAGGGATCAAGCGCCACATCGCAGAGGATGCCGACCTCGGGCACTTCCTTCTTGATGGCGCGGATGGCGCGGCAGACCAGATTGTCGGGATTCAGCGCTTCGCTGCCCTGTTCGTCGCGTAACGCCGGATCGATATAGGGAAAGAGCGCGATGCAGGGGATAGTGAGTTCAGCGGCGCGTACGGCCTCGCGCACCGCCTGGTCAACCGAGAGCCGTTCGACGCCGGGCATCGACGGCACCGGCTGCCGCGCGTTCTGCCCGTCCGTGACGAACAGCGGCCAGATCAGGTCGTCCGTGCTCAGCGCTGCTTCGCGCACCAGGCGCCGCGCCCACTCGCTCCGGCGGTTGCGGCGCATGCGCACAGTCAGGTCGAGCGGATTGCGTGCAATCTCGCTTGCTTCCGCCTCGGCCGGGACAAAGCCGATCTTGTGCTGCAATGGACGGCCGAATTTGATGGCCATGAGGGCTCCTTAGGGGTCTTTTTAGCCGGTCCTGGGCGGACCTGCCACCCGGTATGTGCAAGCTGTTTCAACCCGCCTCCAAGACGCATTGGGTCTGGAGCTATTTGCCTCGCGCAAAGCGGCGTCCATAATCGTCCATGTTAACGCCGGAGCCACCGTGGATTTCAGCCTTTCCCCAGAACAACGCGCCTTTCAGGCGACCGCGCGGCAATTTGCACGCGATGAAATGGCGCCGCATGCGCGCGACTGGGACGAGCATGAGACCTTCCCGGTGGGGGCCTTGCGTGCGGCGGCGGCGCTTGGCTTTGGCGGCATTTATGTAAAGGAAGACGTTGGTGGCTCGGCACTTGCTCGGCTTGACGCGGCGCTGATCTTCGAGGAATTGGCGCAAGGGTGCACGTCAACCGCCGCCTACATCTCGATCCATAACATGGCGGCGTGGATGATCGATGTCTTCGGCAGCGAAGCGACGCGCAAAAAATTTCTGCCCAAGTTGTGCAGCATGGAACATTTCGCCAGCTACTGCCTCACCGAGCCAGGCTCGGGCTCGGACGCAGCGAGCCTGACGACGCTCGCGCGCCGTGAGGGCGAGCATTATGTGCTCGACGGCACCAAGGCCTTCATCTCGGGCGCCGGCGTCTCCGACATTTACGTGGTCATGGCGCGCACCGGCGAGGGCGGCCCCCGCGGTATTTCCGCCATCGTCGTGGAGAAAGGCACCAAGGGCCTCTCGTTCGGCGCGCGGGAGAAGAAGCTTGGCTGGAAGACGCAGCCGACGGCGATGGTGACGTTCGAGAATTGCCGCGTGCCAGTCGGCAATCGCATCGGTGCAGAGGGCGACGGCTTCCGCATCGCCATGGCTGGGCTTGACGGTGGCCGGCTCAATATCGGCGCCTGCTCGATCGGCGGCGCACAATTCTGTCTCGACCGCACCGTCGAGTATATGAAGGAGCGCAAACAATTCGGTTCGCGGCTCGCCGATTTCCAGGCGCTGCAATTTCGAATTGCCGACTACGCGACCGAACTCGATGCCGCGCGTCTTCTGCTGCATAGGGCGGCGGTTGCGGTCGGCGATGGCGAACCGGCGGCGACGCGGCTTGCTGCGGAGGCCAAGCGCCTGACGACCGATACCGGCTTCGAGGTGGTCAATGGGTGCTTGCAGCTTCACGGCGGCTACGGCTACTTGCGCGATCATCCGATTGAGCGCGTCCTGCGCGACGTGCGCGTCCACCAGATCCTCGAAGGCACCAATGAGATCATGCGGCTGATCATCAGCCGCGCTATGCTCAGCAACTAAAGGGAGGGCTACGATGGAACAACTGCCGCGGATTTACCTCTCGCGCGAAGCAATGATGAGACGCATTGCCCGCTTCAAGGATCTCAAGGGCTTCGACGGTGGATTGCCGGATAGCAAGATGTCCGGCTGCGAGCGCACGCTGTTCAACGTCATCGGCTTCCAGCCGCCGGACGACATCGGCGAGGGCGGCGTCACCTCGCCGGTCGGGGCGCAAGCGGCCGAGATGGCTGCGATCAAGATCCGCGAGGGCTTCAATCTCGGCTACTGCAAGGCCAAGCCAGGCCACGGCCCGGAGATGCACAACCACGATACCAACGAGACCTTCATTCCGATGACCGGAACCTGGCGCGCCAGCTGGGAGGACGAAAAGGGCAACGTCGAGTATGTCGATCTCGGGCCGCTCGATGTGGTGTCGTTTCCGCCCGGCATGATCCGCCGCTTCGAGAACGTGACCAAGGGCGATCCCAACCAGGAGTCGATCCTGATGTTCGTCATTGGTGGCGACACTCCGCGCGCGGAATTTACCGATCAGGCCATGGCGCGGCTGGAACGAGCCGGCGCGTGGCCGGCGGCGCGGCCGTCGTAAGCAATTGCAGGGAGGCGGCCAATGTGGAGCGGCGATCTTGCCTTGGCGACGGCTTCGATTTTCACCGGAGCGGCGGTTTACGTGAGCTTTGCCGAGCAGCCGGCGCGGCTCAAGCTCGACACCAGGGCGCTGCTGACGCAATGGCAGCCGAGTTATGCGCGCGGCGCCATGATGCAGGCGACGCTTGCCGCGGTGTCCGGCCTGCTGGCCCTGATCGCCTTTCTCCTGACCTATGACTGGCGATGGCTCGTCGGCGCGGCTCTGATCCTGGCGCCGTGGCCCTACACGATGTTCATCATCAAGCCGACCAACGATGCCTTGAATGCGACGGAGCCCGCGGCGGCGGGCGAACAGACCCGCGAATTCCTGCTGCAGTGGGGACGGCTGCATCTCGGCCGCAGCGCACTCGGCTTGTTCGCGGTCGCTGCAGATCTTTGGGCGCTGAATTGAGTATCGCGTGAGCGCATCCGACATTTTGTTTGATCGGCGCAGTGCGGCCGGCGTGGTGACGCTGAACCGGCCAAAAGCCCTCAACGCCGTCACGCACGATATGGTGCTGCGCTTGCGGGCACAGCTCGAGGCCTGGGCGCACGATGAGGGCATCGCCCGGGTCGTCCTGACGGCGGCGGGCGACCGTGCCTTTTCCGCCGGCGGCGATATCCGCGCCTTGACCGAACTCGGCAAGGCCGGCCGCTATGACGAGGCGCTTCAGTTCTGGCGCGACGAATACCCGCTCAATGCCGCGATCAAGAGCTTCCGCAAGCCTTACGTGTCGCTGATCGACGGCATCGCCATGGGCGGCGGGGTCGGCATCTCCGTGCACGGCTCGCATCGCGTTGCCGGCGATCGCTTTTCCTTCGCCATGCCGGAGGTCGGCATCGGCTTTTTTCCCGATGTCGGGGCGACCTGGTTTCTGCCGCGTATGCCGGGCGAAACCGGCGCCTATTGTGCGCTGACCGGAGAGCGATTTGGAGTCGGCGATGCGCTCGCCGCCGGGATCATCACGCACCGAATCCCTTCGGCACGCTTTCCGGCGCTGCTCGAAGGCCTCAGCGGAACCGTGTCGGTCGACGCCCTGCTTGCGGCCTTTGCCGAGTCTGTCGACGAGGGTCCAATTATGACGCGTCGAACCTCGATCAATCGCCTGTTTGCGGGCGACCGTGTGGAGGACATTTTGGCCGCGCTCGACCACGAAGCGGCCTTTGGCCGCGGCGATGCTGAATGGGCCGGCAAGACCGCTTACACAATACGCACGAAATCTCCGCTCAGTCTGAAGCTTGCTTTGGCGCAAGTGCGGCGTGGCGCATCCATGGACTTCGCGACGTGCATGCGCACCGAGTTCCGCATAGTGTCGCGTGTGATCGAGGGGCATGATTTTTACGAGGGCGTGCGTGCCGTGATCGTCGACAAAGACAACGCGCCGCATTGGCTGCCGGCGAGCCTCTCCGAGGTCAGCGCCGCCGAAGTTGAGCGGCATTTCGCGCCGCTGGCGGACAAGGAACTCGACCTGCCATGAGCGATCCAAACCTTAGCGATGAGATGCGAGGGCTCGAGCCGGTACGCGAGCACGAGGCCGATCGCGCTGTCGGGATATGGACGCAGCGGTTGGTGGCGTTTTTGCGCGTGATGGCCGCCGTGTCCGTCCTCAAGGGGCTTTATCACTGGTCGCGCATCACCGGTATCGGCGTTGCCGATTCGGACGCCTTCGTCCTGCATTCGATCGCCTGGCAGACGGCGACGGTGTTCTTTGCGGTTATCGATCTGGTAGCGGCGGTCGGCTTGTGGCTTGCCGCAGCCTGGGGCGCGGTGATCTGGTTGACGTCGATAGCGTCGATGCTGGCGGTCGAAATATTCTTTCCGCAGGTGTTCGACGGCGGCCTGCTGACCGGCGTCGTCGAAGCGACCCTGCTTGCGGTCTATCTCTGGCTGGCGTTGAAATCGGCGCAGGAACAGCAGCCATGAAGAAAGTGAAATAAACCAGGAGGAAGTAATGGCGCGGATTGGTTTCATCGGCCTCGGCAATATGGGTCTGCCGATGGCGCAAAACCTGATCAAGGCCGGCCACCAGGTCGAGGGTGTCGACGTCAATCCCGCGGCGGTGGCAAAGTTGAAGGCCGCAGGCGGGGCGGTCGTGGATATGGCCGGCGTCGCCGCCGGTCGCGCCGACGTCGTCATCACCATGCTGCCGTCCGGCAAGGAGGTGCGCACGACCTATCTCGGCGCTGGCGGCATCGTCGAGAGCGCCAATGAAGGCACGCTGCTGATCGACTGCTCGACCATAGACGTCGAGACTTCGCGCGTTGTCGCCAAGGCGGCAGAGGCGCGGGGATTGTTGATGCTCGACGCACCGGTGTCGGGCGGCGTCGGCGGCGCGAGCGCCGGCACGCTCACCTTCATGGTTGGCGGCCCGGCGCAAGCGTTTACCCGCGCCGAGTTGATCCTGGAGAAAATGGGCAAGACCATCGTTCATGCCGGCGGTGCCGGTAACGGCCAGGCGGCGAAGATCTGCAACAACATGATCCTCGGCATTTCCATGATCGCGGTGTCGGAGGCTTTCGTGCTGGCGGAGAAACTCGGGCTCGAGCACCAGAAGCTGTTCGACATCGCATCGAAGTCGTCCGGCCAGTGCTGGGCCATGACGACATATTGCCCGGTACCAGGCCCGGTGCCGACCTCGCCCGCCAACCGCGATTATCAGGCGGGCTTTACTGCCGCGATGATGCTCAAGGATCTGAAGTTGTCGCAGGACGCCGCTAAGGCCTCCGGTGCGAAAACGTCCCTCGGCGCCGACGCAGCGAGGATTTATTCGCAATACGTCGAGAGCGGCGAGGCGAGTAAGGATTTCTCTGGTATCATCCGTTTTGTCCGCGGTTAGCTTGCTGATCTACGGTGAATGAAGCGTTGATCGGGAAAGTCTAATTGTGCGGTCAACACAAGATTCACCCTTGCAAATAAACCTAATCTTTATGGTGTTATTTAAGCCGTTTTTAGACTGGCCCTTTTAGGGTGCGATGTCCGGAGAGGGGATGACAGGGCCCCGCGACCGGTCGAGCAAAAGATAATAAGACGCGACAAAAGGGGCGTTGGACATGAAAGCCGTTGCCAAGACGGTCGAAGGCGAGCGCGATGTGCGCTTCGACAACATTCGGCCGCTATATCTCGAGGCCTTGACCTTGGTCGAGCGGCTGCACCGCCGCCTGCTCGACGTCATCAAGGACGAATTTGATCGGCGCGGCCGCGCCGATATTAATTCGGTGCAGGCGTTGCTGCTGTACAATATCGGCGACAAGGAACTGACCGCGGGCGAGTTGCGCACGCGCGGCTATTATCTCGGCTCCAACGTCTCCTACAATCTCAAGAAGCTGGTGGAGATGGGTTTCCTCGACCACCAGCGTTCGCGCGTCGATCGGCGCTCGGTGCGCATCAAGCTCACCGAGAAGGGCAACGAGGTGCGCGACATCGTCGAGACGCTCTACCAGAAGCATGTGCGTACGGTGGAGCAGGTTGGCGGCATCAACTCCGACGAGTTTGCGACCCTGAACAAGTCGCTGCATCGGCTCGAGCGCTTCTGGACCGACCAGATTCTTTATCGCCTCTAAGTCCAAACGCGGTGGGATAACTTGCCCCGGCCCTTGCGGCCGGGGCTTTGTTTTTTGCCCTGCGGCACCCCAGATATTGCGGTCCGACCGCTGTCCACATGCCAGTGCTTGGCGGGCGGCGGCCGATATGCTATTTGCGGACTTTAACCCCGGACTTTTCAGTCGTTCGGCGCCGCTCGCTTCCGTCGGGCGCCAGGAGAGCCTTGATGTCGGCGACATCCAAGCACGCGCCCGCGGGCGAAGCGGACAACCTGTTCACCGCGACCTTGCGCGACTCCGATCCGGAGGTCGCCGAGGCAATCCACCTAGAATTCGGCCGCCAACGTGACGAAATCGAGCTTATCGCGTCGGAGAACATCGTTTCGCGCGCGGTGCTGGAAGCGCAAGGCTCGGTGCTGACCAACAAGTATGCCGAAGGGCTGCCCGGCAAGCGCTATTACGGCGGCTGCCAGTTTGTCGACATTGCCGAACGGCTGGCGATTGACCGGGTCACCCGATTATTCGGCTGCAAATTCGCCAATGTGCAGCCGCACTCGGGCGCATCCGCCAATGCCGAGGTCTTCTTTGCACTCATGCAGCCCGGCGACACCTTCATGGGGCTCAATCTCGCCGCCGGCGGGCATCTCACCCACGGGTCGCCGGTCAACATGTCGGGCAAATGGTTCAAGCCGGTGCCCTACGGCGTGCGCCGCGACGACCACCGCATCGACATGGACGAAGTCGAGCGGTTGGCGAAGGAGCACAAACCGAAGCTCATCATCGCCGGCGGCTCGGCCTATCCGCGCATCATCGATTTCCGCCGCTTCCGCGAGATCTGCGACGAGGTCGGCGCGTTGCTGATGGTGGACATGGCGCACTTCGCAGGCCTCGTCGCGGGCGGCGCGCACCCCTCGCCATTCCCGCACGCGCATGTCGTCACCACGACCACGCACAAGACGTTGCGCGGCCCGCGTGGCGGCGTCATCCTCTCCGACGACGAGACGATCGCCAAGAAGCTTAATTCGGCGGTGTTCCCGGGCATGCAGGGCGGGCCGCTGATGCACGTGATCGCGGCCAAGGCCGTGGCCTTCGGCGAAGCATTACGGCCGAGTTTCCGCACCTACGCGCGCAATGTCGTGGAAAACGCCAAGGCGCTCGCGGAAACGCTCAAATCGCGCGGCTTCGATATTGTTTCCGGCGGCACCGACACGCATCTGATGCTTGTTGATCTGCGGCCGAAGCGGCTGACCGGCAAAGTCGCGGAAGCGGCACTCGAGCGCGCCCATATCACCTGCAACAAGAACGGAATTCCCTTCGATCCAGAAAAGCCGACGGTGACCTCGGGGATAAGGGTTGGCACCCCGGCGGGCACCACGCGCGGCTTTGGTATCGCCGAGTTCCGCGCGGTCGGCGAGATGATCGCGGACCTGCTCGACGTGCTTTCGCAAAAGGGCGCCGCGGAAGATTCTTTGATCGAAAACGCCGTCAAAGACAAAGTGAAGGCCCTTATTTCACGCTTTCCGATTTATCAGAGCTAAAGGGGGCGTCATGCGTTGCCCGAGTTGCGCCAGCCTCGACACGCAAGTGAAGGATTCGCGGCCGACCGAGGATTCGGCGGTCATTCGGCGCCGCCGTGTTTGCCTGACTTGCAATTTCCGCTTCACCACCTTCGAGCGCGTGCAGTTGCGCGAGCTTACCGTGATCAAGCGCAACGGGCGCCGCGTTCCCTTCGATCGCGACAAGCTGATGCGGTCGGTACAGGTGGCCCTGCGCAAGCGCGCGGTCGAACCCGAACGCATCGAGCAGATGGTGTCCAAGATCGTGCGCGAACTGGAAAGCCAGGGTGAAGCCGAGGTTACCTCGGAGACTATCGGCGAGCTGGTCATGGAGCATCTGCGCGAGCTCGACGACATCGCTTACGTACGGTTTGCCTCCGTCTACCGCAATTTCCGTGAGGCCAAGGACTTTCGCGCCGCGCTTGACGAATTGTCGGCCGACGATAAGCCGGTGGCCGCAGCACGCAAATGAACATACCCGCCGTTGCCGCGCCCGCAACTACTGCCGCGGACGATGTCCGGTACATGGCCTTGGCGCTGGCGCTTGGCCGGCGCGGGCTCGGCAACACGTGGCCGAACCCGGCGGTCGGCGCGGTTATCGTCAAGGACGACGTCATCGTTGCGCGTGGCTGGACCCAGCCCGGCGGTCGTCCGCATGCCGAGATCGAGGCGCTGCGTGGTGCAAAGAAATTGGCGCAGGGCGCCACCCTCTATGTGACGCTTGAGCCGTGCTCGCATCAGGGCAAGTCGGGCCCTTGCGCCGACGCGATCATCCGTGCCGGCATCACGCGCGTGGTCTCGGCGATGGAGGATCCTAATCCGGAAGTCGCCGGGCAGGGCCACGAGCGGCTGCGCGCCAAGGGCATCGCGGTCGAGGTCGGGCTGGGCGCCGAAGAAGCCAGGCGCGCGCATACCGGCCACATCACTCGCATGCAGAAGGGCCGGCCGCATGTGCTGCTCAAGCTCGCATTGTCGGCCGACGGCAAGGCCGGGCTTCCGGGCCGCAAGCGTGTGACGCTGAGCGGGGAGGCGGCACGCCAGCGTGTGTTCCAGATGCGCGCGCAGAGCGACGCGATCCTCGTCGGCATCGGTACGGTGCTTGCCGACAACCCGCATTTGACCTGCCGTCTTCCGGGACTGCACGATCGTTCGCCGGTGCGCGTCGTGCTCGACTCGCAGTTGAGATTGCCATTGTCGACCTCGGTTATCGCGACCGTCGGCGAAACGCCCACCTGGGTGATCACGTCGGGCAATCCGTCCGCCATTGCCGAGGACATCCTGCGGCAAAAGGGTGCGCAAGTGTTCCGCGTGGCGGAGCGCAACGGCCAGCTCGATCTTGCCGACGTGATGAAGACGCTCGCCGAACAGGGTATCACTCGGCTGATGGTCGAGGGCGGCCCCAAGATCGCGGCAAGCCTCTTGGCGGCCGATCTGGTCGACGAGGCGGTGCTGGTACGTGCCGACAAGAGCATCGGCGGCGGCATCGACGCATTGGAGGGAATGCCGCTCGAGGCGCTGACCGGGAGACTGCAGGCGCTAGGCAGCGAGCGGCTCGGTACCGACACGCTCGAAGCCTACGAGCGCGTTTAATGTTCACCGGTATCGTCACTGACATCGGTGAGGTGCGTTCCGTCGAGGCGCGCGCGAATAACCTCAGCCGCATCACCATCGCCTGCAGCTATCCGCGCGCGGACCTGATTGACGGCGCCTCCATCGCCTGTGCTGGCGTCTGTATGACCGTGGTCGGCGCGGGCGAGGAAGACGGCCGTGTCTGGTTCGCGGTTGACGCCGCAGCAGAAACCTTGCGCGTCACCAATGCCGGGCACTGGCGCCACGGCAGCAGGGTCAATCTCGAACGGCCATTGAAGCTCGGCGATGAACTGGGCGGACATCTGGTGTCGGGCCATGTCGACGGCTTGGCGATGCTTACCGCGCGCGACGACCTGACTGAGATGGCGCATTTGAGCCTGCGCGCGCCGGCTGAGCTTACGCGTTTCATTGTCGCGAAGGGATCGGTTGCACTCGATGGGGTGTCGCTCACGGTCAATGCGATTGAAGGGGACACCTTTTCGGTGCTGATTATCCCGCACACGCTGAAAGTAACGACACTAGGCGAGTTGAAAATGGGCGACACGGTCCATCTCGAAGTCGACCAAATGGCGCGCTACGCGGCCCGGCTGATGCAGCACGCCTGACGGCCTTGTTCCCCGCGCGGGCGCTTGCTACCACGCGGCTCAACAAGGAACCGGTTCATGGCCAAAAAGACTACCAAAAAAACAGCAAAGCAACGTACCGCCGCGTCAAAGCGTGATGGCCTGCGCATACTGATCGTGGAAGCGCGCTATTATGAGCACATCGCCGACGCGCTGCTGCGCGGCGCGACCGCAGCGCTCGATGCAGCCGGCGCGCAATACGACCGCATCGGCGTGCCGGGCGCGCTGGAAATTCCTGCCGGGATCGCCATGGCAATCGATGCTGCTGCTCGTGCGCGCGCTCCTTACGACGGCGCCGTAGCGCTCGGTTGCGTAATTTCCGGTGAAACCTACCATTTCGAAATTGTTTCAAATGAATCGGCGCGCGGCCTCGCCGAGCTAGCGTTGATGCGGCAGCTTCCAATCGGCAATGGCATTCTGACCGTGGAGAACGAGCCGCAGGCAATGGCTCGTGCCGGGGGCAACAAAGGCAACAAGGGCGAGGAGGCCGCGCGCGCGGCGCTTGCCATGGTCAAGCTCAAGCGCGACCTCGCGGAGCGCTAATGGCCAAGGGCGCGCCAGAGACGAAGGACGCGCGCAAGGCGAACAAGCGTGGCGCCGCGCGCCTTGCCGCGGTGCAGGCGCTCTACCAGATGGAAATCGGCGGCGCCGGCATCAACGAGATTCTTGCGCAGTTCGAGAGTCATTGGCTCGGCCGCGAGGTGGAAGGAGCACAATATCTTCCGGCCGAGGCGGCCTTTTTCCGCGACATCGTGTCCGGCGTCTTACGCGAGCAGCGCAGGCTTGACCCACTGATCGACGCGGTGTTGTCGAAAAGCTGGCCGCTCAAGCGCATTGAGGCGATTCTACGCGCTGCTTTGCGGGCCGGGGCCTATGAACTCGATCACCGCCGCGACGTGCCGGCACGCGTCGTCGTTACCGAATATGCCGATGTTGCCGCAGCCTTCGTCGAACGCGACGAGACCGGCATGGTCAACGCCGTGCTCGATCAGTTGGCGCGGCAACTGCGCGCCGATGAGTTCGGCCGGGCCGCCGGGTGATGCCATGGCGAAGCCGGACGACAACATGTCGGCTGAGGATCGCCTGATCGCGCGTTACTTTGCTCCCTTTGCCACGCATCCCGGCGCACTGGGGCTTTCCGATGATGCTGCTTTTATCTCCCCGCCGGCCGGGTGCGATCTGGTACTCACGACCGATGCCATCGTTGGGGGCGTGCATTTCTTCACCGATGATGCCCCCGGCAAAGTCGCGCAAAAAGCGCTGCGCGTAAATCTCTCCGACCTCGCCGCCAAGGGGGCAAAGCCGCTAGGTTTTCTTCTGTCGCTGGCGCTGCCGAGGGAAGTCGCCGAAGACTGGCTCGCGGCATTTGTGGAGGGCTTAGGCGCTGACGCCAAAGCTTACGACTGCCCACTATTCGGCGGCGACAGCGTGCGCACCCCCGGTCCTATCACCGTCAGCGTGACAATGTTCGGCAGCGTGCCTGAAGGGGCCATGGTGCGGCGGGCCGGCGCGAGGCCCGGCGACCGCATCTTCGTCAGCGGTACGATTGGCGATGCAGCGCTCGGCCTGAAATTGCGCAAGGGCGCCGGTTGGAAACTGACCGGTCCGCAGCGCGAGCGTCTCCTTTTGCGCTACCTGTTGCCGCAACCGCGCACGGCTCTGGCCGAGGCCGTGCGCAGCCACGCTTCCGCGGCGATGGATGTCTCGGATGGGCTTGCCGGCGATCTTGCCAAACTCGCGCGAGTGTCCGGCGTCGGCGCCCGGGTTGCGGTTGCCGATGTGCCCCTGTCCGAAGCCGCTGAGGCCGTGCTTGCGGCCGACGCGGCGCTAATCGAAACGGTCCTGACAGGCGGCGATGATTACGAGATCGTTTGCGCCGTGCCGCCCCGGAAAGCAGAATCCTTTCGCGGTGCGGCAAAACTGGCTCAAGTGCCTGTCACGGACATTGGCACGATCGCTGCAGGCGAGGGCGCCCGCTTCCTCGACCCGGCCGGCAAGGCGCTCTCCTTCGAAAATGCCTCGTTCAGCCACTTTTGAAGTCGCTATACTGAAACCCGCCATTAACTCGATCGGGCAAAGACCATGGACGACGTGCCGGCGAAAAAAGAACTCGCGCAGAGACCTTACGGGATCAGTCCGGGTTTCCAGTCACTTTACAAAAACTTCCCGAGTTCGGCCTATCTGCGCAAGCGGGCACCGCGCCGCGTCCCACGCTTCTCTTTTGAATACGGCGATACCGGAGCAGGTGCCGACATCGGCATTGACGACAACTGGCGGGCGTTCGACGCAATCAAGGTGGCTGCGCGCTACGGCGGCATCACCACCGTGCCGCCGACCGAAGTCGAACTATTTGGCACGCGTTTTTCGGCGCCGATCGGTATCGCGCCGATGGGCGGCCCTTCGCTGGTCTGGCCGGGCGCCGATTTGCTGATGGCCAAGGCCGCGCAACGTGCGCGCGTTCCCTACACACTGGGCGTCGCCGGCGGCGCCACCATCGAGGAGGTGGCCAGGGTTGCGCCCGACGTTTTCTGGCTCCAGCTCTATCGCTTCTATCAGAACGATCACGCCATCGGCTTTGATCTGATCAAGCGGGCGACCGCCGCCGGTGTCAAAGCGCTGGCGCTGACCATTGACGTGCCGGTGCGTACAACACGGACGCGTGAAACCTATGCCGGGCTAGGTGGCGAATTCCGCCCCAATCTGCGCATGCTTTACGAAATGATCACGCGCCCGAAATGGCTGATGGCGCTGCTGCGCCACGGCTATCCGCGCTTTGCCACCATCAAGCAGTATGCCGGCACAAACCCGACGACCAACGAAATCATTCGCTTTGCCCGTGCAAACATGGGCGGCGTTTTTTCCTGGGAAGAGGTTGCGCGCTATCGTGATCGCTGGAAAGGACCGATGCTGGTGAAGGGCATCCTGCATCCGGCCGACGCGGAAAAGGCGGTGTCGCTCGGAATCGAGGGCATCTGGGTCTCGAATCACGGTGGCAGGCAGATTGAGGCGCTGGCGCCATCGATTGACGTGTTGCCAGCGATCGTTTCCGCGGTCGGCAAGAAGGCGACCGTCGTGCTCGACAGCGGTATCCGCAGCGGACAGGATGTGATGCGGGCCTTGGTTCTGGGCGCCAAGGCCGCCTTTGCGGGGAAGAGCTTCCTCTGGGCGGTTGGTGCACTCGGGGACGAAGGTCCGGCGCATCTGATCGATCTCTACGTCGACGAACTGCGATCCTCGCTCGGCCAGATCGGCGCAAGGTCGTTGGACGAAGCCCGGCTGGCAACCGTTCGCCATCCTGGCGTCTGGCGCTTTGACCGCAACGATCAAACCTGACCTGCATTCGCGGCAGTGGTGGTTTTCCACTGCCGCCGCTAGAACGGGCGCCGCCCGGGAACATAAATCATGTCGGCGCTGGCCGAGCCCATCAAACATGCCGCCTACGACAACGCGCTGGCGCGCCGCAATGCCATTGTGCTCGCGGTCGCGCAGGCGCTCGCCGGTGGCAACAATACGGTCATCGTCGCCAGCGCCAGTATTCTCGGCGCGATGCTGGCGCCGGACAAAGGTCTCGCCACGCTGCCGATCACCGGAATGGTGTTCGGCATGTGGTTCGGCACCTTGCCACTTGGCGTGCTGGCGCGCCGCTACGGCCGGCGCTTCGCGCTGCAATGCGGCTCGGCTTTCGGCGTGCTCTCAGGGCTGATCTCCTACACCGCGGCCATGCAGGGCCAGTTCTGGCTGCTGATTCTCGGCACGTTTTGCGGCGGGCTCTACGCGGCCGCGCACATGTCGTACCGTTTCGCCGCCGCCGACACGGCAACCGAGGCCTATCGCCCGAAAGTCGTGGCCTGGGTGCTGGCGGGCGGGATTTTTGCCGCAGTGATTGGGCCACAGATCGTCATCCACACGAAGGACCTGCTGGCGCCGCATTTGTTTGCGGCAAGCTATCTTGGCCAGTCGGCTTGCGCGGTTCTTGCCGCGCTGGTGTTGCAGTTCGTAAAATCTCCGCCTCTCGCCGCGCAGGCGGTCGTCGAGACGCGCCCCCTTGGCGCCATCGTGCTGACCCCGCGGTTCCTCGTCGCCGCCGCCTGCGGCGTCGCCAGCTACGCGACGATGAACCTGATGATGACCTCGGCGCCCCTCGCCATGGTCGGCTGCGGCCATTCGGTGACCGACGCGACGCTTGGCATTCAATGGCACGTACTGGCGATGTATGCGCCGAGTTTCGTCACTGGCACGCTGATTGTTCGCTTCGGCGTGGGGCGCGTCACCGCGCTTGGCTTGGCCCTGATCGCCGGAGCGGCGATCATCGGCATGTCGGGAATTACTGTTGGCCATTTCTGGGCCGCGCTGGTCTTGCTCGGCCTTGGCTGGAACTTCGCCTTCATCGGCGCCACCACCATGGTTACCTATTGCCATCGGCTGGACGAGCGCACCCGGGTGCAATCATTCAACGACTTCCTCATATTCGGCAGCATGGCGGTAAGCTCGTTCTCCTCGGGCCAACTTCTGGAAAGAATCGGCTGGGCGGCGGTCAACGACGTTGTCTTACCGACCGCCATCGTCGCCGGCGCTATGCTTGGCTGGCTGAAATGGCATGAGCGGGAAAGCCCAGTCTGAGTCTTCGCGGCGGTCGAAAAAAGCCTCGCGAATCCGGCGCTTTTCGAGCATTGCGTCTGGCACACCCTTTGGCTATATCCGGTTCGCTTTTCCGGTCGGGGTGAAGCGCCCTTAACAAGCGGCCATCCTCGACGCTCCTGGCGCCGGCGGGAGCGTTTTTCCAGTCTCGCGCCATCATCAATCGAGGTTGAATTCCCATGACGACTTTATGGGTCATCGTCGGCTGCGGCGTGCTCGCAATCCTCTATGGCATCTGGGCGACCGGCTCGGTGCTGCGGGCGGACGCCGGCAACGCGAAGATGCAGGAAATTTCCGCAGCGGTACGCGAGGGCGCGCAGGCCTATCTCAAGCGACAATACACAACGATCGGAATCGTCGGCGTCGTTATTCTCGTTATCTTGGGTTTGACGCTTGGCTGGCTGGTGGCGGCGGGCTTTGCCGTCGGCGCGGTGCTCTCGGGTGCTACCGGCTTCATCGGCATGAACGTGTCGGTGCGCGCGAATGTGCGCGTCGCGCAGGCCGCGACCAAGACGCTCGCCGGCGGACTTGAACTCGCGTTCAAGGCCGGCGCTATCACCGGCATGCTGGTGGCGGGCCTCGCGTTGCTCGGCGTCACGCTGTATTTCGGGTTCCTGACCGGCACGCTGCACCACGCGCCAAATGATCGCATCGTCATCGATTCAATCGTCGCGCTCGGCTTCGGCGCGTCGCTGATCTCGATCTTTGCCCGTCTCGGTGGCGGCATCTTCACCAAGGGCGCTGACGTCGGCGGTGATCTGGTCGGCAAGGTCGAAGCCGGCATTCCGGAAGACGATCCGCGCAATCCGGCAACGATTGCCGATAACGTCGGCGATAACGTCGGCGACTGTGCCGGCATGGCCGCCGATCTGTTCGAGACCTATGCGGTGACCATCGTCGCCACCATGGTTCTGGCCTCGATTTACTTCGCCGGCACGCCGGCGCTGATCAACATGATGACCTATCCGCTCGCCATCGGCGGCGCCTGCATCATCACCTCGATCATAGGTACGTTCTTTGTGCGGCTTGGCGCCAGCCAGTCGATCATGGGCGCGCTTTACAAAGGCTTCATCGCGTCAGCGGTGCTCTCGCTCGGTGCCATCTGGTACGTCACCTACGATCTCGTCGGCTTCGGTGCGATTCCAGGCGCGACCTTCACCGGCACCGCGCTCTACATCTGTGCGGTCGTCGGCTTGGTGGTCACCGGTCTTATCATCTGGATCACCGAGTATTACACCGGCACCAATTTTCGCCCGGTGAAGTCGATTGCCGCAGCGTCAGTAACCGGCCACGGTACCAATATCATCCAGGGGCTGGCGATCTCGATGGAGGCAACCGCGCTGCCGGCCATCGTCATCATTGCCGGCATCCTCGTGTCCTACGCACAGGCCGGTCTGTTCGGCATCGCCATCGCGGTGACCGCAATGCTGGCGCTTGCCGGCATGGTGGTCGCGCTTGATGCCTTCGGCCCGGTTACCGACAACGCCGGCGGCATTGCCGAAATGGCCGGATCTGCCCAAAGAGGTCCGCAAGGCGACCGACGCGCTCGACGCTGTGGGCAACACCACGAAGGCGATCACCAAAGGCTATGCCATCGGTTCGGCGGGCCTCGGCGCGCTGGTGCTTTTTGCTGCATATAACCAGGACCTGCTGTTCTTCGCCAAGGATCCGGTGGCACACCCATACTTCACGGGGATCAAGCTCGACTTCGCGCTGACTAATCCATACGTGGTCGTGGGCCTCCTGTTCGGCGGCATGCTGCCTTATCTCTTCGGCTCCATGGGCATGACCGCGGTCGGCCGCGCCGCCGGCGCGATCGTTGAAGAAGTGCGGCGGCAATTCCGCGAAAAGCCCGGCATCATGAAGGGCAAGGACAAGCCGGATTACGGCCGCGCCGTCGACATGCTTACCAAGGCGGCGATCAAGGAGATGATTGTCCCATCCCTTCTGCCCGTGCTGTCGCCGATCTTCGTTTATTTTGCGGTTTTCTTTATCGCCGGCGGGGGTCCGGTCGGCAAATCGGCGGGCTTCTCGGCACTCGGCGCCATGCTGCTAGGCGTTATCGTCACCGGATTGTTCGTCGCCATCTCGATGACTTCCGGCGGCGGCGCTTGGGACAACGCCAAGAAATATATCGAGGACGGGCACTACGGCGGTAAAGGCTCGGAGGCGCATAAGGCCGCGGTGACCGGCGATACCGTCGGCGATCCGTACAAGGACACGGCGGGTCCGGCGGTCAACCCGATGATCAAGATCACCAACATCGTGGCGCTGTTGTTGCTGGCGGCACTGGCGCACTGAGATAACGCGAAGGACCGATAAAGGGCCCGCCAAAGCGCGGGCTCTTTTTCTACTGGGTCAGCTTGGGGACAAAATTCTTGAAGATCGTGCCCAGGTAGCTGAATTCCTGGCCGCCGGTCGGCGTCGTCTGCGATATGCTGTCGAAGATCTTTCCGTCTTTCATCGTGTAATTGGCCAGCCGTACGACGCGGCGATCCTTGTCGAAATAGACCGCGACAACACGCTGATCGACGACTTCGTGCGGCAGGAAAGCGGCGGCGCGCACTGAGCGCTGTGAGATATAGTAGAAGGCTTCACCGTTGATCGTAGCGACGGTCGAGGGCGTGCCGAGAACGATCAAGACCTGTTCCTGGCTGGCGCCGATCGGAATCTGCTCGAGCGCGCCTTCTTGCAGAACGTAGCCGCGCTGCAAGGTTTCAGAAAAGCCGCCGCATCCCGCGAGCGCGAGGCACAAGGCAAGCGCCAGCGCCGGGCCAGTCCGGGTAGCCGCTTTATGATAGGCGTCTATTTTGATCCCCAAACCCGGCAACTTCATTTGTCTTGCAAGGGCCGATGCGTTGACGTAACCGGCCAGAGACTGAGGTCAATGTCTAGAAACAACACGATGATTTCGCGCCTTTTTCGCCGCGGGCGAGACCGCCCCGAGACCATTTCTACCCTCTATGGCATGATCGTGGCGCAGGCGCGAATGCCTTGTTTCTACACGGATTATGCCGTCGCCGACACGGTTAACGGGCGTTTCGACCTGGTCGTCCTGCATCTGACACTGGTGCTGGACCGTCTGGCGGCCGAACCCGCCTCGCGCGCGCTTGGGCAAGAGCTTTTTGACCATTTCTGCCGCGACATGGACGATAATCTGCGGGAAATGGGCGTCGGCGACCTTACGGTGCCGAAGGAAATGCGCCGCATCGCCGACGCATTCTATGGCCGCTCAAAGGCCTATCTTGCGGCGCTAAAGGCAAGCATGCCGCAGGAACTGGCCACGGTGATCGCCCGCAACGTCTACGGGAGCTCTCTCGGGCGCGAGGCTGCGCCGCGGCGTCTTGCCGCCTATATACGGCAAGCGCACCATGACCTCGCGGGCGCACGATGCCGAGGCGCTCGCTGCCGGGCAGGTGCGGTTTCCCGATCCGAAGACGACGATGGCTAGGGCTAAATCGAAATGAGCAACAATCAACCCGCCTGGAGCGTGCCGATCGATGTCGAGGACGTCGCCGACACCGGAATGCACTTGAAGATCGAGGCGCCGGCCGAGATCCGCGCGGCACTTGCCAAGACGGCGGGCTTGCGCGACGTGAAGCGGCTCAGGGCGACGTTCGATCTGATCAAGCGCGGCGCGCGCGTCGACGTTATCGGTCAGGTCGAAGCCACAGTTGGGCAGACCTGCGTGGTGACACTGGAGCCGATCGATAATGAGATCGAGGAGGCGGTCGATCTCGTCTTTGCACCAATGTCGGCCGGCGCGACCGCTGCGCCGCGCAGCGGCGGCCAGCGCAAAGGCGACGATGAACCACCGGAGCCGCTAATTGACGGCGTCATCGATCTCGGCGCCATCGCGAGCGAGTTCCTGATGCTGGGAATCGACCCTTACCCGCGCAAGACCGGTGCGCAATTTGCTCCACCTAAGGTCGCCAATGATGGCCCGCGTCCGTTTGCCGCGTTGGAAGCCCTGAAAAAACGTCAGGGAACCCTGAAGTCGTGAGCGGTGGGCAAGTCATAAAGCCGCGCCTCTACCGGCTTGTCTGCGTCCGGCGAGCCGCTAAGGTCGCGGCCGGGCGTCTCACCTCAGGGACCGAGCGGGCGGCGCCCGCGTCAATGCCGCCAGGGTCGATCCATGCCGGATAAGGTCCGTATCGCGCTTGACGTCATGGGCGGCGATCACGGCGCCTCGGTGATCCTGCCCGGCGCGCTCATTTCATTGACGCGGCATCCGGACACCGAATTCCTGTTGTTCGGCGACCGTGCGGTCGTCGAGCCGCTGCTCGACGGGCTGCCCGCGCTCAAGGCTAAATCCAAATTTACCCACACCGACATCGCCATCCGCATGGACGACAAGCCGAGCCAGGCGTTGCGCTATGGCCGCTGGAAGTCGTCGATGTGGCTAACGCTTGACGCCGTGAAAAAAGGTGAAGCCGATGTCGCCGTCTCCGCGGGCAACACCGGCGCGCTGATGGCGATGGCGCGATTTAATCTGAAGATGATCGAAGGCATCGAACGCCCGGCAATCGCCGCGCTGTGGCCGACGATCAAAGGTGAATTGGTCGTACTCGACGTTGGCGCGTCGATCGGCGCCGACGAAGCGCATCTCGTCAACCTCGCGGTGATGGGCAGCGCCATGGCGCGGGTGCTGTTCGACATTGAAAAGCCGACGCTCGGCCTGCTCAATATCGGGGTCGAAGAGGTCAAAGGCTTGGAACAGGTGCGCGAGGCCAGCCGCATTCTGCGTGAGGGCCACTTCCCGCATTTCGACTATGTCGGCTTTGTCGAAGGCGACGATATCGGCAAGGGCACCGTGGATGTCGTCGTAACCGAGGGATTTGCCGGCAATATCGCGCTCAAGACTGCGGAGGGCACCGCCAAGCAGATGGGCCAGTATCTGCGCAATGCCATGAGCCGCACCTGGGCGGCGCGGCTAGGGTACTTGTTTGCGCGTTCAGCGTTCCGCACGCTGCGCGAGAAGATGGACCCGCGCAAATCGAATGGTGGCGTTTTCCTCGGCCTCAATGGCGTCGTCATCAAGAGCCACGGCGGCGCCGACGCGGAAGGTTTCGCGGCAGCGGTGGACATGGGCTACGACATGGTGCGCTACGAATTGCTGGGCAAGATCGGCGAGTCGATGGCGCGCGACCGCAGCTTGAATGCCGAGGTGCGTGCGGCGAGCGGAGCGCGCTCGTGACCGTGTTGCGTTCGGTAGTGCTCGGCTGCGGCAGCTATTTGCCCAAGCGCATTCTCAGCAACGACGAACTGGCGCGCTCGGTTGAGACCACCGACGAATGGATCGTGCAACGCACCGGTATACGCGAGCGCCATATCGCGGCGCCGGGGGAACTGACATCGGATCTGGCGCTTAACGCCGCGCGTGCGGCGTTGGCGAACGCTCATGTCGAGGCACAATCGATTGACCTGATCGTGCTGGCGACCTCGACGCCGGACCAGACGTTTCCGGCGACCGCGGTTTCGGTGCAGAGCGGGCTCGGCATCACCCGTGGCGCCGCCTTCGATCTGCAGGCGGTGTGTTCGGGCTTCGTCTTCGCTCTGGCGACGACGGATGCGCTGCTGCGCGCCGGCGCGTTCAAGCGGGCCCTGGTGATCGGGGCGGAGACCTTCTCCCGCATCCTCGACTGGAACGACCGCACGACCTGCGTGCTGTTCGGCGATGGCGCCGGCGCGTTCATCCTGGAGGCGCAGGAGCAACCCGGCGACAACAGCGACCGCGGCATTCTCACCACGCATCTGCGCTCGGACGGCCGGCACAAGGGCAAACTCTATGTCGACGGCGGCCCATCCTCGACGCAGACCGTAGGACATCTGCGCATGGAAGGCCGGGAGGTGTTCAAGCACGCGGTTGCGATGATTACCGACGTTATCGACGACGCCTTCAAAGCCACTGGCTACAGCGCTGCCGATATCGACTGGTTCGTGCCGCACCAGGCCAATAAACGCATTATCGACGGGTCAGCCCACAAACTCGGCATTGCGCCCGAGAAGGTCGTGGTAACCGTCGACCGGCATGGCAACACCTCGGCAGCCTCGATTCCACTGGCGCTGGCCGATGCGGTAGTCGACCGGCGCATCAAACGCGGGAATTTGATCCTGCTCGAGGCCATGGGCGGGGGGTTCACTTGGGGCTCGGCGCTTTTGCGGTGGTAGAGACCCCGAGGTTCCACCCGCGTCATTTTCACATCGCCCCATTGACCCAATGGGTCAGAAGGCAATATCGTCGATAATTCAGCGGGATATCTTCGCCAGGGGCAGGGCAGGCGATGACCGGTAAAACAGTGACGCGCGCGGATCTGTGTGAGGCAGTCTATCAAAAAGTAGGCCTTTCACGGACAGAATCCGCTGCGCTCGTGGAACTGGTACTTAAAGAAATTACGGACTGCCTCGAACGAGGTGAGACCGTAAAACTGTCATCTTTTGGCTCGTTTGTTGTGCGCAAGAAGGGCCAGAGGATCGGTCGCAACCCGAAGACCGGCAAGGAAGTACCGATCTCGCCGCGCCGGGTAATGGTGTTCAAGCCGTCGGCGATCCTCAAGCAACGCATTAACGGCGCCGGTGAGAGCCATAGTCCGCCGGCCTGAAGCGTCGCGTTTGTAGCGTCCGCGTTGTATCTGCGTTTATCACAACCAATCGAGGGTGGCCGCTTTGGACAGCAAGGCGCCGGACGCGTTCCGTACGATCAGCGAAGTGGCCGACGAACTTGACCTGCCGCAGCACGTGTTGCGGTTTTGGGAAAGCCGTTTCCACGACATCAAGCCGATGAAGCGCGGTGGCGGGAGACGATATTACCGTCCCGACGATATCGACCTCTTACGCGGCATCCGCCATCTGCTTTACGGCGAGGGTTACACTATCCGCGGCGTGCAACGAATCCTGCGCGACCAGGGCAGCAAATTTGTCCAGGTGGTCTGGCAGGAAGGTGCGCCGCAGCCGCCCCATGTCGCGATCGATGATGATTATGCCGAGGAGACACCGGCTGGCCTTCTCGAAGAGGAACGCGGCCTCCGCCGACGGTTGTCGTCTCTGATCGGGCGCGACCTCGGCGACCGGCGAGACGATGTCGAAAGCAGGCGCGAGCCGCCGTTGCAGAGCGCACCGATGCCGCGCATCGACCCGAGCGACCGTATCGATCAGGACGCGAGGCAAGCGTTGGTGACGTCGGAAGAGATCGGCCTTCCGAATATCGAGGCGGGAGCGGAGCGCCGGATACCTGGATTCGGGACGGCGCTCCCGCGCGAGACGTTGCACAAGCTGCAAGCGGCGCTGCAGGAACTCAGCGAGTGCCGCAAGCTGATCGACGCCGCTGCCGCCCGCCAATAGCGCCCGCGCTTGGCCGCGAATTTCATGCGCGGCCGCGATTGCGGACATTAGAAATGTCCACGATTTTTTGTCTTTTGCTTTGAACCGGATTAAGGGCCCGCGCGACGGATTGATGCGCAGGGAAACGCCACAACCCGGCGCGACGCCTGAGAGTAGCTTCGCCCGCCTGAAACCGGGCGGGGCTACTTTCTTCACGAAATCGCTCGCTTTTCGCCGATTGAGCTCGCGACAGTGGCTGAAAAACCGGCAAACCGGCACACTTGCGCCGAGCGGGGGGACCGGCAATGTTGCATGCCGTGGCCGGTTTAACCGGGGTGTGGGCTTGTTCGCGTGAGACAGACGAAGCGGCTGGCGGCGATTGCGGCAGTGTTGATGGCGGCAGTGATTGCCGGCCGTCCGGCGTTGGCGCAATCCTCCAACGGCGAAGAAATACTGATCGGACCGGCGTTGCACGGCACGATTCCTCCGCTCGGCATCTACGCCATCGGTTCGATTGGCCTCGGTGCCGCGGCGCCGATTATCGGCACAATCGTGCTGGGTCGCGAATTGACGCCGAGCGAAGTCTGGCACCTCGAGCTCGGCATCTTCCTCGGCCCGGTCGGATGGCTGCTGGCGGACCAGTTGTTTCCGCCGGGGGCGGTGCCTCCGGGCGGTTCGCCACCTCCTGGTCCGGGTCAAGGCGGCGGCAACAGCAACGTCAATTTCCCGCGTGCGGGCCAGCCGTTCTTCGTACCGAATGAGGTCCTGATCGAGCTCGATACGGGCACGTCGGCCGCCTATCTCGCGCGGCTCTTGCGCCGGTTGCATCTGACGGTGCTCGACACTCAGACCTTCGCACTTAGCGGCCGCACTCTCCTGCACCTGCGCATCGACGACGGCCGTCCGGTCGTCAGCGTCCTGCGCTCGCTGGCGCGCTACGCGCGCATTCACGCCGCGCAACCGAATTATCTTTATCTGCTGCAACAGGGCGCGCCGGCGAAAACGCAAGCCGCTGCCGACAATTTCACGCAGTACGTGGTCGCAAAGCTCAACCTGTTGCAGGCGCACGAACTCAGTACTGGTGAAGACGTGCCGGTTGCGGTGATCGACTCGCAAGTCGACGCCGCGCAACCGGAACTCGCTGGCGCCATCGCCGCCACTTACGATGCGGTCGGCGGCGCGGCAGCGCCGCATCCGCACGGCACCGCGATTGCCGGCGCCATCGCCGCGCACGCCAAGCTCGTCGGCGTGGCACCGAAAGTGCGGCTGCTCACGGCGCGCGTCTTTTCCGGCAGCGGCGAACGGGCGCAGGGCACGACCTTCAACATTCTCAAGGGCATCGATTGGGCTGCGGCGCAAAATGCGCGGGTCATCAACATGAGTTTCGCCGGCCCGAGCGATCCGATGCTGCGCGACATGCTCGCCAAGGCCCATGCCCGCGGCATGGTGCTGATTGCCGCGGTCGGCAATGCCGGCCCGCGCACACTGCCGCTGTATCCCGCAGCCTATCCCGATGTGATCGGCGTGACAGCCACCGACGTCGACAATAAACTGATGCCGCAGGCCAATCGCGGTCGACAGGTGGCGATGGCCGCGCCCGGCGTCGACATCCTCGCGCCGGCGCCCGACGACAGCTATCAGGTCATGTCGGGCACATCGATTGCCGCTGCGCATGTCAGCGGCGTCGCGGCGCTGCTGCTGGCACGCGATCCCAAGCTCAAGCCCGATGCGGTGAAAAAGCTTCTGGCCGGCAGCGCCCACGCGCTTGGCCGCCCGGCGCAAGAGGTCGGCGTCGGCGAAATCGATGCGCTGGCGGCGCTGCGCGCGACAGCCAAATAGCGGCACCGCACATTAGCCTGCTGCGATCGCGTCGTTTCTAGAAGATAGAGTTCTGGTCGGGGCGGCGTGATTTGAACACGCGAC
Source organism: uncultured Alphaproteobacteria bacterium (assembly GCA_963738915.1). Lineage (GTDB taxonomy): Bacteria > Pseudomonadota > Alphaproteobacteria > Rhizobiales > Xanthobacteraceae > Pseudolabrys. The sequence continues at coordinate 175,571 of CAVTYO010000004.1, forward strand.
CCCCAGTCCCCCAGACTGGTGCGCTAACCGGGCTGCGCCACGCCCCGACCGGAACGGCGCGGACTATAGGGATGCGCCTATCGCGGCGCAACCTTCACCGCCTCCATGGCTCCACGTCCGGAGCGCCGACGTAGCGCATGCCAGCCGGCACCGCGATCGCATTGTGCCGCGTCTGGTTCAAGGTCGCAGCGGCGAGGCCCCAGACCATCCCGAGCAGGAGAAAAAAGTGCCGCCAATGATCCGTATCGATGATGAAGCCTTCGAGCACTTCGCCGACAAAGGCTGCAAACGCCGTGATCAGATACGGCTGCCACGGCGTGCGCACGAGCGCGGTGCGTATGCCGATCCATAGCGTGGACAGCAACAGCACGATGTAGGTCACGCCGCCGATCCAGCCGTAAACGATGAAGGCCTGAAGATAGACGTTATGCTGCTGCAATCCGTAGACGCGAGCGAATTCGAACGGGCCCATGCCGTTGAACATGGTCAGCACCACCGAGAGGGCCTGGCGCTGCAATTCGAAGCGGCCGCCGTTGCCGACGTCGTAATTCTGAATGAGTTGCGCGCGCTGCTCGAACATGCCGCCGATCGAATGCAGCGACAGCAGGATTGCCAGCAGCGCGATCAACGCTACGATGCTCGAAGCACTGAGCGCAATGATGCGTACGCGCTGCGCTCGCGTTGGCGCGGTGATCAGCGTCAGCATGACCATCAGCGCGCAGGACACGGCGAAATGAAACCAGGCGCCCCGGGAAAAGCTCAGCAGCAGGCCAAACAGGAGAATACCGGCGACGACGATTTCAACCATGTTGATCCGCCGCGCCAGGATGCGCTCGATCACGATGAGCGCCGGCCAGATGAGAAACGGCCCGAACACGTTCGGATCCTTGAAGAAGCCGAGCGCGCGGCCGTACTCCGTGAACAAGTCGTGGGCGCGCGGAAAGATACCAAAATAGCCGGCGATCCCGGCGAGCGCCGCGCAGGTTGCGGTCAGCAAATAAGCGGTCCGCAATACGGTCAGCCGCGCGATCGTGTTGCGCGCAAGTATGCCGGCAAAGAGCAGCGCGGCGACGGCGAGGTAGATCGATGTGGCGACGTATTGGATGGCTTTTCCGTCCGCCGGCACGTTCATAAGCGCGAGCAGCCCGCCGATATTCCACACGAGCAGCAGCAAGAACGGCAATGCCAGGACGCGCTCAAAGCGTACGCCGGCGATAAGGCTCACGATCAGGAGCGCGCCCATCAGGGCGTCATGCGGCGACGGCTCGATGAAGGCGACTGAACTTGCCAGCACCGTGACGAACAGCACCATGAGCAGGAGGCGTTCGCCGAGCGTCGCGGTGCCCGCCGGCGCAACTCGTGCCGCCGCGCCCGCCAGCGGCTGCGCTAACGGCAATGTCATGTCGGCTGCGGTGATCAATAGGCGTGCTCTGTTTTGAGCAGCGCAAAGGGGGTCTGCACGACGATGAAGAGGTCGAGTAGCACCGACCAGTTCTCGATGTAATAAAGATCATGTTCGACGCGCTGCTGGATTTTCTCCTGGGTATCGGTCTCGCCGCGCCAGCCGTTAATCTGCGCCCAACCCGTGATGCCTGGCTTGACCCGATGGCGCGCGTAATAGCCGTCGACCGCCTCGTCATAGAGCCGCGCCTCGGCCTTGGCGTTGACCGCGTGCGGGCGCGGCCCAACCAGCGACAGGTTGCCCTTGAACACGACGTTGAACAGTTGCGGCAGCTCGTCGAGGCTCGCCTTGCGGATGATGCGGCCGACCCGGGTCACGCGCGGGTCGTTTCTGGTCACGAGCTTCGACGCCGTCACGTCGGCCGCTTCGGTATACATTGAGCGAAATTTATAAACCTCGATGAGGTCGTTATTGAAGCCGTAGCGCTTCTGCCGGAACAGCACGGGGCCGCGGCTGTCGAGCTTGATGGCCAGCGCGATCACCGCCATGACCGGCAGAGTGAGCAGCAGCAGCAGGCTGCCGATAAATTTATCGAACAGCCACTTCATCACCACGTCCCAGTCGGCAATCGGCCGGTCGAAGATATCGATGACCGGAACACTGCCGATATAGGAATAGGAGCGGGGGCGGAAGCGCAGCTTGTTGGTGTGTGCCGCGAGCCGGATGTCCAGCGGCAACACCCACAGCTTCTTGAGCATTTGCAGGATGCGCTCTTCCGCCGCGATCGGCAGCGAAAAGATGACGAGGTCGACGCGGGTACGGCGGCCGAACTCGACCAGGTCGTCGACGCTGCCGAGCTTGCGGTGGCCGGCGGCTTCGGCGCTGGCCCGGTTGTCGGCGCGGTCGTCGAACAGGCCGATGATCTCGATGCCGGAATCCTTCTGCCGACGCAGTTCTTCGATCACCTTGGCGCCAATCTCGCCGCCGCCGACGATGACGGTGCGGCGGGTGAGGCGGCCTTCGCGCGTCCACTTGCGCACCAGCAGGAAAAGCACGCGGCGCGAAGCGATCAGCGCCGCGAGACCAATCACGAAATAGGCGCCGAGCCAGACGCGCGAATACATCTCACCGGCTTTGGCGAAGAATGATCCGCTGATGACGATGAGGAACACCACCGACCAGGCTGAGGCCAGTCGCATGTATTGCTTCTCGTGGCCGCGGAAGGCCTGAACCTGGTAGATGTCGGCGGTCTGGAACGCCAGCATCGACAGCGTTCCGATCGCGGCGACAGCGCCGACATAGCGCAACAACACGCCTTCGTCCGCCGGCAGGTAAATGGCATAAAGCAGAAGGCCGACCAGCACGACCAGAACGAACTCCGCCAAGCGTACGGCGCCGGCGAGAACGATGGGTGAAATAGGTCTCGCCGTGGGCTTGCCGGCAACGGCAAGCGCTTCCGGCGAAAGGCTCGGTTGCGGCACGGCGCGCGGCGTTGCCCGCAGACGCTCCAGCACCGCGGCGGCACTCGCCGCGCTCAGAGCCGGTCGGCTGTCGATCTCGATCATCGGCTTTTTACGCACAAATGCCGTCCGCAGGCCTCGTCCGCGGCGGCAGGGTTCGTCCCTAATTCTCGGATATTTCTAGGGAAAGACTGTCAAGAAAGGCTTATCGGCAGGCAAACAATTAACAAGACCTCACCGTCGGCACGCGTGAACGCGAAATTAACGGGGGAGCAACCATAATAAAGTCTGATCACGGCGCTGCCACAGAGTCGCGTTTGGAGTCCGCTTTATGTTGTTTCGTCGCAAGTCGAAGGTCGCCGATGCCGCTCCCGCGCCGCCGTTTCCACCGCTGCAACGGACACCGGTTGTTGCCGGCGGCGAGCCGGACATCGGTTCACTCGGCCGCGCGCTCTGGCAAAAAAAGGGCAGGATCCTCGCGTTTACGCTAATCGCGGCCGCCGCGGCTTTCACGGTCGTCAACGCCATGACGCCGCGCTACCGCTCGGAAGCGCGGCTGCTGCTCGAAGCGCGCGAGAACGTGTTTCTGCGCGCCGAAGCCGACAAGAACACGACGAGCAATACCATTGATCCTGAAGCCGTGACCAGCCAAACCCAGGTCGTGCTGTCGCGCGATCTTGCGCGTGAGGTGATCAAGAAGGAAAAGCTCGGCGAGAAACCTGAATTCGATCCGACGGTGAACGGCTCGTTGGTGCGGACCCTGCTCACGCTTGTCGGTGTCGGTCGCGACCCGAGCACGATGTCTCAGGAGGAGCGCACGCTTGAGGCGTTCTACGAGCGGCTCAACGTCTTTGCCATCGAAAAATCGCGGGTTATCGCCATCGATTTTTCCTCAGCCGATCCGGATCTTGCCGCGCGCGTTGCCAATGACGTTGCTGAGACCTATCTGAAAATGCAACAGACCGCGACGCAGAACCAGACCCGCGCCGCCGGCGCCTGGCTCGCCAGCGAGATCGCCGACTTGCGGACCAAGGTGACCGAAGCGGAAGCCAAGGTCGACGATTATCGTGCCAAGTCGAATCTGTTTTCCGGCTCCAACAATACGTCGTTGCCCACCCAGCAGCTTACCGAGATCAACTCGCAGATTTCGGCGGCGCGCGGCCAGCAGGCCGATCTGCAGGCGAGGGCGCAGCAGTTGCGCGAGCTCGTCCGCTCGGGCAAACCGATCGAATCCTCCGACATTGCCAATTCAGAGGCCATGCGCCGCCTGATCGAGCAGCGTATGCAGTTGCGCTCGCAGCTTGCCGAGCAGTCGACGACGCTGCTCGACCAGCATCCGCGCATCAAGGAGCTTAAAGCGCAGATCGCCGAGTCGGATCGCCAGATCAAGACAGAGGGCGAGCGTCTTGCGCGACAGCTCGACAACGACGCCAAACTTGCTGGCGACAGGCTGGTGAGCCTGACGGCGAGCCTTGACGCCGTGAAAAAGATGGCGTCGCAGAATAACGAGCAGGATGTTCAGCTCCGGGCGCTCGAACGCGACGCCAAGACCGAGCGTGATCTGCTTGAATCCTATCTCGCCAAATATCGCGAGGCTTCCGCCCGCGACAACATCAACGCGGCGCCGCCGGAAGCGCGCATCATTTCGCGCGCCAGCCCCGCGCTGAAGCCTGACTACCCGAAGAAAGTGCCGACCGTCCTGATCGCGGCCTTTGCCGCATTTGCCCTTTCGGCGGGCTTTACCATGACTGGGGCGCTGCTGGCGCCGACATCTGGGCCCGTTGCCTACACTTATGCCCCACAGGCCGCTTATATCCCGCAAGCCTATGCGCCGCCGGTAACGCCGGTGCCGCGCATGGCCGTACCGCCGCAATCGCCGCCGGTGGCAGCCATTACGCCTTTACCTGCGCCCAATGTAACACCTATGGCCGCGCCACTGCCTTTAGCCGTCAGCAGCGTCGAGCAGATTGCTCGCAGCCTGTGTCAAGGGGGAGAGTCCGGCCGCGTGGTCACAGTCGCCGGAAGCGCGCGCAACGTCGGCACGACTTACGCTGCCATTTCGCTTGCCCGCGCGCTGGCAAATGAAGCGAATACGGTGCTGGTCGATATTGCCTTCGGAGCGCCCAACATTTCCGTGATTTCGACCGAGCCGCAGGCGCCGGGCCTTGCGGAATTGATCCGTGGCGGCGCCTCGTTCGGCGACATCATCACTCGCGACCAGTTCTCGAGCCTCCATCTCGTCGCTACCGGCGACGTCGGCAGTGATGCCGGGGCACTCGCGGCCTCGCCGATTCTGGCGACGGTGATCGAGGCTTTGATGCAAGCCTACGACCACGTTGTGGTCGACGCCGGCTCGGTGCCTGACGCGGCGGTCGAGTATTTTGCGCCGTTTGCCACCCGCGCCGTACTGGTCGCGGCCGATCCTGCGTCGGCGGCAACGCGAGCGGCACGCGATCGGCTGATAGCGGCGGGCTGTGGCGAGGTGACGTACTGGCTGGCGGGGCGCAGGCTGTCGCGGCGTGAGCCGCTCACAGGCGCTAACGCGTGGGAGAAAACCTTGCACGCAGCCGACGCACGGCTTGCACCGTTGACCACAGCGGAGCGTGCTGCTTGATGGCGCGTTTGCCAACCTCCGCGAGCGCCGCCGCGAAACCAAGAACGCGGCCGGCACGGGAGAGCGGTAGAAAACTGTCGAATAACGGTTCGGCGTCGCCGCAGAACAGGTTCTTGTAATGCGCCTCGCCGATGCCGAGGTCGAACGTGTCGAGACCGCGCCCGCAGCAGTGCTCGACCAGCTTAAGGATCAGTTGTTCGCCCGGGCTTTCCGCGGCGTAGGGGCCGGCGATGATCGAATTGAACATGGCGCAGAAACGGCCGTCACCGGCGATGCCACCCATGGTGGCGACGATGATGTCGTCGACCGAAAGCGCGTAGAGTTCGATCAGCGGGCTGCCGTCGGCAAGGCGCGCTACGGCCGCGGCCTCGACAAAGCGCCGCACTTCGGCCTCGGCGAAGGCGTCGGCAACGCCGATGTGTTGCATACGCTGGCTCTTCTGCTTGAAGAAGGCGTCGAGCACGCGGTGCACCTGCGTCGTCGTCTCGGCGCGCTGGAAACGCACCGCGCCGTAGGAAGCGAGCGTGCGTTCCTTCTTGCGCATCTTCTTGCGGGTGACCGCGTTGGTGCGCACGCGCAAGAGCGCCTCGAAATCGGGCGCCAGCGCGCCGGAGAAGCCAAGATTGGCGGCGTGCTGGTGCGGCAACAGCGCGAAGGGATTGGTGGTGCCGCCCCAGGTCAGCGACTGGTTGCGCAGCATCATGAGATCGGCGTGGCCGGCCAGGCGGGCGAGTACCGCACGCAGAGCCCCGGCGTCGATAGTTGCTGCGAAGTCACGCCGCCACAGCCCAATGTTGAAATTGGCATGTCTGCCGCCGAGGAACTCGACCACGGTCCAGCGGCCAAACGGGCGGGAGCCAAGCGGCAGCAGAAACAGAGGCGTCCCGAGAACGTCGAAGGCGACCACGATGAAGGGCGTAAAGCCCGCTTCGACGCCGACGTGGCGCTGCCAAAGGGCGAGAAACTCGTGGCGCTGATAGGGTGTGGCCAGCGCCTGCGCGCGTTCCAGCGCCCGCCAGTGCGGTTCCGCGATTGTCATGTCGTTGAACACTTCGACCCGCGCCACGCGGCCGGCCACTGCCGGCAGTGGCCGATGTTCGACATTCGTTGTGCGCAAGGCGACGACGTTCATGGCGTGGGGCCGGCAAAATCGTTAATGCTGGGCAAGCCTCGCAAAGAAATATCAATAAAGAGTTGGAATATTCGCGCGACTTCGCTTGCCAGCTGAAACCGGGGGCTAAAAAATTGGCTGGATTGAAGAAAACCATCATTCGCGGCGGCCTGGAGACGCTGTATTTCAGCGGCCTGTACCGGGCGATGCGGCCGCTCGTCGGCGGCGTGGGTGCGATCCTGACCCTGCACCACGTACGCCCGCATCGGCCGGATGCGTTCCAGCCCAACCGGCTGCTGGAGATCACGCCCGAATTTTTCGGCCGGCTGCTGCGGCGTCTCAAGCGCTTGCGCGCCGATCTCATCTCGCTCGACGAGATGCACCGGCGCATGATCGCCGGGGAGTTCAGGCGGCGTTTTGTCTGCGTTACCTTCGACGATGGCTACAGGGATGTGATAGAGCACGCCTGGCCGCTGCTGAAGAAGCACGAGGTGCCGTTCGCGCTCTATATCCCGACCAGCTTTCCCGATCGCATCGGCGAATTGTGGTGGGTGGCGCTCGAAACAGTGATCGCGCGTAACGATCGCATCGGCCTGGTCATCAACGGGAAGGATCAGTTCTTCGACTGCGCCACGGTGGCCCAAAAGCGCGAGCTCTATGACGAGGTCTACGGCTATCTGCGCAGCATGAAAGACGAAGCCGAGCTTCGCCGCGTGGTGCGTGATCTGTGCGCGCGTTACCTCATCGATCCGCTATCGTTCTCACGCGATCTGTGCATGAGCTGGCAGGAGATCGCCGAGCTTGCAGCCGATCCGCTGTGCACCATCGGCGCGCATACGGTCAATCACCTGATGTTGCGCAAGGTTGCCGACGACGCCGCCGTGCGCGCGGAAATGGAAATGAGCCGCGCCGTGCTCGAGGCAGCACTTGGCCGGCCGCCGCAGCATCTGGCCTATCCGGTCGGTGACCCCACTTCGGCCGGGCCGCGCGAATTCCGCATCGCCGCCGAGCTCGGGTTCAAGACTGCGGTCACCACGCGACCGGGCGTCGTCTTCAAGGTGCACCGCGACCATTTAACCGCGCTGCCGCGCATCTCGGTCAATGGCGATTTCCAGCAGCAGCGTTACCTCAAGGTGCTGATGTCTGGCGCGGCCACCGCGATGTGGAACGGCTTCCGCCGCGTCAACGCTGCTTGATTTTTTCGCGCTCCGGCCGCGCCATCCAGGCGATCAGCGGCATGGCCGGCAATACCCAGCCGAGGCCGGCGACCACGTAAAATATTGCGGCGACAAAGCCGTTGATGTCGGTGAGCACCGATTGCGCCAGCGCCATGGCCAGCAGCGCCCAAATGCAGACCAGGCCGAGCAGGGCGAAGGTTCCGATCAGCTTGCGGGCGCGGGCAGGCATAGGCACTCGTTGATTGCGGCAGTCAGCGCCTGACTATATGGTGCGCGCGATTGCAGCAAGATGGCAAGCAACACGCCTGAACCAATGCCGATCCCGGAACACAATGCGCGTGCGGTGCGGCTGTGGCTCATCGCCGCGGCGGCGATGATTGTGCTGACGCTGCTGGTCGGCGGCGCGACACGGCTCACGGAGTCAGGGCTTTCGATTGTCGAATGGAAGCCGGTCTCCGGCGTGCTGCCGCCGCTCAGCGACAGCGTTTGGCAGACCGAGTTCAAGAAATATCAGACGATTCCGCAATACCGCGAACTCAACCGCGGCATGAGCCTCGACCAGTTCAAGACGATCTTCTGGTGGGAATGGGTGCACCGAATGCTCGCGCGCACCACTGGCGCCGTATTCCTACTGCCATTTTTGTACTTCCTCTGGCGCGGCGCGATTCAGCCGCCGTTGCGGGTGCGGCTTTGGCTGATCTTCGGCGCCGGCGCGTTTCTCGGCTTCGTCGGCTGGTGGATGGTTTCATCAGGGCTGTCAGGGTCGCGGGTGAGTGTCTCGCAGTACCGGTTGGCCTTTCACCTCACGCTTGCCTGCGCGATCTATGCCGCGGTCCTATGGACGTCACAGCAGGTCTTGCCGCGGCCGCCGGTTGTTTCGACGGCGCGCGTGCGCAATGGCGCGCTGCTCATCGCCGTCATGGTGCTGGGTCAAATCTATCTGGGAGCCCTAGTGGCTGGCGGCGATGCCGGACGGATCTTCAACACCTGGCCCGACATCGACGGCGGCTTCATCCCGTCGGCCGACCGCCTTTTTTTCCTGACGCCGTGGTGGCGCAATCTTTTTGAGAACACGCTGACGGTTCAATTCGATCACCGCATGCTTGCCTACACGATCTGGGTTCTGGGTGGCCTGCACGCGATAGACGCCCGGCGCATGGGACAGGATGGATTTGGCGCGGTCCTGCTCTGGCTCGCGGTCACGCTGCAGGCGGCTTTAGGCGTGTTGACGCTCATTTTTGTTGTGCCGCTCGGACTGGCCATCGCGCATCAGGCGATCGCGATTGTGGTGTTGACCATTGCCGTCATTCACGCCGAACGCCTGCGCCACCGTGCTGAGACACGGCTTGCGCCGACACCCTCCGCGATGGGAGCGCGGCCGGCATGATCGACGTCGCGACGAAGGAGGGCATCGCCGTGCTGACCATGCGGCACGGCAAGGCGAATGCCCTCGACATCGAATTTTGCGACGCGTTGGCGCAGCATCTGTCCGACCTCGCGCGCGGTCACGCCAAGGCCGTATTGCTCACGGGGCAGGGCACGATGTTTTCCGCCGGAGTCGATTTAAAGCGCGCGAGCAGCGGTGGCGCCGATTACCTCAGAAAATTTCTTCCCAGCCTGCATCGGCTTTATAACGCAGCGTTCAACCTGCCCAAGCCACTGATCGCCGCGATCAACGGCCATGCCGTCGCCGGCGGTGCCGTGCTTGCGGCCTGTGCCGACCGACGCATCCTGGCGCAGGGCAAGGCACGCATCGGCACCACCGAACTGCAGGTCGGCGTGCCGTTTCCGGCGCTCGCCTTCGAGATCGTACGCTTTGCCGTGCCGTCGCGTTACCTGCCGGAATTCACGCTGGGTGCCGCGACTTACGGAACGCAGGCCGCGCTGGAGCGCGGCTGGGTCGACGAGGTCGTCGAGGCGGAGGCGCTGATGCCACGCGCATTTGCGGTCGCGCACCAATATGGCGCACTGTCGCCGCCGGCCTTCGCACAGACGAAAAAGCAAATCCGCCAGGCCGTCGCCGAGCGCTACGCGCAAAGCGGCGAGGTTACCGATAAAACAGTCACAGGCATCTGGTGCGCCGACGCAACGCTTGGCTACCTGCGTGACTACGCCGCGCGGACGCTGAAGAAGTCTTAGGCCGCTTTTAGCCCCTGCTCTAGGTCGGCGACGATGTCGTCCACTTCCTCGAGCCCGATAGAGAGCCGCACCACGTCGACTCCGGCGCCGGCTTGCACCTTCTGCGCATCCGACAGCTGCTTGTGCGTCGTCGAGGCCGGATGAATGATCAGCGAGCGGGTGTCACCGATATTGGCAAGATGCGAGAACAGCTTCACGTTGGAAACGAGCTTGACGCCCGCCTCGTAGCCACCCTTGAGCCCGAAGGTGAACACCGCGCCGCTGCCCTTGGGCACGTATTTCTTGGCGAGGTTGTGATAGCGGTCACCGGAAAGTCCCGGATAGCTCACCCAGGCAACCTCTGGGCGTTTTGACAGCCACTGGGCAACGGCCAGCGCACTGTCGGAGTGGCGTTGCATGCGCAGCGGCAGCGTCTCGACGCCGGTCAAGATGAGGAAGGCGTTGAACGGCGACAGCGCCGGCCCGAGATCGCGCAAGCCGAGCACGCGGCAGGCGATGGCAAAGGCGAAATTACCGAAGGTTTCATGCAGCACGATGCCGGAATATTCCGGCCGCGGCTCGCACAGCATCGGATACTTCTTGTCGCGCGACCAGTTGAAGGTGCCGCCGTCGACGATCATGCCGCCGATCGAGTTGCCGTGGCCACCAAGGAATTTTGTGAGCGAGTGCACGACGATGTCGGCGCCGAATTCAATTGGCTTGCACAGATAGGGCGTCGCTAGCGTGTTGTCGACGATCAGCGGTACGCCAGCCTTCTTGGCGATCTTGGACACGCCTTCGATGTCGGTGATGACGCCACCCGGGTTGGCGATCGACTCGATGAAGATCGCCTTGGTCTTGCCGCTCACAGCCTTCTCGAACGAGGATATATCGTCGGGATCGGCCCAGACCACATTCCAGCCGAAATTCTTGAAGGCGTGATTGAACTGGTTGATCGAGCCGCCGTAGAGTTTCTTCGAGGCAACAAACTCATCGCCCGGTGCCAGCAGGGCGTGCATCACGATGACTTGCGCGGCGTGGCCTGAGGCGACTGCCAACCCCGCTGTGCCGCCTTCGAGCGCGGCGATGCGCTCTTCCAGCACCGCGTTGGTCGGGTTGCCAATGCGCGTGTAGATGTTGCCGAAGGCCTGCAGGCCGAACAACGAGGCCGCGTGTTCGACGTCGTCGAACACGAACGACGTGGTCTGGTAGATGGGCGTTGCCCGCGCGCCGGTGGTCGGATCGGGTTTCGCGCCGGCGTGAATGGCGAGCGTGGAAAAGCCCGGAGTGCGTTCAGTCTGGTCGGCCATGGTTTGCGCCCATCTAATGTTGGCGCGGTCTTTTTTGATGCCGCGCAGTTGCCGGGATGTATTCAGTCGAGTGCCGCCGGGTCAAGGCGGCGAATCCGGCCTTGCTATTCTAAGTTTTGATTGCCGACATTGTCGCCGTCGATGGAAGAATATGCCATCGGCGCGCCAAAACTCAGTTGTCGCCTTCCTCTCGCTGCGCCCGGTCGGTTGCCGCAGTCGCGCCGCCCTGCGCGGTTGAGCGGCCGAGCGCCATGCGCTGGACGCCCTTGCCGAGCACTTTGGCGCGTTTCGATGACAGCGTACGCGAATTGACGCCGATCCAGCCGATTTCGGAAGACAGGCGACCATATTCGATCTTCGGGCAGCGGTTCATGACGACCTTGATCCCGGCGCCCTCGGCGAGGCTCGCTGCGGCTTCGTTGCGGATGCCCAGCTGCATCCAGATCACCTGCGGCCTGGGTTTGAGCGCGATTGCTTCCTGCACTACGGGCAGGGCATAGGGCGAGGCGCGGAAGATATCGACCATGTCCACCGGCTCGGGAATATCGGCGAGGTGGGCATAGACTTTCTGCCCCAGGATCTCCCGGCCGGCCTGGCCGGGGTTGACCGGGATCATGCGATAGCCGCGCTCCTGCAGATACTTGAAAGCAAAATAGCTCGGCCGGTTGTCCTTCGGCGAAATGCCGACCATGGCGATGGTCTTCACCGAATTGAGAATGCCGCGGATGAGACTGTCCGGATATGTGTCGTGGGTCATGGTCTGCTGACTAGATAATCACCATTGCGGCAGAACGAGAAGCAAAGCGGCGCATTATTTGCATGGCGGCATGGCGAAATAGACCAGATTACGGTGGCGGACGACATAAGTTGGTCAAGGTCGCTTGTTGCCATGGGGCCGGTGCTGGGACGTGCAGCCTTTGTGCACAAACATAGGAGGCGTTCGATGTGTGACTATAGTCTCCACGATGTCGCGTCCCGACCGGCCTCGGTCGGCGATAAATTGGTGTCGGCCCGCTTCAACAACTCGATCACGCGTGGCTTTGCGTCGTCCGACCAGCCGAACGTGGCGGTGTGCTTGCTTCCGGGCACTGAGCTGGCATTCGAACATGAGGTCGAATGCGACGCGAACTTCCGGTTCTTGCCAAACCGAAAATATCCGCACCAGGTGGCGCGGTTTCGGCAAGTCAACTTGGACAACCCGGTTGCCCATCACGATGCGCTGGAATTTCCAGGAGGCGAGACCGTGCTGGTGACCAGCCTGTGTGAAGGTCAGCGGGCAACGGTGCTTCAGCTTCCCGCTAAGTCACAGCTGGAACAGACCGAAACGGATGCCCAGTTGCGGCAGCAGAGCTTGCTGGTATCCGACTGGTAATGCTTCGCGCAGGAACGGAGCCATTGGCCGTGAGCCAGTGGCTCCGCCTCTCAACGATCTTCCCATGTCGGATCGCGCTTCTCGATGAAAGCGCAGATGCCTTCTTCGGCGTCGCGAGATAACAGATTCTCGACCATCACCTGTGTGACGTAGCGATAGGCATCGGCAAGGCGCATGTCGGCTTGGCGGTAAAACCCTTCCTTGCCGATCCTGACCGTGTGCGCGGACTTGCTGGCGATCTGCTGCGCCAGCGCGACCGCCGCGCTGCGCTCGGCGCCGGCAGCGACGACGCGATTGATCAGTCCGATGCGCTGCGCGTCCTCGGCGGAGACCATGTCGCCGGTGAGCAGCATTTCCATGGCGGCCTTGCGCGAGACATTGCGCGATAGCGCAACCATTGGCGTCGAGCAAAAGAGGCCAATGTCGACGCCGGGCGTGGCAAACTTCGCGGCCGGCGAGGCGATGGCCAGGTCACAACTGGCGACCAATTGGCACCCCGCGGCGCTTGCGACGCCATGCACCGCGGCGATCACCGGCTGCGGCAGACTGACGATCTGCTGCATCATGGCGCTGCAGGTCGTCATGATCTTTGTGAAATAGGCGCGGCCGCCGTCGGCATCGCCGCGCCGAGCGGTGAGTTCCTTAAGGTCGTGGCCGGCACAGAATCCCGGACCGTTGGCGGCGATTACGACGCCGCGAATGTTGCTATCGGCGGCGATGTCGGAGAAGGCCGCGGATAGTTCGCCGAGCAAGGCTTCCGAGAGGCTATTGCGTGCCGCCGGTCGGTTGAGCGTGAGAATGGCGATATCACCGTCGCGTTCGCGCAACAGCACGGGTGCCGCTTTGGCGGCGCGAGGGGCGGTTTTCGCGTCCATAGCACCAATACTCGACCCGAAGCCCAAAGGTGGCAAGACAGGCAGAAAGGCGTCAGAAAGGGCGATTGACCGGTTCGCCGGCCCGTCTATGACACGGGCGCCGGTGGTTTCCGGCAAGGGGAGAGGATGCCCGCGCCAGCGATGTCGGCCGAGGAAATCGGCAAGCTTTTAGCGGCCGAGTTTCCGCAGGCCTTTTATCAGGGCTGCGGGCACTCGATCGATCGCGTCGCTTATGGCGACGTACGGGTGCGCTGGACATTCGATGCCGCAAGCCTGCGGCCGGGCGGCACCGTTTCCGGTCCGACGATGATGGAGCTTGCCGATTTCGCTATGTATGTCGCGGTGCTTTCCGCGATCGGCCCGCAGCCGCTGGCGGTTACCACCAATCTCAACATCAATTTCCTGCGCAAGCCGGCCGCCGCCGATCTCATCGCCGACGCCAAGCTGATGAAGGTCGGAAAGCGTTTGGCCGTGGGCGAGGTGGTCATTCGCTCCGAAGGGCAGGAAGAGCCGGTGGCGCATGTGACCTCGACCTATTCGATCCCGCAGAGGTAATTGCGTCGAGGTATATAAATACCATTCGCATAAGATATTGAATATACTCATCTATTTTACGCAGCCTGGCGTTGACGGTAATACCACTGTCCGCTACAGAACGCCCGAATTGACGCGTCAGCGCGCGTCCTCCGGAAATCAAAATGATCATGAAGACCTATCCGAAATGGAAACGATCATGAAGACCTATTCGGCCAAGGCCGCCGACATCGAGAAGAAATGGGTGACAATCGACGCCACCGGTCTGGTCGTCGGCCGGCTCGCCTCGGTCGTGGCCATGCGGCTGCGCGGCAAGCACAAGGCGAGCTACACGCCGCACGTCGACGACGGCGACAATGTCATCGTCATCAATGCCGCCAAGGCCGTGCTCACCGGCCGCAAGCGCGAACAGAAGGTCTATTACAAACACACCGGCTACATCGGCGGCATCAAGGAAATCTCCGCCAAGTCGATCCTGGAGGGGCGTTTTCCGGAGCGCGTCCTCGAAAAAGCGATCGAGCGCATGTTGCCGCGCGGACCGCTCGGCCGCGTGCAGCTCGGTAACCTGCGCGTCTATCCGGGTCCGGAGCATCCGCACGAAGCGCAGAAGCCGGAAAAGCTCGATGTCGCCTCGATGAATCGCAAAAATTTGAGGAGTGCCTGACCGTGGCCGAGACCGTGCAATCGATGGAAGGGTTGGCAAGCCTCAAGCCGGCGGCGCCGGAAGCGCCAAAATACGTGCAGAAGCTCGACAAACAGGGCCGCGCCTACGCGACCGGCAAACGCAAGAATGCGGTCGCCCGCGTCTGGATCAAGCCGGGATCAGGCAAGATCCTGGTCAATACCCGCACGGTCGAGGTGTTTTTTGCGCGCCCGGTGCTGCGTATGATGATCCAACAGCCGCTGGTCGCCGCCAATCGTACGGGCCAGTACGACGTTACCTGTACCGTGTCGGGGGGCGGGCTTTCCGGGCAGGCCGGCGCGGTGCGCCACGGCATCTCCAAGGCGCTAACGTATTTCGAACCGGATCTGCGCGGTGCGCTCAAGCGCGCCGGCTTCCTCACGCGTGACTCGCGCGTGGTCGAGCGCAAGAAATACGGCCACAAGAAAGCGCGCCGTTCCTTCCAGTTCTCCAAGCGTTAGTTTTCGAAGCCTTGTTAATTCGGCGCTGATCGGCGGCTGCCGATTGGCGCCGAATTTGATTCAAATTTTCGCCTTTCTTTCATCGAACTGCGCGTGGCCATGTAAGCGTTTTCCCACACGGCGGTGTTATTTTGCCGCCCGTGTCCGATCAAATACGTACGCTGATCGGGCCTCCGTGGGAGCTGGGATGTTTGCCGCCGCTGCTGATTTGCCATCGTCGCCGCTCGACGTGCCGACGCTGTCTTTTGTTGCCATCTGCCTTTCAGCCGTACTTGGGCTGCTGCTGATCTTCGCCTGGATCCAGGAACGCAATATCCGTGCGTTGGCCTGGTGGGGCGCCGCCTACCTTATCGGCGCCTCGTCGATGGCGCTGTGGAGCGCGCCGGCGCCACTGTTCACGCTGCCGCCGGAGGTTCCCGCGGCTCTGATTTTTGTCGCCTGCGGCATGATCTGGAACGGCGTGCGGCTGTTCCATCGCCGGCGCGTCATGCCGATCATGAATTTCTTCGGCGCGATCGTCTGGCTCTCGATCTGCCAGTTTCCGGCTCTGGCGCAAGGGTCCAACGCCCGCATTGCCTTCGGCGCCGCGATCGTCGCGACCTACACCTTCTTCATTGCCTTCGAACTCGGGCGTGAGCGGCGCAAATCGCTCTATTCACGCACCGCCGCCGTGGTGGTGCCGATGCTGCATGGCGCGATCTTCCTGATGCCGCTAGCGATGAAAGCCTGGCTGCCGGGCGGCTTCGCCGCTGGATGGCTCGCGGTGTTTGCCCTGGAGGTGATGCTCTATGCCATGGGCACTGCGATCATCGTGCTGCTGATGGTCAAGGACTATCACCTCCATATCTATCGCAACGCTGCCTCGACTGATGAATTGACCGGCTTGCTCAACCGCCGCGCCTTCCTCGAGAATGCGCTGCGCATGAGCGCGCATCAGGCCAAGCGCAACGAACCTTTGACGGTGCTGCTGTTCGACCTCGACCATTTCAAGTCGATCAACGACCGCTTCGGTCACGCGACCGGCGATGATGTGCTGCGACTATTCGCGCAGGTGGCGCGCTCGAGCATGCGCGCAGACGACGTTATTGCCCGCTTCGGTGGAGAGGAATTTGCCGCGATCGTGCCGTCGCCGGTGGCCGACGCCGCCAAGATCGCAAATCGCGTACGTGCAGCCTTCGAGACCGCAGGCGGGATCGTCGGCGAGCACACAATCGGCGCAACGGTGAGCGTTGGTGCCGCCACCGGGGAAGCTCCCGTGACCGATATCAGCACGCTGATCTCGCGCGCCGACGCTGCGCTCTATCGGGCCAAGCGCGAAGGGCGCAATCGGCTCTGTAGCGCCGACGAGTTAAAGCCGACCCCTGTCGGCCAGCTGATCGCGGCGGCGCGTGCCGCGGGGCCCGTGGAACGCAACGTGGCTCCGCTGCCAACGTCTCCCGGACGGATGACAGCGGCGGCGCTCATGCCGGCTGTTGCAGAGGCGACGAGGGCGCCCTTGCCGTCCCGCCACTAGCTCGCCGATAAAAAACGGGCGCCCGCAAGGGGCGCCCGCGCAACTTCTTTCGCCGTGAGCTGAGTTCAGGCTGCGGCCGATTTCTTGCCTGCCTTCGGCACCGAGTCGATCGTCTTGAGGATTTGCGATGCGATCTGGTAGGGGTCGCCCATCGAGTTGGGGCGACGATCTTCCAAATAACCTTTGTAACCGTTGTTGACGAATGAGTGCGGCACGCGGATCGAGGCGCCGCGGTCCGCAACGCCGTAGCTGAACTTGTTCCACGGCGCGGTCTCGTGCTTGCCGGTCAAACGCTTGTCGTTGTCCGGACCGTACACGTCGATGTGTTCCTTCCAGTTCGTCTCGAACGCCTTCATCATGGCCTCGAAGTACTCTTTGCCGCCGATCGTGCGCATATACTCCGTCGAGAAATTGGCGTGCATGCCGGAGCCGTTCCAGTCGGTGTCGCCGAGCGGCTTGCAGTGGAATTCGATATCCACGCCGTAGCTTTCAGTGAGCCGCAGCATCAGGTAGCGAGCCATCCACATCTCGTCAGCGGCTTTCTTGGAGCCTTTGCCGAAGATCTGGAATTCCCACTGGCCCTTGGCCACTTCGGCGTTGATGCCTTCGTGGTTGATGCCGGCGGCGAGACAGAGATTGAGGTGCTCCTCGACCATCTTGCGTGCAATGTCGCCGACGTTCTTGTAGCCGACGCCGGTGTAGTAGGGACCCTGCGGCGCCGGATAGCCGGAGGACGGGAAGCCAAGCGGCCGGCCATCCTTGTAGAAAAAATACTCCTGTTCGAAGCCAAACCATGCGCCGGAGTTGTCGAGAATAGTGGCGCGCTTGTTCGAGGGGTGTGCAGTCTTGCCGTCGGGTAGCATGACTTCGCACATCACCAGCGCGCCGTTTGTGCGCGCGGCGTCCGGATAGACCGCGACCGGCTTGAGTACGCAATCGGAGTTGTGCCCCTCCGCCTGCATGGTCGACGAGCCGTCGAAGCCCCATAACGGAAGCTGTTCGAGGGTGGGAAACGAGTCGAAGTCTTTGAGCTGCGTTTTGCCGCGGAGATTTGGCGTCGGCGTGTAGCCGTCGAGCCAAATGTATTCGAGCTTGTACTTTGTCATTTCGTCTCTCTCTTGCTGATGACTTGAAGCGCGCCACACGCGCACTTCAGCCGCCAACGGCGCGCCCGGCCGCCAACTGCCGGTGTTGGCCAAGCATTAAATATGCCAAGGAACCGGATATGGCCTTTGCGGTTGTCTCTGCAGGAATCGCGTGCGGCTTCAGCCCGTTTGGCGCCATTTCGTATTCATGCGCAGTGGTCTGCCGACAAAAGCAGCAAAACGAAACCTGCACATAATGCAGTCATCGCAATGATTTATGGAAGGCATTTGCATAATTCGGGAGCAAGCGGGTGGGAACGTCGTTATATGCAAGGTAACGAATCGAGTTGAAACTGAACGCCAAAGAGATCGAGAAAGGAGCCGAACGATGACGACAAGTCATGAGCGAGTGTCGGCCACGATTTACGAGTTTCCCGCACGGGGCCGTTTTGCGCTGGCCAGTCAAGGCAACGAAAAAACTTCGGCAAATTATCTTTCGCCGCGTATCGCCCGCGCCGCCTGTGGCAGCGCTTGGTATCACGACGAAGCGATCGAGGACGCCGAGAGCACTCGCCGGAATTAATTGCGACGCAAGCGGGCCCTCGAATGAGAAAAGGGCGCTCCAGATGGGGCGCCCTTTTAGTTTGTTATCCCAACGCGAACGTCGAAGTCGGCGGTGTCAGGAGGAACGCCGGCTTAGGCTGAATAATACATCTCATATTCGACCGGATGCGGGGCGTGTTCGAAGCGGATCACTTCCTGCATTTTCAGGTCGATGTAGCTGTCGATAAAGTCGTCGTCGAACACGCCGCCCATCTTTAAGAAGCCGCGATCCTTGTCGAGTTCTTCCAGTGCCTGGCGCAACGAGCCGCACACCGTTGGAATCTGCTTAAGCTCCGCAGGCGGCAGGTCGTAGAGGTCCTTGTCCATGGCCGAGCCAGGATTGAGCTTGTTCTTGATGCCGTCGAGGCCGGCCATCAGCATCGCCGAGAAGCCGAGATACGGATTGCAGAGCGGGTCGGGAAAGCGAACCTCGACGCGTTTGGCCTTCGGGCTCTCGGTGTAGGGAATGCGGCATGAGGCTGAACGGTTACGCGCCGAGTAGGCGAGCAGCACCGGCGCCTCGAAGCCCGGCACCAGACGTTTGTAGGAATTTGTCGTCGGGTTGGTGAAGGCGTTGATCGCCTTGGCGTGCTTGATGATGCCGCCGATGTAGTTGAGGCAGGTATCGGAGAGGCCCGCATATTTGTCGCCGGCGAAGACGGGCTTGCCATCTTTCCAAATCGACTGATGACAATGCATGCCGCTGCCGTTGTCGCCGTAAACCGGCTTGGGCATGAAGGTGGCACTCTTGCCGTAGATCTGTGCCACCTGCTGGATGCAGTATTTGTAGATCTGCATCATGTCGGCCATCTGCGTCAGCGGCGAGAATTTGAGACCGAGTTCGTGCTGGGCAGAGGCGACTTCGTGGTGGTGCTTTTCCACCTTGGCGCCCATGCGCGCCATGGCGCCGAGCATTTCCGAACGCATGTCCTGCGCAGAGTCCTGCGGCGGCACCGGGAAATAGCCCTTCTTGGTGCCGATACGGTGGCCGAGATTTCCGCCTTCATAGTCAGTGTCGGAGTTGGAAGGGAATTCGATCGAGTTGACCTTGAAGCCGGTGTTGTAAGGATCGGCTTTGAATTTGACGTCGTCGAAGACGAAGAACTCGGCCTCGGGCCCGAAATAGATCGTGTCACCGAGGCCCATCGACTTGACCAGCGCTTCCGCCTTCTTGGCCATGCCGCGCGGGTCGCGGTTGTAGGGCTCGCCCGTGGTCGGCTCAAGCACGTCACAGACCAGAACCAAGGTTGTTTCGGCGAAAAACGGGTCAATACAAGCGGTCGACGGATCGGGCATGAGATTCATGTCGAACTCGTTGATCGCCTTCCAGCCGGCGATCGATGAGCCGTCGAACATCTGACCTTCTGCAAACGTGTCTTCTTCAATCAAGCTGACATCGAAGGTGACGTGCTGCCACTTGCCGCGCGGATCGGTAAACCGGAAGTCGACGTATTTGACGTCGCTGTCCTTGATCATCTTCATGACATCTTTGGCTGTCGTCATGGAAAGCATTCCCCCTGAATGGTTCGATTGTCCCGCACGTCGGCCGCGGGTTTAGATGGCATCGATTCCGGACTCTCCGGTCCTGATCCGGATAGCTTCCTCGATGTTGGATAGGAATATCTTGCCGTCGCCGATCCGGCCAGTCTGGGCTGCGCGCCGGATCGCATCGATTGCCTTATCCACCATGTCATCGCCGAGCACGACTTCAATTTTCACCTTGGGAAGGAAATCAACAACGTATTCGGCACCGCGATAGAGCTCGGTGTGACCCTTCTGCCGGCCAAAGCCCTTGGCTTCGGTAACGGTGATCCCCTGCAGGCCAACCTCTTGCAGCGCCTCTTTCACCTCGTCGAGTTTAAAGGGCTTGATGATCGCCTCGATTTTTTTCATTGCCTTTGTCCTTCCTCCCGGCGCGTCGCGACTGGCAGGGCGCGCCGCGCTTCGGTTAGCAGGTCCCGTGCCAAGCCGAGAGCAGCCAGAAATACGAACGGCCATAAGTGGTTAAGCTATAAGGAAGGTCAGAACTGTGACCGGCCCAAATGCCTATGCCTAGTAATTAATCAAGATGCATATCCTTTTGCCAAGAGCCATAGAAATGTTGCGGCGCAGTGCATTAGCGGTCTCTTTCCGGCATTTTGGGCCATTCGGGGTTTAGCACGATGATTGAGTTGCTCAGCACCACCGAGATGTCCGAGGCCGACCGGCTCACCATCGCCGGCGGCATTGCGGGCATGACCTTGATGGAGAATGCCGGCCGTGCCGTGGCCGACCGGGTGGCGACGCTTCCGGGCCGGCGCGTGGCCGTCGTGGCGGGGCCGGGCAACAATGGGGGCGATGGGTTCGTCGCCGCGCGTCTGCTTGCCGAGCGAGGCTACACGGTCCGCGTTAGCCTGGTGGGTGATCGCAGCAAGCTCAAGGGCGATGCCGCGCGCGCCGCCGGGCGCTGGACCGGTCCAACGGACCAGGCCGCCCCCGCCCAATTAGCCGACTGCGACTTGATCGTCGACGCGCTGTTCGGCGCCGGCCTCGACCGCGAGGTTGCGGGCAGCCCGCGGGCCATGATCGAAGCCATGAATGTCGCCGTGGCGCCGGTTGTCGCGGTGGACCTGCCGAGCGGCATCAACGGCAATTCCGGCGCGGTCATGGGGACGGCGGTCGAGGCCACGCTGACGGTGACCTTCTTTCGGCGAAAGCCGGGCCACCTGCTGCTGCCGGGGCGGACCCATTGCGGGGCGATCCACGTAGCCGACATCGCCATTCCGGACAGCATTTTAGGCGAGATCAGGCCGCGCACTTTCGCAAACGATCCGGCGCAGTGGGGCGGCCGGTTTCCGCAACCCAAGGTCGATGGTCATAAATATTCGCGCGGACACGTTGTCGTCGTGTCCGGCGGCGCTTCTGCCACGGGGGCCGCACGTCTGGCAGCGCGGGCCGCACTGCGCGCCGGCGCCGGGCTGGTGACGATTGCAAGTCCGCGCGAGGCCCTGAGCGTCAACGCCGCGGCAAGCCTCGCGGTCATGGTGCGCCCGGTCGACGGCGCAGCCGAGCTGGAAGAATTCCTCAAGGATGAACGCCGCAACGCCGTCGTCTTGGGCCCCGGGGGCGGTATCGGCCGACCCATGCGCGAGCAGGCGGCGGCGGCGCTTGGCAGCCAAGCGTTGGTGGTTCTGGATGCCGACGCACTCAC
Source organism: uncultured Alphaproteobacteria bacterium (assembly GCA_963738915.1). Taxonomy (GTDB): domain Bacteria; phylum Pseudomonadota; class Alphaproteobacteria; order Rhizobiales; family Xanthobacteraceae; genus Pseudolabrys. Next base: position 197,079 of record CAVTYO010000004.1, read on the forward strand.
CAGCTTTGCCGGCGATCTGGCTGGGCTGGTGGCCCTGATCGGCAAGCGCGGCGGCCACGGTGTGGTGCTGACGCCCCACAGCGGAGAATTCTCAAGATTATTTAATGCTATAGATGATAATGCTAATGTTACAGGTAAACTTCAAAAAGCGCGTCTAGCGGCGCAATTCAGTGGCGCGATCACCCTGCTCAAGGGCGCCGACACCGTTGTCGCCGCACCAGACGGTCGCGCGGCAATTGCCGACAACGCGCCGCCTTACCTTGCCACCGCCGGCGCCGGCGACGTGCTCGCGGGGCTGGTCGCCGGTTTGCTCGCCCAAGGCATGCCGGCATTCGAGGCGGCCAGTGCTGGCGTCTGGCTGCACGGCGAGGCCGCCAAGGCCTTCGGCCCCGGCCTTATTGCCGATGACCTCAGCGAGGCGCTGCCTAGGGTATATCGCCGGCTCTATGCCAAACGTATCGTCGGCGGCGATTGAAAATCGCTAATTTAGCGCCATTTTGGTGGTACCGCGCGATTTTGCCGTGTTATGAAGCCGCGCCTTGCGCGGGGCTTGCGCGCCGCGTAAAGCCAGCCCCGATCGCGGCCGAGAGTGTTCTATCAGTGCCCTTTGCGGGCGTGGCGGAATTGGTAGACGCGCGGGATTTAGGTTCCCGTGACGAAAGTCGTGGGGGTTCGAAGTCCCTCCGCCCGCACCATGCCGAGGGCGTTTCGTAAACAGTCCAGTCAATGAAGTAAGGCTCATGCAAGTCACCGAAACTTTGTCCGAAGGCCTCAAGCGCGAATTCAAGGTGGTGGTTCCGGCCGCCGAGCTCGATGTCAAAGTCAACGAACGTCTTGACGAGCTAAAGGATCGCGTCCGCATCAATGGTTTTCGCCCCGGCAAGGTGCCGGTTGCGCACCTCAAGCGCGTCTATGGCCGCTCCGCTATGGCCGAGGTGATCGAGGCCACCGTCCGCGACACCAACAACCAGATCGTCAGCGAGCGGGGCTTCAAACTTGCCGCCGATCCGAAAGTGACGCTGCCGACGGAAGAGGGCGCGATCGAGCAACTGATCGCCGGCAAGACCGATCTCGCCTACACCATGGCGCTGGAGATCGTACCGCCGATTACGCTCGCGAATTTCAAGGACATCAAACTGCAGCGATTGACTGCCGAGGTTGGTGACGCCGAAATCGACGAAGGCATCGCCCGCATCGCCGAGCAGAACAAGCCGTTTGCCGCGAGGCCCGCTGGCGAAACTGCGGCGAAAGGTGATCGCGTCGTTATTTCCTTCGCCGGCAGCATTGACGGCAAGCCGTTTGAAGGCGGCAGCGCCGATGACTCCGTCGTCATGATCGGCTCCAACACGTTCATCCCCGGTTTCGAGGAACAGCTGGTCGGCATCGCGGCGGGCGAAGCACGCACGCTGAAGGTGACCTTTCCGCAGCATTACGGCAACGAGGCGCTTGCCGGCAAGGATGCCGAGTTTGCGGTGGTTGCCAAAACCATTGAAACGCCGGGTGCGGCGGCGGTCGACGACGCCTTTGCCAAGTCGCTGGGCCTCGATTCCCTCGCTAAGCTGCGCGATGTGGTCAAGGACAGCATCGCTCGCGAGCACAGCGGCGCCTCGCGCCAGAAGCTCAAGCGCGCACTGTTCGACGAGCTTGATGCCCGGCACAAATTCGATCCGCCGCCGACACTGGTCGAGGAGGAATTCAACCGCGTCTGGAAATCGGTTCTCAGCGAGTTGGAAACCGAAAAGAAGACCTTCGCCGACGAAGGCACCACCGAGGAAAAGGCCAAGGCCGAATACCTGGCCATTGCCGCGCGCCGTGTGCGGCTTGGCCTTGTGCTCGCCGAAATCGGCGAAAAGAACAAAATCAGCGTGACCGACGAGGAATTAAATCGCGCGGTCATGGAGCAGGCGCGCCAGTTCACCGGCCAGGAGCAGCGCGTCTACGACTATTACAGGCAGAACCCGCAGGCGCTCGCCGGCCTGCGCGCCCCGATTTATGAGGAAAAGGTCGTGGATTTCCTGCTCGAGCTCGCGCAGGTAACCGAGAAAAAGGTCGCGCGCGAGGAGCTTTACAAGCCTGACGATGAGACGGCCGCGGCTTGAGTCGGCGGATGCCTTGCGCAGGGGTCGACGCGGAAATAGATACGCCGCGCGCGATGTGGCTACACTAGCCTTCGCGTGATTCGCGTTTAGGAGCCGAAATGAGAGACCCCGTCGATACCTACATGAATTACCTGGTGCCCATGGTGGTTGAACAAACCAACCGTGGCGAGCGCGCCTACGACATCTATTCGCGCATGCTCAAGGAACGGATCATCTTTATCACCGGCCCCATCGAGGACGGCGTGGCGACGCTGATCGTCGCCCAGTTGCTGTTCCTGGAAGCGGAAAATCCGAAGAAGGAAATCTCGATGTACATCAACTCGCCGGGCGGGGTGGTGACGTCGGGGATGGCGATCTATGACACCATGCAATTCGTACGTCCGCCGGTGTCGACGCTGTGCTGCGGACAGGCGGCGTCGATGGGTTCGTTGCTACTCGCTTCCGGCGCCAAGGATCTGCGCTTCGCCTTGCCCAATGCGCGCATCATGGTTCACCAGCCGTCCGGCGGCTTCCAGGGCCAGGCAACCGACATCATGTTGCACGCCCAGGAAATCCTCAATCTCAAAAAGCGGCTCAACGAGATCTACGTCAAGCACACCGGTCAGTCGCTCAAGAAGATCGAAGATGCTCTGGAGCGTGACTATTTTCTTACCGCCGAGGCGGCCAAGGATTTCGGTCTGGTCGACAAGGTCATCGAAAAACGTCCCGAAGAACTCACTCCCAAGCCGGCCTGACACAAGGCGGCCCGATTGATCCTCACATGCGGAACTTTCGGGGGAGGGCCCGGAAGCACCGTCCTTGAGGCGGTGTTATCGTTAATAGAATCTTGATTATCGAGCCGTTAGCATGCTTCGCTTATGCTGGTGGCGACGTGATAGGGGTAGCAGTCCACCCGAATCTGGACCGCCGTGTTGGGTGTATCCGGCGCGAAACTTGCTTGGCTTTGCTGTGACATCGAGTGATTGCTTCAGGCGCTAGGACAAAAGGCGGCGGGCGCCGGCCATCATCGAAGCGCGGTGCGGGCCGGGTGTGACGGAGAAGACTGGAATGAGCAAAGTCGGCGGCAGCGATTCCAAGAACACCCTCTACTGTTCGTTTTGCGGCAAGAGCCAGCACGAAGTGCGCAAGCTCATCGCCGGGCCGACCGTTTTCATCTGCGACGAGTGCGTCGAACTGTGCATGGACATCATCCGCGAGGAGAACAAGTCCTCGCTGGTGAAATCGCGCGACGGGATTCCGACGCCGAAGGAAATTCGCAAGGTCCTCGACGACTATGTGATCGGCCAGGACCACGCAAAGAAGGTGCTCTCGGTTGCCGTACACAATCACTACAAGCGGCTCAATCATCAGACCAAGCACAATGACGTCGAGTTGGCGAAGTCGAACATCCTGCTGATCGGGCCGACTGGTTCGGGCAAGACGCTGCTGGCGCAGACGCTGGCGCGCATCCTCGATGTGCCGTTCACGATGGCGGACGCGACCACCCTGACCGAGGCCGGCTACGTCGGCGAAGACGTAGAGAACATCATCCTCAAGCTTTTGCAGGCCGCCGACTACAACGTCGAACGCGCCCAGCGCGGCATCGTCTACATCGACGAAATCGACAAGATTTCGCGCAAGTCCGACAACCCCTCGATTACCCGCGACGTGTCGGGCGAGGGCGTGCAGCAGGCGCTGCTGAAGATCATGGAGGGCACCGTCGCTTCGGTGCCGCCGCAAGGCGGTCGCAAACACCCGCAGCAGGAATTCCTGCAGGTCGACACCACGAATATTCTGTTCGTCTGCGGCGGCGCCTTCGCCGGTCTCGACAAGATCATCTCGGCTCGCGGTCGCGCCACGTCGATCGGCTTTTCGGCGCGCGTGCTCGCGCCGGAGGATCGCAAGACCGGTGAAATTTTCCGCGAGGTCGAGCCTGAGGATCTGCTCAAGTATGGGCTCATCCCGGAATTCGTCGGACGACTGCCGGTGGTGGCGACGCTTGAGGATCTTGATGAACCCTCGCTCAAGCTCATCCTTACGCAGCCGAAGAATGCGCTGGTGAAGCAATACCAGCGTCTGTTCGAAATGGAGTCGATCGATCTGACGCTCGCGGAAGAGGCGCTCGGCGCCATCGCGCGCAAGGCCATCGATCGCAAGACCGGCGCGCGCGGCTTGCGTTCGATCATGGAAGGTATTCTGCTCGATACCATGTTCGATCTCCCCAGCCTTGAGGGGGTCGAGGAAGTGGTGATCTCCAAAGAGGTCGTCGAGGGAACCGCCCGCCCGCTCTATATCTATGCCGACCGCAGTGACCGGACGGCGGAGTCCGGCGGCGCCAGCGCCTAAGTTCTCGACTCCTTGTGGCGGGGAACAGCTTGTAGAATCGCGCCGTTAATGGAGTGCTCACGAGTGTTCGCTCGGTTTTTACCGAGAAAGCGGGCGTTACTTGCAGAGTTAAGACCGCCATCCTACGTATAGTGTCGGAAAAATACCGAGCCACGACGCTTCGTAGTTTTCTTCTGGCACTGGGCTTTTGATGCCGCATGCGCGGGTCGAGGCACAGGGGCACAACAAAAAGGACACGTCACATGACCACCAAACCACGACCCCCGCTGCAGCCCGGCGAAACCCGGGCCTATCCGGTTCTGCCGCTGCGCGACATCGTGGTGTTTCCGCACATGATCGTTCCGCTTTTCGTCGGCCGCGAAAAGTCTATCAAGGCTCTCGAAGAGGTCATGCGCTCCGACACCTTCATCCTCCTAGCGACGCAGAAGAACGCTTCCGATGACGATCCGGCGACCAACTCGATTTTCGAGGTCGGCACGCTGGCGAGCGTCCTGCAACTGCTCAAGCTGCCCGACGGCACCGTCAAGGTGCTGGTCGAGGGCGCCGAGCGCGCCAAGGTCCGCAAATACACCGACCGCATCGAATACTACGAAGCCGACGCCACCGTGCTCGCCGACGACATGGGCGACCGTGTCGAAGCCGAGGCCATGGCGCGCTCGGTGGTCACCGAGTTCGAGAGCTATGTGAAGCTCAACAAGAAGGTGTCGCCGGAAGTCGTCGGCGTGGTCCAGCAGATCGAGGACTATGCCAAGCTTGCCGATACGGTGGCTTCGCATCTCGCCGTCAAGATTCCGGACAAGCAGGACATCCTTGAGACGCCTGTCGTCACCCAGCGCCTGGAGAAGGTGCTCGGGCTGATGGAGAGCGAAATCTCCGTGCTGCAGGTTGAGAAGCGTATCCGCACCCGCGTCAAGCGGCAGATGGAGAAGACGCAGCGCGAGTACTACCTCAACGAGCAGATGAAGGCGATCCAGAAGGAGCTTGGCGACGAGGAAGGCAAGGACGAGCTTGCCGAACTCGAAGACAAGATCAAGAAGACCAAGCTTTCGAAGGAAGCCCGCGAGAAGGCCACCCACGAACTCAAGAAGCTTCGCCAGATGTCGCCGATGTCGGCGGAAGCAACCGTTGTGCGTAACTATCTTGATTGGCTCTTGTCGATTCCGTGGAACCGGAAGAGCAAGGTCAAGAAGGACCTCGTCGGCGCGGAAAAAATTCTCAACGCCGATCACTATGGCCTTGAGAAGGTCAAGGAACGCATCGTCGAGTATCTCGCCGTGCAGCAGCGCGCCAACAAGCTGACCGGGCCGATCCTCTGCCTTGTTGGGCCTCCCGGCGTCGGCAAGACGTCGCTTGGTAAGTCGATCGCGAAAGCGACCGGCCGCGAGTTTGTGCGCGTGTCGCTTGGCGGCGTGCGCGACGAAGCCGAGATCCGTGGCCACCGGCGCACCTATATCGGCTCGATGCCCGGCAAGATCATCCAGTCGATGCGCAAGGCCAAGACCTCGAACCCGCTGTTCCTGTTGGACGAGGTGGACAAGATGGGCGCCGATTTCCGCGGCGACCCGTCCTCGGCGCTGCTCGAGGTCCTCGACCCCGAGCAAAACCACACTTTCAACGACCATTATCTCGAGGTCGACTACGATCTCTCCAATGTGATGTTCATTACCACGGCGAATACGCTGAACATTCCGCCGCCGCTGATGGACCGCATGGAGATCATCCGCATCGCTGGCTACACCGAGGATGAAAAGGTCGAGATCGCGCGCAAGCACCTGATCCCGCACGCGATCACCAAGCACGGCCTCGACGCCAAGGAATGGTCGATCGATGACGAGGCGCTGCTCACGCTGATCCGCCGTTACACGCGGGAAGCCGGCGTGCGCAATCTCGAGCGCGAGTTGTCGACGCTGATCCGCAAGGCGGTGAAGGAACTGACGATCTCGAAGAAAAAGTCGGTTGCAGTCACCGCTGCCAACCTCGGCGATTTCCTCGGCGTGGCGAAATACCGCTACGGCGAGATCGAGGCCGAGGACCTGGTCGGCATGGTCACGGGCCTGGCGTGGACCGACGTGGGCGGCGAGTTGCTCACCATCGAAGGCACGTCGATGCCCGGCAAGGGACGCATGACCGTTACGGGCAACCTGCGCGACGTGATGAAGGAGTCGATCTCGGCTGCGGCGTCTTACGTGCGCTCGCGGGCGATCGCCTTCGGCATCGAGCCGCCGTTGTTCGACAAGCGCGACATCCACGTGCACGTGCCGGAAGGTGCGACGCCCAAGGATGGGCCTTCGGCCGGCGTCGCCATGGTCACCGCCATCGTTTCGGTGATGACCGGCATCCCGGTGCGCCGTGACGTCGCCATGACCGGCGAGATCACGCTGCGCGGCCGTGTGTTGCCGATCGGCGGCTTGAAGGAAAAGCTGCTGGCCGCGGCGCGCGGCGGCATGAAGACCGTGCTGATCCCGGAAGAGAACGCCAAGGATCTGGTGGAAATCTCCGACACGATCAAAAAGGGCCTGGAAATCATTCCGGTCGCCCGCATGGACGAAGTGCTGGCCCGCGCCCTAGTGCGCAAGCCAGAGCCGATCGAATGGGATGAGGCAGCGGCGAAGCTCTCTGCGCCCGCTGTTGCGGCTGATCCTGCGGCGGAGGAAGAGGGCTCCGGCCTGACCGCGCATTAAGGATAGGCCGGTCGCCTGACAAAAAACGGCGCCCTCGCGGCGCCGTTTTCATTTAAGGTAGCGACGACGGCTTGCGTCGTACGCTGGCCAAGCTGTATCTGGCGGGTCAAACAGCGGGCGGGGAATGGGCGGTTAGCTCAGTTGGTAGAGCGCCTGCTTTACACGCAGGATGTCGGCGGTTCGAGTCCGTCACCGCCCACCAGCCCGCGCCGTTACGAAGCCACAGCGTGCAAAAAGTTCTCCGCGTAGTGACAAGCGACCTGCCGGCCGCCGACCGGACGCAAGGGCGGGCGTTCGGTCCGGCACAAATCGGTGGCGTGCGGGCAACGCGTCTCGAACACGCAGCCTTTGGGCACGTCGAGCGGTGAGGGCACTTCGCCCTTGACCATTTGGCGCACCTTGCGCACCCCGCCGAAGGCGGGCGTCGATGCGAGCAGCGCCTGCGTGTAGGGATGCAGCGGCCGCTCGAAAATCCGTTCCTTGGCGCCGCATTCGACGGCGATGCCCAGATACATGACCAGCACGTCATGGGCGATGAAGCGCACCACGGCGAGGTCATGCGAGATGAACAGATAGGCAAGGCCGAACTGCGGTCTGCAGGTCGATCAGCAGATTGAGCACTTGCGCCTGCACCGAAACGTCGAGCGCGGAGACCGGCTCGTCGGCGACCAGCAGCTTTGGCTGCAGCATGAGGGCACGCGCGATCGCGATGCGCTGGCGCTGGCCGCCCGAGAACATGTGCGGATAGCGCCGCGCATGCTCGGCGCTGAGGCCGACGCGGGCCATCATCGAGAGCGCCTGCCGCCGCCGTTCGGCCTTGCCGTAGTTTTGTATTGATGACCAGCGGCTCTTCCAGAATGGCGCCGATCTTCTTGCGCGGATTGAGCGAGCCATAGGGATTCTGGAACACCAGCTGGACGGTGCGGCGCAGCCGCGTGCGCTCCGCGGCGGCGGGATTGAGCGCGTCGACGCCGTCGAGCACAAGCGACCCTGCGTTCGGCTGCTCGATCAACGTCACCAGGCGCGCAAGCGTCGACTTGCCGCAACCGGATTCGCCGACAATCGCCAAAGTTTTTCCGGCATCGAGCGAAAACGACACGCCGCCGACGGCTCGCAACTCCTGCACCTCGGCAAATACGCCCCGTTTCGAGCGATAGACCCGAGTGAGATCCTTAGCGACGACTAGCGGACTCATGCGGCGCTGTCCTTGCCCTCTTGGCGGTCGGCGGCAATGTGGGCGTCGCGGGTTGGATCGCCGAGCGGATAGTGGCAGCGCACCGTCCCGTCTTTCCACGCCCGCAATTCGGGACGGACGCCGGCGGTGAGCGGCGTTGCATAGGCGCAGCGCGGACTGAACAGGCACCCGTTCGGACGCTCCGAAAGGTTGGGCACCGTGCCGGGAATGGTGGCAAGGCGTTCACCGACACGACTTTCCGGTCGCGCCGCGAGCAGCGCTGCCGTGTAAGGATGCTGCGGGGCATTGAACAAATCGGCCGCCGCGCGCTCCTCCATCACCTGTCCGGAATACATCACCACCACGCGCTGCGCGATTTCTGCGACTACGCTCATGTTGTGCGTAATGAGAATGAGCGCCATGCCGCGCTCACGCTGCAAAGATAACAGCAGATCGAGAATCTGCGCCTGGATGGTCACATCGAGGGCCGTTGTCGGCTCGTCGGCGATCAGCAGCTTCGGATTGCAGGCAATCGCCATGGCGATCATCACTCGCTGGTTCATGCCGCCTGAGAGTTGGTGCGGATAGGCGGCGAGGCGACTTTCCGGCGCCGGAATGCCGACCTGTTCCAGCAGTTCGATGGCGCGGCTATTTGCCCGCTTGCGGTCCATGTGTTCGTGAACCTGGAGCGTTTCCACGATCTGGTAGCCGACGGTGAAACACGGGTTGAGGCTGGTCGCCGGTTCCTGGAAAATCATCGCCATGTCCTTGCCGGCGAGCTTGCGGCGCTCGGCGTCGGATAGCGTAAGCAGGTCGCGGCCGTCGAACATGAGGCTTCGCGCGGTCACCTGGCCGCGGAAACGGTACCAGCCCCATCAGCGCCAGCATGGCGAGACTCTTGCCCGAGCCGGATTCGCCGACGATGCCGAGGACTTCACCCGGGTCAACGGTGAGCGAAACGCCGTCGACCGCGTACAGAGGGCCAGCCGCCGACGGAAATTTGACAGAGAGGTCCTTGATATCAAGCAGCGCCATGTCCTGCTTACTGCTTGAGTTTGGGGTCGAGCGCATCGCGCAGACCGTCGCCGAACAGGTTGAAGGCGAGCACAGTGATGAGGATCATCAACCCCGGAAACGTAACCACCCACCAGGCGCGCAGCACGAACTCGCGCGCATCGGCGAGCATGGTGCCCCATTCGGGCGTCGGCGGCTGCGCGCCGAGGCCGAGAAAGCCGAGCGCTGCGGCATCGAGGATCGCGGTTGAGACGCCAAGCGTTGCCTGCACGATCAGCGGCGCGGCGCAATTCGGCAGCACCTCTTTGAGCATCAGCCGCAGGTTGCCGGCGCCGCTCACCCTGGCGGCGATAACGTAGTCCTTCGCAGTCTCGGTGATGACAGCGGCGCGGGCGATGCGTACGTAATGCGGCAGCAGCACAATGGCGACCGCAAGCAGAGCGTTCATCACTCCGGGGCCGAGAATGGCGACAATGACGATGGCGAGCAGCAGGCTCGGCAGCGTCAGGATGATGTCCATCAGCCGCATGATCGCGATTTCAATGACGCCACGGAAAAATCCGGCGATGAGGCCGAGGGTCGTCCCGATTATGATGGAGAGCGCCACTACGGCGGCGCCGATCAAGAGCGACAGGCGAGCGCCGAAAATGAGTCGCGAGAGCATGTCGCGGCCGATCGGATCGGTGCCGAGCGGATGGGCAAGCGAACCGCCGGCCTGCCAGAAGGGAGGCTTGAGAAAGCCGCTATCGTTGGTCAACACCGGGGAATAGGGCGCAATGATGTTGGCCGTTGCCGCCATGAGCAGCAGCGCACAGATGATCAACAGGCCGGCGACGGCGCCGCGGTTGCGGGAAAAGTCAGCATAGAATTCGCGCAAGGGGTGGGGCGGCTCGACAACTGGCCTGGCCGGGATTGGGGCGTCCAAAGATTGCGTGCTCATCGCATGTGCCGGATGCGCGGGTTGATGAACCCGTAGGTCACATCGACCAGCAGATTGACCGTCATGATGATGGCGCCGATCAGCAGCGTGCCGCCCTGCAACACGGGATAGTCGCGCCGGCCGATGCCCTCGATCAGCCATTTGCCGACACCGGGCCAGGAAAAGATCGTCTCTGTTAGAATGGCGCCGGTAAACAGTACGCCGACCTGCAGGCCGATCACCGTCACGACCGGGATCAGCGCGTTGCGGAAAGCGTGGACGGCGATGACGCGAAAGGTCGACAGGCCTTTGGCGCGGGCGGTGCGGATATAGTCCTCGCCGAGCACCTCAAGCATTGCCGAGCGGGTCATGCGCGCAATCACCGCGAGCGGCACGGTGCCCAGCACAATCGCCGGCAGGACGAGGTGCGAGAGCGCCGACCAGAACGCGCCGGTATCGCCGGCGATCAGCGTGTCGATCAACAGAAATCCGGTCGTCGGCTGGATGTAAATAGAGGACGTCGATGCGGCCGGATACCGGCGTCCAGCCGAGCTGCACCGAAAACAAAAGGATCAGCAGCAGGCCCCACCAGAAGATCGGCATCGAATAGCCGGTGAGCGACAGCCCCATGACGCCATGATCGAAAATCGAATTGCGGCGCACCGCGGCGATGATGCCGGCGGGCAGGCCGATCGCCAGCGCAAACAGCATGGCGCAGAAGGAGAGTTCGATGGTCGCCGGGAATAAGCTGGCGAATTCCTCGATCACCGGCTTGTGCGTGGCAATGGAGCGGCCGAGGTCGCCATGGATCAGGCGCACGAGGTAGTAGCCGTATTGCACGATGACCGGACGGTCGAAGCCGTATTCGTGCCGCAACTGCTCGTGCACGGCCTGATCGATGCCGTGCTCGCCGGCCATGGTCTCGATCGGATCGCCGGGAATGAGGCGCACGAGAACGAACACCAGCAGCGTGATTCCGATAAATGTCGGAATGACCAGGCTGACGCGCGTGAACAGAAACCGGAGCATGGAAAGCGAAGGCGGAGCGGCGCCATAGGCCGCTCCGCCGGCGCGTTATTTCATGTCGACGCCGTAGAAGGTGTGGCGGCCGAACGGGCTCAACTTAAAGCCGATCACTTCCTTGCGCACGGGCTTTAGCTGCACCGAATGGGCAATGGTGAACCAAGGCGCCTGTTCCTTGAAGATCGACCTGCGCCTGTTCGTAGAGCTTGGTGCGCTCTGCCTGATCGCTGACGTGCTTGGCCTTCTGCACCAGGTCTTCAAACGGCTGGTAGCAGAACTTGGCGATGTTAGAGCCATTGGTCTTGGCTGAATCGCAGCCGAGCAGCGTGTTGAGGAAGTTGTCAGGGTCGCCGTTGTCGCCGGTCCAGCCGAGCTGCGCCATCTGATGCTCGCCGGCCTGCGCGCGCTTGCGATATTCGCCCCATTCGTAACTCTTGATCTCGGCCTTGACGCCGATCTTGGCGAGGTCGGCCTGCATCAATTCGGCGATGCGCTTGGCGTTCGGATTGTAGGGACGCTGCACCGGCATCGCCCACAGGTCGGTCTCGAAGCCGTCGGGATAGCCGGCCTCGGCGAGCAGCTTCTTGGCCGCCGCCGGATCGTAGGGATCGTCCTTGATGCTCGTGTTGTACGACCACATCGTCGGCGGGATCGGGTTTATGGCCGGAATTCCGGTCGACAGGAACACGGCGTCGATGATCGCCTTCTTGTTGATCGCCATGTTGATCGCCTTGCGCACGCGCACGTCGGTGAACGGCTTCTTGGTCGTGTTGTAGGCGAGATAGCCGATGTTGAGGCCGGGCTGCTCCAGCACCGTGACGTTCGGATCCTTGCGGATCGCGTCGAGATCGGCCGGATTGGGGTAGGGCATGACCTGGCATTCGTTCTTCTGCAGCTTCGCCCAGCGCACCGAGGCGTCCGGCGTGATGGCGAAGATGAGGTCGTCGATCGCCGCCTTGCCGCCCCAGAATTGCGGGAACGCCTTGTAACGAATGATGGCGTCCTTCTGGTATTGCACGAGCATGAACGGCCCGCTGCCGATCGGCTCCTGATCGATCTTTTCCGGCGTGCCGGCCTTGAGCATGGCGTCGGCATATTCCTTCGACTGGATGCCGGCATATTCCATGGCGAGGTCGGAGAGGAACGGCGCCTCCGGCATGTTCAGCGTGATCTTGACGGTGTAGTCGTCAACCTTCTCAACCGACTTGAGCAGCTTCGGCATGCCCATGTCGTTGAAATAGGAATGGTTGGAGCTCGTGACTTTGAAATAGGGATTGTCCTGCTTCCACTGCCGCTCGATCGCGAAAATGATGTCGTCGGCATTGAAATCGCGCGTCGGCTTGAAATTGGCATTGGATTGCCATTTCACGCCGTGGCGCAGATGGAAGGTATAGACGGTTCCGTCCGGCGAGATGTCCCACTTTTCCGCGAGACCGGGAATGACTTTTGTCGTGCCGCGCTCGAAGTCGACGATGCGGCTATAGATCTGGCTGTTGGCGTCGAATGACGTGCCGGTGGTGTTGACGCCGGGATAGAAGTTTTCCGGGCTGCCTTCCGAGCAAAAGACCAAGGTCTTTGCCGATAGGGGAGTGGAAGCCAGCACCGCCAGGACGGCGATTACCAGCAGCGAGCGATGTTTTGCCATTGAAGCCCCCTGATGTGACGCCGGGCTCATTCGATACGCTTAGTGTACCCCGGTCGATTGGGGGCAATCCTACGTCAGGAAAACACGGGCGTCACGAGCGCGGGGCATTCACGGCAACATTTAAGGAAAGCGCAACCGGCAGGCGTGGAGGATTGCTCCGCGCCTGCCGTAGATACCGGAGGGTCCGGCAAACGCCGTCAGATCGATTCTTTGAGTTCCTTGGAGGCGCGGAAGGCGACCTTCTTGCTCGCCTTGATCTGGATCGCCTCGCCGGTTGCCGGATTGCGGCCCATGCGCGCGGCGCGTTTGCGCACCTGCAAAATGCCGAGGCCGCCGATGCGGATGCGTTCGCCTTTTTTCAGATGCTTGACGATGTTGCCGACGAAATCGCCGAGCACTGTCTCCGCCTGTTTCTTCGACATCTCGTGCGTTTCGGCGAGCGACGCGGCGAGGTGTTTCAACGTGACTGTCGGTGGTGTCGGAGCTTTTCCAGGAACCATTGCCATCGGTGGGACCCTCCTCATGGAATCCGTGAGCTTGGCGAAGCGCCAAACACGTCGCCCGCATAGACGATTCGAGGGCGGTTTGACCATCGATTCTTCGCATAAAATAAGGCTTTTTCGCAATTTCCGTCATGTGGACAGGGTTTACCTTGACTTGACTTTGGGGCGCCTATAACTCGACCCATCGCCCGCGGGGGCGTAGCTCAGTTGGTTAGAGCGCTGCCCTGTCACGGCAGAGGCCGCGGGTTCGAGTCCCGTCGCTCCCGCCATTATATCAATGACTTAGCTAAACTTCGTGGACACTAAACGGTGTCGCCCGGGGCGAGATTTCATGCTCCTAGAAGCCCCCATCCTCGGCCTGCGTGCGCTCTTCTTCGACGTATTCGGCACCCTTATGGACTGGCGGAGCTCGGTCGCTCGGGAAGCCGAAATAATCCTGGGGAACCTTGGCTACAGCCTCGACTGGGTCGCCTTTGCCGACGCCTGGCGCGGCGAATACCAGCCCGGCATGGAGGAGGTGCGCTCAGGCAAGATCCCGTTCTCCAAGCTCGACGTCCTGCACCGGCGCAATCTCGAGCGCATCCTGCCGCGCTTCGGCTTGGAGAACTTATCGGACGAGGTGCTGCACGATCTCAATCTCGCCTGGCATCGGCTCGATGCCTGGCCGGATGTTCCCGCTGCGATGAAACGACTCAAACGAAAATTTCTGTTGGCGCCGTGCTCGAACGGGAACATCGCGCTGATGGTCGATCTCGCCCGCCGCAACGATATTCCGTGGGACGCAATCCTCGGCTCCGACATTGCCGGCGACTACAAGCCCAAACCGCGTGTTTATCTTGCGGCTTGCGACGCGCTCAATCTCGAGCCGCGCGAATGCATGATGGTCGCAGCGCATAGCCGCGATCTTGCCGCGGCGGCGGCCTGCGGCCTGCGCACGGGACACATCGCGCGCGTCGATGAATACGGACCGAATACCGGCGAAGCCGGGCCGACAGTGCCGGTCGATATCGCTGGCAGCGATCTGGCCGATCTCGCAACCAAGCTCGGCGTCTAAGCGCGATAGACCGGTTCCGGTTGCGCGAAAAAGCTCGCCAGGATGTGATAGACGATCATGTAGTTCTTCTGCTGGAAGCTCGCGTGTGAAATGCCAGGCATCACGCTGAACTGCTTGTCCGGGTTGGGCAGCCTGGCGAAGAACTTCAACAGATCCTCAATCGAAGCGATGCCGTCGAACTGTCCGCGCATGATGAGGGTCGGCACGCTGATCATTTCCGGGTCGACTACCGGCAGTTTCGAGCACATGTCGACATAGGTGCCGGTCGGCACCGAGTTGTCGAGAGCGACGACCGCATCGGCAAACGCGTCGATGACTTTCTGCTCGGCGGTGCCTGGATGGTCGCGATCGAACACCGAATGGATGAAAGCCTTGTCGATTGGCCGGCGGTTCTTGGCCAGGAACTCGGGCAACCTCTTGCGGCGTTGCTCCAACGTGGGCGAGCCTTCGCCGGTCCACACCATGGCGTCGAGCGCAAGCCGCGCCACCATCTCCGGGTGGCGTTCGGCAAACAGCGCCGCGCGCAAGGCGCCAGAGGAAATGCCATAGACGAGGAGGGGGCGCTTGCCCCGAAGCTTCTGGATGTAGAGTGCGGCGGCGGTGCAGTCGTCAGCGCCTTGCGAAATCGGCGCGTTATTGTCGCGGTCCTTGGTAGAGCGGCCATAGCCCTCCATATCGACGCTCCAGCAGTCGTAACCAAGGCGCGCAAAGTAATCCATCGCCGAGGAATCCGGCCGGCCCGGGACCTGCAGATCGAAGGTCGGCTGCGAGGCCATCGATGAGCCGTGTACGAACAAAATTGTGCCGGTGGTTTTGGCCGGATCGCCGGCATATTTCTCGTAAAGGAACAGCTTTACGCCGCCGTCCTTGGTCGTCCAGTGGTCCTCGCCTGAGACAGCCGTCTTTGGCATCTGGTTCATGGGTTGCCCGCTCTGCCTTCAATCGCCTTCAACGCAAAAGCACAACGACGAGGATGGCGGCAAGCAGGCCGTTTCCGATGTATTGCGCGATTAGCAATTCGACGATGTGTTCGGTATCGTGGCCGCCCACCATATAACCCGTGAAGAACACGCTGGCGATGCCGGCGGCGAGGGCCGCAAGAGCTATTACGATCCGCTGTTCCATTGGCGCCTCGTCGTCAGATGCGGGATAAAGACGTCAGTCGGTTTGTCGGCACCGAACGGGTCGCTGGTTTTGACCGGCCGGTCCGGATAATTGGTGGCGCAGCCTTGTGGGGCGACAAATGCCGGCGCCGCGGCAAGCAAAGTTTGGCGCGGAAAAGTCATCGGCATCCTGCCGCAATTTCTCGTCCGCCACAGAAAGCGCCGCGGGACTATCGAAGGCCATCCTCGCGCTTGTCAAATAGCGAATGAACTCAGGCCGATGGCCGGGAAGCCGCAGCCGTGGATGTCATTAAAGTCGCCTTGCACGCCTTTGTGCACTGCGCTAAGCCTCGGCTGCTCCCGTCCTCGAGTCATTCCAAACAGGGCAAGGGCGTTTTCGCGGAGCCGTGGCGCCGGTTTCCGGACATTTCCGGGGCGGGCGTATAGCCGGGGTGGGGCGCGCGGGGCTGTACGCTGAGGTCGCCGATGAGCGCATTGCTGCTGAATTACCTGCCGCTTGCCATCTTCATCGCCGTGGCGATCGTGATCGGTCTGGCGCTGCTGGTTGCGCCCTTCCTTGTCGCATACAGCCAGCCCGACCCGGAAAAGCTCTCAGCTTACGAGTGCGGTTTTAACGCCTTCGACGACGCTCGCATGAAATTCGATGTGCGTTTCTATCTGGTCGCCATCCTGTTCATCATTTTCGACCTAGAGGTGAGCTTCCTGTTCCCCTGGGCGGTCGCGTTTCGCCAGATCGGCGCCTTCGGCTTTTGGTCGATGATGGCCTTCCTTGGCGTTCTCACCGTCGGCTTCATATATGAGTGGAAGAAGGGAGCGCTCGAATGGGATTGAGTGGCCCATGAGTCTCGTCGCACCCGCGCCGAAAGGACTGATCGACCCGCGCAGCGGCAAGCCGGCCGGTGCCGATGACGGTTTTTTCCGCGATGTGTCCAGTGAACTGTCCGACAAGGGCTTCCTTGTCGCCGCCGCCGACGATCTCATCACCTGGGCACGCACCGGATCGTTGATGTGGATGACGTTCGGGCTCGCCTGCTGCGCCGTCGAGATGATGCAGGCCTCGATGCCGCGTTACGACGTCGAGCGCTTCGGCTTTGCACCCCGCGCGTCCCCGCGCCAGTCCGACGTGATGATCGTCGCCGGCACGCTGACCAACAAGATGGCGCCGGCGCTGCGCAAGGTCTACGACCAGATGCCCGAGCCGCGTTACGTCATCTCAATGGGCTCCTGTGCCAATGGCGGCGGCTACTACCACTATTCATATTCCGTCGTGCGCGGCTGCGACCGCATCGTGCCGGTCGACATCTATGTGCCCGGCTGTCCGCCGACCGCCGAGGCTCTGGTCTACGGAATCCTGCTGCTGCAGAAAAAAATCCGCCGCACCGGCACCATCGAACGCTAACGCGGAGCGGGCATGGACGAGACGCTCGACAGATTAGGCCAGACCATCCAGACCGCGCTCGGAAAGTCGGTCGAGGGCTATACGCTCGCGCGCGGTGAATTGACCGTCACGGCACGGGCTGCCGACATCGTCAGGGTGGCGACCTTTCTCAAAACCGACGCCGCTTGCCAGTTCATCAACATCATCGACGTGACTGCGGTTGACCGGCCCGAGCGCGCCCAGCGTTTCGATGTCGTCTATCATTTTCTGTCGCCGCGGTTGAACCAGCGCATTCGCATCAAGATTGCGACCGACGAGAACACGCCGGTGCCGTCGCTGATCGGCGTGTTCCGCGGCGCCGACTGGTTCGAGCGCGAGACCTACGATCTCTACGGCGTGCTGTTCACCGGCCACCCCGATATGCGCCGCATCCTAACCGACTATGGCTTCGAGGGGCATCCATTACGCAAGGACTTCCCGCTCACGGGCTTTGTCGAAGTCCGTTACGACGACGAGCAGAAACGGGTGATGTACGACAAGGTTAGGCTGGCGCAGGAATTCCGCACCTTCGATTTCCTCTCACCATGGGAAGGCACCGACTACGTGCTGCCCGGCGACGAGAAGGCGAAAGGCAAGGGGTCTTGAGATGAAGGCATCGCTCAAGCCGGGCCTGAAACATTCGTTCTCCTACATGGTACCGGAGAACAAGACGGTGCCCTTTACCTTTCCGGAGTCGCCGGAGATTGCGGCGATGCCGAAGGTCTTCGCCACCGGTTTCATGATCGTGCTGATGGAATGGACCTGCCTTCAATTGCTGGCGCCGCATCTCGACACTGGCGAAGGCAGCGTCGGCATCCACGTCGACGTCAGCCATTCGGCGGCGACGCTGCCTGGCATGACCGTCACAGTCGAAGCTGAACTGACCGAAGTCGCCGGCCGCAAGGTGGCGTTCAAGGTACGCGCGCATGACGGTATCGACGTGATCGGCGAGGGCCGTCACGAGCGCGCCGTGGTGGCGTGGGACAAATTCAACGCGCGGGTCACCGACAAGGCGAAAGCGGCGCAGGTGGCATGAGCATGACGGAAACGAGTTTGCGCAACTTCACCATCAATTTCGGGCCGCAGCACCCGGCGGCGCACGGCGTGCTGCGCCTGGTGCTGGAGCTCGACGGCGAGATCGTCGAGCGCGTGGACCCTCATATCGGTCTCCTGCACCGCGGCACCGAGAAGCTGATCGAAGCCAAGACCTATCTGCAGGCGGTGCCCTATTTCGACCGGCTCGATTACGTCGCTCCGATGAACCAGGAGCACGCCTTCTGCCTGGCGGTGGAGAAGCTTTTGGGGCTGGAAGTGCCCAAGCGCGCCCAACTCATCCGCGTGCTTTATTCCGAGATCGGACGCTTGCTGTCGCATTTGCTCAACGTGACCACGCAGGCGCTCGACGTCGGCGCGCTGACGCCGCCGCTCTGGGGCTTTGAGGAGCGCGAGAAGCTGATGGTGTTTTACGAGCGCGCCTCGGGCAGCCGCATGCACGCGGCCTACTTTCGTCCCGGCGGCGTGCACCAGGATCTGCCGGCAAAACTGATCGACGACATCGGCGCCTTTTGCGATCCGTTCCTGAAGGTGGTCGACGACCTTGAACGCCTTCTCTCCGGCAACCGCATCTTCAAGCAGCGCAACGTCGACATCGCCGTGGTCAAGCTCGAGGACGCCTGGAACTGGGGCTTCTCCGGCGTCATGGTGCGCGGCTCGGGCGCCGCCTGGGATCTGCGCCGGGCGCAGCCTTATGAATGCTATTCGGAACTCGAATTCGACATTCCGGTCGGCAAGAACGGCGACTGCTATGACCGCTACTGCATCCGCATGGAGGAGATGCGCCAGTCGGTGCGCATCGTGAAGCAGTGCGTTCAAAAGCTGCGCACGACACCGGGTCCGGTCACGGTCGACGACCACAAAATCGTGCCGCCCAAGCGCGGCGAGATGAAGCGCTCGATGGAAGCCTTGATCCATCACTTCAAGCTCTACACCGAGGGCTATCACGTGCCGGAAGGCGAGGTGTACGCCGCGGTCGAGGCGCCCAAGGGCGAGTTCGGCGTCTATCTAGTCTCCGACGGATCCAACAAGCCGTACAAGTGCAAGATCCGCGCGCCGGGTTTTGCCCATCTCCAGGCCATGGATTTTCTTTGCAAGGGCCACATGCTGGCCGACGTCTCCGCCATTCTCGGCTCGATCGACATCGTGTTTGGCGAGGTCGACCGATGAGCGTTCGCCGTCTGGCCCCGCCTGAAGTGCAGCCCAAGGAGTTTTCCTTCAGCAAGGACAATCTATCCTGGGCGAAGGAGCAGGTTGCCAAATACCCGGAAGGACGCCAGCAATCGGCGATCATTCCGCTGTTGTGGCGCGCGCAGGAACAGGCCGGCGGCTGGCTCCCCGAAGCGGCGATCCGCTACGTCAGCGAATTCCTCGTAATGGCGCACATCCGCGGCCTCGAAGTCGCGACCTTTTACACCATGTTCAACCTGCAGCCGGTGGGTAAATTCCACGTGCAGCTTTGCGGCACCACGCCGTGCCGTTTGCGCGGCGCCGACGAGCTGGAAAAAGTCTGCCGCAAACGCTTCGGCGAGCAGTTCGAGGTGAGCGCCGACGGCAAGTTTTCCTGGGTCGAAGTCGAGTGCCTTGGCGCCTGCGTCAACGCGCCGATGGCGCAGATCAATTACGACTACTACGAGGATCTGACCGCAGAGAGCTTCAACAAGGTTCTCGACAACCTGGCGGCCGGCAAGAAGGTCAAGCCGGGCCCGCAGATCGACCGCCAGTTGTCGGCTCCGGTCGGCGGGCCGACCACGCTGACCGACAAATCGCTCTACCGTTCGAAATGAGATCGATAAATGCTTGCTGACAAGGACCGCATCTTTACCAATCTCTACGGTCTGCACGACTGGGGCCTCAAAGGTGCGCGTGCGCGCGGCGCCTGGGACGGAACCAAGGCGATCCTTGAGCGCGGCCGCGACAAGATTATCGACGAGATGAAGGCCTCGGGACTGCGCGGCCGCGGCGGCGCCGGCTTTCCCACGGGGTTGAAATGGTCGTTCATGCCGAAGAAGCCCGGCGATCGGCCGCACTATCTCGTCGTCAATGCCGACGAGTCCGAGCCCGGCACCTGCAAGGACCGTGAAGTGATGCGGCACGATCCGCATCTGCTAGTCGAAGGCTGCCTGATCGCCGGCTTCGCCATGGGTTGCAACGCCGGCTACATTTACATCCGCGGCGAATTCATCCGCGAACGCGAGCGCCTGCAGGCCGCGATCGATGAAGCCTACGACGCCAAGCTGATCGGCAAGGGCAACAGCAACGGCTGGGATTTCGATCTCTACGTACATCACGGCGCCGGCGCCTATATCTGCGGGGAGGAGACCGCGCTGCTCGAAAGCCTCGAGGGCAAGAAGGGCCAGCCGCGGCTCAAGCCGCCGTTCCCGGCCAATGTCGGTCTCTACGGCTGTCCGACGACGGTCAACAACGTGGAGTCGATCGCGGCGGTGCCGGATATTTTGCGCCGTGGGCCGGCGTGGTTTGCGGCCATCGGCCGCGCCAACAATACCGGCACCAAGCTGTTCTGCATTTCCGGCCACGTCGAGCGCCCCTGCAACGTCGAAGAGGCAATGGGCATTCCGCTGCGCGAATTGTTGGAGACGCATGCCGGCGGCGTGCGCGGCGGCTGGGATAATCTGCTCGCGGTCATTCCCGGTGGCTCGTCGATGCCGCTGGTTCCGGCAGGCGCCGATCAAGCCGATACGCTGTTGATGGATTTCGACGGCTGCCGCGACAAGAAATCCGCGCTCGGCACGGCGGCGGTCATTGTCATGGACAAGTCGACCGACATCGTGCGTGCGATGACGCGCATCTCGTACTTCTACAAGCACGAATCCTGCGGCCAGTGCACGCCGTGCCGCGAAGGCATGGGCTGGATGTGGCGGGTGTTGACGCGCATGGCGGAGGGCCGTGCGCAAAAGCGCGAGATCGGCATGCTGATGGAAGTCACCCAGCAGATCGAAGGCCACACCATCTGTGCCTTCGGCGACGGCGCGGCCTGGCCGGTGCAAGGGCTGCTGCGGCATTTCCGGCCCGAAATCGAGCGCCGCATCGATGAGTATTCACGCAACGCCGACAGTTACATCGGTGTGCGCGATCCAAAGCCGCTCGACGCGGAAGCGGCGGAGTAGGGGGAAGCCATGAAGATCGAAGGCGAACGGCAAAGGATATCGGTGACGAAAAGCGACGTATCCGGATCCCTGTTCGACGACGTCAATCTGTCAGGCTCGACCTACGAAAACGTCAATATGTCCGGCGGCAAGTATCACAACATCAATCTGTCGGGGTGCTCGTTCGACGACGTCAATATGTCGGGTTGGAGCGTGCACAACGTCAACCTGTCCGGCCTGCGCATCGACAAGGCCAATCTCGCCGGCTGCACAATTGCCAACAGCCGGCTTGCCAGCATGACCATCGACGGCATCGAGGTGACGGAATTGCTGGCGGCCTGGAAAGAGCGTCAGGCGGAAGACGAAAAGAAAACGGCATGACCAAGATCATCGTCGACAGTAAAGAAATCGACGTTCCGCCGGAGTACACGCTGCTCCAGGCGTGCGAAGCCGCGGGTGCGGAAATTCCGCGCTTTTGCTTCCATGAGCGGCTCTCGATCGCCGGCAACTGCCGCATGTGCCTGATCGAGGTCGTCGGCGGCCCGCCGAAGCCGCAGGCATCGTGCGCGATGGGCGTCAAGGACCTGCCGCCCAACAAGGACGGCACGCCGAGGATCCTGAGCACCAAGTCGCCGATGGTGAAGAAGGCGCGCGAAGGCGTGATGGAATTCCTGCTCATCAACCATCCGCTCGACTGCCCGATCTGCGACCAGGGCGGCGAATGCGATTTGCAGGACCAGGCGATGGCCTACGGCGTGGACTCCTCGCGCTACAAGGAGAACAAGCGCGCGGTTGAGGAGAAATACATCGGCCCGCTGGTCAAGACGGTGATGACGCGATGCATCCAGTGTACGCGCTGCATCCGGTTTGCCGCCGAAGTCGCAGGCGTGCCGGAACTGGGCGCCATCGGACGCGGCGAGGATATGGAGATTACCACCTATCTTGAGCAGGCGATGAGCTCGGAATTGCAGAGCAACGTCGTCGACCTCTGCCCCGTGGGTGCGCTGACCTCGAAACCTTATGCTTTTGCGGCGCGGCCCTGGGAACTCGACAAGACGCAGTCGATCGACGTGATGGATGCGGTCGGCTCGGCAATCCGCATCGACACCCGCGGCCGCGAGGTGATGCGCATCTTGCCGCGCACCAATGACGACGTGAATGAGGAGTGGATTTCCGACAAGACTCGTCATGTGGTCGACGGCCTGCGCACGCAGCGGCTTGACGAGCCTTACCTGCGTGTCAACGGGCGCCTGCGCCCGGCCACGTGGAAAGAGGCATTCGCGACAATCGCCGACAAGGTCAAAGGAGCGCCCGCAAACCGCATCGGCGCGCTGGCCGGCCAGCTCGCCGCTGTCGAGGACATGTTCGCGATGAAGGCGCTCATGACGGCGCTCGGCTCCGCGAATATCGATGCGCGTTATCCCGGTTCGCCGCTGCATCCGAAATACGGCCGGGCGTCATACCTGTTCAACTCGACCATCGCCGGCATCGACCAAGCCGACGCTATCATGCTGATCGGCACAAATCCGCGGCGTGAGGCCGCGGTGCTCAACGCCCGCATCCGCAAGCGCTACCTGAAAGGTAACGTGCTGCTTGGACTTGTCGGCGAGAAGGCCGACCTGACGTACCCATACAACTATCTCGGTGCTGGCCCCGAGAGCCTCGCGCAATTTGTCGATCACGCAC
Organism: uncultured Alphaproteobacteria bacterium; assembly: GCA_963738915.1. Lineage (GTDB taxonomy): Bacteria > Pseudomonadota > Alphaproteobacteria > Rhizobiales > Xanthobacteraceae > Pseudolabrys. The sequence continues at coordinate 219,903 of CAVTYO010000004.1, forward strand.
CGGCGCAAAAAGAAAAACCGATGTTCATCGTCGGGCAGGGCGCACTCAACCGTCCCGATGGCGCCGCCGTGCTCGCGATGGCGGCAAAGGCCGCCGCGTCGCTCGGCGTCATCAAGGACGGCTGGAACGGCTTTAACATTCTGCACAGCGAGGCGTCGCTTCCCGGCGCGCTCGATATCGGTTTTGTGCCTGGCGAGGGCGCTCTGGACACCGCCGCGATGCTCAAGGCCGGCGCCCTCGACGTTGTCTTCCTGCTCGGCGTTGACGAAGTGGACGTCCCGGAGGACGCTTTCGTCGTCTATATCGGGACCCACGGCGATCGCGGCGCCCATCGCGCCGATGTCATCCTGCCGGGTGCTGCCTATCCGGAAAAATCCGGCATTTACGTCAATACCGAAGGTCGCGTGCAGATGGCGAACCGCGCAGGCTTCCCGCCCGGCGAGGCGCGCGAAGATTGGGCGATCTTGCGCGCGCTCTCCGAGGTGCTGGGTGCGAAGCTGCCATTCAATTCATTGGGCGCGTTGCGGCGGGCTTTATTTGCCGCGCATCCGCATCTCGCGCGCATCGATGCAATAGCCGCTGGCGACGCAGCCGACATCAAGACGCTGACCAAGCTCGGCGGTGCTGCCGACAAGGCGCCGTTCCGCTCCGTGCATGAGGACTTCTACCTGACCAACGCGATCGCGCGCGCCTCCGCCATCATGGCCGAATGTTCGGCGCTGGCGAACGCCGCGGCAAAAACCGCGGCGGAGTAGGGCAGCGATGACCGTCACCGAATTCTTCTGGGCATATGTCTGGCCGACGATCATTATCGTCGCTGAATCGGTGCTGCTGCTGGTGTTGCTGCTGATTAGCGTCGCCTACGTGCTGCTGGCCGACCGCAAGATTTGGGCAGCGGTGCAGGTCCGCCGCGGCCCCAACGTGGTCGGGCCGTGGGGCCTGTTTCAGTCCTTTGCCGATTTGCTCAAATTCGTGCTCAAGGAACCGGTCATCCCGGCAAGCGCAAACAAGGGCGTGTTCCTTTTGGCGCCGCTTGTCTCCTGCGTGCTGGCGCTTGCCGCCTGGGCAGTAATCCCGGTCGCCTCAGGCTGGGTCATTTCCGACATCAATGTCGGCGTGCTCTACATTTTCGCCATCTCCTCGTTGATGGTCTACGGCATCATCATGGCCGGATGGGCCTCCAATTCCAAATATCCCTTTCTCGCAGCGCTTCGTTCGGCGGCGCAAATGGTCTCCTACGAAGTCTCGATCGGTTTCGTCATAATCACCGTGCTGATCTGCGCAGGCTCGCTCAATCTGTCGGCGATCGTCGAGGCGCAGAATGGCCGCTACGGGTTGCTGAGCTGGTACTGGCTGCCGCTGTTTCCAATGTTTGTCGTCTTTTTCGTCTCGGCGCTTGCGGAAACCAACCGCCCGCCCTTCGACCTGGTTGAAGCGGAATCCGAATTGGTCGCCGGGTTCATGGTCGAATATGGCTCGACGCCCTACATGATGTTCATGCTCGGCGAATACGTGGCGATCTGCACCATGTGCGCCATGGCGACGATCCTGTTCCTCGGCGGCTGGCTGCCGCCGGTCCCTTATCCGCCGTTTACCTGGGTGCCCGGCGTGATCTGGTTCACGCTCAAGGCGCTGTTCATGTTTTTCATGTTCGCGATGGTCAAGGCCATCGTGCCGCGCTACCGCTACGACCAGCTGATGCGGCTTGGCTGGAAGGTGTTCCTGCCGTTGTCGCTGGCCATGGTGGCGATCGTCGCCGCCGTCGTGCAGTTCGGTCCGAGCGGCTCACCATGGGCAAGCGTGTCACATTGAGGATGTCATGAGGCTCGACCACGCGGCCAAGGGACTGTTCCTGACGGAATTCGTCAGCGCGCTGGCGCTTGCCATGCGCTATTTCTTCAAGCCCAAGGCGACGCTCAACTACCCTTATGAGAAGGGGCCGCTGTCGCCGCGCTTCCGCGGCGAGCACGCGCTGCGCCGCTATCCGAACGGGGAGGAGCGCTGCATCGCCTGCAAGCTATGCGAGGCGATCTGCCCGGCGCAGGCGATCACCATCGAGGCTGGCCCGCGCCGCAACGACGGCACGCGCCGCACCACGCGCTACGACATCGATATGGTCAAATGCATCTATTGCGGGTTGTGCCAGGAGGCCTGTCCGGTCGACGCCATCGTCGAAGGGCCGAATTTCGAATTCGCCACCGAGACGCGCGAGGAACTTTATTACGACAAGGAGCGGCTGCTGGCGAACGGCGACCGCTGGGAGCGCGAGATCGCCAAAAATCTGGCGCTCGACGCGCCGTACCGGTGAGCTGAGATGATCGTGCAGGCGATTTTCTTCTACATCTTTGCCGGCATCTGCGTCGCCAGCGCCGCCATGGTGATTTCAGCGCGCAATCCCGTGCATTCGGTGCTGTACCTCATTCTCGCTTTCGTCAACGCCGCCGGCCTGTTCATTCTGATGGGTGCTGAATTCCTGGCGATGATCCTGATCGTCGTTTACGTCGGCGCTGTCGCCGTGCTGTTCCTGTTCGTGGTGATGATGCTCGACGTCGACTTTGCCGAGCTAAAGCAGGGCGTGCTGCAGTACCTGCCCGTCGGCATCGTCATTGGCGGCATTTTTCTTGCCGAGCTTTTGCTGGTGGTCTTTGCCTGGGTGATCGGGCCGCAGGTACCGGGCGCGATCACTGCGCCAATCCCGCCGCTGGCCAAAGTGACCAACACGGAAGCGATCGGTCTCGTGCTCTACACCCAGTATGTCTATTACTTCGAGGTTGCCGGCCTCGTCCTCTTGGTGGCCATGGTCGGCGCCATCGTCCTCACTCTTCAGCACCGGGTGCGCGTGCGCCGGCAGGATATCGGCGCGCAGGTTAGGCGCACGCCGGCGACTGCGATCGAAATTCGCCATGTGCGTCCGGGGCAGGGCTGGGGGGACGCGGCATGACCATCGGCCTCGGGCATTATCTCAGCGTCGCCGCCATCCTCTTCACCTTCGGCGTCTTCGGCATTTTCCTCAACCGCAAGAACGTCATCATCATCCTGATGTCGATCGAGCTCATCCTGCTCGCGGTGAACATCAACCTGGTCGCCTTCTCCACGCATCTCGGCGACATCGTCGGGCAGATCTTCACGCTGATCGTGCTTACGGTCGCGGCGGCCGAAGCCGCGATCGGCCTCGCTATCCTCGTCGTCTACTACCGCAACCGCGGCTCCATCGCGGTCGAAGACATTAATCTGATGAAGGGCTGACCTTTCTCTATGTATCAGGCGATCGTGTTCCTACCGCTGCTGGGCGCTATTCTAGCTGGCATCATTGCGATCGCCGGCGCGCGCGCACGGTTTCCCGGCGAAGGGCCGCCGCCGGGTAGTGAAGAAAACATGCCGGCGGAGACGCACCACGAGACGTCCGTCTCCGGGGCCGGCGTCATCCATCATTCCCATGCCGAGCCGGGCGATCACGGTCCCGCGGAACCGGCTGCCGCCGGTTCGCGCATCGTCGAGCTCATCACCACGACATTGCTGATGGTGTCGATGATCCTGGCGTGGATCGCCTTTGTTGACGTTGGCTTTGGCCATCACGACGCGCGCGTGCCGGTGTTCACCTGGATCAGCGCCGGCGAACTGAAGATCGACTGGTCGCTCCGCATCGACACGCTGACAGCGGTGATGCTGGTGGTGGTCACCACGGTCTCAGCCTTCGTCCATCTTTATTCCGTCGGTTACATGGAAGAAGACCCCTACCGCCCGCGTTTCTTCGGCTACCTGTCGATGTTCACATTCGCCATGCTGATGCTGGTGACGGCGGACAACCTGGTGCAGTTGTTCTTCGGCTGGGAGGGCGTAGGTCTCGCGAGCTACTTGCTCATCGGCTTCTGGTACCACAAGCCCGAGGCCAACGCCGCCGCGATCAAGGCCTTCGTGGTCAACCGTATTGGTGATTTCGGCTTTGCGCTCGGCATCTTCGCGCTGTTCGCCATGGTCGGCAGCGTCGATTTCGACACCATTTTCGCGCAGGCGCCTTCGCTTGTCGGCAAGACCATCCATCTGTTCGCCTGGAACGTCGACGCGCTGACGCTGATCTGCCTCTGGCTGTTCATGGGAGCCATGGGCAAGTCGGCGCAGTTCCTGCTGCATACCTGGCTGCCCGACGCCATGGAGGGACCGACGCCGGTGTCGGCGCTGATCCACGCCGCCACCATGGTCACCGCCGGCGTGTTCATGGTGGCGCGGCTGTCGCCGCTGTTCGAGCTTGCGCCCAACGCGCAGACTTTCGTCACCTTCATCGGCGCCACCACCGCGATTTTCGCCGCGACCGTTGGGCTGGTGCAGAACGACATCAAGCGCGTCGTCGCCTATTCGACTTGTTCGCAGCTCGGATACATGTTCGTCGCCATGGGCGTCGGCGCCTATTCGGTCGGCATGTTTCATCTGTTCACCCATGCCTTCTTCAAGGCACTGCTGTTCCTCGGCTCCGGTTCGGTGATCCACGCCATGCATCACGAGCAGGACATGCGCAACATGGGCGGATTGAAGGATCGGATTCCCTTCACCTATGTGATGATGATCATCGGCACGCTGGCGCTCACCGGGTTCCCGCTGACTGCCGGCTATTTCTCCAAGGATGCGATCATCGAGGCCGCCTATGTCGGCCATAACCCGATGGCGCTCTACGCCTTCCTCTGCACGGTCGGCGCGGCGCTGCTGACCTCGTTCTATTCCTGGCGGCTGATCTTCAAGACCTTCCACGGCGAGCCGCACGACCGCCAGCACTGGCGCGACGCCCACGAGAGCCCGTGGGTCATGCTGATCCCGCTGGTGGTGCTGGCGCTAGGCTCTATCCTCGCCGGATTGCCGTTCAAGGAAATCTTCGCCGGCCACGGCGTCGAGGGCTTCTTCCGCGAGTCGCTGACTTTGGCCAAAGGCAATGCTGTTCTGGAGCACATGCACGAGGTGCCGTTGTCCATCGGCATCCTGCCGACGGTGATGATGGCGCTCGGCTTCGTGGTCGCTTGGCAGTTCTACATCCGCCGCCCGGATATTCCGGTCGAGCTCGCCCGCCAGCACGACGTGCTCTACAAATTTTTGCTCAACAAATGGTACTTCGACGAGATCTACGACGCCCTGATCGTCGAGCCGACCAAGCGCCTCGGCCGCCTGTTGTGGAAGGGCGGCGACGGCTGGCTCATCGACGGCTTCGGTCCCGACGGCGTTTCCGCCCGCGTGCTCGACGTCACCCGCAATGTGGTGCGGCTGCAGAGTGGTTATCTCTATCACTATGCCTTCGCCATGCTCATCGGCGCGGCTGCATTCATCACGTGGTTCATGTTTGCGGGGCTGCACCCATGAGCATGAGCCCGAAAAGTGGAAACCGGCTTTCGGAGACGTTCATGCGAAGGAATCAAGCATGAGCTGGCCGGTGCTGTCTCTCGTCACCTTTCTGCCGCTGCTCGGCGCCGTGCTGATTGTCGTTTTGGCGCGCGGCGACGATTGGCTCGCCCGCGGCACCGCGCGCTGGATCGCGCTGTGGACGACGCTGGTCACCTTCGCCATTTCGCTGGTGTTGATCGGCCGCTTCGATCCGGCGTCGCCGGAATTCCAGTTCGTCGAGAAGCATGACTGGCTCGGGATTGCCTCCTATCACGTCGGCGTCGACGGCATTTCGCTGCCCTTCGTGATTTTGACCACCGCGCTGATGCCGCTCTGCATCCTCGCCAGCTGGACTGCGATCCAGAAGCGGGTGAAGGCCTACATGATCGCGTTCCTGGTTCTGGAAACGCTGATGATCGGCACCTTCGCCGCGCTCGACCTGGTGCTGTTCTATTTGTTCTTCGAGGGCGTGCTGATCCCGATGTTCCTCATCATCGGCGTCTGGGGCGGGCCGCGCCGGGTCTACGCGAGCTTCAAGTTCTTCCTTTATACGCTGCTCGGCTCGGTGCTCATGCTGCTCGCGATCATGGCGATGTATTGGGATGCCGGCACGACCGACATTGCGGCGCTGATGCATCACGGCTTTCCGCTTGGCTTGCAGAAATGGGCGTGGCTTGCCTTCTTTGCCTCCTTCGCGGTGAAAATGCCGATGTGGCCGGTGCACACCTGGCTGCCCGACGCTCATGTCGAAGCGCCGACCGCGGGCTCGGTGATCCTTGCCGCCATCCTGCTGAAGATGGGTGGTTACGGGTTCCTGCGCTTTTCACTGCCGATGTTCCCCTCGGCCAGCCACGACTTCGCGCCGCTCATCTTCACGCTGTCGGTCGTCGCCATCATCTACACCTCGCTGGTCGCGTTGATGCAGGAGGACATTAAGAAGCTGATTGCCTATTCCTCCGTCGCGCATATGGGCTTTGTCACCATGGGCATTTTTGCCGCGACCACGCAGGGGATCGCCGGCGGCATCTTCCAGATGATCTCGCACGGCATCGTCTCCGGTGCGCTGTTTCTCTGCGTCGGCGTCGTTTACGACCGCGTGCACACCCGCGAGATCGCCGCCTATGGCGGGCTGGTCAATCGCATGCCGCTCTATGCAGCGGTGTTCATGGTGTTCACGCTTGCCAATGTCGGGCTGCCCGGGACGTCCGGATTTGTCGGCGAATTCCTTGCGCTGATCGGCACCTTCAAGGTCCAGGTCGCGGTAGCGGTGCTGGCCACGATCGGCACCATTCTGTCGGCAGCTTATGCGCTATGGCTCTACCGCAAGGTGATCTTTGGCGTGCTCGACAAGCCGCTGCTGATGGGGATCAAGGATATCGGCTGGCGTGAATCGTTGATCTTTGCCCCGTTGGTCGCGCTCACACTGCTGTTCGGGGTCGCCCCGAAGCCGGTGCTCGACCTCTCGGCGGCTGCGGTGACGCAACTCCTCGACAATTACAATCACGCGTTGGCGACGGCCAAGACCGCGCAGCTCGCGCATGATTCGCAAACCGCGAGCGCCTCGCGATGACCCAGGCCTTTCAGTTTTCGACATTCATGACGCTGCTGCCGGAGATCGTACTGCTCGGCAGCACCATAGTGCTGCTGATGGCCGGCGTGATTCGCGGCGAGGCGAGCGCCGAGGCCGTCAACAGCGCCTGCATCGTCATCCTCTTTCTTGTGGCGCTCGCGATGCTGTTCGTTCCCGCCGGGCGGCATGAACTGTTCGGCGGCAGCTTTGTCGTCGACGACTTCGCTCGCTTTCTCAAGTTGCTGACCGTCGTTGGCTCGGCAGGGGCGCTGACGCTGTCGCTCGATTATCTCACCGCGGAAAAGCAGCAGAAATTCGAATTCGGAGTGCTCATTCTTCTGGCGACGCTGGGCATGATGATGCTCATTTCCGCCGCCGATCTGGTCGCGCTCTATCTCGGCCTCGAGCTGATGAGCCTTTCGCTTTACGTCGTCGCCGCCTCGAACCGTGACAACCTGAAATCGACGGAAGCGGGCCTGAAATACTTCGTCCTCGGCGCGTTGTCCTCGGGCATGCTGCTCTACGGTGCCTCGCTGATTTATGGCTTCACCGGCACGGTAAATTTTGCCGGCATCGCCAAGGCTGCGGGGCAGGGCGGCATTGGGCTCATCTTCGGCATCGTGTTCCTGTTTGTCGGCTTCTGCTTCAAGATTTCCGCGGTGCCGTTCCACATGTGGACACCCGACGTCTACGAAGGCGCGCCGACGCCGGTGACTGCCTTCTTTGCCGCCACACCGAAGGTTGCCGGCATTGCCATCTTCGTGCGCGCGACCAACGTCGCCTTCCATGGCATCACCCACGAGTGGCAGCAGATCGTCGTCTTCGTCTCCATCGCCTCGATGTTGCTCGGCGCCTTCGCGGCCATCGGTCAACGCAACTTCAAGCGGCTGATGGCTTACTCCTCGATCGGGCATATGGGCTTTGCGCTGGTCGGGCTCGCCGCGGGAACGCCGGAGGGTGTGCAGGGCGTGCTCATCTACATGGTGATTTATGTGACCATGACGCTGGGCGTCTTCGCCTGCATCCTCGCCATGCGCCGCGACGGCACGTTGGTCGAAAATATCGGTGATCTCGCGGGTCTCGCCCGCACCAAGCCGACCATGGCGTTCTTCCTCGCCATGTTGCTGTTCTCGCTTGCGGGCATTCCGCCGCTCGCGGGCTTTTTCGCCAAGTTCTACGTGTTCCTCGCCGCCATCAAGGCCGGGCTGTTCACGCTTGCGGTACTCGGCGTGCTGGCCAGCGTCGTGGGCGCCTATTATTATCTGCTGATCGTCAAGATCATGTATTTCGACGAACCGGCGCGGAACTTCGATTCGATGCCGGGACGGTTGCGCGTCGTGCTCGGCCTCAGTGGCCTGCTCAACATGTTTTTCTTCGCCTATCCGGCGCCTCTGGTAGGGCTGGCGACGGTCGCCGCGAAATCGCTGTTCTGAATGCACCGCGAAGCCACGGGCCTAGCAGGGGCCCGACACCTGAGTTTCGACACGCTCGGCTCCACCAATGCCGAGGCGCTGGCGCGTTCGCGCGCCGGCGAGCGTGGCCCGTTGTGGATCAGTGCGCACACCCAGCAAGCCGGCCGCGGCCGTCGAGGCAACGCTTGGATCTCGCCCCCGGGCAATCTTTACGCCACCTTGCTGCTCGACGAACCGTCGCCTGCGGCCTGCGCGCCGCAACTGTCGTTCGTCGCGGCGCTGGCATTGCATGATGCGCTTGGCGAGTGCGCGCCGCGGCTCGGGCCGGCGCTGAAGCTGAAATGGCCCAATGACCTGCTGCTTGGACAAGCCAAGCTCGCCGGTATTCTGATCGAAGGTGAAAGCGATCCGCGCCTTGCCGTTGCGGTCGGCATCGGCGTCAACTGCGTGAGCCACCCTTCCGATACCGCATTTCCGGCAACCGATCTCGGCGAGGCCGGCATATCCATCTCACCGGATGCGCTGCTGGCCTTGCTCGCCGCCGCAATGGCACGGCGTCTCGAACAATGGCAGTGCGGCGAGGGTTTTGCCGGCATCCGCGCTGCATGGCTCAAGCGCGCTGCTGGCCTCGGGCAGCCGATACGCGTGCGCCTTCCGGAACGGGAACTTGCCGGCCGCTTTCGCGGCCTCGACGAGGTGGGCCGGCTGCAACTTGAACAACCTGGCGGCATGACGGTCGTTACCGCCGGCGAAGTCTTTGGCCTGGGAGCCTCCTGAGCATGGCCGGGCCGCAGCAACTGGTGTTTGCGCCGCTCGGCGGGGTCGGCGAGATCGGCATGAACCTGTCGATCTATGGCTTCGGCGATGAGCGCAACCGAAAATGGCTCGCCGTCGATCTCGGGGTGTCCTTCGCCTCGGAAGATCACTTGCCCGGCGTCGACCTGATCCTGCCGGATATCCGTTATCTGATCGAGGAACGAAAGAATCTCGTCGGCCTCGTGCTGACCCACGCCCACGAGGACCATTACGGCGCCATCATCGATCTGTGGCCGCAACTGAAAATCCCGATCTATGCGACACCGTTTACCGCGGCACTGCTCGCCGCCAAGCGCGGAAGCGAGCCGGGCGCGCCGGATGTTCCGGTCAAGATCGTGCCGCGCGGAGGCCGGTTCAGCGCTGGACCCTTCGACGTCGAACTGGTGTCGATGGCGCATTCCATCCCTGAATCGAACGCACTGATCATCCGCACGGGCGCGGGTGCCGTGTTGCATACCGGCGACTGGAAAATCGATCCAACGCCAATTCTCGGCGACGTCACCGATGAAGCAAAGCTGCGCGCGCTGGGCGAGGCGGGCTGCCTGGCGCTGATCGGCGATTCAACCAACGCGGTGCGTGAGGGCCGTTCGCCCTCGGAAGCCGATGTGGCCAAGACAATCGCCGAACTGGTGAAGAGTGCAAAAGGCCGCGTCGCGGTGACGACATTTGCATCGAACGTGGCGCGGCTGCGCGCCGTGGCCGACGCCGCGCGTGCGGCCGACCGCGAAGTCGTGGTTGTCGGCCGCGCCATGGAACGGGTCATTCAGGTCGCGCGCGAAACCGGCTATCTCGACGGCGTGCAGGATTTCCGTCCGGTCGACGCCTATGGATATCTGCCACCGAACAAGGTGTTGGCGTTGTGTACCGGCAGTCAGGGCGAGCCGCGCGCGGCGCTTGCGCGCATCGCCGAGGACCAGCATCCCGAGGTGACGCTCACGCGCGGCGACCGCGTAATCATGTCGGCGCGCACAATACCCGGCAACGAGAAGGCCGTCGGCCGCGTGCTTAATGGGTTGATAGACCAGGGTATAGAGGTCATCACCGACCGCACCCATCTGGTGCACGTGTCGGGCCATCCACGCCGCGCCGAGCTCGAAGACCTAATTGGCTGGGTCAAGCCGCAAATCCTCATCCCGGTGCACGGCGAGGCCTTGCATCTATCCGAGCATGCGGCGCTTGCCAGGCGATTGCGCGTGCCGCAGGTGATCCAGTGCCGCAACGGCGACCTCGTGCAACTGTCGGGAAACCCGGGTGTCATCGACGAGGTTCCGGCCGGTCGCATCTACAAGGACGGTTCCTTGCTGGTCGAGGCCGACGCCCGCACCGTCGCCGATCGTCGACGCCTGAGTTTTGCCGGAGCGGTTTCAGTGGCGCTTGCCATCAGCGACAAGGGCGTACTGGCGGGTGATCCGGAGCTCGATCTCATCGGCATCCCGGAAAAGGACCGCGACGGCGCCTCGATGTACGAAGCGGCCTATGACGCGGTCGTGGCAACTTTTGACTCTCTGCCGCGTGGCCGCAGGCGCGACCCCGACACGGTAGCCGAGGCGGTGCGCCGAGCCGTCCGCGCCGCCATCGCCGAGCGTTGGGGCAAGAAGCCGATGTGCCATGTGCACGTCTTAACGGTATGATGCTTTTGCCGGCTTGAGCAGGAGAAGAAGTCAATGATCGGCCGTCTCAATCACGTTGCGATCGCGGTTCGCGACATCGCCAAGGCGACCAAAGTCTACCACGACACGCTCGGTGCGGAGGTCACCGGCCAGGTGCAGCAGCCCGTGCACGGCGTCACCACCGTGTTCATCAACTTGCCCAACACCAAGATCGAACTGCTAGAGCCGCTCGGCGAAAACTCGCCGATCGCCAAATTCCTCGAGCGCAATCCGGACGGCGGCATTCACCACGTCTGCTATGAAGTGCCCGATATCCGCGTCGCGCGCGATGCACTCAAGCGCCAGGGCGCGCGCGTGCTCGGCGACGGCGAGCCGAAAATCGGTGCGCATGGCAAGCCGGTGCTGTTCCTGCACCCGAAGGATTTCTGCGGCACGCTGGTCGAACTCGAACAGGCGTAAAGGGAATCTCGCATGGCTGTCGGCACCGTCCTCGCCATCTACTTCATCATCTGGTGGGTGGTGCTGTTTGCGGTCCTGCCGTGGGGCGTGCACAGCCAGGACGAAAGCGGCGCGGTCGCGCCTGGGACCGAGCCGGGCGCGCCGGCGGTGCATCTCGTCTGGATGAAGCTTTTGTGGACCACGCTGATTGCCAGCATCATTTTCGCGATATGTTACGCGCTCTACCGCTTCAACCTCGTGCCCATCGATTGGCTGATCGAAATCAGCAATCCGCCGCATCGCTGACCACGGCGTGCCCGTTTCGTGAACAAGCCGGAGTAAAAAAAGAGCAGGGCCGAAGCCCTGCTCAACACACGTATGTCCCTTGCCCGATTGGTTGAATTTTTATTTCGAGCGGCAGCGAAAAATCGCGCCCAGGACTTGCTTTCCTCCCAAGACTTGGACCGCACGCCGGAGCCGGTCTAAGCGCCGGAATCTCCATCATCACGGCATAAACAAGGTAACCGGTCGTGACGTGATTGTCATCACAATTTCGCAACCCGGAGAAGATTCCCTAGGGCTCGATGACGACGGGCGCGTCCAGGACGATTTCCTTTCCCGCTCCGGTCTCAATGCTGATCTTGAGCGTCCACACCCCCGATTGGCGAATATCCAGTCCTTCGACCCGCCAGCCGCCGTCCGGCTTGCGCACCATTGTGCGCGATATTGGTGCAGCGGCGCCGGCTGCCTGCGGAGTGAGCAGAAGTTTCACCTCCTTTGCCGTGAAGATCGAGAAATCTTCGCGCATCAGGAGAACCGCCACGGAGGCCGCCCCGACGCGGCCCGGTTCGATGGTGACGTCGGCCATGGCCTCTTCCGAGTGGATATGGACGAAGGCGGCGTCCGCCGGGACCTGTTGAGTGGGGATGTGAATGTGATTGTGCAGGGGCGGCGCCATGGTGCCGAGCGCGCCGACGAAAAGGAACACACCGAGGCCGAGGCCGATCTCGATAAGGCTGTTGCGCTCAAGCGCACGGACAACGCCCGGCGCGTGGAGTTGCGGCGTCAGCCGGTAACGATTGACGGAAGCGATGCAAAGCATGGCGGCGAACAATGCGATCTTGAGCAACAGCAGGCGGCCGTAATCAGTGACGATGAGGTCACGGGGGCCGGCCAGTAGATTCCAGCTATTGATGGATCCGGTTGCGATAAGCGTGCCGACGGCGGCGATGCCGAGATTCGAAAAGCGGTGGACGATTGCGCCGGTCTCTGCCGTTTCGTCCCGCGTTTGATGCAGCAGCAGCGCCAGCGCGGGCAAGGCGCCGACCCATGCCGCCGCGGCAAGCAGGTGCGCCGTATCGGACACCAGATGGATCCGGCCCGCAGCGTCGGGTGTTGCACCGGCATGGCCGATAAGCGCCATCGATCCAATCAGCGCGGCGGCAATTGCGAGCTGCAGCCAGCGTGACGCCGGGAACGCCAACAACACGGCGAGAACCAGCGCGAGCGCAAGGCGCGCGATGCAGACCTCGCCGAAACGCGTTCCGTTGAGCACCGACCAGGCGCCTCCGTGCAGGCAGACATTGACCAGCGATGCACCGAAAATGTCGGAAGCAAGCCAGATGAGCCAGATCGCACCGGACCCCGCGGCGACGAGCAGGCCGCCCCAGACGAGCCAGCGGCTTGCATGTTCAAAAGCATTCCTTATGCCGGGAGGCGAGGGTCCGAGCGCGAGGACGCGGAACGACACCGTCCCCGCCGCGAGCGCGGTTGCGGCGAAGTGCACGGCGCGCACGAAGATAAGTGGATCGATCATACGCGAGCGTTCAAGGACCGACGCTGAAGGTGAAGTCGCCCTGCGTGCGATGGGTATCGACCGATAGAACACGCCAGATCACCTTGTAAGTCCCCGGCGGCAATGCTCTGAGCGGCACGCGCAATTGCCTGCGGTCCGTCGGGTCGAGGCTCGCCTTTGCGGACTGCACCGCTGCGCCTTGCGCGTTTTGCACCACAATCGTCGAAAACGCCGGTTCCAGCGACTCGGTGAACCATAAGGTCACTGATTTGGGCGCCGGACCAACGCTGCCTACGGCGGGGTTCGCGTGGTCAAGCCTCGCGTGTGCACGGGCGTTCGCGGCCGGAAGCAGCAGCGCCGCCAGGGTCGCGATCAGGCAGCCGACACGATGCGCATTCATTTGGACCTCGCTGATGCAATCGAATCGCCGAAAATCGGGCGGCCGATGCTGTTGGGGAAAATATCGTCGAGGAAGAAGTGGAGTTGGGCGATGAACCCGACCGCGGTTCCACTTTGCCGGTTGATCGGGACGACCGCTTCGACGCCGACCTGGTAGGTTTTGCCGACATAGATGATACCGGGATTGACGGTGCCAGTGGTTACCGTTCCCGAGGTGAAGGTATTGGACACCGGCGTCTGCAGTGACGTCTCGACCAGCGGGATCAAATGATTAAAAAAGTCGGGCAGACCGAGATCGATCACCGCGGATTTCAAATACGGCATGCTGTATTGAAGCGTAGCGCCCCAGGTAACTACGCGCGGATTGAACTCGGTGTCGATGTCGCCGCTGTCGGGATCGTAGGTGATTGTCTGTGCCGAGCCCGGAATGGCGTAGCCGACCTGGCCGGTGACGGCGAATGCCCGCGCCCATCCTATGGGCAAGTCGCCGAAGCCTTTGCCGAAATAAAGCGTGGGCGTGTATACGGTGAACCGCTCGGCGCCGATGTCCTGCGCGCCGCTGCCGCCCCATTCGATATTGAGTCCGGCCGACACCACGAATTCGTGTTCGGGGTTCTTGTAAAACCGGTATTTAAACGTCGTCTCCAGATTCTGGAAGCCGCTGGCGCCACCCATCATGGGGCCGCCTGGCGCATAGAGATGCGTCCAGGTCGGCGCTATCGAAACGGCGAAATCCTCGGTGACGCGTTTGGAGTATTCGCCGGAGATGTCGAGTTCCTTGACCGACGGATCATCGCCGGTCTTGAAGGCCGATACCGTAGGCATCGACAGTTCGTCGGCGACGCCGGGGTCGTCGATGGCAAGCGTTGCCGGGAACATGCGGTTGCCGACGATCTCATGGCCGCGCGCAAGTCTCGTCGCCGACACGGTGGCAAGCCCGCAAAGGGCCGCATAGAAAAAGCGGTTGGACATAGGTCACTCCGAATTCGTCTTGACATGGACTAAGTGAAGCCGCGCTGAACGGCTGCATGTCATGTGAGACGCGGAGGACCTCGGGCGAGTTTGGGATCGGAGGTGACGCCGGCTCGTACCTGGGTCGGTGCCGGACGAAGGACAGCCAAGACGGGCGCGGGCACCAGGGTTACGTCGAGCGCCACATCCGGCGCCGGCGGAGGTGCGACCATGTTGCACAAAGTGCAATGTTCGCAGGCGTGGCCGGGGATCAGGCCGGACTTCGGCGCTTCGTCACCCTGGACATCGGTGACGCTATGGCAGATGACCGAGAACGGGTCGACCGCGGCATTTGCGCTGATCGGTGCGAGGCCGAGCGATACGACATGCAGCGCGACGGCGTAGATCGCCAGCAACGTCACGCTCAGCCGCAAAAGTCCGCGCATGAAAACCCGTCCCGCGCCCCTTATAACCGACCAATGCCGGCGGGCGCGATTTATTCCATAAGTGTCCAACCCTCTTGTGTTTTCGGGGGCATTCCGCTTTCACAGAGGGCGCGCCTCACGCCGATTCCACGAGCTTTAGCACATGCGCCTGTCCCGCTATTTCCTGCCAACCTTGCGCGAAACGCCGAAAGAGGCGGAAATCGTCTCGCATCGCCTGATGTTGCGCGCCGGCATGATGCGCCAGGAGGCGGCCGGCATTTACGCCTTCCTGCCGCTGGGCCTGCGCGTGCTGAAAAAGATCGAGCAGATCGTGCGCGAGGAACAGAACCGCTCCGGCGCCATCGAACTGCTGATGCCGACCATCCAGTCGGCCGATCTGTGGCGCGAGAGCGGGCGCTACGACGCCTACGGCAAGGAGATGCTGCGCATCAAGGACCGCCACGAGCGCGACATGCTTTACGGGCCGACCAACGAGGAAATGATCACGGAAATCGTGCGCGCCTATGTGCGCTCGTACAAGGATCTGCCGCTCAATCTCTATCACATCCAGTGGAAATTCCGCGACGAGGTGCGGCCGCGCTTCGGGCTCATGCGCGGCCGCGAATTCCTGATGAAGGATGCCTATTCGTTCGACATCGACCAGGCGGGTGCGACCCATTCTTACAACAAGATGTTCGTCGCTTACCTGCGCACTTTCGCGCGGCTCGGCCTGAAAACGATCCCGATGCGCGCGGAGTCAGGACCGATCGGCGGCAACCTTTCCCACGAATTCATTATCCTCGCCTCGACCGGCGAGTCCGAGGTGTTCTGCCATAAGGATTATCTCGAATATGCGGTCCCGGGCGCCGACGTAAACTTCGACGACGTCGCGGGCTTGCAAGCCATCGTCGACAAATGGACCTCGCTTTATGCGGCGACCTCCGACATGCACGACGCGGCCGCGTTCGCAAAAATTCCCGCCGACAAGCAGGTCTCGGCGCGCGGCATTGAGGCCGGGCATATTTTCTACTTCGGTACCAAATATTCCGTGCCGATGAAGGCGGTGGTCGCGGGACCCGACGGCAAGGAGGTACCGCTCCACGGCGGCTCCTACGGCATCGGCCCGAGCCGGCTGGTCGCCGCCATCATCGAAGCTTCGCACGACGAGGCCGGCATCATCTGGCCGGAGCCGGTGGCGCCGTTCAAGGTCGCGATCCTCAATCTCAAGCAGGGCGACGGCGCAACCGATGCCGCCTGCGAGGGACTTTACGCCGGCCTAGCGGCGAAAGGCGTCGAGGTCCTCTACCATGACCTCGACGAACGGCCGGGCGCGAAATTTGCCACCGCCGACCTGATCGGCGTGCCGTGGCAGGTGTTGGTCGGCCCACGCGGGCTCGCCGAAGGCAATGTCGAGTTGAAGAAGCGCTCGGGCGGCGATCGCGAGATGATGAGCCCGGCCGCGGTGCTGGATCTGCTGGTGCGCTAGCGATGCGCGAATAAACCTGTGTGCTGTCAGGGCTTTTTGCCCACGAATCCGCCAGAATCGTGTGAAAATCGAGGCTGGTGGGAACCCGGCAAAAATGAACGAGCCCAGCGGAACGCGGCCCTTTTCGCCGTTCGAATGGATGCTGTCGCTGCGCTACTTACGGGCCCGGCGCAAGGAAGGATTCATCTCGGTGATCGCCGGGTTTTCCTTCCTTGGCATCATGCTCGGCGTGGCGACGCTGATCATCGTCATGGCGGTGATGAACGGGTTTCGCAAAGAACTGCTCGACAAGATATTGGGTCTCAACGGCCATCTGCTCATTCAGCCGCTGGAAAAGCCGCTCACCGATTGGGAAGAAGTTTCAGCACGCATTGCCGGCGTTCCCGGCATCCGCCTCGCGGCACCGATCGTGGAGGGGCAGGCGCTGGCGTCCTCGCCTTTTAACGCCGGCGGCGTGCTCATCCGCGGCATCCGCCTGGCGGATCTGGAGAAGCTTCCCTCGGTTGCAAAGAATATCAAACAGGGCACGTTGCAAGGCTTTGACGACGGGCAGGGCGTCGCCATCGGACGCCGCCTGGCCGATCAGTTGTCGCTGCGATCGGGCGACAACATCACGCTGGTAGCGCCGCGCGGCGCGGTGACGCCGATGGGCACCACGCCGCGCATCAAGGTCTACAAGATTACGGCGGTGTTCGAGATCGGCATGTCGGAATACGACTCGGCTTTCGTGTTCATGCCGTTGAAGGAAGCGCAGGCCTATTTCAACCGCGCCGGCGACGTCACCGCGATCGAGGTCTATACCGACAATCCCGACCGCGTCGACGGTTACCGCAAGGCGGTGCAGGCGGCAGCGCAGCGTCCGATCTTCATGATCGACTGGCGTCAGCGCAACGCCACGTTCTTTAACGCGCTGCAGGTCGAGCGCAACGTGATGTTCCTGATCTTGACACTTATCGTCCTGGTGGCGGCGCTCAATATCGTGTCCGGCCTGATCATGCTGGTCAAAGACAAAGGTCAGGACATCGCCATCCTGCGCACCATGGGCGCAACCCAAGGCGCGATCATGCGCGTGTTCCTGATCACTGGCGCCGCGATCGGCGTGGTCGGCACGCTGGTCGGCTTTCTGCTCGGCGTCGTGGTCTGTCTCAATATCGAGAATATCCGTCAGTTCCTGTCATGGCTGACCAATACCGAACTGTTCTCGCCCGAGCTCTACTTCCTCTCGCACTTGCCCGCCGACATGGATGGCGCCGAGACCACAGCCGTGGTGGTGATGGCGCTCACGCTGTCGCTTCTGGCAACGCTTTACCCGTCATGGCGCGCCGCGCGCCTCGATCCGGTGGAGGCGCTGCGCTATGAGTGACGTCATGCTGGAAGCCGAGGCTGAGGTAGCGCCGGAAGCGGACGAGGATATTCCGGTCCTGTTTCTGCACGACGTCGAGCGCCACTACCGGCAGGGCGACGCGACGCTGCACATCCTCAACGGTCTCGAGCTTGCGATCTGGCCGGGTCAGTCGGTGGCGCTGGTGGCGCCGTCCGGGGCCGGCAAGTCGACATTGCTGCATATCGCGGGCCTGCTCGAACATCCCGACCGCGGCGATGTCTATATCGATGGCCGCGCCACGGCGATTTTGTCCGATGCGGAGCGAACCCGCATCCGCCGCAAGGAAATCGGCTTCGTCTATCAGTCGCACCACCTGCTGCCGGAGTTTTCGGCGCTGGAGAACGTCCTGCTGCCGCAGATGATCCGCGGTCTGAGCCGCTCGGAAGCGAAGAAGCGGGCGGTCGAGTTGCTCGATTATCTGGGGTTGGGCGAGCGGCTCAAGCACCGTCCCGCGGAGTTGTCCGGCGGCGAGCAGCAGCGCGTGGCAATCGCGCGCGCTGTAGCCAACGCGCCGCGCATCTTGTTGGCGGATGAACCGACCGGAAATCTCGATCTACACACTGCGGATCACGTCTTTGCAGCGCTCACCCAATTGGTGCGCGCGTCGGGCCTCGCCACCATCATCGCCACCCACAATATGGAGCTTGCGGCGCGCATGGACCGCAGGGTCACGCTGCGCGACGGTGTGGTTGAAGAATTGGATTAGCCGACTTTCTCAACCATCGCATTTACAAGCAAAATCCCCCGCCGCCGGAGGCGGCGAGGGATCGTGCACGCCGTAGCTCGCGCCACGCCGTGCCTTCATGGCCGCAAAACAAGCCAGCCGTCGTCATAGGGCCCGCCGGTCCCAGTGTGGCGCAAGGGACAAACGTCCAGCCCGACGAAGCCGCCGGTTTTCCCGGACACGAAGCTCTTACCGGGCCGCCACTGACGTAAACGTAGGCTTGGCGGCGAAATCTTCTATTAACTAGGACATATCGGGAGGAATCGGCTTCGCGTGCGGCTTTCTTGACATTAGAACATAACATGAACTATGTTCTCTCTTCGTTCAAGGGGAGAGTCCAATGTTCAAAGCAGTTGTTCAGGAGGCCGCCGCACTCGCGTCGCTGGCGCTGTTCGTTGGCATGATCGCCATTTGGTCGCAGGTGATCAGCAGCCTGTGAGCTCCGAATTGGTGTTCGGGCGGTGCCTTGAGCCTCAGGATGACGGGGAAGGTTTGAGGGCGGTGGTGGACTTGGCCGGCCGGTGTCCTCACTCTGGGTGAGACCGAGAATCATCCAACCTTCGAGCCGATATGCCTGCTCTCGACTTCGTGCACCTGCACGTTCACTCGTCCTATTCGCTGCTCGAAGGCGCGTTGACGATTGCGCGCCTTGCCGAGTTGTCCAAGGCCGACAAGCAGGCGGCGCTGGCGCTTACCGACACCGACAACATGTTCGGGGCGCTGGAGTTTTCCGAAAAACTGAGCAGCGTGGGGATCCAGCCGATCATCGGCTGCTCGATTGCGGTTGATTTCGGCGACACCGATCACGGCCAGCGCGCCGTCACCAATGGTACGCAGGACTGGCCGCGCATCGTGCTGCTCGCGGCGCGCGAAGCCGGCTATCGCAGCCTGATACGTCTCAACTCCCGCGCCTTCCTGGAGACGCCGGCAAACGAGCCGCCGCATCTTAAGCTTGCCTGGCTTGCCGGTGAAACCGACAACATTATTGCGCTCACCGGCGGCCCCGGCGGGCCGCTCGACACCGCGCTGACCGCCGGACAAAGCCAACTCGCCGGCACCCGTCTCGACTCGCTGCGAGGGCTGTTTGGCGACCGGCTTTATGTCGAACTGCAGCGTCACGGCCGCGCGTCCGAGCGGCAGAACGAGCCGATGCTGATCGAACTCGCCTACATGAAATCGATTCCGCTGGTCGCGACCAATGAACCTTTTTTTGCCGCCGGCTCCGATTACGAAGCCCACGACGCTCTGATCTGCATCGCCGAAGGCCGTCTGGTGGCCGAGAGCGAACGCCGCCAACTCACTCCCGAACACCGCTTCAAGACCCGCGCCGAAATGGTGGCGCTGTTTGCGGACTTGCCCGAGGCGCTGGCCTCGACCGTCGAAATCGCCGAACGCTGTGCTTTTCGTCCCCGCGTCCACGATCCGATCCTGCCGCGTTTCTCGGTGGGCGAGGGCGGTGGCGTTGTCGATGAGGCTGCCGAGTTGCGCGCGCAGGCGGCGGACGGCCTCGCTCACCGGCTGGCGACGTCCGGGCTCGCGCCCGGCGTCACCGAGGACGAATATCGCGAGCGGCTCGACTTCGAACTCGGCGTCATCGAGCGGATGAAATATCCCGGTTACTTCCTCATCGTTGCCGATTTTATCCAATGGGCCAAGGCGCAAGGTATCCCGGTCGGCCCCGGCCGCGGCTCCGGCGCCGGATCGCTGGTCGCCTATTCGCTCACCATTACCGATCTTGATCCGATCCGCTTCGGGCTGCTGTTCGAACGCTTCCTGAACCCGGATCGCGTGTCGATGCCCGACTTCGACATCGATTTCTGTCAGGACCGCCGCGACGAGGTGATCCACTACGTGCAGGAGCGTTACGGCCGCGACCAAGTCGCGCAGATCATCACCTTCGGCACGCTGCAAGCGCGCGGCGTGCTGCGCGACGTCGGCCGCGTCCTGCAGATGCCGTACGGACAGGTGGACAAGCTCTGCAAGCTGGTGCCGCAGAACCCGGCGGCGCCGATTACGCTTGCACAGGCGATCGAAAGCGAGCCCAAGCTCCAGGCCGAGCGCGATAGCGATCCCGTGGTCAAGCGCGCCTTTGACATCGCGCGGAAGCTTGAGGGTCTCAATCGCCACGCCTCGACCCACGCCGCCGGCATCGTCATCGCCGACCGGCCGTTGACCGAACTTGTGCCGCTCTACCGCGATCCGAAATCGGACATGCCGGTGACCCAATTCAACATGAAATGGGTTGAGCAGGCCGGGTTGGTGAAGTTCGATTTTCTCGGCCTGAAGACGCTGACCGTGCTCGATCGCGCCGTGAAGCTCGTGCGTCGGCGCGGCGTCGAGATCGACCTCCTCAAGATTCCGCTCGACGATCCCATGACCTTCGAAATGCTGGCGCGTGGCGACACCGTCGGCGTGTTCCAGGTGGAAAGCCAGGGCATGCGGCGCGCGCTTATCGACATGCGTCCGGACCGGTTTGAGGATCTGATAGCGCTGGTTGCGCTCTACCGGCCGGGGCCGATGGCAAATATTGCGACCTACTGCGCGCGCAAGCTCGGCTATGAGCCGATCGAGTACTTGCACCCAAAGCTTGAGCCGATCCTCGCCGCCACCTACGGCATCATCACCTACCAGGAGCAGGTGCAGCAGATTGCGCGCGACCTGGCCGGCTACAGCCTGGCGGAGGCGGACATTTTACGCCGCGCCATGGGAAAGAAGATCAAGAAGGAGATGGATGCGCAACGCGGGCGGTTTCTCGCCGGCGCCACCGAGCGCGGTCTTGGCAAAGGGCTCGCCGAAACGATTTTCGACGCCTGCGCCAAGTTCGCCGAATACGGCTTCAACAAATCGCATTCGGCACCTTACGCGCTGCTCACCTATCAGACCGCCTATATGAAGGCGAACTTTCCGGTCGAGTTCCTCGCCGCCACCATGACGCTCGACATCGGCAATACCGACAAGCTTGCCGAGTTCCGCTCCGAGGCGGAACGCTTGGGCATCCGGCTCGATCCTCCGTCGGTCAATCGCTCCGGCGTCGAATTCGAAGTCGAGAAGGACACCATCGTCTATGCGCTTGCCGCGCTGCGTGGCGTCGGCAAGCAGGCGGTCGAGCAGATCATCGCGGCGCGCGCGTCCGGGAAGTTTGCCGACCTTGCCGATTTCGCGGCACGCGTTAATCCGCGTGCGGTCAACAAGCGCGTGCTGGAATGTCTGGCCGTCGCCGGTGCTTTCGACGAGTTCGAGGCGAACCGCGCGCGCGTTCTCGCAGCTGTGGAAGCCGTGCTTGGCCGTGCCCAGCGCGCACACGACACTGCCGCAGTTGGCCAAAGCGAATTATTCGGCGGCGGCGCGGCGCGCGAGCCGATCATGCTGCCGCAAGTCGAGGCATGGCTGCCGGCAGAGCGGCTGCGCCGCGAATATGAGGCGGTCGGATTCTTTCTCTCCGGCCATCCGCTCGATGATTACGCCGCGGTGCTGAAAAAGCTGCGCGTGCAGCCCTGGGCCGAATTCTCTCGCGCGGTGAAGAATGGGACGACCGCCGGCCGCGTCGCCGGTACCGTGGTTTCACGGCAGGAGCGGCGCACGCGGACTGGAAACAAGATGGGCATCATCGGGCTCTCCGATCCGACCGGCCATTATGAGGCAGTGATTTTCGCCGAAGGGCTTGCCGAGTATCGCGACCTGTTGGAGCCGGGTAACGCCGTGCTGCTGTTTCTTTCGGCGGAAGTGCAAGGCGATGAGGTGCGCGCGCGCATCCAGTCGGCCGAGCCGCTCGATGCTGCCGCCGCCAACCTGCAGAAGGGGCTGCGCGTGTTCCTGCGCAACCCGGCGCCGATCGAGGGAATCGCCAAGCGGCTGGAGCCCGTTCGTCCAGGGCCAGCAAATGGCGATGGTGAAGTCAGCGTGGTGCTGATGTTGGAGAGGGGCACCGAGGTCGAGGTCAAGCTCCCAGGGCGCTTCAAGGTCTCGCCGCAGATCGCCGGCGCCATCAAGGCGGTGCCGGGCGTGGTGCAGGTCGAGGCCCTTTAGAGCCTGGGCGGCGGTTTTGGTGCCTTGCATCACCGAAATGGCCCCTATATAAGCCGCATCATCACTCACGCGGACGCTTGGCTTTAGGCCCCAACAATGGGCCGAAAGAGCCTTCCGGTGGCCCTTCGGGGGCTCACACACGCCCGCGGCGGATCAACCGGAGAAGACGAATGGCGCTTCCTGACTTTTCCATGCGTCAGCTTTTGGAAGCTGGCGTGCACTTCGGCCATCAGGCCCACCGCTGGAACCCGAAGATGGGTCAATACATCTTCGGCACCCGCAACAACATCCACATCGTCGATCTCGCGCAGACCGTGCCGATGCTGCATCAGGCACTGAAAGCCGTAAGCGATACCGTCGCCAAGGGCGGCCGCATTCTGTTCGTCGGCACCAAGCGGCAGGCGCAGGACGCCATCGCCGAAGCGGCAAAGCAATCGGCGCAGTACTACGTGAATTCTCGCTGGCTCGGCGGCACGCTGACCAACTGGAAGACGATCTCCGGCTCGATCTCGCGGTTGCGCAAGCTCGATGAGATGCTCAACTCGGGCGACGCTGGCGGCTATACCAAGAAA
Source organism: uncultured Alphaproteobacteria bacterium (assembly GCA_963738915.1). Classification (GTDB taxonomy): domain Bacteria; phylum Pseudomonadota; class Alphaproteobacteria; order Rhizobiales; family Xanthobacteraceae; genus Pseudolabrys. The sequence goes on from CAVTYO010000004.1 coordinate 242,875, forward strand.
GAGCGCCTCACCATGCAACGCGAGCGCGACAAGCTCGACCGCTCGCTGGGCGGCATCAAGGACATGGGCGGCGTCCCAGATCTGTTATTCGTCATCGACACCAACAAGGAAGACATCGCCATCAAGGAAGCGCGCCGGCTCAATATTCCGGTTGCCGCGATCGTCGATACCAATTGCGATCCGGACGGCATTACCTTTGTCGTGCCCGGCAACGACGATGCCAGCCGCGCTGTGACGCTTTACTGCGATCTCATCGCCAAGGCGGCGATCGACGGCATTTCCCGCGCGCAAGGCGAAATGGGCGTCGACGTTGGCGCGGCCGAGAAGCCGATTGTCGAACCGGTGCCGACGCAACCGGCGCTCGCCGATCTCGGCTTCGAGCCGTTGCCCGGTCCGCGCGGCGTTGCCGACGATCTGAAGAAGCTGCCCGGCGTGTCGCCGGCGATCGAGAAGCAGCTCAACGATCTCGGCATCTTTCACTATTCGCAACTGGCCGAGTTCAGCGAAAAGGCCGCGCACAATGTTGGCGAGGAAGTGGGCTTGCCCGGTCGCGTCGACAGTTGGGTCGCAAAGGCCAAGCAACTCACCGCCGAAGCCGAATAGCGGTTTGCTTGTGACCGGAGCGGGCAATCACCACATCAGCGGTGATTGCCGATGCAAAAAAAGGTACCCGGAATGACGAATATCACCGCCCAGATGGTCAAGGAGCTGCGCGAAACGACCGGCGCCGGCATGATGGATTGCAAATCTGCTCTGGCTGAAGTCAGGGGCGACATGCAGGCCGCGATCGACTGGCTGCGTAAGAAGGGACTTTCGAAAGCTGCCAAGAAGGCCGGCCGCGTTGCGGCCGAAGGCCTGATCGGCGTCGCTGTCACCGCCAACAAAGGCGTTGTCGTCGAGCTCAACTCGGAAACCGATTTCGTCGCCCGCAACGACCTGTTCCAGGGTCTGGTGAAGATGATTGCGGATGTCGCGCTCACCGCCGGCACCGACATCGACAAGCTCAACTCGGCCAAGGCCGGAAGCATCACGGTTGCCGAGTCCATCGCCGATACCATTGCCAAGATCGGCGAGAACATGACGCTGCGCCGCGCGGCAAGCGTCAGTGTCGGCAAGGGCGCCATCGGCAATTACGTACACGCCTCGGTCACCGATGGCCTCGGCCGTATCGGCGTGCTGGTCGGCCTCGAGTCGAACGGCAAGACCGATGAACTTGTCGCGCTCGGGCGGCAAGTGGCGATGCACATCGCCTCCACCAATCCAATTTCGGTTGATTCTTCCGGCGTCGATCCGGCTGTAATCAAACGCGAGAAGGATATTCTCGCCGACAAATTTCGCCAGCAGGGCAAGCCGGAAAACATGGTCGAGAAGATCGTCGAGTCGGGGCTGAAAACTTTCTACAAGGAACAGACCTTGCTTGAGCAGCCGTTCATCTTCGACGATAGCGGCAAGAAAAGCGTGGCGCAGGCGCTCAAAGAGGCCGAAGGCAAGGTCGGCGCGCCGATCAAGATCACCGGTTTCGTGCGCTACGCGCTCGGAGAAGGCATCGAAAAGCAGGAGACCGACTTCGCAGCCGAAGTCGCCGCAACGGCGGGTCAACGCTGATCGCATTTCGCTCGGGGAGCGGACATGAACGCACCGACCTACCGACGGGTGATCGTTAAGCTCTCCGGCGAAGCGCTGACCGGGACGAAAGAATTCGGCATCGATCAGGCGGTGGTGGAGACGCTGGCCGCCGACCTCGTGGCGGCGGCGCGACTGGGCGTCGAACTCGGGGTCGTGGTCGGCGGCGGCAATATCTTCCGCGGAGTCGAAGTCTCGGCCAAAGGCGTGCCGCGTCCGGTCGGCGACACCATGGGCATGCTGGCAACGGTAATGAATTGCCTGGTGCTTGAGGCCGCCATCGAGCGGCAGGGCCACGAGGCACGCACGCTCTCGGCGCTGGCGATGACCGCGGTTTGTGAAACCTACAACCGCAAGCGCGCGGTGAAAAACCTCGGTAAGGGCCGCGTGGTGCTGCTCGCCGCCGGAACCGGCAATCCCTATTTTACGACCGACACCACCGCGGTGCTGCGGGCGGCCGAACTCGACTGCCAAGCGGTGCTCAAGGCCACCAATGTTGACGGCGTTTATACAGCGGACCCGAAGAAAGACCCCAAAGCCAAGCGTTACGAGCGCCTCAGCCACCAGGAGGCAATCGAGAAGGATTTGAGGGTCATGGACGGCGCTGCCTTCGCGCTTGCTCGCGAGAACCGGACGCCTATCATCGTTTTCTCGATCCGCGAGCCGGGAGCGATTGCGGCGGTGCTGCGCGGCAAGGGCAGGGCGACGATCGTGGGTTAGGCCGCGAACCGTCGGGATCGACAAGAAACGTTCCGGGGAAATCGCCATGGCAGATGCAACGCACGACATCAACGAGATCAAGCGCCGCATGCAAGGCGCTGTCGCCGCACTCAAAGGGGAACTGTCCGGGTTGCGCACCGGCCGCGCCTCGGCGCATATGCTCGACCCGGTCATGGTCGATGCTTACGGCGCGCAGATGCCGCTCAACCAGGTCGCAAGCGTCACCGTACCCGAACCACGGCTGATCAGCGTCAATGTCTGGGACCGCTCGCTGGTTCACGCGGTGGAAAAGGCGATCGTGAATTCCAATCTCGGCTTGTCGCCGGCGACCGAAGGGCAGACGCTGCGACTGCGCATCCCCGAACTCAACGAGGAGCGGCGCAAGGAATTGGTCAAGGTGGCGCATAAATATGCCGAGACCGCGCGCGTCGCGGCGCGTCACGTGCGCCGTGACGGCATGGACGTTATCAAGAAGCAGGAAAAGGATCACAAAATCAGCAAGGACGATCACGACCGATTTTCCGCCGACATTCAGAAGTTGACGGACTCGATCATCGGCGAGATCGATCACATGCTTGCGGCCAAGGAAAAGGAGATCCTCACCGTCTGAGGATCGGGAATGATCATGTCTGAGGCGGAGGTTACAGGCGCGCGGGCTGCGTTCGAGGTGCCGCGCCATGTCGCCATTATCATGGATGGTAACGGCCGCTGGGCCGCGGCGCGCGGCTTGCCGCGCGGCGAAGGACATCGCCGCGGTGTCGAGGCACTGCGCCGCACCGTCCGAGCGGCGGGCGAACTCGGTATCGGCATTGTCACCATCTTCTCGTTCAGCGCCGAAAACTGGACACGGCCGCCCGATGAAGTCCGTGAACTGATGGGCCTGCTGCGCCGCTTCATCCGCAACGATCTTGCCGAACTGCACAAAAGCGGCGTGCGCGTCCGCATTATCGGCGAGCGCGACAATCTCGACCCGGACATCGGCCGCTTGCTGATCGAAGCTGAGGAACTGACACGCGCCAACAACAAGCTTACTTTGGTGGTTGCGTTCAACTATGGCGCCCGGCAGGAGATTGCCCGCGCGGCGCGGCGCATTGCCGAGGATGTCGCCGCCGGACGCTTCGCCCCGAATGAAGTGACCATGGAGACGGTCGGCCGCTATCTCGACGCGCCGGACTTGCCCGATCCCGATCTCATTATTCGTACCAGCGGCGAACAGCGGCTGTCGAACTTTTTGCTCTGGCAGTCCGCCTATAGCGAATTGGTATTCGTTCCGGTCAACTGGCCGGATTTCGACCGCTCCACGCTGGAAGCGGCGATCCGCGAATATCGTCTGCGCGAACGGCGCTTCGGCGGCCTTGTCGCCAAAACCGGGTCGTAATCCGCGTGCCAGGCAGCCGACCCAGCGACGCCGGACCGGCCACGTTTGCCGCCGACCATAATCTCATGTTGCGGATCGTCTCCGCGGCGATCCTCGCGCCTTTGGCGCTGCTCATGGCGTATTTCGGGGGTCTGCCCTTCGCGATCTTCTGGGGCGTGGCGGCAGTTGCGGTCTTGTGGGAATGGGTGAGGCTCGTCGAAGGTCCGTTGTGGATCGCGGCGGGCATCGTCTATGCCGCGCTGATGGTGATAGCGCCGGTGGTGTTGCGCGCCGACGCCGCGCTTGGCTTTATTGCCGTTGTGTTGCTGTTTGCCGTCGTCTGGTCAACCGACATCCTCGGCTATTTCGCCGGGCGCGCGTTCGGCGGTCCGAAGCTGATGCCGGCGATTAGCCCCAAGAAAACCTGGTCGGGCGCAATTGCCGGCGCGGCAGGGGCAGTTGCGGTCGCGGCGTTGCTGGCGCGCTGGTTCGGTCTTGATCCGGTGGCGGTCGGCGCCGTCGCTCTTGCGCTCTCGGTCTTCTCGCAGGGCGGAGACCTTTTGGAATCCTGGATCAAGCGCCGGTTCGGCGCCAAAGATGCGAGCCACATTATTCCCGGGCATGGCGGCGTCATGGACCGGCTCGACGGCTTTTGGGCGGCGGCGCTGGTAGGCGCGGCGATCGGTCTGTCGCGCGGAGGAATAGATGCCGCAGCACGCGGACTGCTGCTATGGTGAGCGCATGAACCCGCCAAATCTCGCGCGCTCACAACCGCAGCCGTCGCAAAGCCCGCGCAGCATCACCATCCTCGGCGCCACCGGCTCGGTCGGCACCAGTACGGTCGATTTGCTCAAGCGCGAACCGTCGCGTTACCGCGTCGAGGCGCTCAGCGCGCGGCGCAATGCCACGCAGCTCGCGAAAATTGCCCGTGAAGTCGGCGCGCGCCTTGCCGTGGTTGCCGATCCGGCCGCCTACGACGAGCTCAAGCGCGCGTTGTCGGGCTCCGGCATCGAAGCCGCCGCCGGCGAAGACGCGCTCCAGGAAGCGGCTGAGCGGCCGGCCGACTGGGTGATGGGAGCGATCGCCGGCTCGATCGGTCTGCGCCCGACACTCGCCGCGATCGAACGCGGCGCGACGGTCGCACTTGCCAACAAGGAGTGTCTCGTCTGCGCTGGCTCGATTTTCATGCGCCGCGCGGCCGCGACCGGCGCCACCGTGCTGCCGGTCGACTCCGAGCATAATGCGATTTTTCAGGCGCTCGGCGCCGGCCATCGCGACGACGTCAGCCGGGTAATTCTTACCGCATCGGGCGGGCCATTTCGTACCTGGACTGCGGAGGCGATCAGAGCCGCGACGCCCGAACAGGCCTTGCGTCATCCGAACTGGACGATGGGGGCGAAAGTCACCATCGACTCCGCAACCATGATGAACAAGGGCCTTGAGCTCATCGAGGCGCACCATCTCTTTGCGCTGCCGCCCGAGGAGATTGACGTGCTCGTGCATCCGCAATCGGTGGTGCACGGGCTGGTCGAATTTCGCGACGGCTCTGTGGTGGCCCAACTCGGCTCCCCCGACATGCGCATTCCGATCGCGCATTGCCTTGCGTGGCCGCGGCGGATCGATGGACCGGCGCAGCGTCTTGATCTGGCAAAGGTCAAGGATTTGACCTTCGAGGCGCCCGACACCGTTCGTTTCCCGGCCTTGGCGCTGGCGCGGCAGGCCCTCAAACGAGGCGGGGCGGCGCCCACCATCCTCAATGCCGCCGACGAAATCGCTGTAGCCGAGTTCATTGCCGGCCGCATTGGCTTTGCGGGTATCCCGGCATTGGTCGAAGCAACGCTGGAAAAAGCTGAATCACGTGGTCTTATGGCTAATCTGGCCGGAATCGAGGCCGCGCTCGCCGTTGACCATATTGCAAGAAGTTTAGCCCGCGACCTCTTGCCTGAAATTGCCGCAAAGGCAACCTAGTAAGCCTTTTGCAATAGTCTAAACGTCAAAAGCCTGAGCCGGGACGAGGGTGTGATGAGTACGGACGTTATGGGGGATCTTGGCGCTTTTGGCGGCGGCATTGCCGGTTACATCGTTCCGTTCCTTTTCGTCCTCACCGTTGTGGTGTTCTTCCACGAACTTGGTCACTTCCTGGTGGCGCGCTGGTGCGGCATCCGCGTGACCGCCTTCTCCATCGGCTTTGGCCCCGAGATCATCGGCTTCAACGACCGCTATGGCACGCGCTGGAAAATCGCCGCGGTGCCACTCGGCGGCTACGTGAAGTTTTTTGGCGACGACAACGTCGCGAGCACCCCTGATCATGAGGGCGCGGCGACGATGACCGAAGCCGAAAAAGCAGACAGCTTTGTCCACCAGCCGGTTCTTGCCCGCGCCGCGGTCGTGGCCGCCGGACCGATTGCCAATTTCATTCTGGCGATCGCGATTTTCGCCGCCTTATTCATGGTCATCGGCAAGCAGACCACTAGCGCCCGTGTCGACGCGGTGCAGCCGGGGAGCGCAGCGGCAGCCGCCGGGTTCAAGCCGGGCGACGTGGTTCTTGGCATCGACAAAGAGAAGATCGAGAGCTTCGCCGATATGCAGCGCATCGTCAGCGTGAGCGCCGGCGATACGCTGAGTATCGAAGTCGATCGCGGCGGTGAGCATCTCACGCTCAAGGCCGTTCCGGAGCTTAAGGAGCTCAAGGACAATTTCGGCAATTCGCAGCAAATCGGCGTTCTCGGCATCAGCCGGTCGATGGCGCAAGGCGACATCAAGACCGAGAAGGTCGGCCCGTTTGCCGCGGTCGAGCTCGGTGCGCAAAAGACCTGGTTCGTTGTGCAGCGAACGCTCTACTACATCGGTGGCGTCTTTTCGGGGAAGGAATCGGCTGACCAACTTGGCGGTCCCATCCGAATCGCGCAGGTCTCCGGCCAAGTGGCGAGCGCGGGGTTTGCGGCTTTGATCGACCTCACCGCGGTGCTGTCGATCTCGATCGGTCTCCTGAACCTGTTTCCGATTCCCCTGCTGGATGGCGGTCACCTTTTGTTCTACGCTATCGAGGCGATTCGCGGCCGGCCGCTGCCTGAGCGGACGCTGGAGGTCGGGTTCCGCGTTGGCCTCGTCCTTGTGCTTCTATTGATGGGCTTCGCAATGCGAAACGACCTGTGCCAATGGACCTGGTTCACTAAAATTGGCGTCTGCAGCGGGTCGTAAGCCCACAATCCCGCGTATCAAGCTCAAAACGGGGTAACTGGGGACGCAGAAATCTTCTCGTGTTGATGATTTCTGCAACCTTTAATGACATCCTCTATTTCGCCACATCGTCGTCGTTGCTTGGGGGCAACGATTTGAGTGGAAAGGGAAACTTGGCCTGGGAAGTTCGTTTGCAGCGCGAATGAAACGCTGTACAAAGCGGGCAAATGCTAGCCCGACAGCCGGTCGTATCCGCAGCGGGGGCGGCCGCGAGGATAAAAAGGGCGCGTAGCGCATGGGACTGTGTGTGCGGGTGGTGCGAGGGCTGGCGCTTTGCTGGGTGGTCCTCGGGGGTATCCTTGTCGGTACCGGGATCATTGCCGTGGCGTGGCCGGACGCTGCGGTCGCGCAGACGGTCAATTCGATCGCGGTCGAGGGTAACCGCCGGGTCGAATCCGAGACAATTCGCTCCTATTTCCATGCTGGTCCCAATGGGCAGCTGAGCCCCGTGGAGATCGACGCCGGGCTGAAATCGCTATACGCGACTGGGTTGTTCGAGGACGTGCATATCAGCCGTCCCGGCGGCCGCATCGTGGTCACGGTGGTTGAGGCGCCGGTGATCAACCAGGTTGCCTTCGAGGGCAACAAGAAAGCCAAAGACGATCAACTCAGGGCTGAGGTGCAATCGAAGGCGCGCGGGACGTTGTCGAAGGCGACCGTGCAATCCGACGTGCAGCGGATCGTCGAAATCTATCAGCGCAGCGGCCGCTTTGACGTCAGCGTCAATCCGAAAATCATCGAATTGCCGAACAACCGGGTGAACCTGGTATTCGAAATCAGGGAAGGCGAGAAGACCGGGATCAAGGAGATCAATTTCGTCGGTGCGCACGCGTATTCGTCGGGCCGTCTCAAGGATGTGATCAAAACCACGGTTAGCAATTGGCTCAGCTTCCTGCAAACAACGGACATCTATGACCCCGACCGCGTCGAAGCCGACCGCGATCTGCTGCGTCGGTTTTATCTGCAGCATGGTTTTGCCGATGTACGTATCACCTCAGCAACCGGCGTCTATGACCCTGCGAAGAAAGGCTTCATTGTAACTTTCGTCATAGATGAAGGCCCCCAGTACCACTTCGGCACCGTCGACGTCGTATCTAACGTCCGTGCCATCGACCCGGCCACGCTGCGCAGCAAGGTCAAGTTCAGCGCGGGCTCGACCTACAACGCGGTTCTGGTCGAAAAATCGGTCGAGGCGATGACCATCGAAGCCGCCAAGCGCGGCTATGCCTTTGCCAATGTGCGGCCGCGAGGCGACCGCAATTTCGAGACCAGGACCATAAATATTGTTTTCGTCGTGGAGGAGGGCGCGCGCGCCTATATCGAGCGCATCAATATCAGAGGCAACACGCGAACCCGCGACTACGTGATCCGCCGCGAATTCGATATCGGCGAAGGCGACGCCTACAACCGCGCACTGATTGATCGCGCCGAGCGGCGCCTCAAGAATCTCGATTATTTCAAGACCGTGAAAATCACCAACGAGCCGGGCTCGGCGCCTGATCGCGTGGTCATCAATGTCAACGTCGAGGAAAAATCGACGGGTGAGTTCTCGGTCTCCGGCGGGTTCTCGACAGCCGAAGGATTCATCGGTGAGGTCAGCGTAGCCGAACGCAACCTCCTGGGGCGCGGACAGTTTGCCAAAGCAACCCTCACTTACGGACAGTATACGCGCGGCGTCGACCTGTCGTTTGTCGAGCCCTATCTGCTTGGCTACCGGATGGCGGGTGGGGTCGACTTGTTCTGGAAGCAGGGGCTGGCAAATTCGTATTTGTCGTACGACACGAATACCTACGGCGCCAATCTCCGGCTTGGCTTTGCGCTCACCGAGGAACTGGCCTTCCAGCCGCGCTATTCGATCTATCGGCAGGAAATTACACTGCCGAGCTATCTCAACGATTGTATCCTGTCGCCGAACGCCTTGATTAACGGCGGGCCCGGCGTGACGCCGACGAACGAGGCGCTCTCGAACTGGAACGGCATCGGCGGCTGTTATGCCAACGGCGAGACGTCGTTGCCGATCCGCATCGCCTTGGCCAATGGCGCGACGCTGACCTCGCTTGTCGGCTATACCTTTACCTACAACACGCTCGACAACAATCTGGCGCCGACCACCGGTTTCTATGCCGAATTGAAGCAGGATCTTGCCGGCGTCGGCGGCGATGTCAACTTCACGCGTGAAACCGCCGATATGCGGACGTATTACGAAGTGCTCCCCGATATTGTCAGCGTGCTGCACTTGCAAGCCGGCGTCGTCAATCCATGGGGCGGGCAGCAACTGCGCTCGCTCGATCATTTCCAGATGGGGCCAAATCTGGTCCGCGGCTTTGCTCCGTCGGGTATCGGGCCGCGCGACTTGACCTCGCCGACCGCCGACGCGCTTGGCGGCAGCATGTTCTGGGGTGCGAGCGTGGAAGCGCAGACGCCGCTCTATTTCTTGCCCAAAGAAATCGGCATCAAGCTTGCCGCATTCGCCGATGCCGGTTCGCTCTGGAATTACCGCGGGCCGACCTACTGGAACGTGACCGGCGAACAGCTTGCGGTCGGCAATTCGGCCGCGGTTCGCTCATCGGTCGGTGTCGGTATCATCTGGGATTCACCGCTTGGCCCGCTGCGCTTCGATCTGGCTTACGCACTGACGAAAGAGAGCTACGATCAGACGCAGTTCTTCCGCTTCAGCGGCGGTACGAAATTCTAGCCGCTATCTTCGCCGCAACGCCGCGGCAGGGCGACAGCTATGTCCGAACCAAGTTTTCTCAGCCGCGGGCGTACGCTCACGCTCGCGCAAGTCGCGAAGTTGACGGGCGCGACGTCACGGGATGACTCGACGCGAGAAGCTGTCATTATCGCCAATGTTGCCCCTCTCGACGCCGCCGGTCCCTCCGACCTCGCATTTTTCGACAAACCGCGATTTTCGGTTGAAGCGGCAAAGACCCACGCCGGCGCGTGCCTGACCACCGCCGCGCTCGCACCGCAATTGCCGCCACGAGTGGCGGCCCTAATCGTACGCGAACCGTACCGGGCCTTTGTTACGATCGCTCGCGAACTGTTTCCGGAATCGTTGCGGCCGTCTTCGCTGTATGAAGGCGCCGGCATGACCGGTGCGCACATTGATCCGCGGGCCAGGCTTGAGGACCGCGTGAGCGTTGATCCGGGTGCGGTCATTGGTCCAGGCGCCGAAATCGGCAGCGGCACCTCGATCGGCGCCAATGCCGTGATCGGCGCCGAAGTGCGTGTCGGCCGCGGCTGCTCGATCGGCGCCGGCACCGTCGTCAGCCACGCGCTGATCGGCGATCGCGTCGTCATCCATCCCGGCTGCAAGATCGGCCAAGACGGGTTCGGTTTCGTAATGGGCGCCGGCGGCCACCTTAAGGTGCCGCAAATCGGGCGCGTCATCATTCAGGATGACGTCGAGATTGGCGCCGGCACCACGATCGACCGCGGCGCGATCCGCGATACCGTGATCGGCGAGGGCAGCAAGATCGACAATATGGTTCAAGTAGGCCACAATGTGAGCATCGGCCGTCACTGTATTGTCGCGGCACAGTGCGGCATTTCCGGCAGTTCGACGCTTGGAGATTTCGTTGCACTAGGGGGCAGTGTTGGCGTAAGCGATCATGTCACCATCGGTGAGGGCGCGCAGCTTGCGGCGGTGAGCAATGTTCACGCTAATGTGCCGCCGGGCGCGCGCTGGGGCGGGACGCCGGCGAAGCCCGCAAAACAATGGCTGCGGGAAATCCGCGCGTTGGCGAGACTTGGACGCACCAAAGACGCCGCCGGAGCGGCGGCCGATGACTGAACCGATGAAAGACACGGTTACAAAACTTGAAGCGATCGACATCGCGGCTGTGCTCAAAATGCTGCCGCATCGCTATCCGTTTCTCCTGGTCGACCGCGTCATCGGCATCCGCGGCGACGAATTCGGGATCGGCATCAAGAACGTGACCGTCAACGAACCGCAATTCCAGGGACACTTTCCCGACAACCCGGTATTTCCCGGCGTGCTGTTGATCGAGGGCATGGCCCAGACCGGTGGGCTGTTGTGCATTCTGGCGACCTCGAACATAAAGCCGAAGTCGGTCTACTTCCTGACCATCGACAAGGCGAAATTCCGCAAGCCGGTGGTGCCTGGAGATACGGTCGAATATCACATGAGCCGCATTGCACAGCGCAGGAACATGTGGTGGTACCGCGGCGAAGCCAAAGTCGCGGGACAGATCGTGGCCGAGGCCGAAGTCGGCGCGATGATCAACGATAAATGAGTAAGGCGATGGCCGCGATCGATCCCACGGCGCGGATCGAGCCGGGTGCAACGATCGGGCAGGACGTGACGATCGGGCCCTACTGCACGATCGGCGCCAACGTATCGCTCGGCGACGGCTGCCGGCTCGTGGCGCATGTCAACGTGGCCGGACACACCTCGGTTGGCTCGCGCACGGTCATCTACCCCTTTTCCTCGCTCGGTTCGCCACCGCAGTCGGTGAAGTATCGCGGCGGGCCGACGCGCCTGGTGGTCGGCGCCGACTGTGACATCCGCGAGGGCGTCACGATGAATATCGGGACCGAGGACGGTGGCGGCGTCACCGAGGTTGGCGACCGCTGCTTTTTCATGGTCGGCTCGCACGTGGCGCACGACTGCGTGGTGGGCAGCAATGTTATTGTTGCCAACAATGTCATGCTGGCCGGTCACGTCAGCGTCGGCGATAAAGTCGTGTTCGGCGGCGCCGCCGCGGTCCGCCAATTCGTGCGCATCGGCGAAGGCGCAATGCTCATCGGACTGAGCGGCGCGCGCGCCGATATTATCCCCTGGGGCATGGCGCAGGGACCGCTGGCGCATCTTGTCGGGCTCAACGTCGTGGGTATGCGCCGCAACGGCTTCAGCAAGACCGACATCCAGAATTATCGCAGCGCTTATCGGGTACTTTTCTTGGACGACGGCGGCGAATTCCGCACCCGGCTCGATAAGGTCGCCGCAGAGTATGCCGGTAATCCGCACGTGGTGGCGTTGATCGATTTCATCCGAGCCGGAAAGCGGCCGCTGACCATGGCGGAACAGCGTGGCGAGATCGATGAAGCGCCATGAGCGTCGCGCCGGCATTGACCGATGAAGGCCCGCTCGCGCTGATCTGCGGCGGCGGCACGCTGCCTGTGGCGGTCGCGGAGGCAGCTTCCAAAGCGGGGCGCGGGGTCGTGCTGTTCGCGCTGCGCGGGGCCGCCGACGGGATCGCCATCGAGCGATTTCCGCATCACTGGCTATACATCGGTCAGATGGGCAAATTCATGCGTCTCGCGCGCGCCGCCGGATGCCGGGACGTTGTTTGTATCGGCTCGCTGGTGCGGCCGTCCTTGTGGCAGGTGCATCCCGACCTCAAGGGCCTGCAAGTCATGCCGCGGGTGATCGCGGCCTACCGCGGCGGCGACAATCACCTGCTCTCCGGAATGGCAAAAATCCTGGAACAGGATGGCTTCCGGCTGCTGGGCGCCCACGTGGTCGCACCGGAAATATTGGTGCCGGAGGGCACCCTCGGCCGCGCACAACCCTCGCCGCGTGATCGTGACGATATCGCGACAGGGTTCGGCTATCTGCGGGCGGCCGGGCCGTTTGACGTCGGTCAAGCGGTCGTAGTCGCCGGCAAACAGGTGCTGGCGGTGGAAGCAGCGGAAGGCACCGACCAGATGCTGGCGCGCATCGCCGAAATGCGGGTAAACGGCCGTCTGCGCGCTGCAAGCGGCGCGGGCGTTCTGGTCAAGGCGGCAAAGCCGGCGCAGGATCGGCGCTTCGATCTTCCCTCGATCGGGCCCCAGACGATTGCCGGCGTCGCGCGAGCGGGCCTTGCCGGCATTGCCGTGATCGCCGGCGAAACCATTATCGCCGAACCGGACGAGGTGGTGCGCGAGGCGGACCGCGCCAATGTTTTTGTATCCGGCATTGCCGCGGCGAGCGCATGAGCGATGTACCGCTTCACGTGTTTGTTGTGGCCGGCGAGGACTCCGGCGATCGGCTTGGCGCTGCGCTCATGCAGGCGTTACGGCGGCGATGCGGCTCCGTTGTAAGGTTCTCCGGTGTAGGCGGCGCGCAAATGGCGGCGCAGGGACTGCCGAGCCTGTTTCCGCTCGGCGACCTTGCGATTGTCGGCTTTATCGGCATTCCGATGCGGCTGCCAAAAATCCTGCGGCGCATTCGCGAGACCGCAGATGCGGTCATCGCCGCGCGCCCCGACGTGCTGGTGATTATCGACAGTCCGGAATTCACTCATCGGGTCGCGCGCAAGGTTCGCGAAAGCGCGCCGGCGATCCCGATCGTCGACTACGTCTGCCCGTCGGTCTGGGCATGGCGGCCAGGTCGCGCGCGCGCCATGCGCGACTACATCGATCACGTGCTGACCCTGCTGCCGTTTGAGCCGGCGGCGCTCAAACGGTTAGGGGGACCGGCTTCGACTTATGTCGGGCACCCGATCGGTGAGCGCGTCGAGGCGTTGCGCCCAAATGCCGCGGAAGCGCGCCGGCGGCTTGCGGACCCGCCGCAAATCTTGGTGCTGCCCGGCAGTCGCTCCGGCGAGATTTGGCGGCTTACGGGGCTTTTCGGAAAGGCGGTTAAACTCCTGAGCGACCGTATTGGCGGCCTCGAGGTCGCCGTGCCGGCCGTCCCCCGGCTGGCCGATATGGTGCGCGCCGCAGTCAGCCACTGGCAGGTGCCGGCACGCGTGGTGAGCGAACAGGAAGAAAAAGACGCAGCCTTTCGTACCGCCCGTGCTGCCCTGACAAAATCCGGCACCTCGACGCTGGAACTCGCCGTGGCCGCGGTGCCGATGGTCGCCGGCTACAAGGTGTCTCTCCCGGAAGAGCTCGTCGGGCGGGCCTTGATCGAGGTTCCTTCCATCGTCCTTGCCAATCTCGTCCTGGGAGCGAACGTCATTCCTGAATTGGTGCAGCGGCAATGCACGCCCGTTGCCTTGGCAACGGCGCTTCTGCCATTGATGGCGGACACGCCGGCGCGGCGGCTGCAGACGGACGCGTTCACCAAGTTGGACGCCATCATGGAGATCGGCCGCGCGGTGCCGAGCGACTGCGCGGCCGCGGCAGTTTTGCAATGTGCGGGGCGCATGACGCCGCCGCGCCGTGAAACAGTGGCGCGGCCCCCTATAACAGCGTAAGTTGCGCAATCACAGAAAGTCGAGATTTCCCAATTGCCTATTCCAGTCCTTGCCGCAATCACCGGGGTCCATGGCTATGTGCCGCCGGACGTGCTCACCAACGCCGATCTGGCGCGCATGGTGAACACGACTGACGCCTGGATCACCGAGCGCACCGGCATCAAGGAGCGCCGCATCCTCAAAGGCGAAGGCCTCGGCTCATCGCACATGGGGGCGCAGGCCGTCCGTGGCCTTCTCGCCAAGACCGGCACCGCACCGGAAGATGTCGAGCTTCTGATCTGCGCGACCACGACCCCCGACTTCGTTCATCCCTGCACCGCCAACCTGATCTGCGACATGGTCGGCATCAGGAACATCGGCAGCTTCGATGTTCAGGCCGCGTGCTCGGGCTTTATTTACGCGCTGACGGTTGCGCGGCAATTCGTCGTGGCCGGCACCTATAAGAAGGTCGTCGTGGTCGGCGCCGACAAGATGTCCGCGATCATCGACTACACCGACCGCGCAACCTGTGTGTTGTTCGGCGACGGCGCGGCGGCGGTGCTGCTCGAACCGAACACCGATTACGGCGTTCTCGACACGATTTTGCGTTCCGACGGTTCGGGGATGAAACATCTGCATCAGAAGGCCGGCGGCAGCCGCATGCCGCCGACCGCCGAGACCGTGGCCAAGCGTCTCCACTACGTCTATCAGGAAGGCGCACAGGTTTATAAATTCGCTGTCGCCGGAATGTCGGAAGTGACCCGCGACATCATGGCGCGCAACAATCTGCGCGCCGACATGATCGATTGGGTGGTTCCGCACCAGGCCAATCGCCGCATCATCGAGACGGCGGCCGGACGCCTTGGCCTGCCGATCGAAAAGGTGATGTTCACCATCCAGAAATACGGCAACACGACCACGGCGACGATCCCGCTTAGCCTCTGGGACTATGAGGAAAAGCTCAAAACCGGGGACCGGCTGCTGCTGGCGGCGTTCGGCGGCGGCTTTGCCTGGGGCGGCGCCTATTTGACCTGGGCCTATGACGGCGCAAAAGCTGCGAAATCGTCCGTCAAGCTCAACGGCTACGGCAAGACAAACGGCAGCCAACAAGCCGAATGAGCAAGCACCGCGTCGCCATCGTTGGGCTGGGCATGGCGCTCAAGCCGCATCTGCAAAGCCTCGAGCAGCTTGCCGATCGCGTCGAGATCGCCGCCTGTTTCACCCCGAGTGCCGACCGCCGCAAGTCTTTCGCCGCGGCAAACACGCATCCGGTCGTGGACTCGCTTGAACGCATATTATCAGATCGCAGCATCGACATCGTTTTGCTGCTGACGCCGCCGATGTCGCATCTCGACCTTGTCGGGCGCTGCGCCGCGGCGGGCAAACACGTACTGCTGGAAAAGCCAACCGACGTCACAAGCGAGCGCGGGCAGGCGGCGGTCGATGCCATGCGCAAGGCTGGGCGCGCCTTCGCGGTCATGCTGCAACATCGCTTTCGCGAGGCGTCAAGCAAGTTGGCGCAGGCCGTCAAGGCCGATGAGCTCGGCGAGCTGGTCTCAGGCTCGGCTGCAATCCGCTGGTGGCGTCCGCCGGAGTATTTCGCCCATCCTGGACGCGGGATGAAATCTCGCGACGGCGGTGGTGTGCTTATCACGCAGGCGATCCACACGCTCGATCTGTTCCAGAGCTTCACCGGCCCGATAGCAAAAGTTGCAGCACTCACCAGGACGTCGCCATTGCGCAAGATCGATACCGAGGATATCGCCTGTGCGGCCATCGAATTCGCCAACGGCGCGGTCGGCACCATCGATGCAACCACGGTTGCCTATCCCGGGTTTCCTGAACGCATCGAACTCGCCGGCAAGAAGGGCACGGCCGTGCTCAACGCCGAAACGCTCGATCTCTATTTCAAGGACGGTCGCCACGTGCACCACGAAGGTGCGGTGTCAAAAAGCGGGGGCGCCGATCCGATGGCGTTTCCAAACGACGCCCACAAAGCGCTGATCGTGGACTTCCTCGACGCCATCGATCAGGGCCGCGAGCCGATGGTGAGCGGCGCGGAATCGCTCAAGGTGCTGCGCCTGATCGAGGCGTTGCTGCGGTCGGCGAAAGAGGAAAAGCCGGTCGCGGTCGGCTGATCGGCTTGCTTGCGCGGTTACTTGCGCCGCGAGATCGGGATGTAGTCGCGCTGCGTCGCCCCGGTGTAGAGCTGACGCGGCCGGCCGATCTTCTGCTTGGGATCCTCGATCATTTCCTTCCACTGGGCAATCCAGCCGACCGTGCGTGCAACCGCAAACAGCACGGTAAACATCGTGGTCGGGAACCCCATCGCCTTGAGCGTGATGCCGGAATAGAAGTCGATGTTCGGGTAGAGCTTCTTCTCGATGAAATATTCGTCGTGCAGCGCGATCTTTTCCAGTTCCATGGCGACGTCGAGCAGCGGATCGTCCTTGATGCCAAGCTCGGCGAGCACTTCATGGCAGGTCTTCTGCATGATCTTGGCGCGCGGATCGTAATTCTTGTAGACGCGATGGCCGAAGCCCATCAGGCGGAAGCTGTCGTTCTTGTCCTTCGAGCGTTTGATGTATTCGGGGATGCGGTCGACCGAACCGATCTCGCGCAACATGTTGAGGGCCGCCTCGTTGGCGCCGCCATGCGCCGGTCCCCACAGGCAGGCGCAGCCCGCGGCGATGCAGGCGAACGGATTGGCTCCCGATGAACCGGCAAGCCGCACCGTCGACGTCGACGCGTTCTGTTCGTGGTCGGCGTGCAGGATGAAGATGCGATCCATGGCGCGCGCCAGCACCGGGTTCGGCTTGTATTCTTCCGCCGGCACCGCGTAGCACATGCGCAGGAAGTTGGTGGAATAGTCGAGATCGTTCTTGGGATAAACGAAGGGCTGGCCGACCGAGTATTTGTAAGCCATGGCGGCGAGCGTCGGCACTTTCGCGATCATGCGTAGCGAGGCGATCATGCGCTGCACCGGGTCGGAGATGTCGGTGGAGTCATGATAGAAGGCCGACAGCGCGCCAATCGAGCCGGTCATGATCGCCATCGGGTGCGCGTCACGCCGGAAGCCTTGGAAGAAGCGGCTCATCTGCTCATGCACCATGGTGTGGCGCGTGACGCGGTAGTCGAAGTCGGCCTTTTGCGTCGGGGTCGGCAGTTCGCCGTAGAGCAGCAAGTAGCAGGTCTCGAGAAAGTCGCCGTGTTCAGCGAGTTGCTCGATCGGATAGCCCCGATAGAGCAGGACGCCTTCGTCGCCGTCGATATAGGTGATCTTGGATTCGCAGCTCGCCGTCGAGGTGAAGCCGGGGTCGTAGGTAAACGCGCCGGTCAGGCCGTAGAGTTTGGAGATATCCACAACCTCAGGACCGACCGTGCCCTGGTAGATCGGAAAGTCCCAGTTCTGATTACCGATGGTGAGCGTGCCGGTTTTGCTCTTGGCGTCGGTTTTTGCGTCCATGGCTGAGCCCTCGGAAATGGGAAGCGGGCGGTGCGAAACGTTCGGCCGGGCTGGCCGCCGGTGAGGAGGCGCTGGCCCCGGCCTAATATCGGTTAGTCTATTCTATTGTGCGCTGCAAGATAGGGCAACGCGGTTCGATGCCCGCCATATAATCACGATCGCCGTGCGGGCATTAGCAGACGCACGAATGTGATTGCTAGCCGGCCTGGTCGCGCAGGCGGGCGAGGCTTTCGTCGCGGCCGAGCACGGCCAGCACATCGAAGATCGGCGGTGAGGTGGTGCGTCCGGTAAGCGCCGCGCGCAGCGGTTGCGCCACTGCGCCGAGCTTGAGGCCGGAACGGTCGGCAAAAGCGCGCACGTCCGCTTCGATGGCCGCGGGCGTCCATTCTGCATTGGCCTCGAATTGCGGGAGCACGGCGGCGATGAAACCCTTGGCTTCCGGCGTCAAGATCGCCTTGGCCTTGTCGTCAAGATCGATGGGTCGATCGGCCCACAGGAAGCGCGAGGCATCGAACAATTCAACCAAAGTCTTGGCGCGTTCTTTCAGTCCCGGCATAGCGGATATGAGTTTATTGCGCAGGGCCGGCGTCATTTTTTGCATCAGGTCGCGCCCGCCGGCGATGTGCGGCAACAACTGCTCGAGGGCGGCCAGCAGATCGGCGTCGCCGGTAGCGCGAATGTAATGGCCGTTGAGATTTTCCAGCTTGGCGAAGTCGAACCGGGCCGGCGAGCGGCCGATTTGCGGCAGGTCGAACGCGGCAATCATCTCCTCGGTCGAGAAGATCTCCTGATCGCCGTGCGCCCAGCCGAGGCGGACGAGATAGTTGCGCATCGCCGCCGGCAGGTAGCCCATGGCGCGGTAGGCTTCGACGCCGAGTGCGCCGTGGCGTTTCGACAGCTTCGAGCCGTCGGGCCCGTGGATCAGGGGAATGTGCGCCATACTCGGCACGCCCCAGCCGAGCGCCTCGTAGATATGCTTTTGCCGCGCGCCGTTGGTGAGGTGGTCGTCGCCGCGGATGATATGGGTGATCCCCATGTCGTGGTCGTCGACCACGACCGCCAGCATGTAGGTCGGCGTGCCGTCGGAGCGCAGCAGCACCAGGTCGTCGAGATCGGAATTCTGCCAGACCACACGGCCCTGCACCTGGTCCTCGATCACGGTCTCGCCGGTGAGCGGGGCCTTCAGGCGGATCACCGGCTTGACGCCGGGCGGCGCCTCGGAAGGGCTGCGGTCGCGCCAGCGCCCGTCGTAGAGCTTGGAACGGCCTTCGCGCCGCGCCGCCTCGCGCATGGCGGTGAGTTCCTCGGGGCTGGCGTAGCAATAATATGCCTTGCCGGCGGCAAGCAGCTGTTCGGCAATCTGCTGGTGACGCGCGGCGCGCGAGAACTGGAATACGATGTCGCCGTCCCAGGTGAGTCCGAGCCAGGTCAGGCCGTCGATGATGGCGGCGATCGCCGCCGCAGTCGAGCGCTCGCGGTCGGTGTCCTCGACCCGCAACAACATCTTGCCGCCGTGATGGCGGGCATAGAGCCAGTTGAACAACGCGGTGCGCCCGCCGCCGATGTGCAGGAATCCGGTCGGGGAGGGCGCAAACCGGGTGACAACAGGCTCGTTCATCGCGGGCCCCTGTACCACAGTTGCGGCAAAATGGGAGAGTGCATTTGACATTGTGCGGCACGCCACGTCATGAAGCCGCCGGTCGCGGCATCATCGGCCGGCGGCTGCGGGAACCGAGAGCATGACAGACGTCAAGACAGCGGGTGATATCGCGGGCGCGGAGGCGGCGCACGACTTCATCCGCGATATTGTCCGGGCTGATCTCGATGCCGGCCGGGTCAATAAGGTGGTGACCCGCTTTCCCCCCGAGCCCAACGGCTATCTCCATATCGGCCACGCCAAGGCGATCTGCCTGAATTTCGGCGTGGCGGCCGAATTCGGCGGCCATTGCAATTTGCGTTACGACGACACCAATCCGACCAAGGAGGCGCAGGAATACATCGACGCCATCGAGCGCGATGTGCGCTGGCTCGGCTTCGACTGGGGTAGCGGCCTCCACCACGCCTCCGACTATTTCGAACAACTCTACGGCTGGGCCGAGGACCTCATCCGCGCCGGCAAGGCTTACGTCGACGACCAGAGCCAGGAAGAGATCCGCGTTAACCGCGGCACGCTGACCGAGCCGGGCAAAAATAGTCCGTTTCGCGGCCGTAGCGCGGAGGAAAACCTCGACCTTTTCGCCCGCATGCGCGCCGGCGAATTCCCCAACGGCGCGCGGGTGCTGCGCGCCAAGATCGACATGAGTTCGGGCAACATCAATCTGCGCGATCCGGTGCTCTACCGCATCTTGCACGCCGCCCATCCACGCACCGGGACGGCCTGGAAGATCTATCCAAGCTACGATTTCGCGCATGGTCAGTCCGACGCCATCGAAGGTGTTTCGCATTCGCTGTGCACGCTCGAATTCGAGGATCACCGGCCGCTGTATGACTGGCTGATCGCCAATTTGAGCGTACCGTCGACGCCGCACCAGTATGAATTCGCCAGGCTCAATCTCACGCACACGGTGCTCTCGAAGCGCGTTCTGACCGAACTCGTGCGCGGCGGTCATGTGTCGGGGTGGGACGACCCGCGCATGCCGACCCTGGCCGGCCTGCGCCGGCGCGGTGTACCGCCGGAAGCGATCCGCGATTTCGTCAAGCGCATCGGTGTCGCCAAGGCCAACAGCCTGGTTGACGTCGGCATGTTCGAATTCTCGGTGCGCGAGGCGCTCAACAAAAGCGCGCTACGGCGCATGGCGGTGCTCAAGCCGCTCAAGGTCGTGATCGAAAACTATCCGGAGGGAAAGTCCGAAGAACTCGATGCGGTCAATCACCCCGACGATGCGGCGGCCGGGACACGCAAAATCAAGTTCGGACGCAAGCTTTTTATCGAGCAGGACGATTTTCTCGAAAATCCGCCGAAGAAATTTTTCCGCCTGTCGCCAGGTAGCGAGGTGCGATTGCGCTACGCCTATTTCATCACCTGCCGCGAGGTGAAGAAAAATGCCGCGGGCGAGACGGTCGAGCTTATTTGCACTTACGATCCGGCGACCAAAGGCGGCAACGCGCCGGACGGACGCAAGGTCAAGGGCACCATCCACTGGGTGTCGGCGAAAGATTCATTGCCGGCCGATGTGCGGCTTTACAACCCGCTGTTCACCAAGCCGGACCCGACTGGCGGCGAGGGTTTTGCCGCCGATCTCAATCCGCATTCGCTGGAGACTGTCGCTGCACGCCTCGAACCGGCACTGGCCGAAGCCAAGGCAGAGAGGCCGGTGCAGTTCGAGCGCAACGGTTACTTCTGCCTCGACAAGGACCGTGCGCCCGGCAAACTGGTGTTCAACCGCACTATCGGCCTGCGCGACACCTGGGCAAAAGACGTGGCCAAGGACGCGGCGAAGGAAAAATCGGCCGGCTAAACAGAACGGTGAGCGTTCGCAACCGTTCTCCTAGCTACAGTCTGCATTTGACCTAGCATGGTCGTTTCCCGTCTGAGCGTCGGGACGCCATGGCCGAACATCCGGATCAGAGTGGACGCGCCCGCGCCAAGGTTTGGGCGGCGCAGATCGGCGCCGCGCGGGGCTCTTCCTGCCGGACGATGCGGCCGTTTTTATTAGCCCCATAAGACAACTTCTCGGGCAATGGGCGCTGTCCGAAGTCGCGCCCGGGCGGCTGTTTCCCTGGCTCGGCGTCGCCTTCGGCATGGGCATCGTCCTTTATTTCACCGCCGACCGCGAGCCCGCGTTATGGGCGGCGTTCCCGCTTGCTGTTTTCGGCATCATTGTTGCGGTTCTGGCGCGGCGCCACGCCGTCGGCTTTCCGCTGGCGCTGGGATTTGCTTGCGTCGCCGCAGGCTTCGCCGTGGCTACGTTCAACACCGCGCGGCTCGCGCACCCGATCCTGCGCATCCCCGCTTCTAGCGTCAGCATGAGCGGCTTTGTCGAAGTGCGCGAAGAGCGCGAACGCAGTGACCGCATCGTCTTGCGCCTACATCACATCGATGGCCGGATCGTTGGCGAGACACCGGAACGCGTCCGTGTTGCCGTGCGCAAGGACACCGCGCCGCCCGTCGGCACGTTCGTGTCGCTGAAAGCGCATCTGTCGCCGCCGCTCGCGCCACTGCGTCCCGGCGGCTACGATTTTGCCCGCGACATGTATTTCGCCAAGCTTGGCGCCTCGGGCTACGCGCTCGGCAAAATTCAGGCCGAAACGCCGCCGGTTGCTTCGGGCACGGCGCTGCGTTTTTCCGCGGCCATCGACTTCATGCGCGAGAAGATCGACAAGCGCATCCGCCCCATCATTCCCGGCGACGATAGCGTCGGCTCTGCTGACCGGAAAGCACGATGCCATCACGCCGCCGGTGAGTGATGCGTTTTATGTCTCAAGCCTTGCCCATGTTCTGGCAATCTCGGGCTATCACATGGCGGTGGTCGCCGGCATCGCCTTCTTCTTCATTCGCGGCATGCTGGCTTTGGCGCCGTCGCTCGCAAGCCGTTACCCGATCAAGAAATGGGCGGCGTTCGGCGCCTTTGCCGCCGGCGCGTTTTACCTGGTGTTGTCCGGTGCCAGCGTCTCGACCCAGCGCGCATTCATCATGATCGGCATCGTGCTCGTCGGGGTGATCTTCGATCGTGCGGCGCTGATGTTCCGGACTATCACAATTGCCGCCTTTGTCGTGCTGACGCTGGCGCCGTGGGCGATCGCGCACCCGAGTTTTCCAGATGTCTTTCGCGGCCACGCTCGCCCTGATCGCCAGCTACAACCGCGGTTTGCCGTGGCGCGCCAATGCCGATACGCCGCGCGCGGCGCGCATTGCGTTGCGGGGTGGAGGCGAAATCGCCGCGCCGATGTTTGCCTCTCTCATTGCCGGTCTCGCCACCACACCGTATGCCGCCTTCCATTTTCACCGGCTCGCTCCCTATGGCGTGCTCGCCAATCTTTTCGCCATGCCGGTGGTGTCGGTGTGGGTTATGCCGATGGGCATTCTCGGGCTGCTGACCTTACCATTCGGCTTTGACGCGGCGTTCTGGAAGCTGATGGCCGTTGGCATCGACTGGATGATCACGGTCGTGCTTTGGGTTGCAAATCTTCCCGGCGCGGCCGGCCGCATCCACGCTTTCGGGCCCGGGCCGCTGCTGGTCGCGACCGCCGGCCTTTTGCTGATATGCCTGTTGCGCACACCGTTGCGTTGGTGCGGCGCGGCGCTCGCCATCATCGCCTGCTTGTGGGCGGTACTGACGCCACGCCCGGACATACTGGTTGCAGCTGACGGGCAAGCAGGGGCCATACGCGGACGCAATGGTCAACTGTCCGTGCTCCACAGCGGCCGCGACAGCTTTGCGATCAAGGAGTGGCTCGCCGCCGATGGTGATACCCGCGACGTCAAGGATGCCAGCCTGCGTGAAGGCGTACGCTGTGACGGCATCGGATGCATCGGTGCGCTCAAGGACGGGCGCTTGGTATCGATGGTGCTGACGGTGGAAGCCTTTGCGGAGGATTGCGCCCGTGCCGCGGTGGTGGTGAGCGCTCGTCAGGCGCCGGGCGACTGCGTCGCACTGCTGGCCGACCGCAGGGCGTGGCGTGCCAACGGCGCCATAGCGCTGCGTCTCGTCGACGATCGCTTTGAACTCACTTCGGCGCGCCCGGCGGGCTATGAGCGGCCCTGGGCGCCGGCAGTGCTGACGGCCAGTGATAAGGCCCCAGCACGCCGTCCGGTGGCGCCCGACGCAACACCGCGAATGGAAGACGCGGAAGAGGGCGACTAAATTTTAAATTGGCGCAGGATCAATTTCGAAAACCGGTACCCGCTTTTCGAAATCGTGCGCTAGTAGCGGCGAAACAGCCCGGCCAGCTTGCCCTGGATGCGCACGCGGTTGGGCGGCAGGATGCGCACCTCGTAAGCCGGATTGGCAGGTTCGAGCGCGATGGAGGCGCCGCGGCGGCGGAAGCGCTTGAGCGTTGCCTCCTCGTCGTCGATCAGCGCCACCACGATGTCGCCGGTTTCGGCGGCTTCGCTGCGCCTGATCAGAGCGATATCGCCATCAAGAATGCCGGCCTCGATCATGCTATCGCCGCGCACTTCCAGCGCGAAATGTTCGCCGGCCGAGAGCAGGTCGGGCGGCATGTTGATGACATGGCTGCGGGTCTGGATCGCTTCGATCGGCGTACCGGCGGCGATGCGGCCCATGACCGGCACCGCAATCGGACGGCCGCTATTGTCGTCTTCGGAGGTCTGCCGCACCCGCCCGAGATCGCCCTCGATGACACTCGGGGTAAAGCCGCGCGAGCGGCCGCCGCCGATGCCGTGGGCGACCGAATCCGGCAGCTTGATGACCTCGATGGCGCGCGCCCGATTGGGCAGCCGGCGGATAAAGCCACGCTCCTCCAGGGCGGTAATCAGCCTGTGGATGCCTGATTTCGACCGCAGATCGAGGGCGTCCTTCATTTCGTCGAAGGAGGGCGGAACTCCGGCCTCGGTGAGGCGCTCGTGGATAAAACGCAGGAGTTCGAATTGCTTGCGCGTCAGCATTGTTTCTCCCCTAGCGGCCGTTTTTGGCTCAACGGCTAGAAACAAATCATGAACGGACACTATCCGTTCCATATGTGTTCTGCAACCACTTAATTTGGGGTGAAAAACTCGAAAGGCCGCTAAAGGCCGAGCTTAAGGATGACGCAGGGTGAACCGGCGGCGGCTTGCGGGGCGTATGCAGGCCGAATCAGCAGGCAGTCGGCCCCGGCGAGCGGCGCCATCAGCGAACTGTCCTGGTGGGGCAGCGGCGTGGCGATAGGGCCGTTTGCGCCGTTTTGGAGGGTGGCGCGCAGGTAATCCTCGCGCTCGTCATTGGCCGGCATTTCGCGGCCAAGAACTGCAGCCTCAGGCACCAGACGAGCGTCCGGCCGCCCCGACAAGTGCCGAATCAGCGGGACCAGGAACAGAAGCGCGCAGACGTAGGACGAGACCGGGTTTCCCGGCGCGCCGAGCACCTGCATGGCGGCAAGACGTCCGTACATCATCGGGCGGCCGGGGCGTAAGGCCAGCCGCCAGAACGACAGGTTCATGCCCTGGCCCGCAAGCGCCCGCTGCACCAGGTCGTGCTCGCCGACGGAAGCACCGCCGGTCGTTACAAGCACATCGGCATTTGCCGAACGGGCGCGGCGCACAGCGGCGGCGATGGCATCGACCGTGTCGCCGACCACGCCGAGGTCGATCGCCTCGGCGCCCTCGTTGCGGACAAGCGCGCGCAGCGCGTAGCCGTTGGAATAGACGATTTCTCCCTGCGCCGGCGCGCCGCCCGGCGGCACGAGTTCGTCGCCGGTGCCGAGCACTGCAATCTTGGGGCGGCGATGCACGGGCACCGTCGGGTAATTCATCGCCGCGGCGAGCATGAGGTCGCGGTCGCTCAGCCGCCGGCCCTTTTCCAGGAGCAACTGGCCCGCGGTGAAGTCGAGGCCCTTGAGGCGCACGTTGCGCCCTTTGGCCGTCGGCTTGCTGAAGGTGACCCTCTCAGCCTCGCGCGCGGCGAGCTCCTGAATCACGACGGTGTCGCTGCCGGCAGGCATGACGCCGCCGGTGAAGATGCGCGCGGCTTGCCCGGCGGCGATCTTGCCCGCAAACGGATGCCCGGCTGCGACTTCGCCGATGACCTTGAGCGTCACCGGGGCCTTTTCCACGCCGGCGGCGCGCACCGCATAGCCGTCCATCGCCGACACGTTGTCCGGCGGCTGGGTGCGCAGCGCTTTGAGATCGGCGGTAAGCACGCGGCCAAGCGCATCATCGAGTTTGGCGTCTTCGGCGGGCAGGGGGTGGGCGTCCGCCAGAATGCGTGTCAGGGCGTCGGCGACGGGAAGCAGGTCAGGCTTTTTTTCATCGCGCATGATCTGATCCGAAAACCGGCTCCCACTTTTCGGGATCATGCACTGGCACGGTATTCGCCCGACTTGCCGCCGCTCTTGTGTAACAGGCGGATGCCTTCGATGTGCATGCCGCGCTCCACCGCCTTGACCATGTCGTAGATGGTCAGGCACGCAATCGACACCGCGGTCAGCGCTTCCATCTCGACGCCGGTTTGGCCCGCGACCTTCACCGTCGCCTGCACCAGAAAGCCCGGCAGTGCGTGCTCCGGATTGATGTCGATTTCCACCTTTGTGATCGGCAGCGGATGGCAGAGCGGGATCAGCCCATGAGTGCGCTTGGCCGCCATGATGCCGGCAAGCCGCGCGGCGCCGAGCACGTCGCCCTTGAGCGCATTGCCGGCGACCACAAGGTCGAGCGTCTCCTTGCGCATAATGACGCGGCCCTCGGCGGTCGCCGTACGCTCGGTCACGCTTTTGGCCGAGACGTCGACCATGTGGGCCTGCCCGCGTGTGTCGATGTGGCTGAGTTTTTTCGCGACACGCGGCGGGCGTTTCGACATCGGCTTGGCCCGTTTTTTCGCGGGCCTTCGACGCTTTATTGGTCTTTTGTTTGGTTTGGCCACAGGCTCACTCTGCCGCGGCTTTGGGCGAGGCTTGCGCGAGCAGAGCGCGGGTGGCAGCCGCCACGTCGGCCTGCCGCATCAGGCTCTCGCCGACCAGAATGGCGCGGACGCCGGCGGAGGCGAGCCGCGCCACATCGGCGGCGGTGTGGATGCCGCTTTCGGCAACAACGACGCGCTCAGGCGGGATTTTCGCCGCCAGACGTTCGCTGACCGCCATCGAGGTCTTGAAAGTGCGTAAATCGCGATTGTTGATGCCGATCAGCCGCGATTTGAGCCTCAGCGCCCGCTCAAGCTCATCTTCTTGATGAACTTCAAGCAAGACATCCATCCCACTGGCAATGGCTGCATCTTCGATTGCTGCCGCGGCCGCGTCGCCGACCGCGGCGAGGATGATCAGAATGGCGTCGGCACCCAGCGCCCGCGATTCGACGACTTGATAGGGCTCGTAGATAAAATCCTTACGCAGGACGGGCAGTTTGACGGCTTCGCGCGCAGCATTGAGGAATTCCGGGCGGCCCTGGAACGAGGGCGCATCGGTCAGCACCGACAAACAGGTGGCGCCGCCCGCTTCATAGGCCTTGGCGAGCTGCGGCACCTCAAAATCAGGACGGATCAGACCTGCTGACGGACTAGCCTTCTTGATCTCCGCGATCAGCGCCACGGCGCCGCCTGCGCTGGCGCGTTCGATGGCGCGCAGGAAGCCGCGCGGCGCCGCGGCGGCTTTGGCGGCCTTTTCAACGGCCGCGAGTGGCCGCAGCTTCTTTGCCGCGGCGATTTCCTCGCGTTTATAGGTTTCGATTTTTGCGAGGATATCGGTCATCTCAATTCGCCGTGACCGCGCAGGATACGGCGATGAGCCGGTCGAGACGGCCTTCGGCCTCGCCGCTGTCGATCGATTTTGCCGCCAGCGCTGCGCCTTCCTTCAAATCCTTGGCCTTGCCGGCGACGATGAGAGCCGCTGCGGCGTTGAGAATGGCAATGTCGCGGAAAGGGCCGGGCTTGCCCTTGAGCACGTCGAGCAACGCCTTGGCGTTGGTTTCGGCGTCGCCGCCACGCAGAAATTCAGGCTTGCAGCGCTTGAGCCCCGCATCCTCCGGGGTGATGTCAAACGTGCGCACCTTGCCGTTCTCCAGCGCCGCAACGCTGGTCGGTCCCGACGTCGTGATCTCGTCGAGGCCGTCGGAGCCGTGCACCACCCAGATGCTTTCGGAGCCGAGATTCTTCAGCACCTGCGCCATCGGTTCGACCCAATGCTTGGAAAACGTGCCGATCATCTGCCGCTTGACGCTCGCCGGGTTCGACAGCGGCCCGAGCAGGTTGAAAATGGTGCGGGTGCCAAGCTCGACGCGGGTCGGCCCGACGTTCTTCATCGCCGGATGATGGCTCGGCGCAAACATGAAGCCGATGCCGGCCTCGGCGATGCAGCGTGCAACGTCATCGGCGTTGATATCGATTTTGACGCCGAGCGCCTGCAGCACGTCGGCGGCACCCGACTTCGACGACAGCGCGCGGTTGCCGTGCTTTGCAACAGGCACTCCGGCGCCGGCGACGATGAAGGCGGCGCAGGTCGAAATGTTGTACGAGCCGGAGGCGTCGCCGCCGGTGCCGACCACGTCGACCGCGCCCGGCGGCGCTTTCACGCCCAGCATCTTGGCGCGCATGGTGGTGACCGCGCCGGTGATTTCGTCAACGGTCTCGCCGCGCACGCGCAAGGCCATGAGCAGGCCGCCCATCTGCGAGGGCGTCGCTTCACCGGACATCATGCGATCGAAGGCCGCCGCAGCCTCTTCCCGCGTGAGGCTCGCCCCGGTCGCGACCTTGGCGATGAGCGCCTTGAAATCGTCGGTCATGGCGTCAGCTCGCGGCTGCGAGAGAGCGCTTCGCCGCAGCCGGCTGGCGGCCATGCGCGGCATTCCACTGCGCGGCGATGTCGAGAAAATTCTTCAGCATCAGATGGCCGTGCTCGGAGGCGATGCTTTCGGGATGGAATTGCACGCCATGCACCGGCAAATTCTCGTGCATCAGTCCCATGACAAGATCGTTGTCGGCCGTCGCGGTGACCATCAGCTCGTCCGGCATGCTCGTCTGCTCGACGACGAGCGAGTGATAGCGCGTTGCCGAGAAACGGCGCGTTGATGCCGCGAAACACGCTTGCCCCGTTGTGGCGGATTTCCGAAAGCTTGCCGTGCACCGGCACCGGCGCCCGCACCACCTTGCCGCCGAATGCTTGCCCGATCGCCTGATGCCCGAGGCAGACGCCGAGCAGGGGAATGGTCGGTGCCGCCTTGGCGATAAGATCGAGGCAGATGCCGGCTTCGTTCGGCGTGCATGGGCCCGGCGAAAGCACGATTGCCTCCGGGGCCATTGCCATGACCTCGGCGGTCGAAATCTTGTCGTTGCGATGCACGACAACGTCCGCCCCCTGCTCACCCAGATAGTGGACGAGGTTGAAGGTGAAGCTGTCATAGTTGTCGATCAGAACGATCATCTGCTTGATCTTTTGCTGCCCGCTCAGGGTCTTAAGACCGTGCCTGAGGGGGGTCAAGCAGTGCGGAAACATCAACCTTTATGGATTGGATCGATCCAGGGCACGGTCTCGGGTTTTTCAATCGGCTCGATGTCGAGATTGACGACCACCGCCTCATTGTCGCTGCGCACCAGCACGCATTCGAGCACCTCATCGCGGCTGGCGTTGATCTCCTGGTGCGGCACGTAAGGCGGGATGTAGATGAAATCTCCGGGGCCGGCCTCGGCGGTGAATTCCAGGTGCTCGCCCCAGCGCATGCGTGCCTTGCCGCGCACCACGTAGATCACGCTCTCCAGTGCGCCATGATGATGCGCGCCGGTCTTGGCATTCGGATGAATACTGACGGTTCCGGCCCAGATCTTTTGCGCGCCGACGCGGGCGGCGTTGATCGCCGCCTTGCGGTCCATGCCCGGCGTCTGCGCGGTATTGGGATCGAGCGAGCCGCCGGGGATGACGCGCACGCCATCGTGCTTCCATTTCGGCTCGTCGTGGCTGTGGCCGTGATCGGTGCCCATGCGCAAGACTTAAGGCTGCGGCACGTGACCGGTCAAGACGCTGTCAAGCGCCCTCGAGCGTGAACAGCATGTCCTGCTTGCTGGTGCACTGTTTACGCAGCGCAATGAGCGGCTGATATTCCGGCGAGATATACCAGGCGTTGAGCGATGTCATGTCGGGGAACTCGATGATCACCATGCGCTCGGGTTTCCAGTGGCCGCCCTCCGGCATCTTGTGGCTGCCGCCCTTGGTGAGGTAGCGCCCGCCGTGCTTGGCGATCATCGGTCCGACCTTGACGCGGTATTCTTCAAACTTCGCCGCATCCGTGATGATGTGCTCGACAACCAAATAAGCAACCAATGACCCGTCCCCCGCTGTGGCTCTGCTTGGCGATGATCAGTCACAGCAAAAATGGAATCAATAGTGCGGCCGGCGGCGCTATTTGAACTCGGGAGGGGGCGGCGGTGGCGGCGCTATGTCACGCATGCGCTTGTCGATATCGGCGTCCGACACCGGCGCCGCGGGGAGGCGGCTGTTTTCCGCATCGTTCTCGCCGAAATGTACAAGTTTCGGCGCCATCAGCACGACGATGAGCAGCAGCCATTGCGCCAGCAGGAATGGCGCGAGTTTGCGCAGGAAGGGCCGGAACGGGGCCGGATTTTTTGCCGCTCCCCGAACCATCATCAGGGCATAGCCGAACGGCGGCAGCAGGAAGCTCGATTGCAGCGTGAGCAGCACCAGCACCGACACCCAGCGTGCGTCGGCGACGCGGACCAGCAGCGGCGGGATGACGATTGGAATAATGACAAAGATGATCTCGAAAGCGTCGAGCACGAAGGCGCACAGTCCGATGACGGCGAGAACCACCGCGACGGCGAGAACGTCGCTGCCGGGGATGGCGGCGACAAGATTGTTCACCAGATGATCGGTGCCGAGCAGGCGCAGCACCAGCGTGAACGTCGTCGCCGCGATCAGCAGCGAGAACAGCGCACCGGTGATGGCAATGGCGTCATGCAGCAACTCGCGCATCGCCGGCCCATGCAGGCGTCCGGTGAGAACGCCGGCGCAGAGCAGTACGAAGGCGCCGACGGCGGCGGCTTCGACGGCGTAGAAATATCCGGCGGCCACGCCGCCGAGCAGCAGCAGCAAGGCGATGAGGGCTGTGCCGGCGAGGATTGCCTCTTTCGGCGCGAGCCGCTCGCGCGCCGGCGGCAGCGGCTGACCACGGCCGGCGAACCAGGCAAGCGCGACGCACAACGCCAGAAATATTCCGGCCGGCAGCAGCGCGGCGTGGAAGATGTCCTGCGTGTTGATGACGCGGTCGGTGCGTCCGGTCGCGGTTACCGCGTAAGTATGGGCGGACAGCATGGCGTCGCTGAGAAGAATGAGCACCAGCGACGGCGGCACCAGCACGCCGAGCGTTGAGGCGACCGCGACAATGGCGTCGCGCGTTGCCGCCGGCACCCCGGCGGCGGTGAGCCTCGGCGCCACCACGCGCGAGAGGCCGAGCACGCTGGCGCCGACCGAGCCGTTCATCGGCCCGAGCAGCGCGCCAAGCAGCATCCCGGAGACGAGCGGCGCCGAGGCGCGCTTCGGCAGGATCGCATTGCTGGTGCGAAACAGCGCATCCGCAACCGGCAACCGGCCGAGCAGCAAGCCCATGGTGACGTAGAGCGGCAAAGCCTGGAGGAGGTCGTAATCGAACAGGTTGATAAGCCGTCCCGGCAAGGCCCACAGCAGGGAAAACGGGAAGGTGCCGGCGGCGACACCGGCGGCAGCACCGAAGGTCGCGACCGTGATCAATATGAAAGCAGCGGGCAGGCCGGTGGCGACGATGCCGATGCCGACGAGGATCAACAGCGCAAAACCGGCCCACTCCATTAGGCGGAATCCGGCGGCAGCGGGCGGAAAATATTGACCAGCGCCTGCGCTATCATCAGCAGCGCCATGATCCAAAGCGCCAGCTTGATGACGTAGTAGCCCGGGTTGTTGGTGTCGGGAAACGCCTCCAGTTCGATGATCGAGGGGACGACGAAGCTCTTGCCGGCGACGAACACGAAAACAGCCCAGGGCAGGAGGCCGATGGCGGAGATTAGCCGGCGCAGGCGGTGGCGTGCCCGCGCGGAGTAATGCTGCGCCAACGTGTCGGCCGCGAGATGCGTGCCCGCGCGCGTCGCCGCGGTGACGCTGGCCGCAACAAACAGCGCGAAGATGATTTGCCCGAGATCGTTGGCCTGGCGCGAGCAGCAGCGCACAATGTCGCGCAGCGGCCATTGCAGGAACAGCAGCAGCACCAGCGGCAGCGCCAGCCATTGCGCGCAGGCGATGACGCCGGCGATCGACCGGTCAAGCCGTTGCAGCCAGCCCATGGTCTTGTCCCCGACGCGGTGCCCGGCGCGTCGCCCCGCTCTATTATTGTCCTCGTTTGGCGGCGCTGGCAAACCGGCGCGCTTCCTCGGCGGCGCGGAACAGGGCCTTGGCCTTGTTGATGCACTCGTCCTGCTCGCTGTCGGGATTGCTGTCGGCAACGATGCCGGCGCCGGCCTGGACGTACATGGTGCCGTCCTTGATCAGCGCGGTGCGCAGCACGATGCAGGTGTCCACCTCGCCCGCGGCGGAAAAATAGCCGACGGCGCCGGCATAAAGCCCACGTTTGTCCTTCTCCAGTTCGTCGATGATCTGCATGGCGCGCACCTTGGGCGCCCCGGACACGGTGCCGGCGGGAAACCCGGCGGCGAGCGCGTCGAGCGGATCGCTGCTTTTGCGCAATTTGCCCTCGACGTTGGAGACGATGTGCATGACGTGGCTGAACCGCTCGACGAAAAACTTGTCGGTGACGGCGACGGTGCCGATCTCGGCGACGCGACCGACATCGTTGCGGCCGAGGTCGAGCAGCATCAGGTGCTCGGCACGCTCCTTGGGATCGGCGAGCAGTTCGGCTTCCAGCGCCGCGTCCTCGTGCGGTGTCGCGCCGCGGGGCCGCGTGCCGGCGAGCGGGCGGATGGTGACGACGCCGTGGGCGACCTTGACCAGAATTTCCGGGCTCGAGCCGGCAATGGCGAAGGCACCGAAGTCGAGAAAGTAGAGATAAGGCGACGGGTTGGTGCGGCGGAGCGCGCGGTAGAGTGCGAATGGCGGCAGCGTGAACGGCGCCTCGAAGCGCTGCCCGACCACGATCTGAAAGGCGTCGCCGGCGGCGATGTAATCCTTGGCCTTGCGCACCATGGCCTTGTATTCGGCGGGCGAGGTGTTGGATTTCGGCGCCACCTCGAGCGGTCCGGCGTCGGCCTCGCTCAAGAATTTGTCGAGCGGCCGGTCGAGGCTCTCGACGACGCCGGCAAGGCGCTCGACGGCGCGGGCAAGGGCAGCTTTGGCGGCAACGCCTTGCTCCGGGCGCACCGGCGTCACCACGGTGATCGAGTCCTTCACCGCGTCGAAGACGACGACGATCGTCGGCCGCACCAGCACGGCATCGGGAATGCCGACCGGGTCGGGATTGGGCGGGCCGAGTTGCTCCATCTGCCGCACCATGTCGTAGCCGAGATAACCGAACACGCCGGCGGCCATCGGCGGCAGCGTATCCGGAAGCGCGATGCGGCTTTCAGCGATCAGCGCGCGCAGCGCCTCGAGCGGAGGTTCGGGGCAGGCGGTAAAGGCCTCGCGCTTTGAGCGCGCACTGCGGTTGATCTCGGCGCCGGCACCGCTTGCGCGCCAGACCAGATCGGGCTCGATGCCGATGATGGAATGGCGTCCACGCACGGCGCCGCCCTCCACCGACTCGAGCAGGAAACTCATCGCCTTGCCGCCGCCGAGCTTGAGGAAGGCCGACACCGGCGTTTCCAGGTCGGCGACCAGCGTCGTCCACACCACCTGCGCTTCGCCGCGGGCGTAGCGTTCGGCGAAGACGCTCTCCGGCGGCTCGATCTGCATCTTATTGGTTCGGCGTGCCGCCGCCAGTGATTTGATTGATCACGGTCGGGTTCAAGGTGACGCCAAGATTGCTTTCCAGGCGCGCGAGATATTCGCCGAGCAGGTCGTCGGCGTAGGAATTCTGCAAGTTCGATTCGAGCCGCTGCGTATCCGGCGCGTTCACGTCTAGCTTGGGGTCGGCGACGTCGGTCACGGTAAAGACCACGCGCTCGTCCGCGCTCGCACCTTCAGCGGCACTCGATCCGCCTTTGGCTGCGTTGAACACGGCTTGCAGCACCTTGGCCGGCGTTTCCTCGGTCGGCTTGGCGCGCTGCAGACCGGCCGCCGTCTGCATCTTGAGCCCGGCTTCGGCCGCAAGCTGCGCCAGCGTCGATCCGGTCTTGAGCTTGCCGAGCATGTCGCCGGCCTTGCCCTGCAGGATCTTGGCGACCTCGTCTTCGCGCCAGCGCTTGGCGACCTGGTCCTTGACCTCGTCGAGGCTGCGCTCATGCGACGGCGTTATGCCGTTGACGTCGAACCAGAACCAGCCGCCGTCGGGCAGCTGCAAGGCTTCGTTGTCGACGCCGACATTGCTGGCGAAAGCGGCTGCGGCGACGTCCGGCGTTTTCGGCAGATCGGCGACGAAGGTGCCATCCGGACGGCGGCCGGAGCGGTCGACGGCATCGATGCTGACGGCCTTCAATCCTAATTTCTTGGCGGTCTCCACCAGCGTCGATCCGGCGGCGCGTTCGTCTTCGATCTTGTCGCGCAAGCTTCCGAGCTGGGTCTTGGCGCGCGTTTCGGCGACGGTCTTTTTCACCTGGGTCGCGACCTCGTCATAGCTTTTCTGCGTTCCCGGCTCGATCTTGCCGATCATCAACAGCACGGTGCCGAATTGCCCCTTGATCGGCTGGCTGACTTCGTCGGGCTTGAGCCTGAAGGCGGCTTCGGCAATCGCTGGGTCGATGATTTCGCTCTTCGAGACGATGCCGAGATCGGTGTCGGTCGGCTTGAGGCCGCGCTCCTTGGCAAGGTCGGCAAAACTCAGGCCCTTGGCGATGCGCTCGCGCGCGGCGGCGGCCTCTTCGTCGTTGGGGAAATTCATCTGCTGCAGCGCGCGCCGCTCGGGCGTGCCGTAGGCATTCTTGTGCTGCTCGTAATAGGCCTTGGCGTCGGCGTCGGAGACGTTTTCGGGCTTGGCGAGTTCCGCGGGCGTGAGCGCCAGCAGCGTGATCTTGCGATACTCCGGCGCGCGGAAAAGGACCTTGCGTTCGTCGAAATACTTGCTCAGCGTCTCCGGCGTCGGCTGCGCGATGTCGCCGGCCTGTGCCTGCCCGAGCGTCACGTAATCGATGCTGCGCTTCTCGTTCTGGAAGCGGTCGAGCGCCGCCAGCATGGTCGTCGGAACTTTCAGGTTGCCGCTGATGGTCTGCGCAATCTGCCGGCGCAACAGCACGCGGCGTTGCTCGTCGATATAGCGCGCTTCGCTGAACCCGGCATTGCGCACGAGCATGGCGAAACGGTCGCGATCGAATTTCCCGTCGACGCCGCGGAAATTGGGATCGCTCATGATCAGCCGGGCAATTTCAGCATCGGCGAGATTGAGCCGCCAGTTGCGCGCCTGCTCGTCGAGCGCGGCCTGGGCGACGAATTGCCCGATGATCTGACGGTCGAGGCCGAGCGAACGTGCCTGATCGGGGGTGACAGCGCGCCCCAGCCGGCGGCCAAGCTGCTGCAGCCGGTCGTTGTAGAACTGACGGAGTTGGTCGACGGAAATCTCGGTGCCGCCGATCTTTACGGCCGAGTTGAGGCCGAAGCCGCGGAAGATGTCGCCGATGCCCCAGATGGCAAAGCTGATCACCAGCACGCCCATGACGGACGCCATGATGATTTTGCCGACCCAGGAGCCGGAGGCCTTGTGGATACCGCGGAGCATGCGCGCGCCTTCGTTTCTTCAAATCGTTTCAGTTGAGGGATAACGCTATTGCGGCTCTTGCGAGGCAACGCAAGGGGATCATAAGGATCGCGTTAACGCCTTGCAACACAAGCGGGATCGGCTTCGGCGCGGGGCGCGGCTGGCGCCGCCGCGCCGCCTCTGATAACCGCTCGCCTTCAGGTCTTGAGGAAATCCGACATGGCCACGGCCTTGCGCCCGCTGGTAGCCGGCAACTGGAAGATGCACGGGCTGACCGCCTCGGCCGGCGAACTGGCCCGCATCATTGCCGGCAGCTCGGAACTAAAGACCGACCTGATGGTCTGTCCGCCGGCGACCTTGATTGCCAATTTCGCCGCGGCGGCGCGCGGCTCGGCGGTGACAATTGGCGCACAGGATTGCCATGCCGACGCAGCCGGCGCCCATACCGGCGACATTTCAGCCGAGATGCTCATCGATGCCGGCGCGGTCGCGGTGATCGTCGGCCACTCCGAGCGGCGCACCGATCACCATGAAACCGATGCGCAGGTTCGCGCCAAGGCCATGGCCGCGCATCGGGTGGGGCTCACGGCGATTGTCTGCGTTGGCGAGAGCCGTGCCGAACGCGAAAAAGGATGGGCGCTCGATGTCATTGACCGCCAGCTCGAAGGTTCGCTGCCGAGCGATGCCACCGCCGCCAATCTCATAGTCGCCTACGAGCCGGTCTGGGCGATCGGCACCGGGCTGACGCCGACGCCGGCGGACGTCGCCGAGGCGCATGCGCTGGTGCGCAAGAAGCTTGCCGCGCGCTACGCCCAAGCCGCCAGCCGGATGCGCATCCTCTATGGCGGCTCGGTCAAGCCCGAAAATGCCGCCGAATTGCTCACGGTTGCCGACGTCAATGGCGCCCTGGTCGGCGGCGCCAGTCTGAAAGCGGCCGATTTCCTCGCCATTGCCAAGGTTTACCTCTAGTTCCGGCAAGGGTGGAAAAGGCGAAAATGATCGTGTAGAGACCGCGGCGAAACCCTATATGAGCGGCATGCGCGGGCGGCGTCCCCGGCCGGTTTGCTTGAGTGGACTTAAATAGCGATGCAGCAAGTCATTATCGTCATTCACCTGATGCTGGTTCTCGCCTTGATCGGCGTGGTGCTGCTGCAGCGCTCGGAAGGCGGCGGACTGGGCATCGGTTCGACCGGCGGATTCATGACCAGCCGCGGCACCGCCAACGTGCTCACGCGCGCGACCGCGATCCTCGCCGGTCTGTTTTTTGCCACCAGCCTCCTGCTGTCGATCCTCGCGGGCTACAACCGCAAGCCAACCTCGATCCTGGGCGGAAGCAGCCCGGCGCAGAGCACGCCGGGCGCCCCGGCGCCGCTCGGGGCCCCTGGCGAAGGCGGTCTGCTTAAGCAATTGCAACAGGGTGCGCCCGGAGCGCCGCCCGCAAGCCCGCTGGCGCCGCCCAGCGGACCGCTGGTGCCGCAGTCGAAGTAAAGCCTACGGAAGGGCCGGCACAACCGGCCCTTCGGCGTTAGAGAGGGACGTGAAGACTGTGAGCGAACTCATTGCGACGTTGAGGTCTTTTTGCGCTGCGCACAGGCGCAAGGCGGGTCTGCGCTTTTCACGCTCGTCGAATCGATTCGCGGACGCTAAAGGGTAGGTCCCATGGCGCGGTACATCTTCATCACCGGCGGCGTGGTTTCCTCATTGGGCAAAGGTCTCGCTTCGGCGGCGCTTGGCGCGCTGTTGCAGGCGCGCGGCTACAAGGTCCGCCTGCGCAAACTCGATCCGTATTTGAACGTCGATCCCGGGACCATGTCGCCCTACCAGCATGGCGAGGTCTTCGTCACCGATGACGGCGCCGAAACCGACCTCGATCTCGGCCACTATGAGCGCTTCACCGGCCGTCCGGCGACGCGCCAGGACAACATCACCACCGGGCGCATCTACCAGGACATTTTGAGCCGCGAGCGGCGCGGCGACTATCTCGGCGCCACCATCCAGGTGATCCCGCACGTCACCAATGCCATCAAGGATTTCGTTCGCGCCGGCAATGACGACTTCGATTTCGTGCTCTGCGAGATCGGCGGCACGGTCGGCGACATCGAGGGGTTGCCGTATTTCGAGGCGATCAGGCAACTGGGCAACGAACTGCCGCGCCATCACGCGGTCTATATCCATCTCACGCTGCTGCCGTTCATTCCCAGCGCCGGCGAACTCAAGACCAAGCCGACGCAGCACTCGGTCAAGGAGCTGCGCTCGATCGGCATCCAGCCCGACATTCTGCTTTGCCGCACCGACCGGCCGATCCCCGAGGGCGAACGGCGCAAGCTCGCGCTGTTCTGCAACGTGCGCGAAAGCGCGGTCATCGAGGCGCGCGACGTCGACAATATCTACGCGGTGCCCGAGGCCTACCACGCGGCGGGGCTCGACCGCGAAGTGCTCGACGCTTTCGGTTTCGAGGTAAAGACGCCGCTCGATCTGTCACGCTGGCAATTCATCAACGAGCGCGTCCGCAACCCGGAGGGTGATGTCACCATCGCCATCGTCGGCAAATATACCGGCATGAAAGACGCCTATAAGTCGCTGATCGAGGCGCTCTCGCACGGCGGCATCGCCAACAAGGTGAAGGTCAAGCTCGACTGGATCGAGTCGGAGGTGTTCGAGAACGAAGATCCGACGCCGTTCCTGGAAAACGTCAACGGCATTCTGGTGCCCGGCGGTTTCGGCCAGCGTGGCGCCGAAGGAAAAATCCGCGCTGCGCAATTCGCGCGCGAGCGCCACGTCCCTTATTTCGGCATCTGCTTCGGCATGCAGATGGCGGTCGTCGAAGCCGCGCGTAATCTCTGCGGCATCGAGGACGCAAACTCTACCGAGTTCGGCGCCACAAAAGAGCCGGTGGTCGGGCTGATGACCGAATGGCTCAAGGGCAATGCGCTGGAGCAGCGCGCGGTCAACGGCGATCTCGGCGGCACCATGCGGCTGGGCGCCTATCCGGCGACGCTGACGCGCGGCAGCCGGGTCGCCGAGATCTACGGCAAGACGGACATTTCCGAGCGGCACCGGCACCGCTACGAGGTCAACACCGCCTACAAAGGCAGGCTCGAGCAGCGCGGCATGCGTTTTTCCGGTATGTCGCCGGATGGGGTGTTGCCCGAGATCATCGAATACGAGGACCATCCCTGGTTCATCGGCGTGCAATTCCATCCCGAACTAAAATCACGGCCGTTCGAGCCGCACCCGCTGTTTGCCTCCTTTGTCGAGGCAGCGGTCGAGCAGAGCCGGCTGGTTTAGCGCCCCCGCCGATTTCGTTCAGCTATACTTGCAAACAATAACAACGTCCGAGGAACGCCCCATGGTCCATGAACTGCGCGTCTATCGCTGTTTGCCCGCCCGGCTGCCGGCGCTGATCAAGCGCTTCGATACCGTCACGCTCGCGCTGTGGAAAAAGCACGGCATTCGCCAGGTCGGCTTCTGGACCACGCTGATCGGCTTGTCGAACCAGGAGCTCACTTACATGCTGGCCTGGGAGTCGCTTGCCGAGCGCGAGCAGAAATGGAACGGCTTCATGGCCGACCCGGAATGGATCGCCAAGCGCGCCGAATCCGAAAAAGACGGACCGATCATCGCCAATATCGTCAGCCAGATTTTGCAGCCGACGTCGTTCTCCGCGATGAAGTAGCGTTGGCGATGGCCCGCGGCCTCGACCACATCGTCCACGCCGTGCGCGATCTTGACGCGGCTGCGGAACTCTATCGCGGCCTCGGCTTCACCGTCGGCGCGCGTAACAAGCATCCATGGGGCACGCACAACATGATTGTGCAGTTCCCCAACTCCTTCATCGAGTTGCTGACGCTTGCGGAGCCGGATAAGCTTGGCGGCGACGGTTTTTCCAGGATGTTCGGCGCCTTCAACGGTGAGTTCATCGAACGGCATGAAGGCTTGTCGCTGCTCATTCTACAGTCGGGCGACGCCAATGCGGACGAAGCCGCGTTTCGCGCAGAAGGAATTGCCGCGGCCCCCGTGATGCGTTTCGAGCGCGAGGGCAAGCGGCCGGACGGTTCGACGGTGAAACTCGCCTTTTCACTCGCCTTCGCCGAGGACACCCTCGCGCCCGACATCCACTTCGCCGTCTGTCAGCATCACTATCCGGAAAATTTCTGGAACCCAGCGTTTCAGAAGCACGCCAACGGCGCCTCGGGCGTGTCCGGCATCGTCATCGTAGCCGGTGAGCCGAAGCAGCATGGCGCGTTCATGCAGAGTTTTGTCGGCGGCGCGGCAAAGTCAGACAAAGATGGATTTGCAATCGCGACCGCGCACGGCGTATTCGACGTCATGACCCCCGCAGCCTTTACCCGTCGGTTCGGTGTCGCCGCGCCGGACACCTCTCGCGGCGCGCGGCTGGCCGCGATCCGCTTCGCCGTGGCTGACGCCAGCCTGTTGCAGGCCGCGCCCGAGCTTGCCGGAATTGCCGGGCTATACGCCGGAAATCCCGCCGTGATCGGCACCGGCGATGCAATGGGTGCCGTACTGGTGCTTGAGCCCGAACCTAAAAGTTGACCGATAAGCGCACCCGCTTCATGGTCGCCGCCGACGAGGTTCATTTGAATGCGGGCTTCATTTGAATAAAGCAGCAATCCCCAACGCCACTGTTGCGGTCGGCGCCGTGCGTTTCGGCAACGCGCTGCCGCTTGCGTTGATTGCGGGCCCTTGCGCGCTGGAAAGCCGGGCGCATGCGCTGGAGACGGCCGCGGCGCTCAAGGAGATCGCGGCGAAAGCCGGCGTCGGCCTCGTCTATAAAACCTCGTTCGACAAGGCGAACCGCACCTCGGCAAGAAGCGCGCGCGGGCTTGGGCTTGACGACGCGTTGCCGATCTTTGCCGAGATCCGCGAGAAAGTCGGCGTGCCGGTGGTCACCGACGTGCACGAAGCCGCGCAATGCGCGCGTGCGGCGCAGGCCGTCGACGTGCTGCAAATACCGGCATTTCTGTCGCGGCAGACCGACCTGCTGGTCGCCGCCGCCAAGACCGGTAAGCCTGTCAACATCAAGAAGGGGCAATTTCTCGCGCCGTGGGACATGGCGCAGGTGGTGGCCAAGGTTACCGGCGCCGGCAACGCAAACGTGCTGGTGACCGAACGCGGCGTCTCCTTCGGCTACAATGCGCTCGTATCCGACATGCGCGCGCTGCCGATCCTCAAGCGCCTTGGCGCACCGGTCATCTTCGATGCCACGCACTCGGTGCAGCAGCCCGGCGGGCAGGGCTACAAGTCGGGCGGCGAGCGGGACTTCGTACCCGTGCTGGCGCGCGCCGCGGTTGCCGTCGGCGTTGCCGGCGTATTCATCGAGACGCATCGGGATCCGGACAAGGCGCCGTCCGATGGACCCAACATGCTGCCGCTCAAGGATATGGCGCCGCTCTTGCGCGAGCTTGTCGAATTCGACCGCTTGGCCAAGCGCTGACGTATTTGCGCCGTAGATTTATATGAATTGCACGCTCAATCTTCTGGCGTTCGTCGTCTTCGTCAGCGCCCTGTTTATCCGCTCGACCGACCCGGTCATTCCGCAGATCGCCGTTGGCCTCAACATCGAGCCGGCGACAGCGGCACTTTTGTCGTCGGCTTTCACGCTGCCTTACGCACTGGTGCAGCCGGTTCTCGGCGCGCTCGCCGACATGTTCAGCAAGGCGCGGCTGATGCTGCTCTGCCTGCTGCTGGTGACGGCGGCGACGCTGGCCTGCGGCTTTGCACCGGATTTCAAAATCCTGCTCATCGGGCGGGTAATCGCCGGTCTCGCGTCTGGCGGCGTGGTGCCGATTGCCTTCGCTTTGCTCGGCGACAAGATTCCGGTGCGCGAACGGCAGGTGGCCATGGGCCGGCTGCTGTTTGCCATCATGACCGGCAATCTGCTCGGCGCCACCTTGGCCGGCGTGGTCGGCGACCTGGTCGGGTGGCGTGGGGTGTTTTTTGCGACGGGCGCGCTCGGCGCGGTCGTGCTGGCGATTTCGCTACCCGGCTTCCGCGGCGAGGCCGACGCGGGCGGGCGCTTTGACCTGACGACACTCGGCCCCAACTATCGAGCGATCTTCAGCAACCCGCTGGCCAAGATTTGTTTCGGCGCCGTGTTTCTCGAAGCCGTGTTCATGTACGGCGTCTTTCCCTACATCGCCACCATGCTGCACGAAGCCGGGGAAACCCGCGCCTCGATCGCCGGCATCGTCATCGGCGGCTTCGGTGTCGGCGGCGCGCTTTACGGCGTCATGGTCTCGCGCCTGCTTGGCTATCTCGGCGAGACGCGGATGATGCGCACCGGCGGAACGATCATGGCGCTTTGTCTCATTATTATCGCGGCGCGGGCGCCGTGGCCGGCCGAGTTTGCCAATTTCCTTTTGCTCGGCTTCGGCTTCTACATGTTGCACGCGGTCATTCAGATTTACGCCAGCGAACTGGCGCCGGCGGCGCGCGGCTCGGCCATGGCGCTGCACTCATTCTTCTTTTTTCTCGGGCAGGCGGTGGGGCCGGTGGTTTACGGCGCCGGTCTCTCCAGCATCGGCATCAATCCGGTGCTGTGGTTTGGCGCCGCGGTGTTGTTCGTCGTGGGCCTGACCTGCGCGCAATGGCTGCGGCGGCCGGAGCAGTCCGTTTAGCCACGGCCGCGATAGGGCGCGACGCCCTGGTCCGGCACCCAGACACCGGCCGGTAACTTGCCCTTCTGCCAGAATACGTCGATCGGCATGCCGCCGCGCGGATACCAGTAGCCGCCGATGCGCAGCCATTTGGGCTTGAGCAGCGCGCTGAGTTTCTTGCCGATGGCCACGGTGCAGTCCTCGTGGAATGCGCCGTGGTTGCGGAAACTGGCGAGGTAGAGCTTGAGCGATTTCGACTCGACCAGAAAGCGCGCCGGCACGTAGTCGATCACCAGATGGGCAAAATCGGGTTGGCCGGTGATCGGGCACAGCGTCGTGAATTCCGGCGCGGTAAAGCGCGCAACGTAATTGGTATCGGTGTGCGGATTTGGCACGCGGTCGAGCCGCGCCCTGTCCGGGGAGGCGGGAATGCGCGCCGGCCGTCCGAGTTGCAGTGTTTTCTTCGCCATCGCCGATGTAATGGCCTGCTTTCTTAGGCCATGACAAGACCCATCGTGGCCTGTAGAAACGCGCAAAGAAAACGCCCGGGATTCTTCATGACCGCCATCACCGACATCATCGGCCGCGAAATTCTCGACAGCCGCGGCAATCCCACCATCGAAGTCGACGTCGTGCTTGCGGACGGCTCCCTGGGCCGCGCCGCGGTGCCGTCCGGCGCGTCCACCGGCGCCCATGAGGCGGTCGAACTACGCGACGGCGACAAGAAACGCTATCTCGGCAAGGGCGTGCGCAAGGCGGTCGATGCCGTCAACGGCGAAATCTTCGACGCGCTCGGCGGCATGGACGCCGAAGCACAGGCCAAGCTCGATGATACCATGATCGCGCTCGACGGCACGCCGAACAAATCGCGCCTCGGCGCCAACGCCATCCTCGGCGTATCGCTGGCCGCGGCAAAAGCTGCCGCAGCCTCCAAGCGCGAGCCGCTTTATCGTTATGTCGGCGGTCCGTCGGCGCGGCTGCTCCCGGTGCCGATGATGAACATCATCAACGGCGGCGCCCATGCCGACAACCCGATCGACTTCCAGGAATTCATGATCATGCCACTCGGCGCACCGACATTCTCGGAAGCCTTGCGCATGGGCGTCGAGGTGTTCCAGACGCTGAAAAAGCAACTGCACGATGCCGGTCACTCGACCGCCGTCGGCGACGAAGGCGGTTTTGCGCCAAATCTCAAGTCGGCGGAAGAGGCGCTCGACTTCGTGCTCCGCGCCATCGAGAAGGCCGGGTACAAGCCCGGCAGCGACGTCGCCATCGCGCTCGATCCGGCGGCGACCGAGTTCTTCAAGAATGGCTCCTATGTCTACGAAGGCGAGAACAAGACCCGCTCGGTGAAGGAACAGGCGCAGTATCTCGCCGAACTGGCCGGCAAATATCCGATCGTCTCGATCGAAGACGGCATGGCCGAGGACGACTTCGACGGCTGGAAGCAGGTGACCGACCTGATCGGAAAAAAATGCCAGCTTGTCGGCGACGATCTCTTCGTCACCAACGTCAAGCGGCTGGCCGACGGCATCAAGCGCGGACTTGCCAATTCCATCCTCATCAAGGTCAACCAGATCGGCACGCTCACCGAGACGCTTGCCGCCGTCGAGATGGCGCACAAGGCCGGCTATACGGCGGTGATGTCGCATCGCTCCGGCGAAACCGAGGATGCAACGATTGCCGATCTCGCCGTCGCCACCAATTGCGGGCAGATCAAGACCGGCTCGCTGGCGCGCTCCGACCGCACCGCCAAATACAATCAGTTGCTGCGCATCGAAGAGCAGCTTGGCGCGCAGGCGAAATATGCCGGACGCGACGCGCTGAAATCGGGTCGCTGACTCGACTGGTGCGCTGGCGCAGGGGAGGCCTTGCCGATGCCGGACGACGGATTGATCACGCTGCAAAGCAAGCACGACTTTGCCACGACGCTGTCGCGGCTGGTCGCGGCGCTTGAAGAAAGAAACGTGACGATCTTCGCCAAGATCGATCATGCGGCGGGTGCGGCCAGCGTCGACCGCAAGCTGCGGCC
The DNA here is from genome assembly GCA_963738915.1 of uncultured Alphaproteobacteria bacterium. GTDB lineage: Bacteria > Pseudomonadota > Alphaproteobacteria > Rhizobiales > Xanthobacteraceae > Pseudolabrys. Next base: position 286,422 of record CAVTYO010000004.1, read on the forward strand.
GACGACGCTCGTTATCTTCGGCAACCCGGCGGCCGGAACGGCGCTGATGCAGGAGAAGCAGACGTCGGGAATCGATCTGCCGCTGAAAGCGCTGGTATGGGAGGACGCCGACGGGTCAATCAAATTGACCTACAATGATCCGGGGTGGATTTCGGCCCGGCATAGTCTCGGCCACAATGCCGATCTCGCCGTGGTTGGCATCACCGCGGTTTTGAGTGCCTTGGCGCGGCATGCGACAAACGGCTCGTAACAGCGTGCTCGCCGTTCGCCCCTGCGGTTGGCTTGCAATGACGGGCAAATCGCCGCAAATTCCTGCGGCCTTGTGAGAACAACGGATTGATGATGGACCAGACGACCAATCTCGCCGCGCACGACCGCCGCCGTTCGGCGCAACGTCTCGCAGATGCAGTTGCGCGATCGGTCGACGCCGCGCGTGCCGTGGACAAGCCGTTCCTCCATCTCGAATTCGATCGCGTCTTTCCCGACGATATCTACGCGCAGATGCTGGCGCTGATGCCGAGCGCCGCCGATTACCGGCCGATGCACGGCCGCAGCAAGGTCGTCGGCACGCCGACGCGGGTGAAGATCGATTTGTTTCCGGAATACATCCGCAACCTGCCGGCGGAAAAGCGCGCGCTGTGGGACATCGTCGGCCGCGCCCTGTGCTCGGAAAAGGTCAAGCAGGCGTTCATCCGCCGTCTTGCGCCGGGCCTGTCGAAACGCTTCGGCCCGAGATTTGCCAGCACCGGCATGTATCCGATCCCGATCCTGACCCGCGACATTCCGGGTTACCTGATCACGCCGCACACCGACACGCGCTGGAAGGGCATCACGGTTCAGCTTTATCTGCCGCCCGACGACGCCCACACCAATATCGGCACCATCTTCCACGAGAAGCTCGCCGACGGCTCGCTGCCCACGCGCTCGCAGATGCGTTTTGCCCCGAATACCGGCTACGCCTTCGCGGTCGCCGACGATACCTGGCACTCGGCCGATCCGGTCGGGCCGGAGATAACGACCCGCGATTCTATCCTGCTCACGTATTTCGTCGACAGCGGGCTGCTGCGCACCTTGCGCAACCGCGGCAAACGGCTGGGCAATTTCGTCACCAACGAAATCCGCCAGCGCCTGCCGTGAGGCCGCATTAAAGCCGCCTTAACGGCCCTGCGGCATCTTCACCCGCCATGGTCTCCCACCGGCGTCGCGACGCGATTCTCACCGCGCTTGCGCTTTATCTCTTTGCCGCACTGTTCATCGGCTATTTCGCCGTGAACGCCTTTACCGGCAACCACGGCTTGCGGGCGCAGGCCGATCTCGACCAGCAATTGACGACCATGGAAGACGAACTGGGACGCCTCAAATCCGAGCGCGCGCATTGGGAGCGCCGGGTAAAGCTGCTGCGCAGCGACCAGGTCGACCCCGACATGCTCGATGAGCAAAGCCGGGCTCTGGTCGGCTATGTCGATCCGCGCGACCTGATCCTGCTGCGGCCGCACTAGCACCCGAAAAGGCCCCCCAGGCGTTATCCCGCCCAGCCGCAACGCTTTTGAGGCCCCGGCAATGCGGCCTCGCGCTTTCACCGCAAGATGATTTAGGCTAAGGGTCGCAAAGGGCCAATTCAGGCCGCCCCGCAACCAGGATCGTCATGGCCGTTGCCGAAAAACCCTCAAGCGCCAGGCAGAACGGGCCCACGCCCGCAACGCCGGTGGCGGAGTTCAGCAAGGAACAGGAGCTTTCCGCCTACACGACCATGCTGACGATCCGCCGCTTCGAGGAGAAGGCGGGGCAGATGTACGGCATGGGGCTGATCGGCGGCTTCTGCCACCTCTATATCGGCCAGGAGGCCGTCGTCGTCGGCATGCAGATGGCGCTCAAGCCCGGCGACGAGGTGATCACCGGCTACCGCGATCACGGTCATATGATTGCGACCGGCATGGAGCCCAAGGGCGTGATGGCCGAACTGACCGGACGCACGCACGGCTATTCCAAGGGCAAGGGCGGCTCGATGCACATGTTCAGCGTCGAGAAGGGATTCTACGGCGGCCACGGCATCGTCGGCGCGCAGGTGCCGCTGGGAACCGGGCTCGCCTTCGCCAACCGTTATCGCGGCAACGACAATGTCAGCCTGACCTATTTCGGCGACGGCGCCGCCAATCAGGGCCAAGTCTACGAAAGCTTCAACATGGCCGAGCTGTGGAAGCTGCCGGTCGTCTATGTGATCGAGAACAACCGCTACGCCATGGGCACCTCGATCACGCGCTCCTCGGCGGAAGTGAACCTGTCGCGCCGTGGATTGTCATTCAACATACCGGGCGACCAGGTCGACGGCATGGACGTGCGCGCGGTCAAGGCCGCAGGCGAGAAGGCCGCCGACTGGTGCCGCTCCGGCAAGGGTCCCTATATTCTGGAGATGCTCACCTACCGCTATCGCGGCCATTCGATGTCGGACCCGGCGAAGTACCGCACGCGCGAGGAAGTCGACGAAGTGCGCGCGCATCACGACCCGATCGATATGGCGCGGGCGCGCATCATCGAGAGAAAAATCGCCGCCGAAGACGCGTTGAAGAAAATCGACGGCGAAGTGCGCGAGCTGATCAATCAAGCCGCCGAATTCGCCACCCACGATCCCGAGCCCGATCCGTCCGAGTTGTGGACCAACGTCTACCGTTAAAGCGTAACAACAAAAGTTTGTCTGGGTAGGAACCTGTAAGCCGATGCCGACCGAAGTGCTCATGCCCGCGCTGTCGCCGACGATGGAGAAGGGCAACCTCGCCAAGTGGCTGAAGAAGGAAGGCGACAGCGTCAAGTCGGGTGACGTCATCGCCGAGATCGAGACCGACAAGGCGACGATGGAAGTCGAGGCGGCCGACGAGGGCACGCTCGGCAAGATCCTGGTGCCCGAAGGTACCGCCGACGTCGCGGTCAACACCCCGATCGCGGTGATCCTCGGCGAGGGCGAGGACAAATCGGCAATCAAAGCCAGCGCGCGTGCCACGGCGAAGGCACCTAAGCCGGCACCGGCGTCCGAAGAGGTCGCGGAATCCGAGCCGCGCGTTGAGGAACAACGGATCATCAAGGCGCCGAAGGCTCCGGCTGCGCCCGCTGCACCGGAAACAAAAATCGCCGCCGATCCCGACATTCCCGCCGGCACCGAAATGGTGACCATGACCATGCGCGAAGCCTTGCGCGACGCCATGGCCGAGGAGATGCGGCGCGACAAGGACGTATTCGTGATGGGCGAGGAGGTCGCCGAATATCAGGGCGCCTATAAGGTCACGCAAGGGCTGTTGCAGGAGTTCGGGGCAAAGCGCGTCATCGACACGCCGATCACCGAGCACGGCTTTGCCGGCCTCGGCGTCGGCGCCGCACTCGCCGGGCTGAAACCGGTCGTCGAGTTCATGACCTGGAATTTCGCCATGCAGGCGATCGACCAGCTCATCAATTCGGCGGCGAAGACCTTATATATGTCGGGCGGGCAGATGGCCTGCCAGATCGTGTTCCGCGGGCCCAACGGCGCCGCCGCGCGCGTCGCCGCCCAGCACAGCCAGGATTATTCCTCGTGGTACTCGCACATCCCCGGACTGAAGGTGATCGCGCCGTCGAATTCGGCCGACGCCAAGGGGCTGCTGAAGGCGGCGATCCGCGACCTCAATCCGGTCGTGTTCCTGGAAAACGAAATTCTCTACGGACACTCCTCGCCGGTGCCCAGGCTCGACGATTTCGTGCTGCCGATCGGCAAGGCGCGCATCGCGCGCGCCGGCGGCGATGTCACGATCGTTGCCTGGTCGATGGGCATGTCCTACGCGCTGCATGCGGCCGACGAACTTGCCAAGGAAGGCATCGAGGCTGAGGTCATCGACCTGCGCACGCTGCGGCCGATGGACATCGGTTCGATCGTCGAGTCGGTGAAGAAGACCGGCCGTTGCGTGACTGTGGAGGAGGGCTGGGCGCAGTCCGGCGTCGGCGCCGAGATCGCGGCGCGGCTGATGGAGCAGGCCTTCGATTATCTCGATGCGCCCGTTACCCGCGTCACCGGCAAGGACGTGCCGATGCCTTACGCCGCCAATCTCGAGAAGCTGGCGCTGCCCTCGGTCGCCGAAGTGATCGCGGCGGCCAAGTCCGTCAGTTACAAGTAAGCCGAAGCAATGCCGACCAACATCCTCATGCCGGCGCTGTCGCCCACCATGGAAAAGGGCAACCTCGCGCGTTGGCTCAAGAAGGAAGGCGACAAGGTCAAGTCGGGCGACGTGCTGGCCGAGATCGAGACCGACAAGGCCACGATGGAATACGAGGCGGTCGATGAAGGCACGCTCGCCAAGATCGTCGTCCCCGAGGGCACGCAGGACGTTGCCGTCAATGCGGTGATCGCCGTGCTTGCGGGCGAAGGCGAGGACGTGAAAGCGGCGGCGAGCGCGGCAAAGCCGGCTGCTGCTCCGGCGCCGAAGGCCGCAGAGGCGCCCAAACCCGCTGTAAAAGCAGAAGCGCCAAAGCCCGCAGCCCCCGCACCGCAAGCGGCTCCGCCGCCCAAGCCTGCCGCATCGCCCGCGCCGCAGCCGGCCGCGACAAGCGGCGGCAATCGCATCTTCTCTTCGCCGCTCGCGCGCCGGCTCGCCAAGGAAGCCGGCATCGATCTTTCCCGTGTGCAGGGCTCAGGTCCGCACGGCCGCGTCATCGCCCGCGATATCGCCGAGGCAAAGTCCGGCAAGGGCCTGCGCGCCGCGCCTTCCCTAGGCGCTCCGTCTGGAGCGCCGTCCTCTCAGACAATGTCCGATCAGCAGATCCGCGCACTCTATGAAGACGGCTCTTACGACGTCGTGCCGCATGACGGCATGCGCCGCACCATCGCGCAGCGCCTGACCGCGGCGACGCAGTCGATGCCGACTTTCTATCTCACTATCGACTGCGATATCGGCAAACTCACCGCCGCGCGCGAGGAGATCAACGCCGCCGCGGGCAAAGACAAAGACGGCAAGCCCACCTACAAGCTCTCGGTTAACGACTTCGTCATCAAGGCGCTGGCGCTTGCCTTGCAGCGTATCCCCGAGGCGAATGTAAGCTGGACCGAAGCGGCGATGCTCAGGCACAAGCATTCCGACATCGGGGTCGCGGTCGCGCTGCCGTTCGGCCTGATCACGCCGATCATCCGCAACGCCGAGCTGAAGTCGCTGTCGGCGATTTCCAACGAGATGAAGGATCTCGCCGCCCGCGCCAAGGCGAAGAAACTCAAGCCGCAGGAATACCAGGGTGGCACCTCATCGGTGTCGAACCTCGGCATGTACGGCATCAAGGATTTCACCGCCGTCATCAACCCGCCGCAGTCGTCCATCCTCGCGGTCGGCACCGGCGAAGAGCGCGCGGTCGTGCGCAACGGCCAGCTCGCGGTCGCCACCATCATGAGCGTGACATTGTCCTGCGATCATCGCGCCATCGACGGCGCGCTTGGCGCCGAACTCATCACCGCGTTCAAGAAGCTGATCGAAAACCCGGTGATGATGGTGGTGTGACATGCCGCTGGTGCGCGTCGATTTACGGAGGGGAAAATCGGCGGCGCACAAGAAAGCGATAGCCGACGGTATCTATCGCGCCCTGCGCCAGACTTTCACGGTGCCGGAGGAGGATCGTTTCATCGTCATCACCGAGCACGACGATGACGGCTTTATTTACAGCGACAACTACCTAGATATAGCGCGCAGCGCCGATCTGGTGTTCATCCAGATCACGGTGACCAATTCACGCGGCGTGGATCAAAAGAAGGCGCTGTTCGCCAGGATCGTCGCGGTGTTGGCGGAAAATCCAGGATTGCGGCGCGAGGACGTCTTCATCAATCTTCTCGAAATACTCAAGGAAAACTGGTCGTTCGGCAACGGCATCGCGCAATACGTCGCTGCGGACTAGGTTCATACGGGTTTCGGAATGGCTGACACGAGTTTCGACGTCCTCATCATCGGCTCCGGGCCCGGCGGCTATGTCACCGCCATCCGCGCGGCGCAGCTCGGCTTCAAGACCGCGGTGGTCGAACGCGACTATCTCGGCGGCATCTGCAACAACTGGGGCTGCATCCCGACCAAGGCGCTGCTGCGTTCGGCGGAAATCTACCACTACATTCAGCACGCCAAGGATTACGGGCTCACGGCCGAAAACGTGACCTTCGACCCGAAGGCGGTGATCGCGCGTTCGCGCAACGTCGTGAACCGGCTCAACACCGGCGTCGGCTACCTGTTCAAGAAGAACAAGGTGACGGTGATCTGGGGCGAGGCTGCCATCGACGCGCCCGGCAAGGTCACGGTCAAGGCGTCGAAAATCGAGGCGCCCAAAGGCGCCAGCGGTCCCGGTCAGTATCAGGCCAAGCACATCATTATCGCGAGCGGCGCCCGGCCGCGCGTGTTGCCGGGTCTCGAGCCGGACAAGAAGCTGGTGTGGACTTATTTCGAGGCGATGAACCCGGACAAGATGCCGAAGTCGCTGCTGGTGGTCGGCTCCGGCGCCATCGGCATCGAGTTCGCCTCGTTCTACCGCACCATGGGCGCGGAGGTGACGGTGGTCGAGGTGCTGCCGCAGATTCTCCCCGTCGAGGATGCCGAGATCGCCGCCGTCGCGCGCAAGCAGTTCGAGAAGCAGGGCATCAAGATCCTCACCGCCGCCAAGGTCACAAAACTCGACAAAAAAAGCGACAGCGTGACCGCGACCATCGAGGAGGGCGGCAAGACCCAGACGCTCACCGTCGACCGCGTGATTTCCGCCGTGGGGGTGGTCGGTAACGTCGAAAACCTCGGGCTGGAGAAGCTCGGCGTGAAGATCGAGCGCGGCCTCGTCAAGATCGACGAATTCAACCGTACCAACGTGCCCGGCATCTATGCCATCGGCGACGTCTGCGGCCCGCCTATGCTGGCGCATAAGGCCGAGCACGAAGGCGTCATCTGCGTCGAGGCGATCAAGGGCCTCAAGCCGCACCCGATGGACAAGTCGATGATCCCCGGCTGCACCTATTGTTCGCCGCAGGTCGCTTCGGTCGGTCTCACCGAGCAGGCGGCGAAGGAGAAGAAGCTCGACATTCGCGTCGGCCGCTTTCCCTTTATCGGCAACGGCAAGGCGATCGCTTTGGGAGAGGACCAGGGCCTGGTCAAGGTGATCTTCGACAAGAAGACCGGGCAGTTGCTCGGCGCGCACATGGTCGGCGCCGAGGTCACCGAACTGATCCAGGGCTACGTGGTGGCGATGAATCTGGAGACGACTGAAGAAGAATTGATGCACACCATCTTCCCGCATCCGACACTGTCGGAGATGATGAAGGAAGCGGTGCTCGACGCCTATGGGCGCGTACTGAATATGTAGAGTTTGTGGAGGAGGAACGCGTGGCCAAGTTTGAAAGCATTCTCGGAACAATCGGCAAGACGCCCGTCGTCAAGCTCAACAGAGCTGGCGCCCAAGGGCATCAACCTCTACGTCAAGATCGAAGCGTTCAACCCGCTCGGCTCGGTCAAGGATCGCCTGGCGCTCGGCGTCATCGAGGCGGCGGAAAAATCCGGGGAGCTCAAGCCGGGGCAGACGGTGATCGAGGCAACCTCCGGCAATACCGGGATTGGTCTCGCCATGGTGTGCGCGGCGAAAGGCTATCCGTTGGTTGTCACCATGGCGGAGACCTTCAGCGTCGAACGCCGCAAGCTGATGCGCTTCCTCGGCGCCAAGGTGGTGCTCACGCCTGCCGCCGGGCGCGGGTTCGGCATGGTCGAAAAGGCGCAGGAACTCGCCAAGTCGAACGGCTGGTTTCTCACGCGCCAGTTCGAGAACGAGGCCAATCCCGACATGCATTCGCGCACCACCGCGCGCGAGATCATCGACGATTTCAAAGGCGAGAAGCTCGACTATTGGGTGACCGGCTTCGGCACCGGCGGTACGCTCAAGGGCGTTGCCCGTGTGCTGGCCAAGGAACGCCCCGAGACCAAGATCGTTGTCTGTGAACCGGCGGATGCGCCGATGCTTTCGACCCATACCAAACAGGAGCGCAATCCCGACGGCACGCCGGCAAAACCCAACCCCGCCTTCAAGCCGCACCCGATGCAGGGCTGGAGCCCGGATTTCATCCCCAAGATCACCGAGGAAGCGGTCGACATGAATGTGATCAGCCGCATCATCACCGTCGCCGGAGCCGATGCGATGAAGAACGCCAAGGCTTTGGCGCAGCAGGAAGGGATTTTTGTCGGCATTACCGCCGGCGCGACGCTCGCCGGCGCGCTCGAAGTCTGCAACGGCGCTGCGCCCGGCTCGACCGTGCTTGCCATGTTGCCGGATACCGGCGAGCGTTATCTGTCGACGCCGCTGTTTGCCGATGTCGGCGCCGACATGAACGAGGAAGAGATCAAGATTTCCAACTCGACACCGAGCCATAAAATGCCGCCGAAGGCGGCTTGAGCAGGACAGGGGCGGCCGCTTTGGGCGTTCTATCCTGGATTGTGATCGGCCTACTCGCCGGCTGGATCGCCACGCGCATCCTCGGCGGCAGCGGGGGCATTTTACATCACCTCGCGATCGGACTGGTCGGCGGGGTGATCGGCGGTTTGCTGTTCACCAATCTCAGCCCTGCGGCAATGCCGACCTTCATCGGCAGCCTGCTCAGCGCCACGGCGGGCGCCGTCATTTTGTTGTTGATCTGGCGCGCGATTCGGCGGCCCTGAACGCGCCTTGCGGGGCGGCGGGCGCAGCCGTAAGTAATGGACATGGCCGTCGTCTACGACATCAATACGCCGCGCCCGCGCCACCCGGAAAAGGTGCATCGCCCGGATTCGCCGCTGGCCAGAAAGCCGGACTGGATCCGCGTCAAGGCGCCGGTGTCGCCCGGCTATTTCGCCACGCAGAAGATCATGCGCGACAACGGCCTCGTCACCGTGTGCGAGGAAGCCGGCTGCCCGAATATCGGCGAGTGCTGGGAGAAGAAGCACGCGACCTTCATGATCTTGGGCGACACGTGCACCCGCGCCTGCGCCTTCTGCAACGTCAAGACCGGTATCCCGGGTGCGCTCGATGCGGACGAACCGGCACGCGTCGGTGAGGCAACCGCCAAGCTCGGCCTGGCCCACATCGTTGTCACGTCGGTTGATCGCGATGACCTTGCCGACGGCGGTGCGCAGCATTTCGCCGACACCATCCGTGCGATCCGCGAGCGCTGCCCGCAGACGACGATCGAAGTGCTGACGCCCGATTTCCTGCGCAAGGAGGGCGCGCTCGAACGCGTCGTCGCCGCGAGACCCGACGTGTTCAACCACAATCTGGAAACCGTGCCCTCGCTTTATCTGACGGTGCGCCCGGGCGCGCGCTATTTCCATTCGCTGCGGCTGCTGCAGCGGGTCAAGGAACTCGACGCCGCGATGTTCACCAAGTCCGGCATCATGGTGGGCCTGGGCGAGGAGCGCAACGAAGTGCTGCAGGTGATGGACGACCTGCGCTCAGCCGATGTCGACTTTCTCACCATCGGCCAATATTTGCAGCCGACGCGCAAGCACGCCGAGGTCAAACGCTTCGTGCCGCCCGACGAATTCAAGGCGCTGGAGACGATCGCCTATGCCAAAGGATTTCTGATGGTCTCGGCGTCGCCGCTGACGCGCTCATCGCATCATGCCGGCGAGGATTTTGCCCGCCTCAAGGCGGCGCGCGCCGCCCGTTCCTAACGGCATGCCGCAGTTCTCAACGAAGCGCGTCGTGCGCCACAGCGCGGCGAACATGTTCGACCTTGTGGCGGACGTGGAGAAATATCCGCAATTCGTGCCGCTCTGCAACGCGCTGAAAGTAAAAAGCCGAGCGGCGATGGGCGACGGCATCACGGTCATGGTCGCCGACATGACGGTCGCCTACAAGTTGATCCGGCAGACCTTCACCAGCCGCGTCACGCTTGACCGCCCCGACTTGAAGATCGTCGTCGAATATCTCGACGGCCCCTTCCAGCGCATGCAGAACCGCTGGACTTTCCGCCCGGCCAGCGGCGGGACCTGCGAAGTCGAGTTCTTCATCGACTACGAATTCGGAAGCCGCACCTTTGCCCTGCTGATGGGGGCGATGTTCGATGCCGCCTTCCGCAAGTTTGCCGCCGCTTTCGAAAAGCGCGCCGACGCGGTCTACGGCCGCAAAGCGGGCTGAAAGGGAAGCCTTGGCTTAACTTTCTGAAAATAGTTCAAAATACAGGCCTGATAACAAAACCGTGAGCGCGGCGGCGAGGCGTTGCTCCATGCGCAATGACAGTGGCAGCATGACAGGCCGCTAAACGACAGACTATTCCGCAACGGTCTCGTTCGGAAGCAACCATCAAAACGATTTCAGAATTCGACGTCACTGCTGCCTGTCATCACCTCGTCGGGTGAAGAGCTTTAGGTATCAACGTTCACGTATCGGGACATACGCCTATTTCATAAGAGATTTTATCATTCGGCGGGCAACAGCATTCTTGCTGTCGCGCGGGCATGGAGAAGGCAACACGGGGGCCAGCATGAAGACGGACAAACAACAGACGAACTTGCGCGCGCGGATCAGCCGCCGTGAGGGCCTCAGGCTCGGCGCGACCGGCATCATGGCATCGCTGCTGCCGGCTTCCGCGCCGGCAGGCGCACAAACTCAATCATCGAGTCAAAAGGGGGTTTCCGTGACTGACAAAGCAGATATCCGTCCCTTCAGCTTCAAGGCACCGAAGAAGGATCTCGACGATCTGCACCGCCGTGTCGCCGCCACCAAGTGGCCCGACGCGGAGCAGGTGGCCGACGACACGCAGGGCGTGCGGCTGGCGACCATGCAAAAACTCGCGCAGTATTGGGTCGACAAGCACGACTGGCGCAAGTGCGAGGCAAAGCTCAACGCCCTGCCGCAGTTCGTGACGGCAATCGACGGCCTCGACATTCACTTCATCCACGTCCGCTCGAAGCACGACAATGCCTTGCCGTTGATCGTCACGCACGGCTGGCCGGGCTCGATCATCGAGCAGCTCAAGATCATCGGCCCGCTCACCGATCCGACCGCCCATGGCGGCACGGCGGTGGATGCCTTCCATCTCGTCATCCCGTCGCTGCCGGGCTACGGCTTTTCGGGCAAGCCGACCAAGCCCGGCTGGAACCCCGTCACTATCGCCAAGGCCTGGGCGACGCTGATGCAGCGCCTCGGCTACACAAAATACGTGGCGCAGGGCGGCGACTGGGGCAATGCCATTTCGGAAGTGATGGCCCTGCAGCAGCCGCCGGGATTGCTCGGCATTCACACCAACATGGCGGCGACGGTCCCGCCCGACGTATCGAAGGCGCTCTCGCTCGGCGGCCCGCCGCCGTCAGGCCTTTCGCCGGAGGAAAAGCACGCGTGGGATCAGCTCGACGATTTCTACAAAAACGGGCTGGGCTACGCCATCGAGATGAACAACCGTCCGCAGACGCTATACGCGCTCGCCGATTCGCCGGTTGGCCTTGCAGGCTGGATACTCGATCATGACATTCGCAGCTACCAGATGATCGCCCGCGTCTTCGATGGAAAGCAGGAAGGTCTGAGCCGCGACGACGTTCTCGACAACATCACGCTCTATTGGCTGACGAATACGGCGGTCTCTTCGGCGCGCCTCTACTGGGACACAGCTCACAATCTGCCGCCGGCAGGATTTTTCGATGCGAGGGGCGTCAAGCTTCCGGTCGGCGTCAGTGCGTTTGCGGAGGAGATCTATCAGGCGCCGAAGAGCTGGGCGGAAAAGGCCTATGTGAGGCTCGTTTACTACGGCAGCCATGCCAAAGGCACGCACTTCGCGGCGTGGGAACTGCCCGCGCTTTTCGTGCCCGATGTGCGCGCAACCTTCAAATCGCTGCGCGCGTAAACTCGAACTTCGGCGCGCGTCTGGCGCTTGCGCCGAACTTCATCAGCGCGCGGCGGGAAGCCGTTTCATCGATGAGCACGACAAAACACGCAAACTATTGATAGCCGCCATACTCGCCATCGCAGTCGGCGCGCCGATCGCCGGCTTTATAGGAGACAGCAAAGTGCCGCAGTCAACGTCGCCGACCGGCGAGCGGGTGGCGTTTTTTCATGGGCTCGGCTCCGGTGCGAACGGCGGTCAGTCCGAACTCGCCTCGCTTCTGCGCGCCGATGCGTGGCTCAATTCGCCGCCACTGACGGCGCAGGCTCTGCACGGCAAGGTCGTTCTCGTCCATTTCTGGACCTACACCTGCATCAACTGGCTGCGCACGCAGGCTTACCTTCGCGCCTGGGCGGAGAAATACAAGGACAAGGGATTGGTGGTGATCGGCGTGCATACGCCGGAATTCAGATTTGAAAAGAACCTCGACAATGTCCGCCGGGAGGCGAAGGCCTTGCACGTCGATTACCCCGTCGCGGTGGATAGCGAATACGTCATCTGGCGCGCCTTCAGCAACAACTATTGGCCGGCGCAGTATTTCATCGACGCGCAAGGGCGCATCCGCCACTCACATTTCGGCGAGGGCGCCTACGACCAGTCGGAAATGGTCATTCAGCGTCTGTTGATGGAAGCCGGCGCCAGCGGCATCGGCGACGAGCAAGTGTCCGTCGAACCGCGCGGCTTTGAGGTCGCCGCCGATTGGGCGACCCTCAAGTCACCGGAAAATTATGTCGGCTACGAGCGCACTGAGGGCTTTGCCTCGCCTGGTGGCGCGGTCCGCGACAAGCCGCACAATTATGAATCGCCGGCGCGCTTTCGGCTGAACGAATGGGCGCTCACCGGCGACTGGACCTTGAAGCGGGACGCTGCCGCGCCGAACACACCCAATGGCCACATCACCTATCGCTTTCACGCCCGCGACCTTCATCTGGTCATGGGTCCGGCAACACCGGGAACGTCAGTGAAATTCCGCGTGACAATCGATGGCCAGCCTCCGGGCGCGGCTCACGGCATCGACGTTGACGAGCAGGGCAACGGAACGGTCAGCGAGCAGCGATTGCACCAGTTGATCCGGCAGGCCGGACCCATCGCCGATCGCCAGTTCGAAATCGAGTTTCTCGACCCGGGCGTCGAGGCATTCTGCTTCACGTTCGGCTGAGCCGTCGTGCCCGTTAAATGAAGGAGATCGTCCGTGAATGACATGAAGATCGTTGATGGCGTCGACCGCGATCGCCGCCGCTTCTTCGGCGTCGCCGCGATGGCAGTCGCCGCCGTCCAGCTCGGCGACGGCGGCCGTGCCGAGGCACAACAGGCGGAGAAAAAAATGCCCGATATCAAGCCAGGTACCAATACGTCTTTTGCCGCACTGAAGCAGATCGACGCCGGCGTGCTGAATATCGGCTACGCCGAAGCCGGTCCGGCCGATGGCGCCCCGGTCATTCTTCTGCACGGCTGGCCCTACGACATTTACGCTTTCGTCGATGTCGCGCCCGCACTGGCGCCGGCCGGCTATCGCGTGATCGTGCCCTATGTGCGCGGCTATGGCACGACGCGGTTTCTTTCACCCGACACGCCGCGTAACGGCCAGCAGGGGGCCGTTGCCATGGACGTCATCGCTTTGATGGATGCGCTCAAGATCGAGAAGGCAACCCTTGCCGGCTTTGACTGGGGCGCGCGAAGCTGCGACATCGTCGCGGCGCTATGGCCGCAGCGCTGCAAGGCTCTGGTGTCCGTGAGCGGCTATTTGATCGGCAGCCAGGCCGCCGGCAAGGTGCCGTTGCCGCCCAGCGCCGAGTTGCAATGGTGGTATCAGTTTTACTTCGCGACCGAGCGCGGCCGGGCCGGCTACGAAAAATACCGGCGTGACTTTTCCAAGCTCATCTGGCAGATCGCTTCGCCGCAATGGAAATTCGACGATGCCACGTTCGATCGCAGCGCGACGTCTTTCGACAATCCCGATCACGTCGCCATCGTCATCCATAACTATCGCTGGCGGCTGGGTCTTGCCGAAGGCGAGGCCAAATACGATGACATGGAGAAGCGGCTTGCCGCAGGCCCGGTGATCACCGTGCCCACCATCACCATGGAAGGCGACGCCAACGGCGCGCCGCACCTCGACCCAAGCGCCTACGCCAAGAAATTCTCCGGCAAATACGAACACCGCACCATCACCGGCGGTATCGGCCACAACCTGCCGCAGGAAGCGCCGCAGGCTTTCGCCCAGGCCGTCCTCGATCTTGCCAAGGGCTGATCTCAGGTTGCGACGCGGTGACCGACGTTAGATTTGGCTGGCCATTTCCTTGAGCATGGCCAGCGCCTGCAGCACCGACTTGTGCCGCACCGGCAGGCGGCCGATGTCGCCGTAGCGCATTTCCGCATGCGCGAGTGAGCCGTCGCGTGCGGCGACTGCAAAATGCACAAGGCCGACTGGCTTGTCCTTGCTGCCGCCGCCCGGGCCGGCGATCCCGGTAATGGCGACGGCAAGATCAACCTCCGCGCGGGAGAGGGCGCCGAGCGCCATCGCCTCGGCGGTTTGCCGGCTCACCGCGCCGAATTGTTTCAGCGTCTCGGCCGGCACGCCGAGCATTTGCTGCTTGGCGTCATTCGAGTAGGTGACAAAGCCGCGGTCGACCACATCGGAAGAACCGGCGATGTCGGTCAGGGCTCCGGCAACCAGCCCGCCGGTGCAGGATTCAGCCGTCGCCAGCGTCAAGCCGCGCGCGCGGCAGATGTCGAGCAAAGCGGCGGCGGCGGCATGCAGCTCGTCGCTCACTCGCCGCCCCAGGGCAGCCGCACGGTCGCGGTTGCGTAAGCCACGATGCCTTCGCCGCGCCCGGTGAAGCCGAGTTTCTCGCTGGTGGTTGCTTTCACCGCGACGCGATCGACGGCGACGCCGGCAAGGCGCGCGATGGTTTCGCGCATGACGTCACGGTGCGGGCCGATGCGCGGCGCTTCGCAGACGATGTTGATATCGAGATGGGCAATGCGGCCGCCACGGGCGACGACGCGTTCGACCGCGAATTTGAGAAAGCGGTCGGAGGAAGCGCCGCGCCATTGCGGGTCGCTGGGTGGAAAATGCACGCCGATATCGCCGTCGGCGAGCGCGCCGAGCAGGGCGTCGGTCAAGGCGTGCAGCGCGACGTCGGCGTCGGAATGCCCGGTGAGCGCGTGGCTATGCGGGATGCGGATGCCGCCGAGCGTCACATGATCGCCGGGACCGAACGCATGCACGTCGATGCCCGAACCGGTGCGCACGTCACCGAGGCTGGCAAACGATGCGGCCTGAATGCGGGCAAAATCCTCGGGCGTCGTGACCTTGATATTGCCGGTTTCGCCGGCGAAGGCCGTGACCGTCATTCCCGCCCATTCGGCGAGTGCGGCGTCGTCGGTGAAGTCCTCGCGCCCTGCGGCGGCGGCCTTGCGATGAGCCTCGAGCAGGAGCGGAAAGGCGAAGGCCTGCGGCGTCTGCACCAGGCGCAGCGATGCGCGGTCGAGCGTCCCGGTGATGCGGCTGTCCTCGCCGACCGACTTGACCGTGTCGGTGACCGGCAGCGCCGGGATCGCGGCGCCGTTCTGCCGGGCGGCGTCGATGGCGCGCGATGCAAGTGCGGCACTGGCGAAGGGCCGCGCTGCGTCATGCACCAGCACGATCTCAGGCGCGTGGGCGGCGAGCGCTTCGAGGGCGGCGCGCACCGAAGCCTGCCGCGTCGCTCCGCCGAAGGCTGGCGCCAGCATCTGCAATCCGGCCGCCGAGGATTGGAACAAGGCGACATCGTCGCGGTGGATAACCGGCTGTACGAAGGCGACGCTGGGGTGTTCTACGAACATTAAAAGGCTTTGCCGAACCATCGGCGCGCCAAGGATCGGCCTGAATTGCTTGGGCATATCCGCGCCGGCGCGCGTTCCCCGCCCGGCAGCGACGACGACCGCTGCGATACCAGCCATGCACGAAGCTCCTCTTGCCGGGCCCCGGCTTACCGCGTTCTCGGTGCAACTGGAACGACTTAGAGGCCCACTGTCGAATTAACGAATGAGCATCTTTTTGCAGTGCAGCACTTGCGCGAACCGTCAAAATGGCTAACCTCTGAGCAGTTCGGAATTTAGCCTAAAACATAGGCACTGGCGACTTCATGGCCGAATTCAGCTCAATTTACGCCAAACCCTGGACCATAGGCGGCATTGTCGTGCCGAACCGCGCAATTCTCGCGCCCATGTCCGGCATCACCGATGCGCCGTTCCGCCGGCTTGCCGAGCGACTCCATGCTGGTCTTGTCGTCTCCGAGATGACCGCGTGCGCCGCACTCGCCGAAGGCCAGCGCGAGGCACGGGTGCGCAGTGACGTCGGCGGTGTTGCCATCCCGGTGATGCAGCTTGCCGGCTGCGAAGCGCACTGGATGGCGGAAGGCGCCCGGATCGCAGAAGGCAAGGGCGCGGCCATTATCGACATCAACATGGGTTGCCCGTCGAAGCAGGTGACCAATGGCGCTTCTGGCTCCGCGTTGATGCGGGACCTTGACCACGCGCTGCGGCTGATCGAAGCAACTGTAAATGCAGTCGCCGTACCGGTCACGCTGAAGATGCGCCTCGGCTGGGACCATTCGACGATTAACGCAGCAGATCTCGCACGCCGCGCCGAAAATGCGGGCGTTGCCATGATCACCGTTCACGGCCGCACGCGCTGCCAGTTCTACGATGGATGCGCCGACTGGGCAGCGGTTCGGGTGGTCAAGCAGAGCGTAAACGTTCCCGTCGTCGTCAACGGCGATATTCGCTGCTTCGATGATGCGAGCGCGGCGCTTTCGGCCTCCGGGGCGGACGCAGTGATGATCGGCCGCGCCGCGCAGGGGCGTCCCTGGTTTACAGGGCAGGTTGCGCGGTTTCTCGCCACCGGCCGGCGCGAAGCTGCGCCGCCGCTTGCCGAACAACTGGCGATGATCCATTCGCTCTACGACGAAATGATCGGCCACCATGGCGTGATGATCGGTCGTCGCCACGCGCGCAAGCACCTGGGCTGGGCGCTCGACACCGCAGCTGCAACCGCGGGCGTTTCCATTGCGCTGCTCAAAGATCACCGCAGGCGCGTGCTCACCGCCGAAGAGCCGGCGCAAGCGCGGCGCCATCTCGCCGATGCCTACGATGCGTTCGCCTGGAAGGCCGCCGCATGAGCCGGGCCCACGCGATCACCACCATGTCGGTTGCGCCGGGCGATGCCATGCTCAACGCCTTGCCGCATCCGGTTCTGATGATTTCGTCGGACGGCAAGATTGCCGATGCCAACGTCGCCGCCGAACAATTCTTTGAGGCATCTATTCCGTTGTTGCGCCGGCACATGATCCGCGACCTAGTTCCGTTTGGCTCACCGTTGCTGACGTTGATCGAACAGGTGCGCCAGCGCGGTTCGGCCGTAAATGAGTACAAGGTGGACCTCGCCACGCCGCGCAATCCTGGCGAGCGCCTAGTCGATCTCTACGTCGGACCGTTATCAGAATATCCCGGCCACGTCGTCGTGGTGCTGCAGGAGCGCACGATCGCCGACAAGATGGACCGTCAGTTGACGCATCGCGGTGCCGCGCGCTCGGTGATCGCGCTCGCCGCCATGCTCGCGCACGAGATCAAAAACCCTCTGTCTGGAATTCGGGGAGCGGCGCAGCTGCTCGAACAATCCGCCGCCGACGAGGACCGGTCGTTGACCAAACTGATATGCGATGAGACCGACCGCATCGTTAAGCTGGTCGACCGCATGGAAGTCTTTGCCGACGAGCGCCCGGTCGAGCGGGAACCGGTAAACATCCATATCGTGCTCGACCACGTGAAGCGGCTCGCGCAGTCAGGCTTTGGCCGCCACATCAAGTTCGCAGAAGAGTACGACCCGTCGTTGCCCATGGTATTTGCCAATCACGATCAGCTCATCCAGGTGTTTCTTAACCTCGTGAAAAACGCCGCGGAAGCGATTGGGGAGGGGGCAATCGACGGCGAAATCCAGCTCACCACTGCATTTCGTCCGGGCGTACGCCTTGCCATGGCCGGCAGCAAGACGCGCGTATCGCTACCGCTTGAATTCTGTGTGAAAGACAATGGGCCGGGCGTGCCCGACGATCTGATGCCGCATTTGTTCGATCCTTTTGTTACTACGAAACCGACCGGCAGCGGGCTTGGGCTGGCGTTGGTCGCTAAAATCGTCGGCGATCATGGCGGAATCATCGAGTGTGAATTGCTGCCGCGACGAACGATCTTTCGCGTGTTGATGCCGGTTTACACGGGTGACGGTGGCATCGCTGAAGATGCCCCATCGGTCCAGGGCGAGTAACGATGATGCCGAGCGGAAGCATATTGGTCGCCGATGACGATGCTGCGATCCGCACCGTCCTCAATCAGGCATTGTCGCGCGCCGGCTACGAGGTGCGTCTCACCGGCAACGCCGCCACGCTGTGGCGCTGGATCAGCCAGGGCGACGGCGATCTGGTCATTACCGACGTGGTGATGCCAGACGAGAACGCTTTTGATCTCATTCCACGCATCCGTAAGGCGCGACCCGATCTTCCGGTCATCATCATGAGCGCGCAGAACACTTTCATGACCGCAATCCGCGCCTCCGAGCGCGGCGCCTATGAGTATTTGCCCAAGCCCTTCGACTTGAAGGAACTGATCGCCATCGTCGGCCGCGCCATGTCGGAGCCGAAGGAACGCAAACCCGCACCGGCCAAGAATGAGGACTTCGAGAACATTCCGTTGGTCGGCCGCTCGCCGGCCATGCAGGAAATCTACCGCGTGCTGGCGCGGCTGATGCAGACCGACTTGACGGTGATGATCTCCGGCGAATCCGGCACCGGTAAGGAACTGGTGGCGAAGGCGCTGCATGACTATGGCAAGCGACGCGCCGGCACCTTTGTTGCCATCAACATGGCGGCAATCCCGCGCGACCTGATCGAGTTGGAATTGTTCGGACACGAGAAGGGGGCTTTCACCGGTGCTAATACCCGCAGCTCCGGGCGCTTCGAACAAGCCGAAGGTGGCACGCTGTTCCTCGACGAAATCGGCGACATGCCAATGGAGGCGCAGACGCGCCTGCTGCGCGTTTTGCAGCAGGGCGAATACACGACCGTCGGTGGCCGCACCCCGATCAAGAGCGACGTTCGCATCATCGCCGCGACAAACAAGGATCTGCGCCAGCAGATCCAGCAGGGCCTATTCCGCGAGGATCTGTTTTTCCGCCTCAACGTCGTGCCGTTACGACTTCCTCCCCTGCGGGAGCGCACCGAAGACATACCCGACCTCATCCGCCACTTCTTTTCGCAGGCGCTGCGCGAAGGTCTGCCTACCAAACAGATCGATCCGGCGGGACTCGAACGACTCAAGCGGCATCGCTGGCCGGGCAATGTGCGCGAACTGGAAAACCTGGCGCGGCGGCTCTCCGCGCTTTATCCGCAGGAGACGATTTCGGCGGCAGTCATCGAATCCGAGCTTGCGCAGCCGGCGCTGCCGACGGGCGGCGAAGAGCCGCGCATCGAGGAGAGCCTGGGCGCGGCGGTCGAACGGCATCTCGCCACGTATTTTTCCAGCTTTGAGGATGGTGTGCCCCCGGCCGGTCTCTACCACCGGGTGTTGCGGGAAATCGAATATCCGCTGCTGTCGGCGGCGCTGGCCGCGACCCGCGGCAACCAGATCCGCGCTGCCGATCTGCTCGGGGTCAACCGCAATACGTTGCGAAAGAAGATTCGCGACCTCGATATCCAGGTCTTCCGCGGCAACTGAGTACCCGATCGGGTGCCCAAACGCACCCATTTCCCCTCGCTTTAACCGGCGGGGCAGATCTGGCGCTCGATCCATCGATTGAGCGCATCCGGCCGGCTGAGCCATCGCGCCAATGGATGCTTCCAGAATCGAGCCGGACATGGCTGCGATTGGACGCAGATATTTTGGCGATGGTATCTTGCCGTCTCAGGGGAAGCCCGCGGATAGGGTGATGCAGCAGGGGCCGCGTTTCAATCGAAACAAGTGTCTGTAATGGCCGACGTCGAAATTCCTGATTCCGCGCGCGTTGTGATCATCGGCGGCGGCATCATGGGGTGCTCGGTCGCGTATCACCTGACGAAGCACGGGTGGCGTGATGTCGTACTGCTCGAACAGGGCCGGCTCTCCTGCGGGACGACCTGGCATGCAGCGGGCTTGGTAGGGCAACTGCGCGCACACCAGAATATGACCCGCCTTGTGCAGTATTCTGCCGAACTTTATGCACGGCTCGAAGCCGAAACCGGCCAGGCGACCGGCTGGAAGCAATGCGGTTCGGTTCTGGTTGCCCGCACGCCCGAGCGGCTGGCGCTGTTCAAGCGCATAGCCTCTGCGGCGGCGGCACAGGGCGTCGCCTGTGAACTGATCTCGATCAAAAATGCGGCCGCGCGTTATCCGATCATGCGCACCGACGATCTTGTCGGCGCGCTGTGGCTGCCGCTCGACGCCAAGGTCAACCCGACCGACGTGACCCAGGCACTGGCCAAGGGTGCCCGCATGGGCGGCGCGAAGATACTCGAGCAAATCCGCGTCACGGCAATCCATTCGCGCGACGGAGCGGTAACCGGCGTCGCCACAGGGAAAGGCGACATTAAAGCCGACATCGTCGTGAATTGCGCCGGGCAATGGGCAAAACAGATCGGCCGAATGTGCGGCGTAACCGTGCCGCTGCATTCGGCTGAGCACATGTACATCGTCACCGGCCGCATCGACGGCGTGCATCCAAATCTGCCAGTGTTGCGCGATCCGGACGGCTACATCTACGTCAAGGAAGAAGTCGGCGGCTTGCTGATGGGGGGCTTTGAACCTGCCGCCAAGCCGTGGGGCATGGACGGCATTCCGGCGAATTTCGAGTTCGGCATGTTGCCGGACGACTGGGATCAGTTTGAAATCCTGATGCAGAACGCGCTCACGCGACTGCCGGCGCTGGAAACGGCCGAGATCAAGACGTTTATGAATGGGCCGGAAAGCTTTACGCCCGACAATAACTTCATCATGGGGGAGGCGCCGGAGCTGAAGAATTTCTTTGTCGGCGCAGGCTTTAATTCAATCGGCATCGCCTCGGGCGGCGGCGCGGGCCGTGCGCTTGCCGAATGGATCGTCGAAGGCGAACCGACGCTCGATCTCTGGCCGGTCGATATCCGCCGTTTCGCCGGCTTCTACGACAACGATGCGCTGCTGCACGACCGCGTGAAGGAAGTGCTTGGGTTGCATTACATGATGCCGTGGCCGAATCGCGAGCTGGCTTCTGTACGTCCCTTTCGCCGTTCGCCGCTCTACGACCGGCTGGCGGACAGGCACGCCGTATTCGGCTCCAAGATGGGCTGGGAGCGGCCGAACTTCTTCGCGCCGTCGAAAGCGGACGCGCGGATCGACTATTCACTCGAGCGGCAGAACTGGTTTGCCTTCGCTGCCGCCGAGCATGAGGCCGCGCGCAGGGCGGTCGCGGTATTCGATTTGACTTCCTTCGCGAAGTTTTTGCTGCAGGGCCGCGAGGCGCAAACCGTGTTGCAACGGCTATGCGCCAACGACATGGATGTTCCAGTCGGTGCCAGCGTCTACACCGGGCTGCTTAATGAACGCGGTACTTATGAAAGCGACGTGACGGTGGCGCGCATAGCGCACGATCGCTTTCTTATCGTTACCGGCACGGCGCAGGCGACGCGGGATGCGGCCTGGATCAACAGCAATTTGCCCGTTAGCGCCCACGCCTATCTTACCGACGTGACTTCGGCCTATGCGGTGATCGCGGTGATGGGGCCGCGGTCGCGTGAATTGCTATCACGCCTGACCAAGACGCCGCTTGACAATGCCGCGTTCCCGTTCGGCAGCCTACGCGAAATCGGTCTTGGCCCTGCCAACGCGCTCGCCGCGCGGCGTACTTATGTCGGCGAACTGGGCTGGGAGTTGTTCGTTCCGGTCGAACTTACAACCGGCGTGTACGATGCTGTCATGCGGGTCGGTGCCGAGTTTGGCATTCGCGACGCCGGTTACTACGCCATTGAGTCACTGCGGCTCGAAAAAGGCTATCGTGCTTGGGGCCGCGAACTGACGCCGGACGTTAACCCTTACGAAGCGGGACTAGGGTTTGCAGTCAAACTCGACAAGGGAGACTTTATCGGGCGTGACGCGCTTGTCGCCACGAGGAGCAAACCTCCCGCCAAGCGGCTGCTCAGTTTTGTCGGGCTCGGGCCGGATAGTCCCTTGGCCTATGGCGGGGAGTTGATTTTGCGCAACGGCGAACCGGCCGGGGAGGTGAGTTCGGCGGCCTACGGTCACACCCTTCAATCCATCGTCGCGCTCGGCTATGTGACTACGAGCAGAGCGCCGGTCGATGCTGGCTTTCTCGGTGGCAAATTTGAGATCGACATTGGTGGAGAACGCGTGCCGGTTCGCGCCAGCGTCAAGGCGCCTTACGATCCGGCCGGCGCGAATGTGAAAGGATAAAGATGGATCCTTTCGTATTTGCCGCCGTTCTTTTCGCGGCCGCCTGTCACGCCAGCTGGAATGCGCTGCTCAAGATAAAGCTCGACCCGTTTGCGACCACTGCGATTATCACGGTGGCTTGCGGGGTCATCGCGTTGCCGCTGGTGCCGCTTGTCGGCGTGCCGCCCCTCGTGGCCTGGCCGTGGGTGGTCGCGTCGGTCGTGCTTCACCTTGCTTATTACGTCGGGTTGACGGAGGCATATCGTACCGGCGACTTGAGCCAGGTGTATCCGATCGCACGGGGGTCGGCGCCGCTGATGACTGCGCTCGTCTCGACCACCGTTATCGGCGAGCACCTGAGTTTTGTCGGCTGGGCCGGAATTATGGCGCTCGTCAGCGGCGTTTTTTTGCTGTCTGCGCGCGGCGGACGTGATCTGGCAAAAATCGATCGGCGCGCGGTCGGCTTTGCCCTTTTCACTGCGCTGACCATCTGTGGTTATTCGCTGGTCGATGGCGTCGGCGCCCGCATATCGCGCAATCCAAGCGCCTACGCGGCGTGGCTTTTCGTCTGCGATGGCGGCTGCATGGTCGTGTTTGCGCTGGCGCGGCGCGGGACCTCGATTCTGCGCGATACGCGCAGCTACTGGAAACTCGGTCTACTCGGCGGCGCGCTCTCGGTGACATCTTATTGGATTGCGATTTGGGCGATGACGGTAGCGCCCATTGCCATCGTTGCGGCGTTACGCGAGACCAGCGTGCTGTTCGGCGCGCTGATCGCCGTCGTCATCCTCAAGGAGCATTTGCGCCCGGCGCGGATTATCGCTGCGCTGATGATCGTCGCCGGGCTCGCGTTGATCCGCTTTCAGTGATCATGGCCGGCGCTGCGACGCTTCACGGGCGATATCGAGGAACGCGCGCACCAGCGCGAGCCGCCGCCGCTCCTGCAGGCAAATCACATATTCGCCAACGGAAAGATCGGCTCCGCCGATATCGATGGCGTGAAAACGGGGATCGACGCCAAATTCGCTTTCGAAGACCACGCCGATGCCGAACCCGGCGGCAACCGCCTCGCGCACCGCTTCGCGCGTCTCGACGTCGATCAACGAACGCGGCACGACGCCCGCTTCCGCCAGTCGAGTTTCGAACACCTCGCGCGTGATCGAGCCGCGCTCGCGAATGACGATGTCCTGGCCGGCAAGATCGGCGAGGCGCCGCCGCCTCGAGCGCGCCCAAACGTGCGCCTGCGGCACGAACAGCACCAGCCGGTCCTCGCGCAGTTTCATCGAATAGATGCGCGGGTCGGACGTCATTTTCGCCATCACCGCGACATCGGCACCGTGATCGGCGACCTGCTCAAGCACGGCAGCCGAATTGTCGATTTTGAGCGTGAAGGTAAGACCGCCATGCCGGGCCTTGAGTTCAGCGAGGATCGGCATGACGTGATAGGCGCTGTCGGCGCTCACACGCAGGTGCCCGCGGGTGAGCGCGCGGCCGCCGGTGAGTAGTGCGCGTGCCTCTTCCTCGGCGGCGAACAGGCGCGTGGTGACGGAAAACAGCGACTGCCCGGCCGGCGTCATGTGCACGCCGCGGCCCTGGCGGTCGAAGAGGCCGACGCCGTAGTTCGCCTCCAAGCTGCGCACCTGCGCCGACAATGTCGGCTGGCTCAGACCGGCGGTGCGGGCGGCGAGCGAAAATCCGCCCGCCTGGGCAACGAGATGAAAGGCGCGGAGCTGCGTCAGGTTCATATAGAGACAATCTATAGGCGCTATCTAAAACGTATATTAGATCGATACCTGCTTCGGCGCTAGGCTACTGTCATTGGGCTGTCGCGCGGCTCAATCAGGAATCACCCATGGCCCCAAGCCGCCCTGCCATCGCCGCTTCCGAGACCGGCGATCCGCTGTTGCTCACGCCCGGGCCACTGACCACGTCGCGCACCGTCAAACAGGCGATGTTGCACGACTGGGGCTCGCGTGATGCGGCCTTTATCAAAATCAACCAAGCAGTACTGACGCGGCTGCCGGCAATCGCCAACCTCGGCACGGATTTCGTCACCGTGCCGATGCAGGGTTCCGGTACCTTCGCGGTGGAGGCGATGCTCACCACTTTCGTCCCTCGTGACGGCAAGGTGTTGCTGCTGATTAACGGAGCCTACGGCCAGCGCGCGAAAAAAATCTGTGAGATCGCCGGCCGCGCCGCCGCCGTGCTTGAGACGCCGGAGGACACGCCGCCGGAT
The DNA here is from genome assembly GCA_963738915.1 of uncultured Alphaproteobacteria bacterium. Taxonomy (GTDB): domain Bacteria; phylum Pseudomonadota; class Alphaproteobacteria; order Rhizobiales; family Xanthobacteraceae; genus Pseudolabrys. The sequence continues at coordinate 310,961 of CAVTYO010000004.1, forward strand.
ATCGCCGCCATCGACGCGCTGCTCGGCGGCGATAAATCCATTAGCCACGTCTTCGTCGTCCACTGCGAGACGACCTCCGGCATCCTCAACCCGGTGGCAAAGATTGCGGAATTGGTTGGGCGCCACGGCAAGCACCTTCTCATCGACGCGATGAGCGCATTCGGCGCCCTTTCGCTTGACGGAACGCGCATCGATTTCGACGCGGTCGCCGCATCGTCGAACAAGTGCCTCGAAGGCGTGCCTGGGCTCGGCTTTGTGATCGCGCGTAAATCAGCGCTGGAAAGAGCAAAAGGCAACGCCACGACGTTGGTCCTCGACCTGCACGACCAGTGGGCCAATTTCGTCAAGACCGGACAATACCGGTTCACGCCGCCGATCCATGTGATCGTGGCGTTCCACCAGGCTCTCGATGAATTTGACGCCGAAGGTGGTGTCGCCGGGCGTGGTGGACGTTACGCGGAGAACTGCCGCACCCTCATCGAAGGGATGCGTGCGCTCGGCTTCGAGGCGCTTTTGCCCGACCACTTGCAGGCGCCGATCATCGTCACGTTCCGCATGCCGGCGGACAAGAACTTCGTATTCCAGACCTTCTACGACAGACTGAAGGATCGCGGCTACGTGATTTATCCGGGCAAGCTCACGGTTGCGGACTCGTTCCGTATTGGCTGTATCGGTCGGCTCTTTCCCGACCAAATGCGCGGCGCGTTGGTCGCGATCCGCGATATTCTCGACGAGATGGGCGTACATTCTTTGAAGGCGACAAAGGCAGCGTAGGGGGCTCACGGTGAACGTTAACGTCGGCTCCAATGTCACGGTCAACGGTCGGTCCTATCGTTTCCCCAAAACACCGACGGTGTGTGTCTGCGTCGACGGCTCCGAACCCGGGTATATCGAGCGCGCGATCGATAAGGGCCTAGCGCCGAATTTTGCTCGGCTGATGCGCGAAGGCGCCAATCTCTTGGCGCGCTCGGTGATCCCGAGCTTCACCAATCCGAACAACCTTTCGATCATCACCGGCCGCGCGCCGGCGGTGCATGGCATCGCCGGCAATTACTTCTTCGACCCGGCCACGGGCCAGGAAGTGATGATGAACGACGCCAAGTTCCTGCGTGCCCCAACCATTATGAAGGCGTTCCACGATGCCGGCGCCAAGGTCGCGGTGGTGACGGCAAAGGACAAGCTGCGCACGCTGCTCGGCAATGGCCTCGATTTCAGCAGCGGCCGCGCCATCGCTTTCTCATCGGAAAAAGCCGACAAGGCAACGCTCGCGAATAATGGCATTGACGGCGTGCCAGCGCGGGTGGGAATGCCTGTTCCGGACGTCTATTCGTCGGAATTGTCGGAATTCGTCATGGCTGCCGGCGTTTCTATCCTCAAACGCGAACGGCCTGACGTGCTGTACCTGTCCACGACGGACTATGTGCAGCACAAGGCCGCGCCCGGTTCGGGTATGGCCGACTCTTTTTACGCGATGATGGACCGTTATGTCGGGGAACTCGACGCGGCGGGATGCGTGCTGGTGCTTACAGCCGATCACGGAATGAACGACAAACATCTACCTAACGGTGAACCGGACGTCATATATCTGCAGGATGTGTTCGACGAATGGCTCGGCAAGAGCAATGCGCGTGTCATCCTTCCGATCACCGACCCCTATGTGGCGCATCACGGCGCGCTTGGTTCGTTTGCCACAGTTTATCTACCGGCTGGCGTCGACGCCGCCGGTATGGCGACGAAACTCTCCGCGCTCGCCGGCATCGATCTGGCGCTGCCGCGGGAAGAGGCCTGCAAGCGCTTCGAATTGCCGCCCGACCGCGTGGGCGACGTCGTGGTCCTTTCGACGATTCACAAAGTGCTTGGCACGAGCCGCGCGCGTCACGACCTGTCGGGCCTCACTGAGCCGCTGCGCTCACACGGTGGCCTGACGGAACAGACGGTGCCGATGATCGCTAACCGCAAGTTGACGCTGCCGCCTGATCGTCAGCTGCGCAATTTCGACATTTTCGACATCGCGCTCAATCACGTCCGTTAAGGAGCCGCATGAACGTTCAGTCGAAGCCAGTCGCGGCCGTTCGCCACGAAGCCATGCGCATCGCCGGCAAGCGCGTCGATCTCGACGAGCGTATCGAGGTGCGCAACCCGTACAATGGCGCCTTGGTCGGCACGGTGCCGGCGGCGCGCGCCGAACACGTGCGCGATGCTTTCGCAAACGCCGCGGCCTACAAGCCGAAGTTGACGCGTTACGAACGCCAGCAGATTCTTTTGCGCACTGCGGAACTGTTGCGTGACCGCAAGGAAGAGTTTGCCCGTATCATTACCGCCGAATCCGGACTGTGCTGGAAAGATTCGCTCTACGAGGCGCGCCGCGCTTACGACGTCTATTCCTTTGCCGGCCAGCTCACGATCAGAGACGACGGCGAAATCTATTCTTGCGACATCTCGCCGCAGTCGAAGATGCGCAAGATTTTCACTACGCGCACGCCATTGCGCGGCGTCATTTCGGCGATCACACCGTTCAATCACCCGCTCAACATGGTGTCGCACAAGCTGGCGCCAGCGATTGCGACCAACAACCGTGTCGTGCTCAAGCCGACCGAGTTGACACCGCTAACGGCACTAGCCCTCGCCGACGTGCTTTATGAGGCGGGGCTGCCGCCTGAAATGCTTTCGGTCGTCACCGGCAATCCCTCGACCATGGGCGACGCCATGATCACCGATCCTGACTGTGACCTGATTACCTTCACCGGCTCGGTAAAGGTCGGCAAATATATCGCCGAGAAGTCTGGGTATCGCCGCATCGTCCTCGAGCTTGGAGGCAACGATCCATTGATCGTCATGGAAGACGCCGATCTCGACAAGGCGGCCGAATTGGCGGTTGCGGGCGCTACCAAGAATTCCGGTCAGCGTTGCACGGCGGTCAAGCGCATTTTGGTCGTTGAGAAGGTGGCCGAAGAATTTTCGCGCTTGGTGCTTGCAAAGGCGAAGAAGCTCAAGTCCGGCGACCCGACGGACCCAGAAACCGACGTCGGCACGGTGATCCACGAACGCGTGGCCAAGGAATTCGAGCGTCGCGTGAACGGTGCGGTCGAGAAGGGCGCGGTCCTGCTCCATGGCAACAACCGACAAGGCGCGCTCTATCCGCCGACAGTGGTCGACAAGGTGCCTTTTGACTGCGAACTGGTGCACCAGGAGACCTTCGGCCCGGTCATCCCCATCATCCGCTGCCCCGACGATATCACTGAGGTAATTCGAATCTCCAATTCGACCGCCTATGGGCTTTCTTCCGGTGTCTGCACGTCGAAACTCGAATACATCACCCGATTCATCAATGAGTTGGAGGTTGGAACCGTCAACGTCTGGGAAGTACCCGGTTATCGGATCGAAATGTCGCCCTTCGGAGGGATCAAGGATTCCGGGCTTGGTTACAAGGAAGGGGTGGTCGAAGCCATGAAAAGTTTCACCAACGTGAAGACCTATTCGCTGCCGTGGTCCAGTTGAATAGCCGCGGTCGCGAGGGCAGACTGCGAAAGGAAGATGGGGATAAGAGCAGCCTAATGCCGGGTGTCACCGAGCCTTCACGCGACCATGCAAATCGTGGCCGTGCGGGCTTAAAAGGGGTTTGGAGAGTGCCATGAAACACTTGTTGCTCAGTGCGGTGTTTGGTCTGGGAATGGTGCTGGGAGGGCCGGCTTTTGCAGAAGACGTGGTGACGCTTTACGCCGCGGACGGACTGCACGACGGCAAACCGAATTGGGCGCAGACCCAGTTCGACGAATTTACCAAGAAGACCGGCATCAAGGTTCAATACGTCGAGGGAGGCTCCGGCGGCGTGGTTGAGCGCGTATCGAAGGAGTCCACCAATCCGCAAGCCGACGTTCTGGTGACGCTGCCGCCCTTTATCATGAAAGCCGCCGCCGACGGTCTGCTGCAAGCCTACACGCCCGCCGACGCCGATCAGATCGACGCGGCGCAGCGAGACAAAGGCGGGATGTATGTTCCGCTCTGCTACAACTACATGAATTTTATCTACAACGCCTCGCTCGGCGACGCGCCGAAGACCTTCGACGATCTGCTCGACCCGAAGTTCAAGAGCAAGTTGCAATATTCGACGCCCGGCCAGGCCGGTGACGGCACCGCCGTCATGATCCAAGTGATCCACGCCTACGGCAGCAAAGAGAAGGGCTTCGAATACTTCAAGAAACTGCAGAGCAACAACGTCGGCCCATCGTCTTCGACCGGCAAGCTGACGGCCCTCGTCAACAAGGGCGAGCTGCATGTCGCGAACGGCGACATGCAGATGAACGTAAACCAGATGAAGACCAATCCGAACGTTCGCATCTTCTGGCCGGCCGGTCCGGACGGCAAACGCTCGACCTTCGCGCTGCCTTATTACATCGGCCTCGTTAAGGGCGCGCCGCATGCCGATGCCGGCAAGAAGCTGATCGACTTCCTGCTGTCGAAGGATGCGCAAAGCACGATGACCTCGCTGGCCAACGGCTTGCCGGTGCGCAAGGACGTCACCCCGACCGACGATAACTACAAGCAGTTCCACAAGCTGATGGAAGGCGTGACGGTCTGGACGCCGGACTGGAACAAGGTTCTCGCGGAACTCAAGGACGACGCCGCCAAGTGGCGTGAAGTGACCGGCAACTGACATGTCCATCGACTTGGCGATCAGCGGGACGGCTCCGGCCGTCCCGCTGGTGGCGGGCGACGTAGCGCAGTCCGGCGAAGGCATTATCTTTGAAAGCGTGACGGTCGCTTATCGCGGCCATGTTGTGCTTGAGAATTTCTCGCTCGATATACGCATCGGCGAGATCATGGCGCTGATCGGGCCGTCCGGCTCCGGCAAGACCACGGCGCTGCGGGCGGTTGCCGGTTTCGTTCAGCCGGTCAAGGGCCGCATCCGCATCGGCAGCCAGGACGTCACGGATCTGCCGCCTTATGCGCGCGGCATCGGCATGGTGGTGCAGAACTACGCGCTGTTTCCGCATATGCGTATCGAGGACAATGTCGCCTTCGGCCTGCGGGCGCGCAGGGCGTCGCGTGAGAAGATCCAGCAGCGTGTGACGGAGTGTCTGCGCCTCGTCGGCATGTCGAAATATGTCGGGCGTTACCCGCGTGAACTGTCCGGCGGCCAGCAGCAACGCATCGCAGTCGCGCGGGCGCTGGCGGTCGAGCCGCGGGTGCTGCTGCTTGACGAGCCGCTTTCCGCGCTTGACGCCCAGATCCGCCGCCAGATGGTCGACGAGATTGCCAGGCTGCACCGCGATCTGCCAACGCTGACGGTGCTTTATGTCACACACGACCAGACCGAAGCGCTGACGCTCGCCGACCGCATCGCCATCATGCACGACGGCAAACTGAGTTCGCTCGGGGCGTCGCAATCCCTTTACCGTCGTCCGCCAAACCGTTTCACTGCAGAATTCCTCGGCCGCGCCAATTTGCTCCCGGTGCGCATCGATGCTCTCGACCGATCGACCGGTCTGCTTCACGTGCAGTTCGCCGGAACCGCGCTCCACGTCACTCACGATCCGGAAGCCGACGCCGGATCGGAATATCTTGTTTGCATTCGGCCGCACGCACTCCGTATCGCCGGGCCCAACACGGCGAATAACCGGTTGAAGGGCGCGGTGACCGAGGTCCAGTGGCAGGGCGATCATCATGTCATTACGCTTGATTGCGCCGGCACCGAGGTGCGCGTCGTGACCAAGCCGCTGCGTGACCGCTTGGAACGCGGGGCTAGCCTCGATCTGACATTCGACCCGGACGATGCAACCTTGGTCCCCGCGAGCAAATAGATGGCCGGCGCATCCGTTGCCGCTTTGCGAACAACGCTCAGGACGGAGTGGCTGTGGATTGCGCCGCCACTGTCGGTCATCGCGCTGCTGTTTTTCTATCCGTTAGCCTTGATCGCGCGCCAGGGTCTCACGGACGGCGGCAAGCACACCATCTCGGTTGACCATTTCGCCGCTGTGCTGCGCACGCGTCAATTCCACTCGGCGGCCTGGAACACGATCGAGATCGCGTTGATGTCGAGCGCCGGCTGCGTCGTGCTAGGCTTCGTCATCGCGCTCATCCTGTCATTCGTGCCGTTTCGCTGGAGTCGCGAAATCGCGCGGTTTATCGATACGTTCATCGCGCTGCCGACCTTCCTAATGGCGCTGTCATTCACTTTCATTTACGGATCGGCCGGCGTGCTCAACGGCATGCTGATGGACGCCTTCGGGCAGAAGGTGCCACCGGTCGATTTCGTCTATTCGATCTGGGGCGTCGTGCTGGCCGAGATCACCGTGTTTACGCCGTTCGTGTTGCGGCCGCTGCTCGCGGCATTCTCGCTGATCGACGTCGCCCAGATCGAAGTGGCCAGCAGTCTTGGCGCCGGTCCGTGGCGCATTATCCGCCAGATCATACTCCCGGCGGCGTTGCCGGCGTTGCTTGCCGGCGGCAGCCTGTGCCTGCTGCTGACCGTGAACGAGTTCGGCATCATCCTGTTCATCGGTGCCAAAGGCGTGATCACGCTGCCTTTGCTCGTTTACGACAAAGCGATCCAGGAGGGTGACTACACGCCCGCCTGCGCCATCGCCATCATCAACGTAGTGCAGTCTTTGTCGCTTTACAGTCTCTACCGCCTTGTTCTCGCGCGATTTGGAGGCCGTAGTGCTGGTCTGGTCTAGCAATGCGCGAGGCGCGATCTGGTCCTTCCTCGCGGTGCTGGTCGGCGTCGTTTATGTGGCGCCACTGGCGATTATCGTGATGGCCAGCTTGGCCGGCGAGTGGAACGGGGTGTTCCCGAGCAAGCCGACCTTAGAGCACTTCGTCGGCGCCTTCACCGGAGATTCCGGCGAACAGCTCCGCCACAGCATCATAACTGGCGTCGTCGCCAGCAGCTTTGCGCTTGTCGTCGGAACCTGGTCTGCGCTCGCCCTGCGGACGCTGCCGCTGGTGCCGCGCCGTATCCTCGATCTGGCTTTCTTTGTTCCAAGCGCAGTGCCGTCCGTCTCCGTCGGTCTTGGGTTGCTGGTCGCGTTCAGCCGGCCGCCGATCCTGCTCAACGGCACGCTGACGATCGTATTCATCGCGCACTTCATACTGATCTCGGCGTTTACGTACGGCAGCGTGTCGGCCGGTCTGGCGCGGCTACCGCCGGATTTCGAGCAGGTCGCCGAGAGCCTGGGCGCGCGGCCGTTTTATCGGATGCTGCACGTCACGCTGCCGATGATCCTGCCGCACCTCATCGCCGCTTTCAGCCTGAGCTTTGCCCTGTCGATGGGCGAACTTGGTGCAACGGTGATGGTGTATCCGCCCGGTTGGTCGACGATCCCTGTTGGAATTTTCGCGCTGACCGACCGGGGCGAGGTGTTCGGCGGCGCGGCGATGTCTGTGTTACTGATCCTGAGCACCTTGGCGATTCTGATCCTGCTCTCGAGGATTCCCACCAGGGTTGCTCCGCGCTGATCCCGAGGGAAGTTTTTGTGTCAAAGCAAGGCCCGGCAGAATCGGAAAGCGACACCAACCAGTCGCCGGAACGCCACGCCTGGGCGGCGCGCAACCTTGACGCTGCGGGACGTGCGCTGCTTGCCGAGGACGAGCATTATTTCCTGCACCAGTCCGTATCGACCCCGTGCCTCAATACCGTCGCGAAGGCCGAGGGCATTTTCCTCGAGGACAGCGCCGGCCGGCGCTACATGGATTTCCACGGCAATAACGTCCACCACATCGGCTACGGCCATCCACGGCTGAAACGCGCGATCGCCGACCAGATGGAGGCGCTGCCCTTCACGCCGCGACGCTACACCTCGGAGCCGGCGGTGGCTCTGGCGAAAAAGCTCGCCGAAATCACGCCGCGAAGCTTGAGCAAGGTGCTGTTCACAACCGGTGGCTCCGATGCGATTGAAGTTGCCATCAAGATCGCCCGCGCGAAAACCGGCCGCTACAAGACGTTGTCGTTCTGGGATGCCTTTCACGGCGCGGGCTTCGGCGCCGCCGCAGTGGGCGGTGAGGCGCTGTTCCGCGCGAGCCGCATTGGGCCGCTCATGCCTGGCGCCGAGCACGTCGCACCCTTTTCGAGCTATCGCTGCCCTTACGGCACCGCCACGGCGGAAGAATCAGGCGCTGTCTGCGCGCGCATGATCGATTACGTGCTTGGCCGCGAAGGTGACATCGCCGCTTTCATCGCTGAGCCGATCCGCGCGGTGCCTTACATTCCGCCGCCCGGTTTCTGGACCGAGGTGCGCAAAATCTGCGACCGGCATGGCACGTTACTGGTATTCGACGAGATCCCGACCGGTCTCGGCAAGACCGGAAAGATGTTCGCCTGCGAACACGATGGTGCCGTGCCCGACATGCTGGTGCTAGGGAAGGCATTAGGCGGAGGAATCCTTCCGATCGCGACTGTCGTTGCCAAGCCCGAACTCGATGTCGGCGCCGATCTGGCTTTTGGCCATTACACCCACGAAAAGAATCCGGTCACCGCACGCGCGGCTCTGACGACGATCGAGATTATCGAGGATGAGGGTCTGGTCGCCAACGCCGCCAAAGTCGGCAGGGCGGCGCTGGTGCGACTCAATCAGATCAAGGCCAGGCGGCAGATTGTCGGCGATGTACGGGGGCAGGGGCTTCTGATTGGCCTCGAGTTGGTCACCGATCGCACAGCAAAGACGCCGGCGAATGCTGCTGCCGAAAAGGTCATGTATCGCGCGCTGGAGCAGGGCCTGTCGTTCAAAACGACGTTCGGCAACGTGCTCACGTTGACGCCGCCGCTTACGGTCACCCAGGCGCAAATGGACCGGGCGCTCGATATTGTCGACGATTGCCTCGCAGCGGTTTGAGCGACATCAAGGACCGAACACGACGCCGTGCGTTTGTGCGCGCAGACGCGGGTCGTGGGATTTCACCAGCACCGGCCGACCTTCGAGAAGCTCAAAGCAGCGGGCCAGCGTTTCGTCTTCGAGCCGCGCCATTGCCTCCTCGGTATAGAATGTCAGGTGAGGAGAAAGGATCACGTTTTCCATTTTGAATAATGCGCTCATCGGATGCCCTTCGCGCGCAAGCGGCTCCCGACTGAACACGTCGAGGCCCGCACCGCCGATGCGCTTTTCCTGTAGCGCGACGACCAAAGCCGTTTCGTCCACCAGCGCACCGCGGGCCGTATTAATGAGCAGGGCGTGCGGCTTCATGGCGGCAAGTTCGCGCGCGCCGATGAGATGGCGCGTCTGCTCATTCAGCGCCGTATGAATCGAAACGAGGTCGCAGGCTTTGAGCATCTCGACGAGAGTTTCGCACCGTTCGATGCCGGCCTCGCGCATTGTGCTCGCATCAACATTGGGATCGTAACCGAGTACCCGCATTCGGAAGCCCTTAGCCATCCGCGCCATCGAGCGGCCGATGCGGCCGGTTCCCACCAGCCCGAGTGTGCGCCCGGCAAGATCAATTCCGAGCCAGCGCGGCGTCGGCCAGGCCCAGCCCTTCTCGGCGATCTCTCGGGAGATCGGGACCAGTTTCTTCGCCAGCGCGATCACGAGCGCGAAGGCGCCCTCGGCGACGGTCTCCTCGGCATATTCTGGGATATTGACCACCGGAATTTTTCGTCGGCGCGCAGCATCGATGTCGATCGCATCGATGCCGACGCCAAATTTGACGATGCCTTTGAGCTTCCCCGCAGCCTCGATCGTGCGCGCTGACACCGGCTGGTAGCACATCAGCAAAAGGTCGGCGTCGCGCACCGCCTCGGCAAGCGCGTCATCGCTAACGCCATCCGGCAACACGGAGACGTCGACGTTCGCCGCCCGTAAACCGGCGTCGATTCGCGGGCATTCGAGCTCGCGGTCTGTGCGGACTGCCTTGGCGCGGAAGGACACGAGGGCCATATCTCAGAGAATGCGGCAAACCCAGCGAATTTGGACGACGCTGGACGCGTCGAATAATAGTCTATCTGCCGTGCATTCAAAGGTCTCGCACATGGACCGTACGGTTGCTGCTATGGTACCTGCGTCGTTTCGGCGAGACCGTGGGTGCATCAGATGGGCGGCAAGCTTTTATTCAATGACCTGAAGAAGGCTGCGAAAAGTGGCGCGATCGACACCGTCGTGGTGGCAATGGCTGACATGCAGGGGCGCTTGATCGGCAAGCGCTTCCAGGCCGAATATTTCGTCGACGGTGCCTACGAAGAAACCCACGCCTGCGATTACCTGCTCGCCAATGACATCGACATGGAGCCGGTGCCCGGCTACGCCGCGGCCAGTTGGGAAAAAGGCTACGGCGACTTCGTTCTCAAGCCCGACCTGAAGACCATCCGGCCGCAGCCGTGGCTCGAAGGAACCGTACTCGTCCTCGCCGACGTGCTCGATCACCATCAGCATGATCTCGCACATTCCCCGCGCGCCATGCTCAAGAAGCAGGTGGAACGGCTGAGCAAGCAGAAGATACGCGCGCTGCTTGCCTCTGAGCTTGAATTTTATTTGTTCGATGAGTCATATGAGGCCATCGCCGCCAAGCGCTTCGTCAACCCCAAAACAGCCGGGCAGTATATCGAGGACTACCACGTCTTTCAGACCACCAAGGAAGAAGGCGTCATGCGCGCAATCCGCAAAGGATTGCAGGGAGCCGGGATTCCCGTGGAGAACTCCAAGGGCGAATGGGGGCCCGGCCAGGAAGAGATCAACGTGAGCTACGCCGACGCGCTGGAAATGGCCGACAATCACGTCATTCTGAAAAACGCCGTTAAGGAAATCGCCTGGGGGCAGGGCAAATCCGTGACCTTCATGGCAAAGTGGAATTACGGTCTCGCGGGTTCCAGTTCGCACATTCATGCCTCGCTCTGGGACACGCCGGGCAAGACACCGCTGTTTTTCGACGCCAAGGGCGAATTCGGCATGTCGGCGCTGATGCGAAACTTCGTTGCCGGGCAACTCAAATACGCCGGTGACCTCACTTATTTTCTCGCGCCTTACATCAATTCGTACAAGCGCTTTCAGGTCGGAACTTTCGCGCCGACCAAAGCGGTCTGGAGCCGGGACAACCGCACTGCCGGCTTCCGGCTTTGCGGCGAGAACAGCAAGTCGATCCGCATTGAATGCCGCATTGGCGGTGCCGATCTTAACCCCTACCTCGCCTTTGCCGCGCTGATCGCGGCGGGCCTTGCTGGGATCGAGGAAAAGCTCAAATTGCCGCCGGCGCATTCGGGCGATGCTTATCATGGCGCAAAATTACCCGAGGTGCCGAAGACCCTGCGCGAGGCGACCGAGTTGCTGGATAAATCGAAGATGTTGCGCGCGGCGCTGGGCGACGCCGTCGTCGAGCACTACGTACACACCGCGCAGTGGGAACAGTTTGAATATGACCGCCGCGTCACCGATTGGGAATTGATGCGCGGCTTCGAGCGATACTAGGAAGAAGAATTTCCGCCATGCCGGATATTGTCTGCATCTCGCCGGTCGACGGTCGCGAGGTGGTGCGCAAACGCTCGGCTTCGTCAAATGAACTAGCGACCGCCATCGCCGCGGCGCGCAAGGCACAGGCCGCTTGGGCACGGGTCTCGCTTGCCCAGCGCGGGCGCCTTTGCCTTGCCGCAGTCGATGCCATGCTGGCGATGCGCGCCGAAATCGCGCCGGAATTATCCTGGCAGATGGGTCGCCCGATCAGATTTGCCGGCGGCGAACTCAACGGCTTTGAAGAGCGTGCCCGCGCCATGGTCGCGCTGGCCGGGAATGCGTTAACGCCGCTCGAGCCCGCCGCGAAAGAGGGCTTCAAGCGCTATGTGCGGCGTGAGCCGCTTGGCGTTGTGCTGACCATCGCGCCGTGGAATTACCCCTACCTGACGGCGGTCAACTCGGTCATTCCGGCATTGATGGCCGGCAACGCTGTGCTGCTTAAACATGCAGCGCAAACTTTGCTGGCTGGCGACCGCTTCCAGATGGCGTTTGACCGGGCCGGTCTGCCGAAGGCGCTGTTCCAGACGCTCGTGCTTTCGCATGACGACACGGTCAGGCTGATCGGCTCCGGCGAGATCGATCAAGTCTGCTTTACCGGCTCGGTCGCGGCCGGCCGTGTCATCGAAGCGGCGGCAGCGGGCACTTTTGCCGGCATCGGGCTAGAACTGGGCGGAAAAGACCCGGCCTACGTGCGCGCCGACGCCGACCTCGATCACGCGGTGGAAAATCTCGTCGACGGCAGTTTTTTCAACTCGGGCCAATGCTGCTGCGGCATCGAGCGAATTTATGTGGATGCGAGCATTTATGACAACTTCACTGCTAGGTTTGCGGACCTCACGCGTCAGTACATTCTCGGTGACCCGCTCGATCCCGTAACGACTCTCGGGCCGATGGCGCAGCCGCGTCTGGCGGCGACGGTTCGCGAACACATCGATGAGGCTGTGCGGAAAGGCGCACACGCTTTGATCGACAACAAGGCATTCCAGAAAGATGCGGTGGGCTCGACTTACGTCGCGCCGCAAATTCTTGTCGATGTCGACCATGGCATGAAAGTGATGATGGACGAAACCTTTGGACCGGTGGTTGGCATCATGAAAGTGAAAAACGAAGACGAAGCTGTCCGGTTGATGAACGACTCGCCCTATGGACTGACCGCATCGATCTGGACACGGGACATCGATGCCGCCGAACGCATCGGGCGTCAGATCGAAACCGGCACCGTCTACATGAATCGCTGCGACTATCTCGATCCGGGTCTCGCCTGGACGGGCGTCAAGCAAACCGGCCGCGGCGCGACCCTGTCGGAAATCGGCTACGAGGCTCTCACCCGCCCGAAAAGCTTCCACTTGAGAACTCATCTGATGGACCTGCGCGCCAACTGGAATTATCCAACCACGGTGCGTTTCGGCGCCGGCCGCGTAGCCGAGCTCGCCGACGCGGTCAAAGCCGCCGGCATGAGCAACCCGCTTTTCGTCACCGATCCGGTACTTGCCGGATTGCCGATGACGCAAAACGCGGTTGGCTTGTTGCCGTCGGCGAGGATGTTTTCCGACATCAAGCCTAATCCGGTCGAGGCCAACGTGATCGCCGGCATCGCCGCATTCAAAACCGGCAAGCACGACGGTGTCGTCGCTTTCGGCGGAGGCTCGGCGCTCGATGTCGGCAAGTTGATCGCCTTCATGGCCGGGCAGACACGCCCGCTCTGGGATTTCGAGGACGTCGGCGACTGGTGGACGAGGGCGAATGCGACGGTGATCGCCCCAATCGTCGCGCTTCCGACAACCGCGGGGACCGGGTCGGAGGTCGGCCGCGCCGCCGTCGTTACCAACAGTGCCACGCATACCAAGAAGATCGTCTTCCACCCGCTGATGATGCCGAAAGTGACGATCTGCGACCCCGAGTTGACCGTGGGAATGCCGCCCATCATCACCGCAGGCACTGGCATGGACGCCTTCGCGCATTGTCTCGAAGCGTACTGCGGGCCGTTCTATCATCCGATGGCTGACGGCATCGCGGTCGAAGGCATCCGCTTGGTGAAGGAAAACCTCGCGACGGCGGTCAAGGATGGCACTAACATCGAAGCGCGCGCCCACATGATGGCGGCAGCTGCGATGGGCGCAACCTCGTTCCAGAAGGCGCTCGGCGGAATTCACGCGCTATCGCATCCGGTCGGCTCGCTCTACGATACGCATCATGGCCTGACCAACGGTGTGTTCATGCCCTACGTTCTCGTGTTCAACCGCAAGGCAATTGAGGAACCTATCAAGCGGCTTGCCGCTTATATCGGACTGCGGCCGAATTTCCGTGCCTTTCTCGATTTCGTCATGAAATTGCGCGAGGAGACCGGCGTGCCCAACACTCTCGCGGGACTAAAGGTAGACGACACCAAGGTCGACACCATCGTCGCTATGGCACCGAAGGATCCGACGGCGGGAGGCAATCCGGTGCCGCTAGATAAGCGCGGGGCACGAACGATCTTCACACGCGCCCTTGAGGGGCGCTCGCTTTGACCTTTGCCTTACCCCGTTCGGCATGTACATTTCGAATTTGGCCGTGACGATGAAACCGCTGCGGGACAATGTCGGGATCGCTTTGTTTAATCCCGCCGGCCGGGTTTTGCTCGCTCGACGGATTGAAGATGACGGCCCCGAAATCATTCGCAAGGGTTTCGAGTGGCAAATGCCGCAAGGTGGCATTCAGGACGGAGAGAAGCCGTTGGCGGCGGCCTTGCGGGAGCTTTTTGAAGAGACGGGCGTGTCGCAAGCCGACTATCTCGCTGAAACCGACTGGCTCACCTATCTCTTTCCTCCATATTCCGGTCCGCCGGAACATCGCCTGGCGAAGTTCGCAGGACAGAGGCAAAAGTGGTTCGCCTTTCGGTTCACCGGCGTCGACCGGGACGTAAACGTCAGCGTTCCGCGCAATGGCGAGATGCCAGAATTCGACGTATGGCGGTGGGAACATCTCGAGTTGCTTCCGCAACTCGTCGTCGATTTCAAGAGAGAGGTGTACGGCCAAGTCGTCCGCGCTTTTTCGAAATTCGCCTAGTGGCCTGACCTGTCCGAAGTGCCCGGCTCAACGGCCAAATCTTCCAAGTCGAACTCTCCATATCCGGCAGATCGACAAGGATTTGTCGCAATTCGGCAACATTGTTGTATAAAAGCATCAGTGAGGGGTGGACGGTGGGCCGTCGCCCTTGGGTTCGTTGAGGCTTGCCCTGCCAATGCATTCGCCCACTGGGGATTCATGAGCACCGACCAGGCTGCTATCGCCGTGCCTGCGTCTGCCGCGCCGGCGGCAAAGCGCGGCGAAGTGCGCATCATGGGCCCGATTGCGGTCGGCCTCGCGTTGCTGTCGGCCTTCCTCACCTTTGTCGTGCTCGCCGATCTCACGCCGATCGTGCCCACCCATTATGTCGTGGTTTCGTTGCTGCTGGCGAACGCGGCTACCATTCTGCTGTTGATCGGGGTCATCACCCGCGAGGTCTGGCAGGTGGTGCAGGCGCGCCGCAGCGGCCGCGCCGCGGCTCGATTGCACGTGCGCATCGTCGCTTTGTTTTCCATCGTCGCCGCGGTGCCGGCGATCCTTGTGGCGATCGTAGCCAGCGTGACCCTCGACCGCGGCCTCGACCGGCTGTTTTCCGTCGGCACGCACACGGCGATCCAAAACTCGCTCATCATCGCGGAAGACTACTTGCGCGATCACGCCCAGTTCGCTCGCTCCGACATTATGATCATGGCGATCGACATTGCGCGCAACAAGTCGTTCCTCGATGAGGATACCGAACGGCTGCCGCAATTTTTGACTTTTCAAGCCTCGGTGCGGGGACTGGCGGCGGCGATCGTGCTCGACAAGGATCTCAACGTCGTCGCCCACGCCGACGTGCGCACTAGCCAGACTTTCGCTCTGCCGCCGCGCGAAGCGCTGGCGAACATCACCGACAAGGAGCCGCAAATCGTTCTGCTGCCCGACACCAATTATGTCGCAGCGATGATGCGGCTGCCGAAGTACCAGGACGAGTTTCTCTACATTACACGGCTGCTCGACCCACGCGTCGTGCCGCAGTTGCAGGCGACGCGAGCGAGCGTGAAGGAGTATGCCGCGATCGAGTCGCGCCGTGTCGGTGTGCAGGTCGCATTCGCGCTGATGTATACGGTGATCGCGCTGATCGTGCTGTTGTCGGCGGTATGGATCGGCTTGAATTTCGCTAATCGTCTGGTGGCGCCGATCCGCCGTCTCATCGGCGCAGCCAACCTGGTGTCGACCGGCAACCTTTTTGTGCGCGTCCCGGTGCGTCAGTCCGAAGGCGATCTCGCCCATCTCGGCGAGACCTTCAACCGCATGACCCAGGAGTTGCGCACCCAGCGCGACGATCTGGTTCGCGCGCGCGATCTGATCGATAGCCGCCGCCGGTTCACCGAGGCTGTGCTCTCGGGCGCCAGCGCCGGCGTCATCGGCGTCGACGGCAACGGCTGCGTCAGCATCCTCAATCGCTCGGCGGAAAAATTGATCGGCCGCAGTGAAGTCGAGGCGCTCGGCCAGCCACTCGTGGAGGTGCTGCCCGAGCTTGCCGGCGTCACCGCGGCGGTACAGTCGGGGGCGCAGCGCACCACTCAGGACCAGGTCACCATCAGCCGTGACGGCCGCGAGCGTAATCTTTCGGTGCGCGTCACCAGCGAGCAGTCGGCGGATGCTGAGCATGACTATGTGGTGACGCTTGACGACATTACCGATCTCGTCTCCGCCCAGCGCACCTCGGCGTGGGCCGACGTCGCGCGTCGCATCGCGCATGAAATCAAGAACCCGCTGACGCCGATTCAGCTTTCGGCGGAGCGGCTGCGGCGCAAATACGGGGGTATGATCGGCGAGGACCGCGCCGTCTTCGACCAATGCACCGATACCATCGTGCGCCAAGTCGACGACATTAAACGCATGGTTGACGAGTTCTCGCGCTTTGCGCGCATGCCCAAACCGGTGATCGAAGCAGAAGACATGGCCGACACCGTGCGGCAGACCGCCTTCCTTATGCGCGTCGGGCATTCCGAGGTCGATATCGAGGCGGAAGTCGCCGAGGACCCGATGCCGGCACGCTTCGACCGGCGCCTGATTTCGCAGGCGCTGACCAACGTCATCAAGAACGCGACTGAGGCGATCGCCGCGGTGCCGACGGCAGAACTGGGCAAAGGATCGATCCGGGTCTTTGCCGCTCGCGAAAGCGACGATGTAGTCATTGACGTGGTCGATAACGGCATCGGCCTGCCCAAGGAGCACCGCAACAGGTTGCTTGAGCCTTACGTGACCACGCGCGAGAAAGGCACAGGCCTGGGTCTCGCTATCGTCGGCCGCATTGTCGAAGAACACGGCGGGACGATTGAGTTGCGTGACGCCGCCGACAGAATGCCCGGCCAGCGTGGCGCCTGGGTCCGCATCCGCTTTGCCGCCGCCGGTCATGTCGCTGCCGGCGAACAACAGCCCGCAATGAGCAAATAACGCCATGCCCGCTGACATCCTCATCGTCGACGACGAAACCGACATTCGCGATCTGGTCGCCGGCATTCTGCAGGACGAGGGCTATGCCGCGCGCACCGCCCGCAACAGCGACGAAGCGCTCGGTGCCATTGCGTCGCAGCGGCCGAACCTCGTATTTCTTGATATCTGGCTGCAGGGCTCAAAACTCGACGGCTTGCAGTTGCTTGATGCGATCAAGCACGACCACGCCGAGATGCCGGTCGTTATGATTTCCGGCCACGGCAATATCGAAACCGCCGTCGCCGCCATCAAGCGCGGCGCCTATGACTTCATCGAAAAGCCCTTCAAGGCCGATCGCCTGGTGCTGGTCGCCGACCGCGCGCTCGAAACCTCGCGGCTCAAGCGCGAGGTCAAGCAGCTCAAACAGCTCGCGCCGTTGCCGCCGACACTGATCGGGCGCTCCGCCGCAATCGGCCAGTTGCGCCAGGTCGTCGACAAGGTGGCGCCAACCAACAGCCGGATCCTCATCATCGGGCCCTCAGGTTCCGGCAAGGAGTTGACCGCCCGCGGCATCCACCAGGCCTCGAGCAGGGCAGGCGGCCCATTTATTGTCGTCAACGCCGCCGCGATCACTCCGGAACGCATGGAGGTAGAGCTATTCGGCGTCGATCAAACCAACGGCGGCGAGACGCGCAAAAGCGGGGCGCTTGAAGAAGCGCACGGCGGAACGCTGTTCTTCGACGACATCGCCGACCTGCCGCGCGAGACGCAGAACAAGATCCTGCGAGTGCTGGTCGACCAGACCTTCCAGCGCGTCGGCGGCAGCAACAAAGTTGCCGTCGATGTGCGCATCGTCTCGTCGACGGCGCGCAACCTGGAAGCGGCCATCGCCGAGGGAAAATTCCGTGAGGACCTTTACCACCGACTTTCGGTAGTGCCGATCCGCGTGCCGCCGCTCGCGGAGCGTCGCGAGGATATTCCAGATCTCGTTGAATATTTCATGGAGCAGATTTCGCAGGCCACCGGCCTGCCGAAGCGGCGTATCGGCGAGGACGCCATGGCGGTGCTGCAATCGCACGACTGGCCGGGCAACGTGCGGCAGCTGCGCAATAACATCGAGCGGCTTATGATTCTGGCGGGCGGCGATCCCGACATGGTGCTCAATGCCAGCATGCTGCCGCCCGACGTCGGTTCGATGGTGCCGAGCATGCCCAACGGCAACGGCGGCGAACAGCTGATGGGCCTGCCGTTGCGCGACGCCCGCGAAGTGTTCGAGCGCGAGTATCTGGTGGCGCAGATAAGCCGTTTCGGCGGCAACATCTCGCGCACCGCCGAATTCGTCGGCATGGAGCGCTCGGCGCTCCATCGCAAGCTCAAGGCGCTGGGGATCGGCTAGACGATGTCGCGCATCGCTTACGTCAATGGCCGCTATCTGCCGCGAGCGGAGGCTTCGGTGTCGATCGACGACCGCGGGCTTTTGTTCGCCGACGGCGTCTACGAGGTCTGCGAGGTGAAGGAAGGGCGCCTGGTGGACGAACGCCGCCACATGGCGCGGCTTGATCGTTCGCTCAGGGAACTACAGATCGACCGGCCCATGTCGAGTGCGGCACTCGGCGCGGTGATGCGCGAAACGGTGCGCCGCAACCGCGTCCGCGACGGCGCCGTTTACGTTCAGGTCACGCGCGGCGTCGCGCGGCGGGATTTCGTGTTTCCCCCGAAGGGAACACGGCCGGCGCTGGTCGTAACTGCGCACGGCAATAATCTGGCAAAGCTCGAAAACACCGCCGCCGAAGGAATTGCCGTCATCACCGTTCCCGATATTCGTTGGCAGCGTGTCGACATCAAATCGCTGGCGCTTTTGCCAAACGTTCTGGCCAAACAGGCGGCGCGCGAGCAGGGAGCGCGAGAAGCCTGGCTGGTGGACAAAGCCGGGCGGATCACCGAGGGCGGTTCATCGAGTGCCTGGATCGTCAGCCGCGACGGCAAGCTCATCACCCATCCGTTGGGGAACGACATTCTGCCCGGCATCACCCGCTCGGTGGTCATCGACGCGATCAAGGCGCAGGGGCTTGCGTTCGAGGAACGCGCTTTCACGGTCGAGGAAGCCTACGCCGCGCGTGAAGCCTTCGTTACGTCGGCAAGCCAGATCGTGATGCCCGTGGTTCGTATTGATGGCCGGCCGGTCGGCAATGGCGCGCCGGGCCTGATCACCAGCGGGTTGCGGCGCGACTACCACCGCTACGCTGAAGTGACCTGAAGCATGCCGAACCAGTCAAAAACGGACGGTATTTCAGCTATTTGAACCGTGCGGCGTGAACTTAAGCTTGCACCCAACGCTGGCGTGCCATCTAATGTCTGCCTCCTGAGCCTCGCCCGCTTGGTGCAGGGATAAGCGGGCACCTGGCCTTAAAACCGGGCGTTGAGAGCTTGGGCAAAAGATCTCGCGCGAAAGACGCGGGCAAAAAATGGAACACGGCCATGGCAGCCGAACGTGCGCAAAATCTGCAAGACACTTTTCTCAATCATGTACGCAAAGCGAAAGTCCCGCTCACAATTTTCCTGGTCAACGGGGTCAAATTGCAGGGCGTGGTGACTTGGTTCGATAATTTTTGCGTGTTGCTGCGCCGGGACGGGCATTCCCAACTCGTTTACAAACACGCGATTTCGACCATCATGCCCGGTCATCCGGTCCAGTTGTTCGAAGGCGGCGAGGATGCACCGCCCGAAAAAGCGTAATTGGAACCGCGCCGCCGCGACGAGACAGGCGACCGGCTGAGCCGCACTGGCTCGGAGACCGGCCGCGCCATCGTCATCGAGCCTTGGGTCAAAGGAAGTGCCCGGGAGACGGCAGACCTGCGCGCGCCGCAAGCGCGGCTGGACGAGGCGGTCGGTCTTGCCCGCGCCATCGATCTCAACGTGGTCGAAGCGGGGCTGATGACGCTCGGCGCTGTGCGGCCTGCGACTTACGTCGGCAAGGGCAAGGTCGATGAAATCGCCGGCCTCGCCAAAAGCCTCGAAGCATCCGTCGTGGTCATGGATTGCCCGGTCTCGCCGGTGCAGCAACGCAATCTGGAGAAAGCCTGGAACGCGAAGGTCATCGACCGCACCGGCTTGATCCTGGAGATTTTCGGCCGCCGCGCACGCACCCGCGAGGGCGCGCTGCAAGTCGAACACGCGCATCTCAATTACCAGAAGAGCCGGCTGGTGCGTTCGTGGACGCATCTCGAGCGCCAGCGTGGCGGCTTCGGCTTTCTCGGCGGCCCCGGCGAGACGCAGCTTGAAGCCGACCGCCGCGTCATCGAGGACCGCATCAAGCGCATCGAGGCCGAGCTCGATCGTGTCAAGCGCACCCGCAAGCTGCACCGCGACGCGCGCAAGCGCGTGCCTTACCCGATCGTGGCGCTGGTCGGCTATACGAACGCCGGCAAATCGACGCTGTTCAACCGCATGACGGCTGCGACCGTGCTGTCGGCCGACATGCTGTTTGCCACGCTTGACCCCACGCTACGCGCGGTCGAACTACCGCACGGCAATCGCATCATTCTGTCCGATACCGTCGGCTTCATCTCGGACCTGCCGACCATGCTCGTGGCGGCGTTCCGAGCCACGCTGGAAGAGGTGATCGAGGCCGACGTGATCCTGCATGTGCGCGATATGGCACACGAGGACAGCGCCGCGCAGTCGCACGACGTCGAAAGGGTGCTGGAAGAGCTTGGCGTAGCGTCGAACGATCGGCGCCTGATCGAAGTTTGGAACAAGATCGACCGGCTCGACGCCGCCGGCCGCGCACGGCTCGCCAATCTTGCCGAACGCCAGCCGCCGGAGCGGCGGCCGGTCCTGGTTTCGGCGCTGAGCGGCGAGGGGATCGAAGTCCTCACGGCGGCGGTCGAGGCACGCCTCGGCGAAAGTCGGCAGACCTTGCATCTCGTGCTCGATCCGGCTGACGGCGCCGGCCTGAGCTGGCTTTACCGCCATGCCGAGGTGCTGTCGCGGGAGATGCGCGAGGACGGTCAAATGGCAGTCGATGTACGCGCCGATGCGATGAATGCCGACATGGTCCGGCATAAGTACCGGCAGGCGAGTTAACTATCCGGCTTTTCGGCCGCCTTCGCCGCATCCCAGAGCGCGTCCATTTCCTCCAAGGTCGCGTCTTTCGGCGTCTTGCCGCGCGCGGCTAGCGCCTTTTCAATCGAGGCAAACCGGCGCTCGAATTTGAGGTTAGTCGCGCGCAAGATCCCTTCCGGGTCGGCGGCGAGATGGCGGGCAAGATTGACCACCGCAAACAGCAGATCGCCGGTTTCGGCAGCGGCCTTGTCGCGATCATCGAGCTCGGCCTCGATCTCGTCGGCCTCCTCGCGGATCTTGGCCAGAACGCTGCGTGGATCATTCCAGTCGAAGCCGACGCGGGCAGCCTTGTCCTGAAGCTTGAGTGCTCGGGTTAACGCGGGCAGGGCGACCGGCACCCCCGCCAGTGCCCCCGTCTCCGCCGCCTCGCTGCGCTCGGCCTTTTCCTCGGCCTTGATACGCTCCCAGAGGCCTCTGACTGCCTCGGCGGTATGGCCTTGCGCGTCGGCGAAAACGTGAGGATGCCGGCGGATCAGCTTGGTGGTGATAACCTCGACCACGTCGCCGAAATCGAAGGCGCCCCGGTCCTTGGGCAGTTCCTGCGCCATGCGCGCGTGGAACACGACCTGGAGCAGCAGGTCGCCGAGTTCGTCCTTGAGGTCCCGCAGGTTACCGCGGGCGATAGCGTCGGCGACCTCATAGGCTTCTTCCAGAGTGTAAGGTGCAACCGTTGCGAAGGTCTGCTCAAGGTCCCAGGGACAGCCGCCGCCGGGCGTGCGCAACGCCGCCATAATCTCGATCAGCCGGACAATGTCGCGGGAGGGCTTCAAGGGCCACCTTTGGGCCGAGCCGACGGTAACTGGCAGGCCAAGCCCCAGCCAATGACCATATCGGATTCGCATAAGACATATTATGGAATATCTTTATTAGAGCTGAATATGCAGCGTGGTTTAAGTCGCCCTTAAAACACTTTGATTTAACTTGGATATTCACTTCGCTGATGAAGCCAGAGGCCGTGCATAAGCAAGCCAAATCATGTCCTTGTGCGCCGTTGCGGAGAAACGACATCAGCTCGCTCCAAACTGCATTCCGTCATACGCGGGCTCGACATTGGCCGGCAATTTGCCCCGCAGGGCTTCGTAGTCGAGGTCGGAGTGCAGATTGGTCAGGATCGCCCGTTTGGGCCGCACCCGGGCAATCCAGTCGAGCGCCTCCTCGAGATTCATGTGGCTCGGATGTGGGCTCAGGCGCAGCGCGTCCACGATCCAGATGTCGAGCTCGGTCATGGCCGACAGGCTCGCCGCGGGCAGGCTCTTGATGTCGGCGGAATAGGCGATATTGCCGAAGCGGAACCCGAGCGAGGCGATGTCGCCGTGTTGCTGCAGCACCGGGACGGCCTCGATCGCGCCGCCCTGCCCGCTGATGCTCACAGCCTGGCCGGGAGTGAGCACGTGCTCGCTGGCGATTGGCGGATAATCGCTGCCGGGCGGGCTCACAAAGCAGTAAGCAAAGCGTACCCGCATAACCTGTGCCGTCGGCTCGTCCATGTAGACGTCGACGCGGCGGCGATTTTTGACGAATAGCGGCCGCAGATCGTCGATACCGTGAGTGTGGTCGGCGTGCTCATGGGTGAAAAGGACGCCGTCCACCCAATCGACCTTGGCATCGAGCAGTTGCTCGCGCAGGTCCGGCGTGCAGTCGACCAGAACGCGAGTAATGCCGCCTGCACCCTCGCGCGTGACCAGAAGCGAACACCGCCGCCGGCGATTTTTCGGATTTGCGGGATCGCAGGCGCCCCAGCCCAGCGCCACCCGCGGCACGCCCATCGATGAGCCGCAGCCGAGGATGGTGAACGTGAGAGTCATTCAGCGGCCACTGCGCCGTCAGCCAGATCGTGCGGCACTTTGTTGAACAGGCGGAAAAAATTCGCCGTGGTCTGCCGCGTGATCTCATCGAGCGTGACGCCGCGCGCCTGCGCCAGCACCCTTGCCGTCTCCACGACAAACGCCGGCTCGTTTCGCTTGCCGCGATATGGCAGCGGCGCGAGATAAGGTGCGTCTGTTTCGACCAGTACGCGATCGGCCGGAAGCGCCGCGGCGATCGCGCGCAATTCGTCGGAGCGTTTGAAAGTGAGAATGCCGGTAAACGACACGTAGAGGCCGAGTTCGATGCCCTTGAGCGCCAGATCGCGGCCGCCGGTGAAGCAGTGCAACACCGCGCGGAAGGCGCCCTTCCCCGTTTCCTCTTCCAGAATCCGCGCCATGTCGGCGTCGCAGTCGCGCGAATGGATAACCAGCGGCAGGCCGGTTTCGCGCGCCGCCGCAATATGCTGGCGGAAGCTCTTCTCCTGCGCCTCGCGCGGGCTATTGTCGTAGTGATAATCGAGGCCTGCTTCGCCGATGGCGACGATCTTCGGGTGCCTGGACAGGGCGACCAACGCCTTGGCGTCGATGTTCGGTTCTTCGGCGGCGTGGTGCGGATGGGTGCCGACCGAGCAGTAGATTTCTGGAAATTTATCAGCGATCGCCAGCACTTGCGCGTGCTGATGGACGCGCGTGGAGATCGTGACCATGCGGCCGACGCCCGCGGCGCGCGCGCGCGCCACCACCGCCTCGAGTTCGGCGGCAAAATCGGGAAAATCGAGGTGGCAGTGGCTATCGACCAGCATTGTCAGGCGCTTTTGGAGTCCGGCTCGGGTTCGACATAGCGCGGGAACATCGGCGAAGGCTGCGGCAAGGCCCGTCCCGGAGCTATGCGTTTCTTGCCGTTAAGCTCGGAGAAGCTGCGTTCCTCAGGCTCGACGGCGAGAAGCTCGAGAAGTTTCGCAGCCGAGGATGGCACGAAAGGCTGCGCCATGATGCCAACGCATCGCAGCACCTCGGCGGTGACGTAAAGCACGGTCCCCTGCCGCTTCGGATCGGTCTTGGCCAGCGCCCACGGCGCCTCCGAGGCAAAATAACGGTTGGCGTCGGCGACCACGGCCCAGACCGTGTTGAGCACCTGATGCAGGCTTTGCGTCTTCATGTGCTCGCGCGCCGTAGCGATCATGGCGTCGGCCGCGGCGAGGATCACCTTGTCGGCGTCGCTGAACGCGCCCGGCTCTGGCAGCTTGCCGCCGAACTGTTTGCCGATCATGGTCAGCGAGCGCTGCGCCAGATTGCCGAGATCGTTGGCGAGATCGGCGTTGATACGGTTGACGATCGCCTCGTGCGAGTAATTGCCGTCCTGGCCGAACGGCACCTCGCGCAAAAAGAAATAGCGCAGCGGGTCGACGCCGTAGGCGTCGGCAAGCGCGAACGGGTCGATCACGTTGCCGACCGACTTCGACATTTTCTCGCCGCGGTTGAACAGAAAGCCGTGCGAGAAGATGCGCTTGGGCACGGCAAGTCCGGCCGACATCAGGAAGGCCGGCCAATAGACGGCATGAAAGCGAACGATGTCCTTGCCGATGACATGCAGCGCCGCCGGCCAGTAGCGCTTGAACATCTCGGACTTGTCGTCGGGAAAGCCAACCGCGGTGATGTAGTTGGTCAGCGCGTCGACCCACACATACATGATGTGCTTGGCGTTGCCCGGCACGCGGATGCCCCAGTCGAACGTCGTGCG
Source organism: uncultured Alphaproteobacteria bacterium (assembly GCA_963738915.1). Lineage (GTDB taxonomy): Bacteria > Pseudomonadota > Alphaproteobacteria > Rhizobiales > Xanthobacteraceae > Pseudolabrys. The sequence continues at coordinate 335,533 of CAVTYO010000004.1, forward strand.
CGAGATCGACAGGTCCTGCAGGCCGCCGCGCACGAAGCTCGCAACTTCGTTGAGGCGCTCCCTGGGCAGTACGAAATTCGGCTGCTCGTAGAGCTTGAGCAATTTCTCCTGGTAGGCCGAAAGACGGAAGAAATAGCTCTCCTCCTCCACCCATTCGACAGGGGTGCCGGTTTTCGAGGACACGCGCACCTTCTGCTCGTTGAGGTGTGTTTCGTCCTCGGCGTAATAGGCCTCGTCGCGCACCGAATACCAGCCGGCGTACTTGTCGAGATAGATGTCGCCGTTCTTCTCCATGCGGCGCCAGATTTCTTCCGACGAGCGGTGATGACGCTCTTCGGTGGTGCGGATGAAGTCGTCGTTGGAGCACTCCATGCGCGCGACCATGGCGCGGAAGCGCTCGACATTGCGGTCGACGAGCGCGCGCGCCGTGATCCCCTCGCGGGTCGCGGTCTGCTGGATCTTCTGCCCGTGCTCGTCGGTGCCGGTGAGGAAATAGACGTCATAACCGTCGAGCCGCATGAAGCGGGCGATGGCGTCGGTCGCGATCGCCTCATAGGCGTGGCCGATGTGCGGCGGGCCGTTCGGGTAGGAAATCGCGGTGGTGATGTAAAACGGGGTCTTCGCCGGCATGTTCCGATTTCATTAAAAGTGTCTGCGGCCGGGAAGGCGTGGCCGGCGATACGCAGGCTTAGGTATCAACCACGGGCGGTTGCGGCAAGTCATGCGGCAAGTCATACGGCGAGCCGGACGAATTAATGGTTGGCACGGCGTCGATATAATAGAATCCACGACTCAACCGCACGGCCGATACGGCCATTTCCCGTCTCAAGGAGTGCGTCCATGGAAACCACTCGCGCCACGGCGTCGAAGTCGCGCGGGCTCGTGATCCTGCTGGTGGCCGTCCTGCTCGCCGGGCTGCCCCTCGCGGTCTGGCTCGATCTGCGCAACCTGACCGAGGCCGCGCTGCGTCGCCAGGCCGGCGATCTCAACTCCGTGATCTCGAGCGTGCGCGGCTACTACGCAAGCAACATCGTGGCGCGCGTTCTCGCCTCGCCCGGCGCCACCAAGGTGGTGCACAATTACGAAGACATTCCCGGCGCCATCCCGATCCCGGCAACGCTGTCGCTCGAGCTCGGCCGCGTCATCAGCGAGCAGCAGCAAAACATCACCTATCGCTTCGTGTCGGATTTCCCGTTCCGGGGACGCAGCACGCACGCGCTCGACCAATTTGAGACCGATGCCCTCAGGCTGTTGCGCCAGGATTCCGAGCAGAAGCTGACCGCGGTATCCGCGTCGCTGTTCAGCGACAACGTGCGCTTTATCGCGCCGGTGATCATGGGCCAGGCCTGCGTGAGCTGCCACAATTCGCATCCGGACAGCCCTAAGCGCGACTGGAAGGTCGGTGACGTCCGCGGCATCCAGGAGATTTCCATCAGTCAGCCGCTCGCCGCCAACATCTTCTCGTTCAAGTATCTACTGGCCTATTTCGTGTTCATGGCTGCTTCCGGCGTCACCTTCATCGGGGTGCAGCGGCGGCAGGCGGCCACCATCCAGGGCATGAACAAGGAACTCGAGACCAACAATGAGTTCCTCGCCGGGCTTTCGCTGAAGATTTCGCGCTACCTGTCGCCGCAGATCTACAAGAGCATCTTCAGCGGACAAAAGGACGTCACCATCCATACCGAGCGCAAGAAGCTCACCATCTTCTTTTCCGACATCAAGGATTTCACCGCGCTGACCGAGCGGCTGCAGCCGGAGCAGATCACCGCCCTGCTCAACGAGTATTTCACCGAGATGTCGAAGATCGCGCTGCATTTCGGCGGAACCATCGACAAATTCGTCGGCGACGCCATGCTGATCTTCTTCGGCGATCCGGAGACCGGCGGCGAGGCGGAAGACGCCAGAGCATGCCTGGGAATGGCGGCTGAGATGCAGCGCCGCCTTGCCGAACTCAACACCAAATGGCGCAATCAGGGCATCGAGAATCCGTTCCGCGTGCGTATGGGAATCAATGCCGGCTACTGCAACGTGGGAAATTTCGGCAGCGACGACCGCATGGACTATACGATCATCGGCGCGGAGGCGAACCTCGCCGCGCGGCTGCAGTCGATCGCCGAGCCCGGGCATATCGTGATGAGCTACGAAACCTACGCGCTGGTGCGCGACAGCGTCGTCGCGCATGCGTTGCCCTCGATCACGATGAAGGGCATCAGCCGCGAGGTCCTGCCCTATTCGGTCGAAGGCATGCTCGATGCAGTTGGCAACAAAATCGAGATATTCAGCGAGCACATGACCGGGCTCGACTTCTATCTCGACCCGAGCATGGTGACGGCAAACTCCGCCGAACGTGTCCGTTCGGTGCTGAGCAGCGCGCTGGCAGCGCTCGAGCGATACGGCGCGGGTCCGATCGGCAGGCCGCCGGCCGGGCAGTCGACATGACGGCGATCCAAAAGTGGCTGGCGGGGTTCGCTGCGGCGGCCCTTGCCTGCGTCATCGCCTATCAGTGGATCGACCGCCCGTTGTCGCTGTTCGCCGACGGGCGCCTGATCCGGCACCGCACCTATTCCGACCTCACGCATATCCCCGACCCGTTCATGCCGGCGGCGGTGATTGCTTTTGTCCTGATTGGCCTGTGCGTCCTTTCCGTTGCGGCGCGGCGCATGCGCAAAATCGAAGTAACGGCACTGCTTTGCAGCATCAGCGCGATCGTCGCCGACGCCACCAAGAGCCTGCTCAAATTTGCCTTTGGCCGAACCTGGCCGGACACCTGGATCGAGAACAATCCCTCGTTCATCCATGACGGCGTCTATGGATTCAATTTTTTCCACGGCGGCCGCGGGTATATGTCGTTTCCGTCCGGGCACATGGCGCTGACCAGCGCGGTGCTTACGGTGCTGTGGCTCGCCTATCCGAAATTCCGCGCGCTTTACGCACTGGTGGCCCTTGCCGTTGCGGTGGGGCTGATCGGCGCCAATTATCATTTTCTCAGCGACATCGTCGCCGGAAGCTTCGTCGGTATTTCGACCGGCTGGATGGTGACGGCGATGTGGCAGGCGCGCCAGCGGTGACTCGTTAGCCGCGCGTTGTCTCCGCAAGCGTCCCGAACACGGAAAAGACCAGCGGCTTGCGCTCGAGATTATAAGCCTCGGCATCGCGCGCCGCGCGATTGATCTTGTCCCAGGCGAGCGCCAGCGCATTCATGCGCTGCTTGGGCTGCCCGCCGCTTTCGAGCTGCCGCGACAGCCAGGCGTTGACCATGTCGATGAAGCGCGCCAGCGTTTGCGGCTCGCTGCCGCCGAGCGCATCGCCGAGCGCGTGCAAGGCGCGCGGGTCGGGCTCGGGCAACTGCGCCAGGAGGTCGAGCACACGCTGGCGCAGCGCCAGCGCCTTGGCATCGAGCAGCGCAAAGGCGCGGGCAACGTTGCCGTCTGCCGCGGCCGCAGCCGCTTCGATCTCGGCGTCGTCGGCGGCGCGCCCCGTGGCGGCGGCTACCGCGCGGACGACATCGTCCGCGTCCAGCGGGCGCAGCAACAGCCGCCGGCAGCGTGAGCGGATTGTCGGCAGCACGCGCCCGGGTGCGTGGCTCACCAGCAGCAGCAGCGCACGCGCGGGCGGCTCTTCCAGTACTTTCAAGAGTGCGTTGGCGCCGGCACGGTTGAGTTCGTCCACGGCATCGACAATGGCGACGCGCCAGCCGCCCTCACTCGCGGTAGCACCGAAAAATCCGACCGAACGGCGGATGTCGTCGACCGCAATATCCTGACGTAATTTGCCCTTGTCATTGAGGGTACGTTCGAGCACCAGAAGATCGCCGTGTGCCTGCGCGGCGACGCGCCGGGCAACCGGATGATCGGCAACCAGCGCGAGCGAGGCCGCCTTCTGAACCGCAGGTGAGGCCGGATCGGGATGGGCGAGGACAAAACGCGCCATGCGGTAAGTGAGCGTCGCCTTGCCGATGCCGGGTTCGCCGCCGATCAGCCAGGCGTGCGGGATGCGCCCGCTTTTGTATGCGTCGAGCAGCGTCTGCTCGGCTTGATCCTGGCCGAACAGGGTCACGGTTTCGCGCGGCGGCGGGCTTTCGACGTCGTCGGGTTCATCGCTCATGGCGCCACCGCTTCGGCAAGACCGGCGAGTCCGGGATGTAGGCGTTGCTGCACGATCGCCCAGATACACTCGGCGACGACATCTTTGGGCGCGCGGCCGTCGATGATAACGCAGCGCTTTGGTTCGAGTTCGGCCAGCGCGCGGTAGGCGCTGCGCAGCTGCCCGTGAAATTCGATTGCCTCGCCTTCGAAGCGATCGGCATCGCCCTCACCGCGCCGCCGCTTGGCGCGCGCGAGACCGACGGTTGCCGGCACGTCGAGAATGAAGGTGAGGTCAGGGACGGCGCCGCCGACGGTGACGCGCTCGAGGCTGCGGATCAGCCGCGGGTCGACGTGGCCGACGGCGCCCTGATAGACCCGCGTTGAATCGATGAAGCGGTCGCAAATCACCCACCTGCCGGCGGCGATCGCCGGGCGGATCACGGTGCGCAGATGGTCGTCGCGCGCCGCGGCGAACAAGATCGCTTCCGTTTCGGGCCCAAGCGGCTTGGCGAGGCCCGAGAGCAGAATGTGCCGGATGATCTCGGCGCCGGGCGAGCCGCCCGGCTCGCGGGTGATCACCGGATCGATGCCGACGGTCCTGAGCCGCTCGCCGAGCAGGCGCGCATGCGTCGACTTGCCGCTGCCCTCGCCGCCCTCGAAGGTGATGAAATATCCGCGCATCTAGCCGATCATAGCCGCTCGGCTCCGGCGCGGAACAGGCCGATCATCAATTCGCTGACGCCGTCGACGGCACGCTGCGAGATATTGCCTTTGCCGACGCTGTTGGCGGCCTGGAGCGGCTGTTCGAGCACCAGATTGTCGTTGCGCCAGACCTTGACCTTGCCGATGGAGGTTCCTTGCGCGACCGGCGCCGGCACCGGCCCGGTATAGACGATGCGCGCGACGATCTTATCGCCGCCGGCCTTGGGCACCATGATGCGCACCAGCCCGGTCGCCACCAGCGGCACGGAGCCGGTCGAACCGCCGAACACCTTGGCGTAGCCGATGGTCTGTCCCTCGGCAAAGAGCACGCGCCGCTCGAAATTGTGGAAGCCCCATTCCAGCAGTTTCTTGGCTTCGTCGGCGCGTTCCTTGGCGGATTTCTCGCCGTTGACGACGACGATGAGGCGCACGTCGTTCTGCTTGGCCGAGCCGACCAGGCCGTAGCCCGCCTCCTTGGTGAAGCCGGTCTTGAGCCCGTCGGCGCCGTCGACGACACCGATGAGCGGATCGCGGTTCTGCTGCCTTATCTTGTTCCAGGTGAACTCGCGTTCGCCGAAGATGGCGTAATATTCCGGATAATTCAGGATGATGTCGCGCGCGAGCGTGGCGAGTTCGCGCGTCGTTACCTTCGTCCCCGGATCGGGCAGCCCGTTCGAATTGGTGAACACCGATTTGGCAAGACCGATTTCACGCGCGCGCTGCGTCAGCTTGGCGGCGAACTCGGTTTCGCTGCCGGCGATGCCCTCGGCGAGCGCGATGCAGGCGTCGTTGCCGGATTGGATGATGGCGCCGCGCAGCAGGTTCTCGACGCTGACCTTGCTGTTGAGTTCGGCGTACATCGTCGAGGAGTGCGACGGCGCGCCGCCCTTGCGCCAGGCATTTTCGCTGATCGGGAATTCGTCGCTGAGCTTGAGCCGGCCCTGCTTGAGCTCGTTGAAGACGTATTCGACCGTCATCAGCTTGGCGAGGCTCGCCGGGAAAATGAGCTGATCGGGGTTGCGCTCGTAGAGCACGTTGCCGTTTTCCGCGTCGATCAAAATGGCGTGCGGCGCGGTGATGCCGACTTCGTCCTTTTTGACCGCGGGCGCCGCCGCTTTTTTTGCGGGCGGCGCGGCGTTGTCCTTGGCGGCGATGGCGGGGCCGGCGGCCAGCGCGGCAGCCAGCAAGGCGGGCAAAATCTGGCGGTAAATGTTCATCGAAATTCGTCCGGACGGCGCAGTCACGCGCGGCCCTGTTCTCGGCAGCAAATGCGGCTTTTGGCGGCGGAAGTAAGGCTTAGTACAGTCCGCGGCCGCTCATCGCCGCGGCGCCGGCATCATAGCGCACGGGCGCATAGGCGGAAACCGGCGACGTCAGCGGCGCGCCCATGCTGTGGACGGGCTCGGCCGGAGCTTCGGCCCGCGCCATCGCTACAGGCTCGGCGCGCTGGACAGCGGCGACTTCGCGAGCGCCCTCGCCCAGCCGATACGGGCGCTCGGGCGGCGAGGGAACCGCCGAACCCAGCTGTTTGAGCGGACGCGAATCGAATACCGCCGGGACGAAAGGTTGCGCCGAGGCAACCTGCACGCCCGCCGCCGGCGTGCCTTCGCGCAATGTCGCTTCAAGCTTGCGGTCGTCGGAGCCGGCGAGCGGGGCGCGCCCGACATACTCGACCTTCACCTTGGCCACGCCCTCACCGTAGAAGCCGAGCAGCTTGGCCGTGCGCACCGAGAGGTCGATGACGCGGTTACCGACATAAGGGCCGCGGTCGTTGACCCGGACCACGATCGAACGCTGGTTGCGCAGATTGGTGACGCGCACGTAGCAAGGCAGCGGCAGCGTCGGATGCGCCGCCGTGATCGCATTCATGTCGAAGATTTCGCCGTTGGCGGTATAGCGGCCGTGGAAATCGTCGCCGTACCACGAGGCAAGGCCGACATCGGAATAATGACTGTCCTCTTGCGGGACGTAAGTGCGGCCGGCAATCACGTAAGGCGCACCGACCCGGTAAACCCCGCCGCCTTTCGGCACGTCCTGCCCCGGGTCGACGACGCGAGCGCTGGACAGGACGCCATAGCGCGGATCGACCTTGCTGGAGAGGCCGCTTGAGCAGTTCGCCAGCGCCAGGCAGCCAAGCCCGAGCGCTGTCAGACGCACAGCGGCACGCACACGCGGCAACGGTTCGGAAACCCCCCGAAAACCCATACGGCCGGCTCAACCCCCGTTGACGAAGCGCCGATAATACCGCGCCTTGGCGCGAAAGGACATGGCAAGCGCGATGAGATGGTGAAAAAACAGTTCCATTTCCGCCGCTTGGCCCACCCCGGTCGAGGGCCGCCTGAGTAACCGAGGGACACAAGGCTTGCAAGCAGGCTTTGATTCAGCCAATTCGGTTAGGCTTGTTCGGCGCGACTTGCCGAGGGACGGAAGGGTGGCCGAGTGGTTTAAGGCACCGGTCTTGAAAACCGGCGTGCCCGCAAGGGTACCGTGAGTTCGAATCTCACCCCTTCCGCCAGTCAAGTTGAAAGTGCAGGAGAATTGTGGCGGCTTGCCTTCGTACCCACTTGGCAAAACCCATGATGGTTAGAACACCTCGCAGTTTAGCCGCGCGTATTCGGCGGGTTGGGTCCAAACTTGGGTCCGAGAATTGAAGTCAAGCGCACATTTACTTTGCGAAGAAGGCGAAAACGGCTTGGCAAGGCCGTAGGCGCACGGCGTACACCGCTCGGCGCTGGGCGCTAACGCCGCCTGTCATGCTGTGGCAGTTCGAGTTCGCCGGGAGATGCACTATGGCTGACGACCCGACTATCAACGACTTCTACAACGCGATTAGGCCACTGCTTGCGGGCAGGCTTGAGCAATACAAGCGCTCTATTCGTGAAATCGAAAATAGAGAAACCGTGCGCGGGATATCCGGTAGCTTCATTGAAACAGTGCTGGAACAGGGAGCACAGCAACTCCAAGGTGGGGCTAATGAAATATATCGCGAACATCGCCGGTTTGCGCGCGAGACCAGACTAAGCCGCAAACAGCTTCGCGATGCTCGGGACCAATTGAAGGCGTTTCATTTGATGACAGTGATCGCAAGTCAATCCAACGCGCACTAGAAGTGCTAAAGGCCCAACCGCCTACTCCGTCTGATACAAGTGAAGCCCAAGTAGCGGCAACGGTCCTTAAAGCCATCGGTGAGCGACTATGGACCCAACTTGCGCGCGCGGGCGTCTATGGTGCCAAGCAGGCCGATGTTTTTATTTCGGAAGCGGTTAAGTCGGCAGGCGCTGAAACAGGAAAACAACTCGTGCAGTGTATCGCGCTCACCGGGACTCTGCTTGCGGTGGCGAATGCTGCAGGAGGATGGCTTGGACACTTGATGCATTAGCGGGCGTCGGGCGACTCGGCTGCGGACGAACATCGGCACAGTCTCGGCCCTCGACGATGCCGTCGCCACCTTCAATGCGAGGGAGCGCCGCGCAGGAAAGACCGTCATCCGCGTCCGCCCGTAGGCGAGACGCCGGTTCGAACGCGTTCGCTGGTCAAAGGATTTGGGCCTTTACCCGGTCATGTCCGCTTTGGGTAGCCGGCAACGCTCGCCCTCGCCGCCGACTAGTTTAACGTCGGAGCATTCTCCGCCAAGGCGTCACGCGTGGGCAAAACGAACTGAAATAGCGCCCCGTGTGTACCGTCCGACGACGCGGACAGGTGGCCGCCGTGACGCTCGATAATCATGCGGCAAATGGCCAATCCAAGTCCGGTTCCGTGTAATTTTGTCGTGAAAAACGCATCAAATACGCCGGCCAGGTTTGCCGAATGAATTCCCGGTCCGGAATCCTTAACCTCAACAGCAATGGCATCGTCGCCGAGCCGCTCTGTTCTCAACGAAAGTCTCCTGTGGCCTGCGTTGACAGCCTTCATAGCCTCAATTGCATTCTGGACCAGGTTTATCAGGACCTCCTGCATTTGGCCCTTGTGGCCCATGACAAGCGGTAAATCGGAGGCAAGTTCAACATGGCTCGCGACACCGTGAGCCTTCAGCTCTCCGCGTAAAATGCGCAATACGCGAGAAGCAATTTCGTTCACATCGACAGCCTCGCGTCCGCTGTCGGATTTAAAAAACAAGGCACGAATGTCGTCTAATATTTGGCCAGCACGGTGACTGTCCTCGACGATGCTGTCCAAAGCCAATTCCATCTCCTTCTGACTGGGCTTGCTTTGACTAAGAAACAGTTGCACGGCCTCGCTGTTTGCCGAGATTGCTGTCAAGGGCTGCTTCAGCTCGTGAGCCATCGCGCGCGTCATAGCCTGCATATTCATCAATTTGTTGTCCCGCTCGCGTTCGAGCATCATGTTTGAGTGGGCGAGGTGAACCTCGTTCGCCTTTCGCTCTGCGAACAATGCCGCAAGAACCAATGCGCAGAACGAGGCTGTCAGGATGCTCGCTTGAGCAACAATTATTCGCTCCGTAACCGAAAGGGTTGGATCGCCGAGAATACCGATGCCGAATGTTGTGGTCCAAACAAGCATCAGCGTAACGACGAATGCTGCGGCGGCAGCGAAGACCGGCCTGCAGCGTGCCGTCACCCACAACAGCAAGGGGAAAAACAGCCCGGCAGGTAGTACGGCCATCCATGGCTCCCGCGGCAACAAAACGATGATCCCGCTCGCAATGACGAGCAGGACCAACATCGCGGCGCCTTCACTGATTTCGTTGGCCGGCGGCGGATCGCGCAGCGCGGCAAACAGCCCGATCAAGAGCGGCGCAACCGTGACAATGCCGATGGCGTCGGACAGAAACCAATGGTGCCAGACTGTCAGAAAAGATGTGGGCGAACTGTGGAATAACCGGAAGCCCAATGTTCCAACAATCCCAGAAATGGCAGTTGCGACGATCGCCGCCGCAAGCAGTCCAACGACGTTACGCAGCCTGTCCAGGCTGAACGGCTGGTCGAAATACCGTTCGATGAGCGCAGCCATAACCATGGCTTCTATAGCGTTGCTCAGGGCAAAAACGATGGTGCTCCAGATGTTGCGATCGCCGAGAAGATTGGCTGCGACGGTTGCGGCCATCGTGCCAGCGATCACCGGCAATCGTGCTCGCGGCCCAATGCTGATCAGCACGCCGGTAGAAACCCCCGCGGCCGGCCAGAAAACGGCAACCCCATCGGGTTTAGTGAGGAAGTAAAGACTAAGGCGCGCCGACATGAAATAGGCGATGCCGAGCGCAATGGCCATACCCACCGAATTGATCAAGTGGTGTGGGGATATATCAGAAGTGGACCGACCACGAGCGACCAGTCTTTGTAAATAAACCATGATGAATACTGATTCCGCTCGCGGAATTATTGTTGGTAGATCATGCCCCATCCTATGCGAATTTCGGCATTCGTGCCACGGCAAGTGTCCGCCTTAGGTCAAAAGGACATGTGCGGCGCACTAGGCGATGTCCCATCTGCGCCTTTTGCGCCGCATACCGAACAGACCATGCATGATCCGAACGAGGGCACCGGAAACCAATCGGGATAGCGACTTACATCTACGATCGCGTCGTAATTGCAGCCTCGCCCGCTGCAATAGACTGCCAGCGTTGTACGCGGTTAGCGCGCATGTTGCCGAGGGTCATAGGCGGCCTCGTTTAAGCGCGAAACGCCTGCTTGTCCGTGCCTGAATAGAGCGCCTTCACCTGCCGGTTGACAGCATCTGTATGTGCGGCGAGCGCCGCGTCATCGAGGTCACGCTTTGGGCGCGGTTCGTGGTCGAAGTTCCCGTAACGGTCCACGCCACGCACGAGCATCGCCGAATCTCGCACCTTCAACTGCGTGACATCGGTGGGGATATAGCGAATCGCCAATCCGATACGCCTATCGTTTGAACGGTTAGGCTCCGAACCATGGACGACTTTGACGTGGTGGAGCGACATTTCGCCCGGCTCCAGGATGCAATCGACCGTTTTTTCTCCATCCACCTTGACGGCGATCTCTTGTCCACGCGACAGCAGATTATCTTTGTGGAACGTGTCGACGTGCTGCAGGTGGTTTTGCGTCTGCGAGCCCGGAAGAAACTTCATACAGCCACTTTCGAGATTGGCGGGGGAAAGCGCCACCCAGGCGGTCATGACTGAGTCCTTGCTGAGACCCCAATAAAATGCGTCCTGGTGCCAGGATACGAAGCCAGGGCTGTTGGCTTCCTTGATAAAGAAATTAGTCGTCCAACACAGGAGATCGGGTCCAAGAATGTCTTCGGCGGCATCGACGATCTTCGGGTGGTGGACGAGCTCGTCGACCCAGGTGAAAAGCAAGTGGGCTTTGTGGCGCCAATTGCCTTGCAGCGGCGCTCCGGTCTTGGCCTCGTGCCTTTCGAGACAATCTCTGTAGTGCCCCACCTCAGCCATCGTGAGCGCGGGCGCAGGAAAGTAGTAGCCGTCGCGGCGATAGCTATCCACCGCTGAACTGGAAAGGGCCTTTGTCACAGTTTTCCTCCAATGGCTCGTTCGGCAGACATGACGATATGGCCAATTAAAGTCCCGCGCCATCGCGATTGAGGCGCTCGCGCACGTCGACGGCCTCGACGGCGCCCGGCGCAAGATTTTCTTTGACTGCAATCGCGGCCGCATGCCCAATGGCGTGACCATAGGAAAAGCACTGTGCGGTCACGCGGGCGGAGGCCATGGCCTCGTGTTCGGCCGAGAGGCAGCGCCCGGCGGCGAACAGCCCCTCCCCGCGCTCAGGCACAAAGCATTCCAGCGGGACTTCATAGTAGTCGTTGGTCAGCCAAACGAGCCGCGGCTTGTCGCCACTGTGCAGCTCGATCGGCCAAGGCGAGCGAGCAATGCCGGTGCCAAATTTGGCGCCGCGCGTGACGTCCGTGTTGCGCAGCGTGGCGCGGCCCAGGATCTGCCGCGTCTGGCGCACACCGACCTGGACCCCGGTGTCGTTGACGTAAGCGTCCTCGCAGCCCGCAAGATGGTGCTTGAAGAAGCGCGCGTATTCGCGCACCTGCAAACGGCCTTCGATCTCAGCCTCGGTGAGGTCTTCGATGAGCAGCGGATTGAGCTCGCGCCCGTCGCGTCCGATAACGCGGGTGCAGTTGCACAACAGCTCGTTTGGCCGCGGCGTCGGAAACAGAAATATCTTGGCGCGCGGCAGGCGGTATTCGGCGCTGTTGTGCAGGCGCAGAATGAGGTCGGTGACGTCGCGGCCCATGATCGAGTCAGAGCCATAGGCGGTGAGGAATCGCTCGGTGTCGACGCCGCCAAGGCGGAAGATCATCGTCGGGTTTTGCACCTTGCCGTCCTGACCCATGAAGGTCGGCAGCCCGGCCATCGCCGCGACGTCGGCGTCGCCGCTAGCGTCGATCGTCACTTTGGCGCGCACTGACAGGCGGCCTTGCTTGGTGTAGGCGGCGACGCCGTCGACTTTTTCCCCGCCTTCGGTCAGCACGCCGGTTACCGTGGTGTGGAGAAGGACATGGACCCCGGCCTCACGCAGCATGGCGTCGGCGGTTTCGCGCCAGACCAACGGGTCGTGCACGCGTGTGAATGTCTTGCCGTAGCGGACCGGCGGGGTCAGGCCGCCCCGCCCGGTCATGTTGCCGGCAAACTCGTCGAGGAAGCCGTGCACCACTTGTCTGGGCGGTGCATCCGGGTCGTCGCTCGCCTCGTACATGCCGCAAATCGTGCCGGAGAGGCCGGCCACGGCGCCGCCGCCGCAAAAGCCGTAGCGCTCAAGCAGCGTGACTTTCAGCCCCTGCCGCGCGGCGGTGACGGCGGCGGCAACACCGGCGGCACCGGCACCAACAACAAGCACGTCGGCATTAAGCACGAGCTGCGCGCGCCGGTCGGTCGATACGGATTGTGCGCTCATTGCGCCTCACGCCGCCGGCTGACCGGCAAAACCGTCACGATTTCGGCACGCGCTTTTTGCCGCTGGCTTCGGGGAAAATCCACATAGCGATCACCATGAACACGGCGGTCGCATGACGAACTTATGCACCGCTTGCCGTTCGGTGATCATTTGAAGCTCCTTCGTCCCTACATGGCCCGTTACATGGCCGCCGCGGCCTGGGGACGATCCTTTTTCCAATCTTCTTCCTGCTGCAGCGCGAAGATCGAAGTGTAGCCGCCGGACCAATCGGGCGGCAGCAGGCACGGCCGCGGGTCATGATAGGCCCAGCGCGCCGGCTTGCCGCGCACGATGGCGCCGTAATACTTCGAGGGTAGTGGGTTGTAGGTGTAGGGCATGGCGTCCGCCGCCGAAAAGACATTGAGCAGCAGCGGCCGCGGGATTTCGGACCAGTTCGCCTTGGAATAGTGCAAGGTCCGGCAATTGTGGATCGTGATCGAGCCGGCCGGCCCTTCCAGAAAGACGACCTTGCTCATGTCAATATCGGCGGCGTCTTCCGGGCGTAGGCAGCCGACCCATTGGTCGTTGTTGTTGTACTGGTTGACGACGGGTCCGTTGTGGCTGCCCGGCAAAACGCCGAGCGGGCCTTGCTCGGCGTTGCAGTCGAAGATGTAGGTGCCGGCGGTGCACGGGCTGTAATTCGTGTGCGGCCAGAACGAGATGTCCTGGTGCCACTTCACCTCGTCGCCGCCCTTCGACCATTTGAAGTTGAGCTTCGACTGGTGGAATTTCACGTCCGGCCCGACCAGGTCGGCGATGGCATCGGGCAGCGGCGAATTCGGCGCCGAGGCGTATTCCCAGAACGTCGGGTGGTGATCGTTCATGCTGGACAGCCGGCGCAGCCGCGGGTTCTCCGGCGTGTGACCGCGGTCGATGTCCCAGACGTCGTCGGATTTGGTCACCTGACGGCTCTTGTCGACCATCTCGTCGGTCGCCGCCCGCAATCGTTCGACCCAGCTATCAGGGAGGACCTTCTCGAGCAAAATGTAGCCATTCTCGAAATAGAATTCGCGCTGTTTTTGCGTGAGAAACCGGGGCTTTAGCGAAAGGACTTGCTCGGGCGTCATGATTTGCCTCGTCAGGGCTGAAGGCGGCGCCCTGGCTCATCGCCTCTCTGATATATCACAAGCCAGAACCGCGGGCAAATCAACCCGCGACAAGATCGTCAAGCTCCGAGATAGAGCTTGCGCACCTCGGCGGCTTCCTTGAGCGCCGCAGCCTCGCCTTCGAGCGAGATGCGGCCTGAGTTCGAGCACATAGGCCCGGCCAGCGACGCCCAACGCCATGACGGCATTCTGCTCGGCGAGCAGGATCGTCATGCCGCTCTTTGGCAAGCTGGCGCACGATGCTGCCGATTTCCTCGACGATGATCGGCGCGAGGCCCAAGGTCGGCTCATCGAGCAGAAGGCAGCGCGGCCGCGAGATTAACGCGCGGCCGATCGCCAGCATCTGCTGTTCGCCGCCCGACATGGAGCCCGCCCGCTGGCTGCGACGTTCGGCGAGCCGCGGAAACATGCCGCAGACGCGAGCGATGTCGCCGTCCAGGCGATTGCGGTCGGCGCGGTGGTAGCCGCCCATCAGCAAATTTTCTTGGACACTGAATTTCGGGAAGATCTGCCGCCCCTCGGGCGACAGCGCGAGCCCCCGGCGTACGCGCTCAACCGTCGATAGTCGCGTTACGTCCTCGCCGTTGAAGTGGATGGCGCCGGTTGCCGGCTCTTTGAGACCCATGATCGTACGCAGCGTCGTGGTCTTGCCGGCGGCATTGGCGCCGACCAGCGCGACGATCTCGCCGGCGCCGACCGAAAGCGAGACGTCGCGCAACACCGGGCGCTTGCCGTACTGCACGCTGATGGTCTCGAGCTTAAGCATGCGCGACGGCCGAGATAGGCTTCGATCACGGCTGCGTCGTCGAGGACCGCCGCCGGCGGCCCTTCGGCGATCTTGCTGCCGTGATGCATAGCGATGGCGCGGTCGGCGAGCCCGCCGAGAAACCCGACTTTGTGGTCGATGATGCACAGGGTCGTGCCGTGTGCGCGCAGGTCACGCAGCACCCCGTCGAGGTTCTGGATCTCGTCGTGACCGAGGCCGGTGGTCGGCTCATCAAGCAGCAGCAGCTCTGGTTCGCACATCAGAGCCATGGCGACGCCGAGCATTTTCTCGTTGCCGTAGGACAGGCTCGCGGCCGGCTCGTCGCGCACTTCGGTGAGCCGGCACAGCCGCAGCACTCGATCGACCTGCTCGCGCAGCGTTCGATCGTGGCGCGCGGGCGTAAACAGCGTGGCGATGCGGCCCATGCCGAGATTGCGCTTGAGACGCAAATGCGCGGCGATCCATACGTGTTCGGTCACGCTCAGCTCCTCGAAGAGCTGCGGGTTTTGAAACGTCTTGACGATGCCGAGTTCCGCCACTTCATGCGGCCTGCGCCCTTCGAGCGGCCGGTCCTTCCACACCAGCCTGCCCTCGGTCGGCGGATAGAGGCCGGCGATCAGGTTGAGCAGAGTCGTCTTGCCGGAACCGTTGGGGCCGAACACGCCGACGATTTCGCCGCGCGCGATCGAAAAGGAGATGTCGGACACCGCGGTCAAGCCGCCGAACCGTTTGGTGAGGTTGCTGACTTCAAAGAACATGACGCCGCCCGGTCAGCACGCCCATGATGCCGCGCGGCATCAACAGGATGGTGAGGATGAGGATCAGGCCGTAGACGAGAATGCGCACCTCGGCCGAGAACTCGATGACGTGCGGCAGCGCGGTGAGCACGAACGCGCCGAGTATCGGACCGGCCACCGGCTGGCGTCCGCCGAGCAGGACCATCGCGATGATGGCGAGCGACTGCTCGATCGACAGGTAATTGGGCTCGACATAGCTGATGTAGATAGGCGTATAGCGCGCCGGCGACCGCGGCGCCGGCGTTGCCGATCAGGAACGACGTCAGCTTGTAGCGGAAGACATTGATGCCGAGCGTATCGGCAAGCTCGTCGTTGAGGCGAATCGCCGCGAAGCAGCGGCCCATCCAGGAATGCACGACGCGCGTGCAGACGAACACGCTCAGCGATCAGCGCGACCAGCGATCAGGTAATACCACATGCGCGTGCCCTCGACGGGCACCAGGCCGCTGCCCGGGAATCCACAGCGTCGGCTTGTCGGTGAGGTTGATGCCGAGCGTGCCGTTGGTGAAGCTGCTCCAGTTCAGGATGATCAGCCGCGCGATCTCGGAAAACGCCAGCGTCACGATGGCGAAATAGAATTCCTTCAGCCGGAACCGAAAGCAGATCGTGCCGACCACGAGCGAAATTCGCGGTCACGACCAGGATCGCGATCAAAGCGCCGATCCAGAAGGAGACGCCGAGATGCGCCATCGACAGATGGGTCGCATAGGCCGCGATGCCGAAGGCGGCGGCGTGAAACATCGAGAGCTGGCCGGTATAGCCGAAGATCAGATTGAAGCTGACCGCGAGGATGCCGAGGATGAACGTGAAGATGAGGATGGTCAGCGCAACCTCGTTGTGGAACACGAGAGGCACGGCAAACAGCGGCAGCCAAAGCAGCTCCGCCCTCATCGGCGGCCTCCGAACAAACCGGCCGGCCGCAGCAGCAGGATCAGCACCAGGAACACCAGGCCATAGGCATCGCGATAGGCCTGCGGAAAATAGAGCGAGCCGACCGCTTCGGTGACACCGAGCACGATGCCGCCGACCAACGAGCCCATCACGCTGCCGATGCCGGCGAGGATGGCCGCCTCGACGCCTTTGAGGATGTAGCTCGAGCCCAAAGACACCTCGAGCGAATAGAGGCTCGCATAGAGCGCGCCGCCGAGACCGGCGAGCGCCGTCGAATAGACGACGACGCCGGTCTGCAACAGGCGGGTCCGCACGCCCATCAGGGTCGCGGCCTCGGGCGCTTGCGCGAAGGCGTAGGCGGCGCGGCCCGCCCAGGTGCGGGTGAGCGCCGCATAGGTCGAGAGGATCACCACCAGCAGGACCACGAACACCACGGCCTTCATCTTCGGCACGATGAACCAGTCGAGATTGAGCACGCCGGGCAGCACGTAGTGCATGTTCTTCGGCGTGGTGGTCCACAGCATCAGCAGGACGCCTTGGATCACCGAGATCAGGCCGATCGAGACGATGAGGCCGTTGATCAGATTATTGCGCGTGAAGCGGAACAGCAGTTGATCGGCCACCAGACCGAACAGCGCCGTTCCCGACCACGGCAATCGGCACCGCCAGCGGATAGGCGATGCCGATTTCGTCCGTGAGGTACCAGCCGAGATAGGCGCCGATCGCCATGAACGCGCCGAGCGCGAAATTGACGATCCCGGTGATGCCGAAGGTCAGCGTCACCCCGAGCGCGATGATCCCGTACAGCGTGCCGACGATGACTGCCGTTCAGCAGCTGCCCGACGACGAGCTGTACCACGGGCGCCTACCGCGCCGTCACTTCGGCGCAATATGCGTCACTTCGATCTTGCCGCCCTTCTTGATGTCGACGACGTCGAAGTCGAACACGGCCTCGCCGGTCTTGTCGAAGCGGATGTTCCAGATGCCGTTATAGGTGATCGACATCAGCGCCTGCTTGACCTTGGCGACGTCGTCCACTGTGCCGGCCTTCTTCATCGCCTCGACCAGCATGTAAGACGTGGTCGTAGCACGGACGACGAGCACAGCGGCGCCTGGTCGTAGGGGAACTTGGTCTTGTAGAAGGCCTTGTAGGCGGCGACGAAGGCCTTGACCTTCGGCTCGCGTCTTTTCCGCTTCCTCGAAATATTTCGGGATGTAGATGACGTACTCGTCGATGGCGTCCTTGTTCTTCAGCGCCGGGGCCGAGCGAGCCGCGCACCAGCCAGAACTTGTTGATGCCGACTTCGGTCGCCTGACGCACGATGTCGTAGAGCACGGCGTCGGTGTAGCCGGGGAACAGATAGTCGGGCTTGCCGGCGGCGATCTTGGCGAGCACGCTGGAGAAGTCCGTGGTGCCCGGCTCGAACCATTCCTCGTCGAACGCGATGCCGGCGTCCTTGAACAGCGGCGCGTAGATGTCGCGCGCGACGTGTCCGAAGGCGTCGTTCTGCATCAGCATCGCGACCTTCTTGGCGCCGCGGCTCTTGAGGTTCTGCACCATCAGCGAGCCGAAGCCGGACGGGCCGGCGTCCCAGTTCCAGCTGCGCATCAGGTAGTCGTTGTTCGGCTTGCCAAGATCGAAGTGGATCGCGGTGGCGCCGCCGATCATCAGGAATTTGCCGTTGTTGCCCTGCGCGTAGGGCGCGATGCCCTTGTAGACGTTGGTCAGGAACGGCCCGAACACGTATTTGACGTGCTCCTGTTCGAGCATCTTCTTGAGCTCGATCAGGGCCTGCTGCGGATTGCCCTGGGTGTCGGGATTGAGGAGCTGCGAGCTTGTAGTTCTTGCCGGCAACGGCGAAGCCGCCGGCTTTGTTGATCTCGTCCACCGCCATGCGCACGCCTTGCGACGACATCCAGCCGTAGGTGTTGAGCGCGCCGGTCTGCGCCTCGATTTCTCCGAGCTTGACCATCTCTTGCGCCGAAGCTGGCGCAAGGCCGATGCCCGCGATGCCGATCCGCGAAGGCCGAACATGGGCGCACTAAGGCGTGTGAGGCTTCGCATAATGTCTCCTCCCTGGAGCGTTTCCTGTTTGCGGGCTCATTGGATTCCTTGGGCCCTTGTGAGTTTTTTGTCGGCATGCCGGCGAGATTCAAGCGAGGGCTAGAATCGCGCGATCGATCTCCTCGCTTGTCAGCGTCCAATCATTGTCGAGATTGGCGATCACTTTTTTCATGAACGGCTCTGAGAGGCGGATGGCGCGTTCCTTGTCGCCGAGATGGTCGTAGAGGATCGCAAGCGCGAGCTGCTGCGGGCTCGGTCCTTCGTAGGTCCACTCGAAGCCCCAGTTCGTGAACTGCTTGACGTCGTAGTGCTCGCTGAGCGGGCGGCCGTCGACCGTGACTTTGAGGCCGTCGATCTCGCGCTTGCCCTCGTAGGTCTTCACGGCGGCGCCCCGCACCAGCAATGATATATCACGAGTATGTTAGCGAGGCGTCCCGGCCTTGTAAAGCTGAGGTGGCGGCGCGTGGCGAACGTCAGTAGCCGGTGACGGTGGCTTGCGTGAAGGTCACGACGTAATCGATGAGACGATCCGACACCGCGGCCGACGCCTTCGCGTCGCCGTCGGCGACTGCACGCGCCTGATTGGCGTGCAGGCGGGCGCACAGCGGCAAGTCCGCCGCCTGCTTGTAGTGCAGGTACCAAAAGCGCCGGGAATGGCCTTGCAGAAATCGCATCGCGCGCGTTGCGTAATCGTTCTGCGCAGCCTCGGCGAGCAACAGGTTCAACTCGCGGTCGAGACGCATGAACATGATGTCGTCATTGGTCTTGGCGGCGCGATCCATATTGGTCGCAATCTCGCGGAATCGCTCCCGTTGCGCCTCGGTCGCGCGCTGGACGGCGAGCCGGCACACCAGCCGTTCAAGTTCGCGGCGGACCTCCAGTACGAGCAATTGTTTGCGCGGATCGGTTGCGGATACGAGGATGCCCTTGCGCGGCAAGATCGTGACGAGATCTTCACGGGCGAGCCGCTGCAACGCTTCGCGGATCGGCGTGCGCCCGATCTTCAAGCTCTTCGACAGGGCGTATTCCGAGAGAAACTCGCCAGGCTTCAGGCGCAGCGTGACGATCAGCTCTTCCAGCTCACGATAAGCCTTTTCGGTTAGCGTCCCGCCGCCGGCCGCTTTGCGTACGCCCCCTGCGCGCCTTGGCCGACGGACGCTCTTTGCGCACCACTGCCTGTGTCATACGGCGGTCATGATCCTAATGCTGCCGCCGCTTGGCAACCATTTGCGCGAACTTCTCATATTCCTCGTCTTTGACCGTGTACGAATGGTCGTCGTCAGGAAACGAGCCGCTTCCGATAATCACGCTTATCGGAGGCAAAGCGCATCGCTGCAACTCAGCCCTCGGACGAAACGCAAAATGTCAGGTCTGCTGAATAGCCGAGAGTAGCCAATTGCCGCCACTGGCGCGCATGAAGGTCCACAATTCCGTGACTTCGCTTGGGTCGCCGCCTTCCACGGTGCGTCCGCTCGCGCGCTCGACCATGCTGTCCCTGAGTGCAAAGTGCATGGCCACGGTCGCATAGTCGGTATCGCCTTCGCGCCAAGCTTCCGCCAAATCTCCCTTGAGCAGCTTCACATCGGTAACGCGGTTGACGAGACCGCGGCTAGAATTGCCTGCCAATTGCTCTGAGAAATAAGACAGCATTTCTGGCGTGACTGTTGCGCGCATGGCCGAGAGATCTTCGCTCGAATAAGCGGTCTGAATGTCGCCGAGTAGTCTTTCGAACGCGTCATAATCCGACTTAGCAATGGTAAGGGGCCCGCCAGCCGACGAGGCATTGGCACCGCCCAACATGCCACCGAGACCGTCAAAACTATGCCCAGCCGCTGGATATGCGCCCGCATAAGCCGGCGCTGGCATATTGCGCCGCTGCCACCAGGCAAAAATCAGGCGGGCGACGATGACGACAAGTACGATTTGCAACAGCAGACCGATGATCGATGCAAATCCCCCCATACCGCCGAAAAAACCATGCCCGAACAGCAGGCCGAATAGACCTGCACCGAGGAAGCCGGCAGCAAGCCCACCGAACAAACCGCCACCAAACAACCCAGGACGGGCGGTAGACTGGCCAATGGGCGAAGCGCTGTTGGGTTGTGTCATTGAACGCTGAATTGGCGCGACTGAAGGTGCTGTGCCAGTTGCCGGCGGCGGCGAGAACGTGCGCATGCCACGGCTGCCGGCGGAGAAGCCGCCCCCGACACGCGCATGCGCATCAACGCTGATTAGAGCGAATACAATAGCGATCGCTGCGAACGCGAACAGCCAACGATTATGAAACATGAGACCTCTCATGGACACCCAAAAATAGGTAGGCACCGGACAAGTTGTAAGGGGGTCGACTGGCACCTCCGCTCTCCCTCCTCCGCGCATGCCTACTTAGTCTTCGAGTATATCGGTTCGCCTGACGTTCCTGTGTTTCGGCGGCGGCGGAGGCTCATACGATGCAAACTGCGCCTTCGCGCAATTTGGTAACGTGGAAGCAATCCAAGACAAAGGCAACACAATCCAGAGCACTCTCCTCAGCGGCACGCAGGCGATTGCCACCACTCCGCTTCCGGCGGCTCTCCCGCTGTTCGCCACCGGCCTCGGCGTGACGGGGTGGCTTGCGCGGCGCCGGCGCAGGAGGGCCGCAGAATAATGATCCGCCAAAATAGCTCTGCCAGCGACGGAACACTGCCGCGGGCCATTAAACGAGTTTCGCCGCGCAGCTAATCACCGCGCGGCGAACGCATTAGTAAAGCATTTTATTTCAATTGAACTATTTTACTTCGACCCATGAATCACCCCGCCAATACCCGCGCCCTTCATGTTCACGGATTTTGACGTCTGGTCCCACTTTCCAGTCGTCGTCGTGGACAACGATACGGGCTTCGGGGGGATATTCGTACCTCTCGTGAGTGTGCCAGCAGACGTTTCCGCTGCAAACGACCGCAGCCGACGCCATTGTGCTGAAAACACAAAGTCCGGCCGCGCCGATCATTACGCCTAATATTTTCAGAGTGCGTGAAAGCATTTTTGTCGCCTCCATATTTGTCAGAGTGAACATTGCCTAACGCTTTTGTGGCGCTAAGGTTCAAATCCATTCTTCGTTCCGCTGAGGAAAACACCACCGGCGTCTGAGGGCGATCTATAGCCGTTTCTTTTTGCGGGACGGTGGTGTGGCCCGTTTCTTTGTGACGGTTCGCTTTTTTTCTTCGCCGCCGAACGCTTTCATTAATGAGGCAACGGCCGCTGTGGCGGCCGCCGCTGCGGCAACACTTGCGGCTGCTTTCGCGGCCGATTGCATGCGACGCAGATTAGACTTTGCCGTGCCCAGCACTGTGCTTTTGGCTTTTTTGGCCATTGGCTTTCTCCGATTTGCGTCGATGTGATTTCTTGGATTTATGCGATCGGGTTGAACCGAGCGGCTGCAGGTCGGGAGCAGCCGGCACTAATTTAAGGGCGGCATTCGAAATCCTCCTTGGGATTGCGACAAGGTCCGGAGAAACGTCTTTTAAGCGGCCCCACGGGACGCGCTTTGCGGCCTCGCCCCCCAACAGGCCAAGTTCGAATGCTAAAGTTGCCGCCGCTTTTGGATTGGCTCGAACAAAATTAACGAAAATAGCCACGAGAGAATTTGCTTTCGAATTCATCGGCAGGCTCCAACAATTTAGAATAACGCTCCGACATTGCGGCACACTGCCGGGGCCAGCCCTTTAAGCTCGATATGCCCGAGAGAAAGGACCGGACAACAACCTGTGCGCGGACAATACGTTCCAGAACTCGCGCTAGGCGCCTGTGTCTTTTGACAATCGGCAAGTCTAAACCGGCCAACCTACAGGCGTCTGTGGCTGAGAGAGAATTGCGCTCCCGCCTGCGACCATAGGGGCGCGGGCCATGCTCAGCCGCATCGGCTAATTGTAGATGGTTGCGCGGAATTACGTTACGCCTATCGCTCGAATGGCGCAGGGGTCGGAAGCTAGCCGCAGAGCTCCAGGCATCGCGCCTTCGCCTGCCGCTTGACCGACTAAATGACGTGCAGCAGCCACAAGACGACAACGAGGCCTAACGGCACGCCGAGCAACCATAAAATGATAGGCATATCAGTCTCCCAGTTCGTTCCGCCGGGAGAACCCGTCTTGTCTGATAAAGTTCCCGCCAGAGAACACGGGATGTCCGTTTGTGGCACTAAGCGGACATGCCAACCGCACCGGCCAATGTCCGCGGTTGGAGTAAAGCGGACATGGCGCGACGCCTAGCTGGCCCTTCTTCTCCGGGCATTTGAGCGCGCGGGCTTTTTCTCGGCCTGTGCTGCTTTCTTTCCCTGTATCGGGAAAAGCATTTCGGTCTGCCCGGCAACACGCTTGCGTCCGCGCTTCGGAGCCGATGCTTCGGCTTTCGCGCTTCGACGCAGCGCATCCATGAGATTGATAACCTTAGTGGGCTCTTTGCCTTTCACGGCAACAATCTTCTGGCCATGCTGCTTCTTTTTCAGCAGTTCCTTTAACGCCTCTTCGTAGTGATCCTCAAATTTTGTCGGCTGGAAATGGCCGGCTTTTGTCTCGACGATATGCCGGGCCAGATCGAG
The DNA here is from genome assembly GCA_963738915.1 of uncultured Alphaproteobacteria bacterium. GTDB lineage: Bacteria > Pseudomonadota > Alphaproteobacteria > Rhizobiales > Xanthobacteraceae > Pseudolabrys. The sequence goes on from CAVTYO010000004.1 coordinate 358,416, forward strand.
CATGTCCCTCGTGACTTTCTCATCGGGAATTTGGCCGAAATATTCCTTCTCGTTGCGGACCTCGTACGGATAGCGCAGCGTCACTCCCATCATGCCTTTGCCACGCGGTTTAAGGGCGATGACGTGTTCGCGCGAGGTGAATACCACGCGGCCTAATGCGACCATGCCCTCTTGTTTGATAGCTTCGCGGATCACCGCAAACGCTTGCGCGCCGACCTCACCATCGGGAACGATGTAATAAGGGTCGGCCACATAAAGTTCGTCGATTTCTTTTCCCGGCACGAACTCTTCGATATCGATCATCCGCGTGCTCTCAATCGCGGCGGCTTCCATTTCGTCGGGCGTGAGTTGGATGTATTGGCCCTTTTCGATCTCATAGCCTTTTATGATGTCGGCCTGTTCGACCTCGTCGCCTGAATCCTCGTCCACCTTTCGATAGCGAACGCGATTTCCGGTCTGCCTATTGAGTTGATGAAAGCGGATTTTTTCTCGCTCTGACGTAGCCGGGAAAAGTTGAATGGGACAGGAAACGAGCGAAAGGCGTAGGTAGCCTTTCCAATACGCACGCGGGGCCATCACACACTCCAACGCCACCAAATGGGCCGGCAGGATAGCGTCTTACTTGATCGCGGACCACGCGATCGAAATCGTGGTTCTCTCTTTGTTTCAATTTATTTGGCGCAGCCTTACCGCTTTCAGTATCGGCCGCATAATTAACGCCACGATTAGCGCAGTCTTATTGCTTCTAATAATCCGCCTCGTGTGAGGCGGTGGACGTTGGTAAATCTGACACTCGGACAAATTTAAAGAGGCCGCCCACTGAGGTGGCCTCTTCGTCACCTAATGCCGCAAAGTTCCGCTTTTATCGCGCTGGAACTTCTTGACGGCTTCGGCGACATCGCTCCAAATTGCGTGGCCGCGTCGGTCGCCTTTTTGCTCTAAAGATTGCGCCATCTTGCGAGCCGAAGCGCTGGCAGTGCGCCCATAACGGGCCGATAAAAATCGCGCATACATCTCGACAGCTTCTTGTTGAGTTGGCATCCACATCACTAAAGTCCCTCACGCACCCGAGACGAGGTGTGAATGTTCCGTGACAGAACTCGTTCCGTCAATCCGCAAATGTCATAAAGCAGCCCCTCGGCACGCTCTATTGTCACAATTCAAGACAGGCTAGTTCGCAGTTACGCCGCCGCCGTAAAATTTCTCTGTTGTGCAAGAACCGATGGGGAACACGCCAAGAAAGTCTCACAATTCCCCGTGGGTTGCGGCCCCCCTTGCGCTTTAAATAAATCATAAAACGCGTTTATGAGGCGGCGCGTTACGGTCGTTTGTTGTCCCGGTGATTTCAATCCCACATTCGTCGCACATGAACTGAATGCCATCATGGCCCCCACGGCCTCAATCGTTTTGACGCGCATGGGCGCAAAGCATTTCGGGCAGCTCACCATGGGCGGGCGCGCTGGCGCGTGAAATTGATTGGGGTGTGGCATCGCAAATCTCCTGCGCGACACAAGTTTTACGGGGCTGAAAACAGGCAGGAATACTTTAGGTCTTGCCCATCGGCGGCATCATTCCCCACGTCGCGAAAGGGGACCGCTCGACGAGGTTGCCTGGCGCTCTGATCTCGATAATCCGTGCGAACGGCGCGTTCGGCCGACACCGTTGGCAACTCACTTTCGGAATGATCGACGCGACTGTTCCGAGAGGGTGATGGTCAAGATTTCGTAGGTCGGTTTCGGTGATCGTCCGGCACGCGGGGCAGACCGAAAGCACGATCGGCGTCTCGGCGACCAGGGCGCATTTTATAGTTGGGAAAAATGCCGGGCGTCGGCCCCGGGCTGCGCGGGCGTTGAACAGCGCAATAATGCGACCCGCATAGGCCTTGGAGGCTGCGGCCTCGTCAGCGTGGCGGATTACCTCTGCGTCGGTCTTACGGCGCTCGTCTTTGCGGTTGGGTGCCTGCTCGGGCATAGCCGAAGGATAACCGGGGGAGCCATAGGACTTCCACCGGAACCTTTCGCCAAAGCATGCATTTCTTCGGGAAACCTTGGGGAGGACGATGCCACAAGATCTGGCCGCTGATATTCAGGAAGAGATTGCGTCTCTCAGCGAAGCAATTGCAAACCAAAAACACATTGTAAAAAACAGCATGAACGATCCAGAGGCGATGGATCGTGCCGTTCAACATTTGCGCGAACTAATTGTTCGACTAGGCGAGCTTGAGCATAACCTCGGCGCTGCCAAAACAAAGACGTAAGCGCTTGCCGGCTTGGTGAGCGCAAGTAAGTCAAATTTCAGGCCACGTCTTGCCAGCAAGGTAAGCCTCGTGAGACCTGACGATCAATTGAATGCGGGCGTCTAAATCGCCGAAACGCTTGTCGACGAAATCTGCGACATCGCTGTCAGTCATGAAGCGGAAATAGTTGCTGACCACACGCATTACGACCATGGCCATGCTTGCTAGCAGGTGGGACGCGGCCTCGACCAACTTAGATCGGGAGTAAATGGCCGTAAGACCGCGCCAAGTATCGACAGTCTTTCACATCGGGCATCGCTTATAGGTCGTCGTAAGGTCGGGCAAATCGGGATCGAATTGGACGAGCTCGTTGTCGTTGTTGTCGAGTCGTATGTGCGCCACCAGCGTGTCAAACATAATTTCCATTTTACAGGTCATTCCGATAGCAAGACTGTTCGCCAATTCCTTGTGCGAAATGATCTCGCAGCTTCCATTCTGTGCTTCGACGCTGTTTTTCTTGATGATAAGACCCTGCCTCCTGTATCCCTCTAATTTGACGAAGTGGGTTTCGGTACCGGTCTTCGTGAATACGTCGCTGCATTGGAGGCTTTTTGCCGCCCAATAGCCCTGCAATCTGCCGAGCGTGTCGGCATGCACAAGGCTCAAAGATGTGAGCAATGTTACGGTGGCAAGAGCCGACGTCCTTGCGAATGCGGCTGCTAGGTCGTCCTTCATGTCGTTACTCCAACTGGCCCGGATGCCGAATCTAGCCGCAGACTTCGGCACGAGCAACCGATGCTAGGGCGGCATGGACCCCCCAATGCGTCCCGCCCTACGTCACGAACGCGACGCCGACCGTATTTCCGCGCCGCCACACCAGTTCGCAGCTTTTGGGAGCGCCTCGCCTGGAAAACACCAGCCGAAACTGTTTCGGAAGCGGCTGGAGTTCTCTTAAGCTGAGTTCCGCGCCATCGGTCGACAGGTTCACAACGCTGCAAAGGTGCCGTGCGGCCTCAATTAAAATCCAAGCGTCGTGCGTTCGCCTTCGCCTCGGTCCACGACGTCTGTTGGTTTTCTTGGCCATCTTTGACGCCGCGATTGTATGATGCGGGAACCAAACGCAACAAGGCTGCTTCGTTGATACTTCAATTTTACGGTTGCTAATTCATGACCTGGCGGCAACCGTGTTTATGAGCCGCACAGTGACAGGGCGCTGCAAAAGCCGCACTAGCAGCAAGTCGATTGAACGCGAGTTTCCACACGTTGTAGAGACCGCCGTGCCTGATCGAATGGGCGCAGAGTCGCGAGGCCCGCACTCATAAACAGAAATTTATTTGATAATCGCTCCGCAAAAATCCTTAGCTGAACTGTGCGCATTTCAGCGTCGCTCGTATGGCGGCGTGAAATCCTCCATACTGCACAAACCCGCGCCTCGCTTGGCGCGGTTTTTTTGTCAGCCGCCAAGAAGGCAAAAAAACACCTCGAGAAGGCCATAGCACAGGAACCAAATTTGCACCGCAGCATTTCCCTGCAGGCTCAAATGGGGAACTTTGTGATGAGTGTTCTTGTCGCGACCGCCCTGATGATCTTCATCGGCGGCTTTGCCTCCGGCTACGGAATGCGGGCGCTTGTATCCAGACATCACCGAGAAATTGCCCGTCGTCACCGAGTAATCTGACGCAGTCAGGGACCAACCTCATGGGCGCCGAAAAGCAAAAGCTCTCCGGCGATTCCTTGACGGAGATTTTAATTCAAGAAACGACTGCCAGCCTGGGCAAGGACGCGAACTTTCTTGGGCGGCAGATTGTGTTACGGGCCCGATATGGTACCCCGAATTGGGACGCCCATTGTGGCATTGCCGGCGTTGCCGCCGTGCGCGCGTTCAGCGTCGCACTAGGCAACGCGCAAAAACTTTACGACCTAGATGACGATAGTTTGCGCCACGTTGAGGTCTGCGGCTAAGTCGAAGTCTGTGTCGACTTCGACTTGAGCGACGAGGAGGTCGTCTGGTCGCGAGGCGTCGCGCCTTCATTCCACCAACTGCCAGCCGACTACTTTCGCTCCAATCGCGACGCCGGTTCGCGAATTGAGCCAGGCACCGTCAAGCCATAGACACAGATAGGGCAGGAGATACGCGCCGGCGTGATCCTGGCACAGTAGTTCCAACGGCTCACCAGTGGGCGCTCCGTCCTGTTCGAACTCACCTAAACGATGATGTCGCGTTGCCAAGGCGCCCGCTACTTGACCTTGAGTTTTCCGGCGGACTGCTTGCCGCGATCGGTGATCATTTCATATTCGACGTGCTGGCCTTCGTTGAGCGTGCTCAAACCTGCCTGCTCCACGGCGGAGATATGCACGAATACGTCTTTGCCGCCGCCCTGAGGCTCAATGAACCCAAATCCCTTCGCCGGATTGAACCACTTCACTGTCCCGCTTGCCACAAGCTCTCTCCATTGTTGCCCCTGCCCGATCATCGATCATTGTTGGTGAGCGGACAAGGTGGTGGCCTAATTCACCGAGTGGCTGCGTCTATGGACGAGGATATGGGCGAGGATCGTAGTCTTTAGAAAAGACCCGCCATTGCGACGTTATTGGCGCGAGTTGACATTCCACCCCTTCCGCCACGCGCTCGTTCAATGGGGTAGTCATTATCTCAGACGACCGGTTTGCCACTTCTGTTCTTCGTCTGGACCTCCGCGCGGCCTCGGCGCGGTGGGTCTGCTGCTAGAGCGTGAGCTT